>NZ_JBITLO010000017.1:0-210337 GCF_044465345.1 Nonomuraea sp. NPDC049684 | reverse complement strand
TCCGGCACGATCCACGGGGGCTGCTCGCCCTTCCTCACACCGTGATCAACTCGAAGGCGATCACCAGTATTCCTAGATCATTTTGTTAGGAGTTCGTAGCAGGCCCACCCAGCGACCAGTCACCGAAGGCGCGGGGTGCGCCGCCAGGCGCCCGATTAGGAATCGCCTGAGGCGTAGAGCGCAAAGCGCCCCAATGGCGAAGACCATTGGGGCGAGCACGAGCCAGCCATACCACCCAACCAAGACCGGGTGGGTGGTATCCGGCCCACCTACAAAGTGCAGCCTAGGAGATTCGAACTCCTGACATCCTGCCTGCAAAAACGATCTGATCTTCAAGCACAACAGCCTCGACCTGCACCGCCGGCTCCCTGAGCGACCGTGACTGACCACTACTGACCCCCTTAATGGCACGCCAATGGCACGGCGATCACGACCGCCATCTACGCGGAGACCGAGGCAACCACACATGCACCAGCCTCCCCCCGCCCCTGCTAGCGCTGCGGGAAAGTTGACAGGGGTTGCGGCGAAGGGAGAGCAACAACCGTTCGCAAGAGGGTGAGAGCGTGACGAGCGAGACGTGCGAGCAAGTGGATGACGACGAACTCGTCGCCCGATTCCGGCTGGATGCGGAGGAGTTCACGGCCGTCTACGACCGTTACTTCCGGGAGGTGTACCTATACGTGGCCGGCCGCCTCGATGTCCAGGCCGGAGAGGACATCGCGGCCGAGACGTTCTGCCTGGCCTTTCGTGACCGGGAACGCTTCGACCCCCCCCGCGGAGGGATACGACCGTGGCTGTTCGGCATCGCCACGAACCTCATCGCCCGCCACCGACGCAAGGAAGCGCGCCACTACCGGGCGCTGGCCCGTACGGGCGCCGAGCCTCCCGCCGACAGCCATGAGGACCGTGTGGTCGACTCCGTTGCGGCACAACGTATGGGAACCCGCCTGGCCAAGGCCCTAACCACACTCAACGGGGGCGAACGCGACGTGCTGACGCTGATCTACCTGGCGGAGCTCACGCACCAGGAGGTGGCCGATGCCCTCGGCATCTCCTATGGAACCGTCGGCTCCCGACTCAACCGTGCTCGCAAGAAGATTCACCAGGCGATGGCCAAGGAGGACAACCATGGATGACCTGCGCGAGATCCGTCCCTTGCTCGCCAAGCCCGACCCATCTCCCGATGTGATCGCCCGGCGACGCCAACAGCTCCGTTCCAGCATGTACCGCCGCGCCCCTCAGCGACGAGCACGGTGGCTTTTGATCCCAGCCGCTGCCGTGACCATCACCGCCGCACTCGTGATCGTGCCCAGCCGTTTCGACGACTCCCAACCGTCGATCAGAAGCGCAAGGGACATCCTGCTCGTGGCCGCCAGCACAGCAGAGCACACCCCTGAAGGCTCCGGCACGTACTGGCACATCACCGTCACCCATGAGGGATCTCCGAAAGCGGAGTATTGGTACCGGCGCGACGGTCAATTCTGGCTCAAAGGCGAAGGGATGGGGCTCAAAAGCAATGGGCTGAAGGGTGAGGGCAAACTCTTCAAGTTCCCTGGAAAGCCCCAGCCGTTCGCGGTGGGGCCGTTGCGCATGAGCTTCCAGGAGCTGCGGCGACTGCCTACCGACGAGAGCGCCCTGTACTCCCAGCTACTGTCGGCTGTCACCCAAAGCGATATCCGCACCGGCGCAGGATCGCCAAGCACCGCCGAGCAGGACGGCTTCGCCATACAAGCGTTGATCTCGCTGATCAGTGAGGCGCCGGTCTCACCTCAAGTCCGCGCCGCCGCCTACCGAGCGCTCGCCTCACAACCTGGGGTCGTGGACCTCGGTGAGGCTGACGGGGGGCGACGCCTCAAGATCCCGCTGGCTCCCGGTGAGGGCACAGTGGTCGTGGATCCGGACACCGCAAGGGTTCGCAACACCCCCGTCTGGGTTCCCCTCACTGGAGGAGTCGCTTTCACCCAAAGCGGCGGCGTGACAATCGACGCCGAATGGACAGACCGACTTCCGACGGAGTGAAGCGAGTCCAGCCGAGCAGCAGCTACACGAAAGCCCAGGCCAACGACCTGGGCTTTCGTGTGTGTGGAGTTGCTGTCAGCACTGCTGTCACCACTGCGCCGGGACCTGCGAGATCGTCCCGGGCCGTAGGACTATGTCCTCATGTCAGTGACCGAGTTCGCCGGTGTGACCAAGGACAAGCATCGTGGCGTCACTTCCCCGGGAGGGCTGTACGAGTTCTGGACCGAGGAGGGTGCCCACGTCTACCTTCACGACACCGACTTCAGGCGCCTGACCTACAAGCCCGGCAGGCCGCCGATGTTGGAACTGGAGTTCATCTACGCCCCACAGTGGACTCCACCCGAACTGTCGAAGACACCTGTCGTGGTCTTCCGGTTCGAAGACGTCCGCCTCGTCGAATGGATCGAGGACCAGGAAGGCCACGACTGTGTGGCCGCCTTCCCTGATGCCCCGCCGGGCCAGGTCGGGCAGTTCGACTGGGATGGCACCGACATGTTCACCCTGGACACCTTCATACTGCGCTTGATCTTTCACGCGCCGCGAGCAGCGGTGACCGTACAAGCGAATTAAGCGGAGAGGCCATGCCTGGCCGACCTGAAGGCGCGCATGGGACACGACAGTGACCGAGCGGCGCTGATCTATCAGCACGCCACCCGCGACGCGGACCAGAGAATCGCCAACGCGCTGAGCGCCCGCGTAGAAGCCGAACAAAAGAAGATCGCCAAAGGCTAATGGCACGTTAATGGCACGAACGCCGCTTCCCATGATCAGAGAAGCGGCGTTTGGGCTGGTGGAGCCTAGGAGATTCGAACTCCTGACATCCTGCTTGCAAAGCAGGCGCTCTGCCAACTGAGCTAAGGCCCCTTCGACGAAGATAGCTTACCGGGCCGGGGAAGCCACCCGCGTCGTCCCGAGGTCGTCGCTCAGCACCAGGCCTGGGAAGTCCGCGATGGAGTCCAGGATGTGCGTGGCGCCGCCCTTGAGCAACCGTTCTCTGCTGTGCACGCCGGTCATCACCCCCGCCACCACGGAGGCTCCGGCCCGGCGCCCGCAGAGCATGTCGCTCTCCGAGTCGCCGACGACCGCCACGTGCCGTACGTCTGCCACGCCGAGTCGCAGCACGGCGTGCAGGACCATGTCCGGCCAGGGACGGCCGCGGCCGCCCGCGTCCTCCGGGGAGATGGCCAGGTCGACCTTGTCGTGCCAGCCGAGGACGCCGAGCACGCGGCTGAGCGTCGTACGGCTGAAACCGGTGATCAGGGCGAGCTTGACCCCGGTGCCGCGGAGTTTGTCGAGCATCTCCAGGACCCCGGGCATGGGCTCCAGTCCGGCACGTTCCAGCGCACCCTCGTAGGAGCGCTCGAACGTCAGGTTCGCCGCCTGGGCCTGGGCCTCGTTGCCGGGGAAGATGCCCCGGAAGACATCGATCTTGGGACAGCCCCGGGACCGGTGCACGTGAACCATGGCACGCGCGTACGCTCCGGTCCCGGGCACTATGCCCTGGGTGGCGATCGCCTCGGCGAAGGCGCGCTCGACCATGGCGATGTCACCGACTGTGGTGCCTGCCAGGTCCAGGCACGCCAGCTCGATGGGGACGACGTCACTCATCGCCTCGCCGGTCGGTTAGTTCTCGCTGCCGGTCGCCTCGGTCCAGAGATCGAGCTCGGCGCGGTCGGCCTGCACCTTACGCCAGATCAGCAATCCCCCAAGGGCGATCAGCGCCAGAACGAGCAGCTTCTTCACGGTGTGACCCCACTTCTTCGACGGTCTCACCTGCCGGGGTGAGACCCAACGGTTGACATGCAGCCTAGCAAGGGATGGCTGCGCTCCTTGTGTTGCGCACGAACCTGATGTGCGGCTTGTGCGTAGAACGAGCCTTCAGCTCGGCCTGGATCACCCTCTTCGACCCCGGCCTGTCTCCATCCCGTCCTGGGCAAACCTGCCAATCACTTCGGACAACATCCCGATCATGCCAAATATCCGGACGTCCTGCGCGCGCGGTATACCCCCGCAGGTATGTTACATCCCCCCGCCGTCCAGTTCATGGTGATCGCGGGACGCGTTCGACATCGGCGTCGCGTTGCCGAGGGGGTGCTGGGCGAGCTCGTACTTCGCTGGGCCGGGAGGTCGGCGGGTCGCCGGACTGCGTCCCCACGAGGACGTCCGCCATGACCGGGAAGGCGCGTCCGGAGGGGGCTGGTTCTCCGGCGGTTCTCCGACGGTTCTCCGGCGGTTCTCCGGCGGTTTCAGGATGCCTTTCCGGGCAACGCGGTGGGGGCCGCCATGGGGACCGGAGGCGCGGGACGTCCGTGCGCGAAAAACCGTGAGCTGGATCTCATACCCTCTGAAATACCCTAGGGGGGTACAGTGTTAGAGTATTCGGCAGGAACCGGAAACGCGTTGAAGGAGACCGTAATGAGCACCGCCACCTACACCGTCAAGGGCATGACCTGCGGCCACTGCGTGAGCTCGGTGAAGGAGGAGGTCAGCGGCGTGGCCGGCGTCACCGGCGTCGAGGTCGACCTGGCCAGCGGCCGGCTCACCGTGACCAGCGAGAGCCAGGTCGAGGAGTCCCAGATCGCCTCCGCGGTCGAGGAAGCCGGATACGAGCTGGTCGGGCAGTCATGAACACCGCCGCCAAGCTCGGCTCCTACGCCCTGGGGCTCGCCGTCGTCTTCGGCGGGGCCCTGGGCGTGGGCCGGGCGGTCGGCCCAGTGGCCCAGGACCCGCCGACACAGAGCCACACCGCCATGGCGAAGGGCCAGGAGGGCCGAGATGGCCAGGAGGGCCAAGAGAGCCAGGAGGCTCAAGAGAACCAAGAGGGGCACGAAGGCCAAGACGCCCTCAAGGGCCAAGAGGGCCATGAAAGCCAACAGGGCCACGAAGGCGAGAAGAGCGAAGGCGAGAAGGGCCAGGAGCAGACGTCCGGCGACACCCCCGGAGGGCTGCAAGTGTCGCAGGACGGATACACCCTCAACCCCCTGACCCCGATCGAGACCGGCAAGGCCACCGACTTCCGCTTCGCGGTATCCGGCCCGGACGGCCGCCCGGTAACCGCCTACCAGGTGGAACACGACAAGAAGCTGCACTTCATCGTCGTCTCCCGCGACCTGACCACCTTCCTCCACCTTCATCCGGAGATGACCCCCGACGGCATCTGGTCGGTAGGGCTGACGCTGCCGGAGGCGGGCGCGTACCGGGCCTTCGCCGACTTCGTCCCGACCGGCGGTGAGAAGCTGACGCTCGGCGCCGACCTGCAGGCGGCCGGCGACTACCGTCCGAAGCCGCTGCCCGAGGCGAGCCGCTCCTCGAAGGCCGGCGACTACACTGTGAGCCTCGACGGAGACCTGGTCCCCGGGCGGGCGAGCAAGCTCACCCTCTCGGTGAGCAAAGACGGCGAGCCGGTCACCGACCTGCAGCCCTACCTGGGCGCGTACGGCCACCTGGTCGCCCTCCGCGCCGGTGACCTGGCCTACCTGCACGTGCACCCCGAGCAGAGCGAGAAGGCCGGTCCGCAGATCACCTTCTACGCCGAGGTGCCGAGCATCGGCGACTACCGGCTGTTCCTCGACTTCAAGCACGGGGACGAGGTCCGTACCGCGGACTTCACGGTGCGCGCCACGCAGGGCGACGCGGAACCGCCGTCCCCCAAGGCCACCCAAAAGCACTGAGACGCTGAGAAAGGAGAGGTGATGTCTTCCCTCACCGAGGAAAAGGCCGTCGAGCTCACGATCGGCGGAATGACGTGCGCGTCCTGCGCCAACCGCATCGAGCGCAAGCTGAACAAGCTTGAGGGCGTGACCGCGACGGTCAACTACGCGACGGAGAAGGCGAAGGTCACCTTTCCGGACGGGCTCGACCCCCAGGCGCTGATCAGCGAGGTGGAGAAGGCCGGGTACACCGCCGCGCTCCCGGTCGTCCAGAAGCGGGAGGAGCAGGCCGAGCCCGCCGACGAGCTGCGTCCGCTGCGCGACCGGCTGATCGCCGCCGTCACGCTGAGCGTGCCGGTGATCGCGATGGCGATGGTCCCGGCGCTGCAGTTCACGAACTGGCAGTGGTTGTCGCTGGTGCTGGCCGCGCCGGTCGTCGTCTACGCGGGCTGGCCGTTCCACAAGGCCGCCTGGACGAACCTGCGCCACGGCGCCGCGACCATGGACACGCTGATCTCCATCGGCACGCTGGCCGCGCTCGGCTGGTCGCTGTGGGCGCTGTTCTTCGGCACGGCGGGCACGCCGGGCATGACGCACCCGTTCGAGCTGACCATCGAGCGCACCGACGGTTCGGGCAACATCTACCTGGAGGCCGCGGCGGGGGTGACCGCGTTCATCCTGGCCGGACGCTACTTCGAGTCGCGTTCCAAGCGGCGGGCGGGGGCCGCGCTGCGCGCCCTGATGGAGTTGGGCGCCAAGGACGTCGAGCTGGCCGACGGGCGGCGGGTGCCGGTCGAGCAGCTCAAGGCGGGCGACACGTTCGTCGTGCGGCCGGGTGAGAAGATCGCGACCGACGGCGTGATCGAGGAGGGGGCCTCCGCGGTCGACGCCTCGATGCTGACGGGTGAGTCCGTGCCCGTCGAGGTGCGTCCGGGCGACGCCGTCACCGGCGCGACCGTGAACGCGGGCGGGCGGCTGGTGGTGCGGGCCACCCGGGTCGGCGCGGACACGCAGCTCGCCCAGATGGCCAAGCTGGTCGAGGACGCCCAGACGGGCAAGGCCGAGGTGCAGCGGCTGGCCGACCGCGTGTCGGGCATCTTCGTCCCGATCGTGATCGCGCTGGCGGTGGGCACGCTGGGCTTCTGGCTCGGCACCGGCAACGGCGCGGGAGCGGCGTTCACCGCGGCGGTGGCCGTGCTGATCATCGCCTGCCCGTGCGCGCTCGGCCTGGCCACGCCCACGGCGTTGCTGGTCGGCACCGGCCGGGGCGCACAGCTCGGCATCCTGATCAAGGGGCCGGAGGTGCTGGAGTCCACCCGCCGCATCGACACCATCGTCCTGGACAAGACCGGCACGGTCACCGAGGGCAGGATGACGCTGGTCGACGTGCACCTGGCCGACGGCGAGAGCCGCGAGGAGGTGCTGCGGCTGGCCGGCGCCATCGAGCACGCCTCCGAGCACCCGATCGCGCAGGCCATCGCCAGAGAGGCGAACTCCGACGCGACCGTCGAGGACTTCGCCAATGTCGAGGGGCTCGGCGTGCAGGGCATCGTGGACGGGCACGCGGTCCTGGTCGGCCGGCCGAGGCTGCTGGCCGAGTGGTCGCAGCACCTGCCCGCCGGCCTGGCGGCCACCCTTGAGGAGGAGCAGGCCAAGGGCCGCACGGTGGTCGCGGCCGGCTGGGACGGCAAGGCCAGAGCGCTGCTGGTGGTGTCCGACGTGGTCAAGGAGACCAGCGCGGAGGCCATCGCCAGGCTGCGCGCGCTGGGCCTCACCCCGGTGCTGCTGACCGGCGACAACGAGGCCGTCGCCCGGCAGGTCGCGGACGAGGTCGGCATCGACGAGGTGATCGCCGAGGTGCTGCCCGCCGACAAGGTGGACGTGGTCAAGCGGCTGCAGTCGGAGGGCAAGGTCGTGGCGATGGCCGGCGACGGCGTCAACGACGCGGCCGCGCTCGCCCAGGCCGACCTGGGCCTGGCCATGGGCACCGGCACGGACGCCGCCATCGAGGCGTCGGACCTGACCCTGGTCAGGGGCGACCTGCTGGTGGCCGCCGACGCGATCAGGCTCTCCCGCCGGACGCTCGGCACGATCAAGGGCAACCTGTTCTGGGCGTTCGCCTACAACGTGGCAGCCCTGCCGCTGGCCGCGCTCGGCCTGCTCAACCCGATGATCGCGGGGGCCGCGATGGCCTTCTCCAGCGTGTTCGTGGTCAGCAACAGCCTGCGGCTACGCCGCTTCAGGTGACCGCCAGGGCCCTGCGCTGAGCCCATCTGACGGCCGGTGCCATCGCGGCGCCGGCCGTCATGAACGCCAGCCCCAGCAGCAGCCAGCTCACGGTCCCGCCGTCGAGCACGAGCGTGGTGAGCACGGCCGGGCCGAGCATCCTGGCCACCGCCGTGCCGGTGCCGAAGAACCCCTGGTACTGGCCCTGCCGGTCGTCGGGGGCCAGACCGAAGCCGATCTCCCAGGCCCCCGCGGCCAGGAGCATCTCCCCCGCGACCTGCAGGCAGCCCGCCGCGATCAGGAAGACCCACCCGTGCGGGCTGAGGGCGAACACCGCGCACGCGGCGAACAGCACGACGCCCGCCCGCCGGACGGCCGTGGAGGCGTCCCGCAGGTCGCGGACCCGGCGGGCCACGCGTACCTGGAAGAGCAGCACGCTGCCGGTGTTGAGCACGAGCAGCACCGAGACCATCCAGGCGGGCCCGGACGTGCGCTGCGCGATCCACAGCGGCACCACGAGGCTGAGCAGCGGCATGTAGAACAGCATCACCGCGTTGATCACCGTGACCAGCGCGTACGGCCGGTCTCTGAGCACGGCCAGCCGCGGCCCCGGCGCGGCCGGCGCGGGCCGTACGGCGGGCAGCCTGAGCAGGACCAGCGCGGCCACCAGGAAGCTCAGGGCGTCGAGCGTGAACACCGCGAGGTATCCGGCCCGGGTGCCGACGGCCAGCGCGACGCCGCCCAGCGCGGCCCCGACGGCCATGCCGCCGTTCAGCGTGGACTGGAGCACCGCCCGCACGACCGTGCGGCGGGCCGGCTCGACCAGCCCGGCCAGCAAGGCCTGCCGGGCCGCCGACAGGCCGGTCTGCGCGGTGCCGTAGAGGCAGGCGACCAGCAGGAACGGCGCGAACGAGCGGACGAACACGAACGAGCCGGCCGCCACCGCGGTCGTGAGCGCGAGCAGCACCGCCACACCACGCGGCCCCCGCCGGTCGGCCAGGTGCCCGAGCGGCACCCCCGCCACCGAGCCGACCGCCCAGCCCAGCGTGAGGCCGAGGCCGATCTCGGTGGCCGACAGCCCGACGACGTCGGCGAAGTAGAGCGCCGAGGTGACCAGGTACGCGCCGTCGCCGATGGAGTTGGCGAGCTGCGCGGCGGCGAGCACGCGCTGGGTTTTCATGACTTGTATGACTCCGGGGTCATCCGGGTGGCGACGCCCATCCTGTTCCAGGCGTTGATGGTGGCCACGGCCACGGTCAGCGCGGCCAGCTGCTGCTCGTCGAAGTGCGCGGCGGCCTGCGCCCAGACCTCGTCGGTGACGTCGTCGGTGGACAGGCGGGTGGCGGCCTCGGTGAAGGCCAGGGCGGCGCGTTCCTGCGGGGTGAAGAAGGGGGCCTCGCGCCAGGCGGCCACGGCGTGCAGCCTGGCGTCGCTCTCCCCCGCCTGCTTGGCGTCGGAGCTGTGCATGTCCACGCAGTAGACGCAGCCGTTGATCTGGCTGGCGCGCAGCCGTACGAGTTCGAGGAGGGGCTTGGGGAGGGTGCTCTGTGCCACGAACCGGTCCAGGCCGGCCATCGCCTTGTACGCCTCGCCGGCGAACTTCCCGAGTTCCATGCGTTCGGTCATATGGCCATCATGGCCGTACTCTTGTCCCGACATAAGCTCCAATTTCCGCCAAGTTGATTGGGCCAAGTTGGACGTTCACATCAGCCTTCAAGGGCGCGGTGACCTGGCCGCACAGGTCTACCGGCAGCTTCTCGACGCCATACTCGACGGACGCCTGCGCTCGGGCGAGCGGCTGCCGCCGACCAGGGAGCTGGCCGGCCGGCTGGAAATCTCAAGGAACACGGTGGCGGTGGCCTACGACCGGCTGGTGGCCGACGGCTTCCTGGTCGGCCGGGCGGGGGCGGGCACGTTCGTGTCGGCCGAGCCGGTGCGCGGCCGGGCCGCGCCCAAGGGGGTGGTCAGGCCGCGGGCGTTCTGGCGGGAGCTCGGGCAGGCCGTCGAGACGCCGCCCGCCCGGTACGACTTCCGCGTCGGCGTGCCGGACGCGCGGCTGTTCCCGATGGAGACCTGGCGCAGGCTGGTGGCCAGGGAGCTGCGGGTGGGGCTGGCGACGTACGAGCGGTCGTCCGGCTATCAGCCTCTACGTGAGGCTATTTCGCGTCATATCGGGATCAGCCGGTCGGTTCATGCGGGGCCCGACGACGTCCTGATCACCAACGGCGCGCAGCAGGCCCTCGACCTCATCGGACGCGTCCTGATCGAGCCCGGCACGACCGTCGCCGTCGAGGAGCCCGGCTACCCGCCCGCCCGCCGGCTGTTCAGCTCGCTCGGCGCCCGCGTGATCGGCGTGCCCGTGGACGCCGAGGGCCTGGACGTGGCGGCCATCCCCCGCTCGGCCGGCCTCGTCTACGTCACGCCCTCGCACCAGTTCCCGCTGGGCACGCCCATGTCGCTGGCCCGCCGCGCCGCCCTGCTCGCCTGGGCCGAACGCCGCGCCGCCGTGGTGATCGAGGACGACTACGACAGCGAGTTCCGCTTCGGCGAACGCCCGCTCGAACCCCTGCAGAGCCTCGACCGGTCGGGCCGGGTGATCTACGTGGGCTCGTTCTCGAAGACCCTGCTGCCCATGCTCAGGCTCGGCTTCCTCGTCGCCCCCGCCTCGCTGGGCCCGGCCCTGTGCGCCGCGCGACAGCTCTCCGACTGGCACGGCGACATGCCCACGCAGGCCGCCCTGGCCCGTTTCATCGACGAGGGCCTGCTGGCCAGGCACATCAGGAAGGCGACCCGCGAGTACGCCGCCCGGCACGAACTCGTCACCGCGGCGCTGGCGGGGGACGAGCGGCTGCGGCTGATCCCGTCCGCCGCGGGCCTGCACGTGTGCGCCCGCCTGGCCCCCGGCGTGTCGCTGGGAGCCGTGCCGGACCTGGCCGTCGAGCAGCTCGACGCCTACTGCGGCGAGAGCCCGGCGCAGCCGGGCCTGGTCCTCGGTTACGGCGCGATCGGGCCGCGCGACATCGGCCCGGGCCTGCGCCTGCTCACCGGCAACCTGAGGACGACGCCTGGTCAGTAGTCGCGCCGGCTCCAGAACCGCCGCGCCCGCTCCCCCGACAGCTCCGGATCGTCCGGCGGCGAGGGCTGCTGCACGATGACGACGGTCGTCTTGGCGTGCCGGGCGCAGTACATGCTGGTGGAGGGCAGCAGGATCCTGCTCAGCAGCCGCCGCCGGCCCCGGCCGAGCACCAGCAGGTCGCCCTCGCGGGCCAGGTCGACGAGGTGGTAGCCGGGGTCGCCGACCTTGCTGAGCGTCGCCACGCGCAGGTCGTCGGGGACGCCCCCGGCGACGTCCTCGAACACGCCCGCGATCACCTCCGCGCAGCGCGACTCCTCGCCCTGCCGGATCGCGTGCTGCACGGGCAGCGCCTCGGGGAAGGGATGGACGGGCGCACGACTGACGTGAACGGCCACCAGAGCCATCCGGTGCAGCCTGGCCGCGCCGATGGCCCAGGCGAGTGCCCAACGCGAGGCCGGGGACTCGTCCACCCCCACGATCAGCCTCACACCGCCAGGCAGATCCTGTTCCACGGTGCCTCCTGGAAATGAAGTACGACCATAGTGCGCCAACCGGCGAGTTACCGGGAGGTGGCACTTTGCGAACTCTGGAGTCCCCCGCGAGCCCGGGCGTAGCATGCGGGGGTGGAACGAGGGTGGGTGCAACCCCGTCCCGCCCTCGACCGGCGGCTCGACGGGGCGCTTACGCACAGGCTCACCACGCTCGTGGCCTCTACAGGCTACGGGAAGTCGATCGCGCTCGCCGGTTGGAGCCACGCCGTGGGCGGCGTCCTGCACCTGCTCGGGCCCGCCGACCGCGACCTGCCGACGCTGGCGGGCTCGGTGGCGTCGGCGCTGGCCGAGGCCGTCCCGGAGCTGCCCGCCGACCTGCTGGCCGCGGCCGGGGCGCCGCTCGGCCCCGGCGCCGACGAGCTGTCCAGGGCCGCCGCGCTGGCGGGCGCGCTGGCCGAGGCGCTGGCCCGGCGGCTGACCAGGGGGCTGGCGCTGGTCTTCGACGGCGTCGACGCGATCATCGGCGCGCCCGGCTCGGTGCGTTACGTCGAGACGCTGGTCCGCGCCGCGCCCCGGCACCTGCACCTGGTCACCGCCTCGCGGGCGCCGCTGCCGTTCCCGACGGCCCGGCTGCGCCAGGACCACGAGGTGCTCGATCTCGACGCCACCGACCTCGCGCTCACCCCGTCCGAGAGCGCCGCCTGGGCCAGGGAGCGGCTGGGCGAGCAGGGGGCGGGCATCGCCGCCCGGCTGCACGAGGCGTGCGCGGGCTGGCCGGCCGCCGTCCAGGCCGCGCTCGACGCGCTGGCCCGCGAGGAGCCGGCGAGCTGGCCGCGTACCGCGGCGAGCCTGGCCGCCAACTCGGCCACGCTCGAACACCTGACGCTCGCCGCGTTCAAGGACCTGCCGGCGGGCATGCGGGAGCTGCTGCGCGCGGCGACCGTCCTGCCGGTGCTGACGTCCGGCCTGGCCGCCACGCTCGGCGCGCCGCCCGACACGCTCGCGGCGCTGACCAGCCGCGGCCTGTTCATCGAGGCCGACCAGGACGGCCACCGGCTGACCTCGACCAGCAGGCACGTCCTGGCCAGGCACGCCCCGCTCGACCGGCACGAGGCCCACGACGTGGCCGCCGTCGCCGCCCGCTGGTACGTCGAGCACGACCAGCCCGAGCTGGCCCTGCGTGCCGCCGTCGCGACCGCACACCCCGACCTCGCCGCGTCGCTGCTCAACTCCCACGGCCCCCGCCTGGCCGAACGCGGCGACGTGATCGCCGCCCTCGACCTGCTGCCCGAGCAGGCCAGAGGCTCGCCGCCGATGCTCAGGCTGGCCGGCATCGCCGAGCAGAACCGCGGCCACTGGACCCGCGCCCACGACCTGCTGGCCCGCGTCGCCGACGGCCCCGCCTTCGACGCGTTCGTGGCCAGGCGGCTCGGCTTCATCGACCACCTCCGCGGCGACCTCGACGCCGCCATGGCGATGTACGCCAAGGGCCACGCCTACGGCTCGCCGCCCGCCGACGCCGCCATGTGCGCCGCCTCCATGGCCTCGGTGCTCTGGCTGAAGGGCGACCGGGCGGGCTGCGCCGAGCTGGCCGACCGGGCGCTGGAGCAGGCCGGCGGCCTCGGCGACCCCGGCGCGCTGGCGATGGCCAACACGGTGCTGGCCATGCTCGCCGCGCTCGACGGCGACCGCCGCGCCAACGACGCCTACTACCTACGCGCCCTGGAGTACGCCGAACGCGCCGGCGACGTCGTCCAGCTCATCAGGATCCGGGCCAACCGGGCCTCCCGCCATCTGGACGAGGGCGCCTACGCCGAGGCGCTGGCCGAGACGGAGGCCGCGAGCAGGCTGTGCGACCTGGTGTCGTTCGCGCCGTACGCCGCGCTCAACGTGGCCAACCGGGCCAAGGCGCTGGTCGGGCTCGGCCGGCTGGAGGAGTCGGCGATCGACGCCGCCGACGCGGTGGCCAGGTGGGAGGCGATGGGGTCGCGGCTGGTCAGCGTCGGGCTGGTCCGGCTGGGCGAGATCCACGCGCTGCGCGGCGACCGCGGGCAGGCGGCCGCCGTCTACCGCCGGGTGATCGCCGAGACCGGGCCGCTGGGCGAGGTGCAGACCCGCTCCAACGCGCTCAACGCGCTGGCCGAGCTGCTGGCCGAGGACGATCCCGAGGAGGCGGCCCAGGTGGCCGGGCAGGCGCTCGCGTACGCCGGCGGCATCGCCGGGGTCTCCGCGCGGGTGGCCGCGGCGCACGTGGCCCTGGCCGCCGGCCGTCGCGACGAGGCCGCCCGGCTGGTCGGCGAGACCGAGCCGATCGCCGTGGAGCGCAGGGACCACGCGGCCCAGGCCGTGCTGTGCGAGCTGCGCGCCCGGCTCGACGGCGATCCCGCGCAGGCCGACGAGGCGGTGCGCAGGTGGGCGGCGCTCGGCGACCCGATCGGGCGGGCCAGGGCCGAGCTGGTGCGGGCGGCCCTGTCCGATCCGGTGAGCGGGGGTGAGGTGGCCGTACGGGTGCGCGAGCGGCTGCACGCGATCGGCTGCCGGGCGCTCGACGACCGGATCGACGAGCTGATCGCCCGCGCGGCGCCCGTGCCGGGGGCGGCGGTGGTGATCGAGACCATGGGAACGTTCCGGGTGCTGCGCGGCGCGGTGCCGGTCCCGCGTACGGCCTGGCAGTCGCGCAAGGCCCGCGACCTGCTGAAGATCCTGGTCAGCCGCCGGGGCGGCGCGATCAGCAGGGAACGGCTGGTGGAGATCCTGTGGCCCGAGCAGCGCGACGACGCGGTCGGGCTGCGGCGGCTCAACGTCATGGTCTCCACGCTGCGCGCGGTGCTCGACCCGGCCCGCGAACGGCCCGCCGACGACGTCGTGGTCTCCGAGGAGGGCGCGCTGCGCCTGGACCTGGCGCACGCCGACGTCGACGTGGAGCGCTTCCTCGACCTGACCGCCGGCGCCGTACGGCTGGAGCAGGCCGGCCGCGCCGCCGAGGCGCTGGAGCGGTGGACGGCGGCCGAGAGCGCCTACGGCGGCGAGTTCTGCGAGGAGGACCCCTACGCCGACTGGGCGGTGGGCCTGCGCGAACAGGCGCGGCTGGCCTACGTGCAGGCGGCCGCCCGGCTGGCCGCGGCGCGCACCCGCGAGCGGCGCTACGACGAGGCCGCCCGCTACTGGCTGCGCCTGCTGGAGCGCGACGGCTACGACGAGCGCGCCCACCTGGGCCTGGTGCGCGTGCTCGACCTGGCGGGCCGGCGCGGCGACGCCCGCAGGCGCTACCACCTCTACGCCGAGCGCATGCGGGAGCTGGAGGTCGAGCCCGCGCCCTACCCCACCTGAACCAGACCTGAACCGTCCGGGGTGATGGTGATCCGATGAGGACGGTCATCGTACGGCTGGTCGAGCCCGAGCAATCCGGCGGCCAGCTCCGCGGGCTGCTCGAAGAGGTGGGGGGCGAGCCGGTGCCGTTCAGCGGCGCCGACGCCGTGATCACCCTGTTGCTGAACGCGGCCGGCCTGAACCGCGATCCCGCCTGAACCTCGCGCGAACCTCGGCTCGCCACCATCTGTGGTGAGAGGAGGCACGATGAGCGAGCAACTGGGGAGTGGATGGCCGTTCGTCGGGCGAGGGGGATCGATCGCGACCGTGCGCGCGGCGCTGCGGTCGGGAGCGGGCGCGATGATCGCCGGTGAGGCGGGCGTCGGCAAGAGCAGGCTGGCCGCGCAGGCGCTGGCCGGCCTCGACGGGTACGAGGTCGTGCGCGTGCTGGGCACGGAGACCGCGTCGACGATCCCGTTCGGGGCGTTCGCCCATGTGTTGACGGGGCCGCCGCGGGGCGGCGAGAACCTGCTGCGCTGGGCCGCCCGGCACCTGCGCAGGGGAGAGGGAGAGCTGCTGGTGAGCGTGGACGACGCCCACCGGCTGGACGCGGCGTCGGCGGCGCTGGTGCACTACCTGGCCGCCGGTGGGGAGGCCAGGGTGCTGGTCACGGTGCGTACGGGCGATCCGCTGCCCGCGCCGGTGGCCGCGCTGTGGAAGGACGAGCTGCTGACCAGGGTCGAGCTGCCGCCGTTCGGCCCCGACGAGGTCGGCCAGGTGCTGGCGGGCGCGCTCGGCGGCGAGGTGGCGGAGGGGACCGTACGGCGTCTGGCGGCCGTCACCGGCGGGAACGTGCTCTACCTGCGCGAGGTCGTCCATGCCGGGCGCACGTCCGGCTGCCTGGCCGAGAGCGGCGGCGAGTGGCGCTGGCGGGGCGAGCTGTCGATGACGACCCGGCTGCGCGAGCTGGTCGGCGCCCGGATCGGCCACCTGGACCAGGACGAGCGGGAGGTGCTTGAGCTGGTGGCGTACGGCGCGCCGGTGGGCGCCGAGCTGCTGGTGGCGCTGACCTCGCCGCGCGCGGTCGAGCGGGTCGAGGCCCGCGGCCTGGTCACGGTCACCGGCGAGGGCAGGCGCGAGCAGGTACGCCTCGGCCACCCCCTGTACGGCGAGGTGATCCGCGGCGACTGCGGCACCCTGCGGGCCAGGCGGCGGCTGCGGACGCTGGCCGAGGCCCTGGAGGCCAGCGGCCTGCGGCGGCGCGAGGACGAGCTGCGCGCGGCCGTCTGGCGGCTGGACAGCGGGTCGGCCGCCGCGCCGGAGATGCTGTTGTCGGCCGCGGGCCTGGCCTGGGCCAGGCGTGACCCGCGGCTGGCCGCCCGGCTGGCCAGGGCCGCGATCGAGGCGGGCGGGGGCGTGGCGGCGGTCGCGCTGCTCGGCCAGGTGCTGATGGTGCTGGGCGACCAGGACACGGCGCTGACGGCGCTGCGGCAGGCGGCCAGGAACGCCGTCACCGAGGGCGAGCGCGCCCAGCACGCCTTCAGCCTGGGCATGAACCTCGCCTGGGCGGGCGCCGACGCCGAGGCGTGCCGGGTGCTCGACCTGGCCGCCGGGTCCCTGACCGATCCGGCCTGGCGGCAGGAGGCGCACGTCTACCGGGGCGTCGCCGACTTCTTCGCCGGCCGGCTGGCCGGGGCCGCGGAAGCGCTGGCGCGGGCGCGCGCGTGCGAGCCGACGACCGTGCGCGGCGCGGCGCACGCGGCCGCGCTGGAGTCCTGGACCGACGCCTACGCCGGCCGTTCGGAGAGCGCGCTCGCCGTGGCCGGGCGGGCCCTCGCGAACCGGGACGACTGGGACGACGACGCCCCGTACGCGCTCCCGGCGCTGCTGGACGCGCGCTGCGCCGCCCAGGTGTTCGCCGGCCGCCTGGACGCGGCGGAGCGGACGGCCGCGGAGGGCATGGAGCCGGCGGCGGCCGAGCTGCCGGTGTCGGGGTTCGGGGCGTACCGGGCGATGGTCGGCAGGCTGCGCGGCGACGCGGCCGGCGCGGCCCGCTGGGCCAGGGACGACGCGGCCCGGCTGCCCCCCGGGACGCCGTACCGGGGGCGGTGCCTGGCCGAGCTGGCCCACGCGCGGGCGCTGCTGGGGGAGACGGCGGCGGCGCGGGCCGCGCTGGCCGAGGCCGAGGGGCCGGCCGCGCGGTGGGCGTTCACCCGGCAGCCGGCGTTGCAGGCCGCGGTCTGGGTGACGGCCTCGGCGGGCGACCTGGACCAGGCGGTGAGCCTGTGCCTGACGGCCGCCGGGCTGGCCGAGCGGCACGAGCAGTCCGGGCACCTGATGTTCGCGCTGCACGACCTGGTGCGGCTGGGCGCGCCGGCCCTGGCGGCCCGGCGGCTGGCCGCGCTCGCCGAACGGGTGGACGGGCCGCTGGCCGGGCTGTTCGCGCGGCACGCGCGGGCGGCGGGCGACCCCGCCGAGCTGCGGGACGTCGCCGCCGAGTTCGAACGGCTCGGCCTGATCCTGTACGCCGCCGAGGCCCTCGCCCAGGAGTCGGCGGCCCACCGCCAGGACGGCCGGGGCACGCTGGCCAGAGGGGCGCAGACCAGGGCGTGGGCGCTGGCCAGGCGGTGCCCGGGGGTCTCGACGCCCGCGCTGGTCGAGCTGGCCACGCCGGAGCTCACGCCGCGCCAGCGGGAGATCGTCAAGCTGGCGGCGGCCGGGCTGACGAACCGGCAGATCGCCGACCGGCTGACGCTGTCCACCCGCACGGCGGCCAATCACCTGCAGGCGGCCTACGAGAAGCTGGGGGTCAACGACCGCACGCAGGTGGGCCGCCTGCTGGCGGCACTCTAGGCCGGGCCGTCCACAGCCCTGCCGAAGAGGCTCCTCCCGAAGGGGCTCCTCGTGGCGCTGTCGTAGTGGCTCCTCGCGGTGCTTCAGACGAGCCCGCGGAGGCCGTCGTACAGGGCCTGGCGGTCGTCGTCCGTCATGGCCCGGTACGGGTCGGCGGCCCGCCGGTTCGTCTCGGCCTCGATCGCGGCCCGGACGGGACCGTCCTTCAGCGCGACGATCCCGTCCGCGGTCAGCCCGGCCGCGCGCCAGGACTCGGCGTGCGCGTCGGCCCGGTGGTAGCGCAGCGCGGCGAGCCGGTTGAACAGCAGCAGGCCGGCGGGGGCGGCGTCCGGTTCGTACGGCGGCGCCATCACCTCCAGGGCGCCGCCCGGCACGCGTACGGCCCGGTCGAGCACCCCGCCGACCGACGCGGCGAGACCGGCCACGTCATGGCCCGCCCAGACGCGGCCGGCCGCCTCGGCGTGCGCGGCGTACAGGCCGTCCACGAACGCCCGTCCCTCGGAGGTGAGCCGCAACGCGCCTCCGGCGTCCCGTTCGAGCGTGCCCTCCCGCAGGTGGACGCCGACGGCTTCGGTGACGTCGCCGTACCGGTGGACGGCGGCGAGCGCGGCCGCGGTCACCGGGCGCAGCGGGAGCACGAAGCGCAGGTCGTTGAGGAGGCCGCAGGTCAGGCCGGTGCGCTCGGCCAGGTCCAGGACGGCTCTGCCGGCGGCGGCGTGCACGTCGACGTGGGCCGCGTCGATGACGGGGGCGATCGCCGCGGCAAACTCCCCCAACCCCTGAAATTTCGGCATTGAGCGTCATTATGGCGCTGAATCCGTAGCCCATCAGCAGGAAACCGTAATCGCCTGGCTCCAGGGTGAGGGACGTGACCTGGGCACTGGCGACCGGGGTCAACCGTCCGG
Source organism: Nonomuraea sp. NPDC049684 (assembly GCF_044465345.1). NCBI lineage: Bacteria > Bacillati > Actinomycetota > Actinomycetes > Streptosporangiales > Streptosporangiaceae > Nonomuraea > Nonomuraea sp. NPDC049684. Next base: position 191,808 of record NZ_JBITLO010000017.1, on the reverse strand, counting down.
CGTCCGCCGGTGTTCTTCCACCGCCCGGTTCCTCCCTCCCCTGGAGTCCCTGATGTCCCTCGGTCCTCGCTGGGCGGCCCTGCCCGTGGTGCTGGTCGCGGTGTTCATGACCACGCTCGACTTCTTCGTCGCGAACGTGGCTGTGCCCTCGATCCGCGCCGACCTGGGAGCGGGCGACGCGGCGAGCCAGTTCGTGGTCGCCGGTTACGGGCTGGCGTACGCGGCGGGCCTGATCGTCTCGGGACGGCTCGGCGACCTGTACGGGCCGCGCCGCCTCTTCGCCGCCGGCCTGGCCCTGTTCACGCTCGCCTCGGCGGCCTGCGGCGGCGCGCCGGACGCCGCCGCGCTCGTGCTCGCCCGGGTGGCGCAGGGCGTCGCGGCGTCGCTGCTCGCGCCGCAGGTCCTGACGCTGATCGGGACGCTGTTCCCGGGCGCGGGCCGGGCCAGGGCGTTCGGCTGGTACGGCACGGTGGTGGGCCTGGCCGGGATGAGCGGCCAGGTCGTGGGCGGGCTGGTGGTGGCGGCCGATCCCCTCGGGCTCGGCTGGCGGGCGTGCTTCCTGGTCAACGTGCCGATCGGCCTGGCGGCGCTGGCGCTGACCGGGCGGCTGGTCCCCCGGGTCGCCGGGGCCGGGTCGCGTGCGGGGCTGGACCTGCCGGGGGCGGCGCTGGTCGCGGCGGGGCTGGCAGGCGTCGTGCTGCCGCTGGTCCAGGGCCGCGAGGAGGGCTGGCCGCAGTGGACGTGGGCGTGCCTGGGCGGCGCGGCGCTCATGCTGGCGGCGTTCGTCCGGCGGCAGCGGCGGCTGGCGGCGACCGGCCGGGAACCGCTGCTGGACCTGGCGGTGTTCGGCGAGAAGGGGTTCACGGCCGGGCTGGCGGCGGTCGCGCTGCTGTTCGGCACCTCCGCGGGCCTGTCGTTCGTGCTGGCCCTCCACCTCCAGGACGGCCTCGGCCTCGGTCCCCTGGCCGCCGGGGCGGTGTGCACCGCGCTGAACGTGGGCTTCTTCCTGGCCTCGCCGCGCGCGGCCCGGGTCCCGCGCCCGGCCGGCCCGCTGGCGCTGCTGCTCGGACTCGGTCTTCTCCTCCAGGCGGGGGAGTCGCCGTACCTGGTGGCGGGCGCGCTGCTGGTGGCGGGCGCGGGGATGGGGCTGGTCATGTCGCCGCTGCTGTCGTCGGTCCTCGCGTCCGTACGCCGGGAGCGGGCGGGCGCGGCGGCCGGGGTGCTGGGGACCGTGCAGGAGACCGGCGGCGTGCTCGGCGGGACGATCACCGGCGCGGTGTTCTTCGGCTCCCTGGACGCCGGCTGGCCCGCGGCCACCAGTGCGGCCCTGCTCGTGCTCATCGTGGGCGCGCTGGGCGTCCTGGCCCACTCGGTACGCCGCCCGCGGCGCCCCCGCCGCCCCGAGCCGTGCCCGGCGATGTCCCTGGAGCCGAACCGCTGATCGCGGGGCCCGCCCGGGACGTCAGCCGTACCGGCCGGACGTGGGCGGGCGCAGGGCGGCGGCCAGGTCGTCGGCCAGGCGCGGCAGCTCGCCGGGCCGCAGCGTGGAGACCGTCAGCCGCAGCGCGGGCGGCGTGCGGACGCGGTTGCGCGCGCCCGGCGCGGCCGCCCAGCCGAGGGCCAGCAGCCGGGTGACGGCGGTGGTCTCGTCGGCGACCGGGACCCAGACGTTGAGCCCGCTGCGGCCGTGCGCCCGCAGGCCCCGCGCGGCCAGCGCGTCGATCAGGCCGTCCCGCCGACCGGCGTACGCGGCGGCCACGGCGGCGGTGTCCACAGCCTGTGCACGCCACAGGTGGGCGACCGCGCGCTGGAGCAGATGACTGACCCAGCCGGCGGCCAGCCGCTGCCGCCCGCGCAGCCGGTCGAGCGTGACGGGATCGCCGGTGACCAGCGCCAGCCGCAGGTCGGGGCCGAACGCCTTGGCCGTCGAGCGGGTGAGCAGCCAGCGGGTGGTCACGCCGGCCAGCGGATGGAGGGGCAGGTCCACCAGGCTCGCGCCGTGGTCGTCCTCGATCAGCACCACGTCGGGGCGGGTGGCGAGCAGGGCGCGCAGGTCCGCTGCCCGCCGGGCGGTGACGGCCGCTCCGGTGGGGTTCTGGGCGCGGGCGGTGATCACCACCGCTCGTACGCCCGCCCGCAACGCCCGGTCGAGCTCGTCCGGCAGCGGGCCCTCGTCGTCCAGCCGCATCGGGACCGGCCGCAGCCCCAGGGCAGCGACCAGGTCGAGCAGGGCCGTCCAGCCGGGGTCCTCGACGCCGATCGCGTCACCGGGACGAAGGTGGGCGTTCAGGACGCGTTCCACCGCGTCGAGGGTGCCGGAGGTGATCGCCAGCGGCGCGGCGGGCACGCCATCCGCACGCAGCCGGGCGGCGGCCAGCGAGAGCAGCTCCTCGTCGTCACCCGTGCCGTACATGGCCGGACGCTGCTCGTGCGCCCTGGCGGCGGCGGCGAGCGCCTCGTGCAGCGGCGGCAGCAGGGCCGGGTCGGGGTTGCCGTGCGACAGGTCGCGCACGCCCGGCGGCACCTCGATGCGGATCTCCTCGCGGGTCGTGGTGGCCGGGCGCGGCCGGACCCGCGTGCCGCGCCGACCCGCCGTCTCGACGATCCCGCGCTCGCGCAGCAGCCGGTAGGCGGCCGCGGCGGTGTTCGGGCTGACCTCGGCCGTGGCGGCCACCTCGCGCACGGGCGGCAGGTGCGCCCCGGGCGGCAGCAGGCCCGCGGACACGGCGGCCTCGACGCCCGCCGCGATCTCGCTGGCCGTCCCACCGACGATCCTGTATGTTTCTGACACAAAGTACATACTGTACTAATACAAAGCTCGGCGGGAGGGTTTCACGTGCTCATTCACCCCTGGGACGCGGCACGCGACGACGACGAGTGGCGCGCCTGGCTGGCCACCCGCGACTTCGGCCAGCTGGCCGCCAACGGCCCCGGCGGCGGCCCGCCCGTCGTCGTCCCCACCCACTTCCTCTTCGACGCCGCCGCCGGGGAGGTGCTGCTCCACCTGGCCAGGCCGAACCCGGTGTGGGCGGCGATCGAGCGCGATCCGGCGGTCCTGCTGAGCGTGCACGACGACTACGCCTACATCCCCGGCAGCTGGCGCACGGGCGACCCCGAGACCGGCGTGCCCACCAGCTATTACGCCTCCGTCCAGCTCGCCTGCCGGGCCGAGGTGGTGGACGACCCCGAGGTCAAGGCCGAGATCCTGCGCCGCCAGCTCGCCCACTTCCAGCCCGACGGCGCGCACGGCGTCGTGGCGGCCGGCGAGGGCCCGTACCGCCGGCAGCTGCCCGGCCTGCGCGGGCTGCGGCTGACGGTGGTGGAGGCGCGCGCCAAGTTCAAGTACGACGGCCGCCAACCCGTCGAGGTCCGCGAGCGCGTCGCCGGGCTGCTGGCCGAGCGCGGCCTGCCGGGCGACGCCGGAGCCAGGGAGCAGCAGCTCAGGCGGATGGCCGAGCGCTGAAGCAGGTGCGCGACATGCGGAACGAGGGCCCGTTTCTCCCGGTAGGCGCTCCGCCTCTCTCCAGGACGGCATGAACTGCTCGCGCGAACACCCCCGACGATCATGGCTCCGGCCTCAGCAGTGCACCCCTCGTTGCTCCTAGTATGTGACGACTCACACAGAGCGATGTCGATGGAGAGGGTCCCACATGCAGTCGCCGGACGGTCCGGGCCGGGAGCAGCTGCTCGACTGGGTCGAGCGGGTGGCGGACTTCGTCTCCGAGGAGTGGGGGCTGGCTCCGATCACCGGCCGCGTCCTGGGCTGGCTCATGGTCTGCGACCCGCCCGCGCAGACGGCCTCCGACCTCGCCGACGCCATCGGCGCGAGCCGCGCGTCCCTGACGACGACCATGCAGCTCCTGACGTCGATCCGGGTCGTCCACAAGCTGCGCAGGCCGGGGGAGCGCAACGTCTACTACCGGATCGAGGACGACGCCTGGCCGAAGGTCCTGCGCCAGAAACTGGCCGCGTTCACGGCCTTCGACGCGCTGGCCGAGGAGGGCCTGCGCCTCGGCTGGACGTACGAGTCCCAGACCGCCCGCATCCGCTCCGCGCACGACGCCGTCGCGGCCGTCGCGACCGCTCTCGACAGCCTGTGGAAAACCGACGAGCCTGTGGATAACTAGCCTTCGGCGTCCGGGTACTGGAAGACGTCGTCCAGAGGCACCCGGAACACCCGGGCGATCTGAAAGGCCACCTCAAGAGAGGGTGAATACCGGCCCTGCTCGATGGCGATGACGGTCTGCCGCGTGACGCCGACCCGCTGGGCCAGCTCGGCCTGCGTCATCTCCCCGTGCGCGAACCGCAGGGCCCTGATGGAGTTGGTGACCTTGGTCGGTTTGCCCATGCCTACAGGCCCCTCCGGTAGGCGAGCAGCCGCAGCGGGGTGGCCACCAGAGTGGACAGGACGAGCGCGGCGTAGATGGCGTTGGCGATCCAGAAATGGTCGGCTTCCGCCATGGTCAGGCCAAGGGGGACCACCATGGAGGCGGCCAGGACGACACCTCCGACATGTTGGGCGGAACGGTTGATTTCCCTGTCTCGCACGTCGCTCTTGTGACTCTCGCTGGGCTTCACGATCTCGACCACGATACGGCCCGCGATGGACAGCACGACGCTGATCCCGATCGCCCACGCCATCGGCGCGACATAGGGGACGGCGCTGATCGGGCCGTCGCCGGCCCGGCCCAGGATGACGATGACGTAGGCCACGTAGGCGCCGGCCGTCGCCACGAGATAGACCCAGGCGCCCTTTTCCTCGTACGACATCACAAGCAGGGAAGGTAAAACAATCCAGACATCGTGTCAATGATTTCAGACTTGTCCACGACTGTGGACAACTGTCCCCAACCTGTGGATAACTTTGCGCCGTTTCCGCAGCGGCCCGGAGCCCCAACGGCGAAACAGCCTCCGCCGGGCGGGCCCGTCCACCATGCTTGCACCTGTCCCAGGACAGGAGGCCGATCATGCGCTACTTCCTTGAGGTACCCCTCGACGACGGCGGCACCGTGCTCGTGGAGGTCAACGAGCGGCCCGGCGACGAGCCCCTCCCCGCCGGACGGGCCCGCGCAGCCGTCGAACGCATGCCGGAGGCGCTGGGCGCGGGCCTCCAGCGCGTCCAGACCTTCGCCACCGACGTCCTGCGCCGGATGCGGTCCTGCCCGGAGCCGCCCGACGTGGTCGCGGTCGAGTTCGGGATGAAGCTGACCGCCAAGGCCGGAGTGGTCGTCGCCGAATCGACGGGGGAGGCCCACTTCAAGGTCACCGCGGAATGGCGGAAGCCGGAGGGCGGCTGACCCGGCTTTCCGCCAGGGAGCAGGTCACGCCTTGATGGCCGTGCCCTGCGCCGAGACCAGCCGCCAGTTCCCGTCGTGGCCGACGGCGTACACGTGCGTGTACCGGCTGCCGGCGCTGAACGTGCTGCCGTCAGGGTTCGTGAAGTTCATCCCGGTACGCCCCACGACGATCCCGACGTCCCCGATCACCCGCACGATGGCCTCGTCGGGGAACGAGTCGATCTTCGGGAACTGCAGGCTTCCCGACGTCACCAGGTCGAGCAGGACGTCCTTGCCGGCGACCGCGCCGTCCTCGACGCCCACCAGGACGAAGTCGTCCGCCAGCAGGTCCCTCAGCCGGTCGTGGTCGTCGGCCACCAGGGCGTCGAAGAAGCTCTGGTCCAGCTCGACCAGGGTGGTGCGGTGGGTGCTCACGGGCGTCGTCCGTTCTCGTCGATGTGCGGGCAACGAGGGTAAACGCTGACGCCGGTGACAGGGTCAAACCGTCAGGCCGCGAACCGCTTCAGCAGCAGCTCCAGCCTGCGTTCGTGCTGCTCGGCCGGCAGCCGCTTGCCGCGCATGAGCGTGACCAGGCCGTGCAGGGCGGCCCAGTAGGTCTCGGTGAGCAGGGGCAGGTCCTCCCCCTCGCCGGCATGCGGGCGCAGCCCCTCGACCAGCTCGCCGAACGCCGCGTGCAGGGCCGCGGGAGCCTCCGGCGTGGCGAACGGCAGATCGACGTTCTGGCTGAAGATGACGTCGTAGAGCGCCGGACGCCGCTCGGCGAACGCCGTGTAGGCCGCGCCGACGGCCGCGAGCGCGCTGCCGGCGTCCGGAGCCGCGGTACGGGCCGCGCGCAGCTCGTCGGCGAGGATCGCGCACCCCTCCAGGGCCACGGCCGCCATGATCGCGCCCTTGCCCTTGAAGTGGCTGTAGAGCACCGGCTGGCTGTACTCGATGCGCTCGGCCAGCCGCCGCGTCGTCACCGCCTCCCAGCCCTCGGCCTCGGCCAGCTCGCAGGCGGCCGTGATGATCAGCTTCTCGCGTTCCGCACGCTCGCGCTCCCGGCGCGCCTGTATCGACATGCTCCCGATTCTAGCATCGCTAGCGCTTCTGTCATTGTTCTGCTAGCGTCGTCCTCGTTCCTAGCAACGCTAGCTCTTGGAGACGGACATGCTCACCACCATTGCCTACGGCCTGGCCATCGCCCTCAACCTGATGGTCGTGCTCATCGGCGCGCGCTTCCTGTTCGTCCCGATCGCCGCGGCCACCGGTTACGGCGTCCCCGCCAAGCAGGACGGCGACCGGGCCTACCTGACCATCAAGGGGCTGCGCGACGGCACGTACGGGCTGCTCGGCCTGGCCCTGCTGGCCTTCGTCGGCGCCCAGGCCGAAGCCTGGTTCATGCTGATCGTCGCGCTGCTCCCGCTGGGCGACACCCTGATCGTGCTGCGCAACGGCGGCACCAAGGCGGTCGCCTTCGGCGTGCACTTCGCGACCGCCGTCGCCCTCCTGGTCAACGCCGCCCTGCTCTTCGCCGTGTGACCCGGCGATCCCGGAGCTACCCCGCCGTCGCCGTCCGTACGTCCCGCTCGATCTCCCGCCGGGACGTGCGCAGCGGCGAGAACCACATGACCACCGGGCCGGCCAGCATCCCGGCCGAGAACACCACAAGCGTGGCGCGCATGCCGATCCCGCCGGCCAGCGCCCCGGCCAGCACCGCGCCGACCGGCGTGGCGGCCCAGGTGAGCCAGCGGGACGTGGCCGCCAGCCGCCCCTGCATCTCCTTGGGCGTCAGGAGCTGCCGCAGACTGCGCTGGGTGCTCTGGAAGACGAGCGTGACGATGATCATCAACGTCCACGAGACGCCCACCACGAGCTGCCCGGCCAGTCCAGGACCCACCAGCCCGATCGACCCGCTGCACAACGGGTACGCGAAGGCGGCCCCGAGCAGCACGCGCGGCATGCCGTACCGGTCGGTGAGCGGCCCCGCGACCGCCCCTGCCGCCAGCCCGCCGGCCATGCTCACCCCGAACACCAGGCCGGTCGCCAGCCCCGACCAGCCGAGCTCCCGCACGACGTAGTTGACCTCCAGCGCGCTCAGCCCGGCGATGCAGAAGCTGACCGTGGCCATGTAGAGCACCAACGGCCCGATCACCCGATGGCGGACGACGTACCGCAGCCCCTCTCCGATCTGCTCGCGCAGCCGAGGGGCCCGCTCCTTCCGCTCCGGCCTGGCCTCCGGCGACCGGATCAGCGCGAGCGCCAGCGCGCCTCCCAGGTAGGACAGCGCGTCGGCGAGCACCGCCTTGGCCGGCCCGAACAGCGAGATCAACAGCCCGCCGACCGGCTGCCCCGCCATCCCCGCGACCGTGACCGTGCTGGTGAGCTTGGCGTTCCCCGCCATCAACCGCTCAGGCCCGAGCAACGTCAGCGGGTACGTCTGGTAGGCGGGCGTGAAGAACACCTCGCACGTCGCGACCACCAGCGCCACGGCGTAGAGCTGGCCGAGCGTGAGCCCTCCGGCCACGGCCGCCAAGGGGACCGTCCCCATCGCACACCCGGACACCAGGAACATGACGATCATCACCGGCCTCTTGCGCCACCGATCGCTCAGGGCCCCCGCAGGCAACGACGCGAACAACACCGGCAACCGGCGCGCCGCCGTCAGCAGTCCGAGCTCCATCGGCGAGGCGTTCAACATGAGCCCCGCGACCAGGGGTAACGCCAGATAGGAGATCTCGTTCCCGAGGGAACTGGTGGTCTGGCTGCTCCACAGAAGCACGAAATCCCGATGCCGCCACAACGACCCCGCTCCCAACATCCGCGACATTCTGCCACCCCGTTCGACGTGGCCGGCCCGGTTTGGGCCGGTTCGGATCGGGGCCGGTTCGGATCGGGGCCGGTTCGGATCGGGGCCGGTTCGGATCGGGGCCGGTTCGGATCGGGGCCGGTTCGGATCGGGGCCGGTTCGGCGCTAGGTCGCCAGCCAACCGAGGTCCGGCGCCGGGACGTCGAGGACCGTCCCTTCACGGATGTGCCAGCATCGCGCCTGGCCGCGCTCGTCGGTGACCACGAACACTCCCCGCGGACGGTCTCCGTCCTCGTCCACCGGCGGCAGGGCGGCCAGCCGTTCGACCTTGGCCCGGATCTCGTGCAGCGCGCCCTCTCTGACGTCGCCACCGTAGAACAGGTAGAGCGTCCAGTTGAAGGGCTTCCCCGGCCACGCCCACCCGCCGGAGTAGGGGTCGTCGTCCGCGACGATGCGCTCGGCCTCCGGCTTCTGAGCGAACCCCAACTCAATCCACCCTCTGACCGAGACGTACATCCCCATGGGCCAGATCCTACGAACGCTTCGCGAATCACCCCCTTCACCGGAGGGACCAGCACGCACCCTGGCATTGTCCACAGCCGTCGCTGCTAACTTTCCGGCGGCTGCCAAAGAAGAATGGCCCATCTGGCCCCCTTGGGCGCCTCGACCTTGACGCTACGGACGGCCACGGGGTCGGGGACCACGCTGACGCGCACACCCCCAGGCTCGGCATTGCACTGATGAGGAAGCTGCGATCCGTCTACGCGGACGATCATCGTCCCGCTCGCCCCCAAGCAGTCGACCTCCAGACGAAACGATTTCCCCATGCTGAGTTTCGTGGTCCAGCGGTGCGTCTGCCCGTCCCCTTCGACATGATGAAGCAACACCTTGCCCTTGGCGCTTCTCGAAAGCAAGACGATCCGACCGGCCCTCGTAGGCGGTGGGGACGTCCACCCGGGCTCGGCCGCCGTCTCCCTGGAGCTCAGGTTCCGTGCATGCGGACGGCACGCCGCAACATCACGCTTGGCCTGGTGAAATTCGGCCTTGCTGTAATGCGGCGATAATCCGGACCCGCTTCGTAGCCCGCTGGGCGGTAATTAGGCATCCAACGTATTGCTATCACGGACGGTTGTAATGCGTACGCGGTTGAACCGGCCGCCCGCGGGGGCCCTGGGCCGGGTGCCGTACATCTCAATCACCGGAACGAGGGGCAAGCGACCATGGCGACCTCATATGGAGCGGCCGAGACCGTCCTGAACAGCGACAGCAGATGGATCGCCTACGTCGACGCGGCCAATCTGTACTACGGGATCTGCGAAAGTGCGGGCGCCGCCTACTGGCGGGTGGACGTCGTCAGAATGTGCGACCAGCTACTGAAGGCGTACAACGGCAAGCTGGCCAAGGTGAAGTACTTCACCACCGCGCTGAGCGGCAGGGCCGGGGTGGATCAGAAGCAGTTCGAACAGGACACCATCCGCGTCTACGGCAAGCAGTTCCAGCCGTTCATGGGGAAGACCAAGTACGACGACAAGACCGGCAGCTTCAAGGAGAAGCAGGTCGACGTTCGACTGGCGGCTCACCTGGTCGGCGACCTGTGCACCAAGGCGTGCGAGGCGGCACTGGTGGTGAGCTCTGACTCCGACCTGGCCGCGGCGATCGGCGAGGCCAGGTACTACGCGCCGGGCAGGACCATCGTGGCGGCTCACCCCGACGGCGTGCTTTCCGGCGCCTACACCGATCTCGTCAACGAGGCCATCCCGATCGACGCCGGCATGTACAAGAACGCCGCCCGCCTGGACGTGACACTCACGAAATACCGCAAGTAGGAAGCGGATTCGCGCTTCCGCCGTTCCGCCCGAGACGAGCAGGCCCTCAGCCGGGTGCGGTGGTAGACGACCGGGGATCGGGTGATGGGCCGGCCGGCGGATCGTCCGACCCACCGTCCTTGGACCTCACCCGAAATCCCCACGCCGAGCGCCGCCGCGCCCCCAGCTGGTGTCGATGCGAATTCTGCGCCAAACGCTCAAAAGGCCGTCTCCCGATCTCCGGGAAACGGCCTCTGCATTGAGAGAAACTGTGGGGCTACCAGGACTTGAACCTGGGACCTCTTCCTTATCAGGGAAGCGCTCTAACCGTCTGAGCTATAGCCCCGCGCACACCGAACGGTATCGCATTCGCCTCTGGGAGGCGAACCAGTTGTTCGGACGAGAAAAGCTTACCGTGTCCGACGGGCTGCTCGTGCCGTACCAGCCACCCCGGTACGGCACGAGCCCCCGCCCGAACCTGTTATTCGGCCTCGCTGAACGTCACCTCAACGCCCCCGACCAGGTCGGAAGCGATGTTGTAGATGACCGCGCCCAGCGTGGACAGAGCGGTGATCAGCACCACGTTCACGGCGCCGATCAGCGCGGTGTACCCGAGGATGCGCACCGGCTCGAACCACGAGGCGATGTTGATCGGGATCGAGCTCTGTCCCTGCTCACCCTTGCCGAGCTGGTTGACCAGGTCGACGAGTGAGTCGAACACCCCCAAGGCCGACAGCACGCCGTACAGGACGGCCACTGCCACGAAGAGCACCACGAAGCAGACCAGGGACACCACGAAGCTGAACTTCATGGCCGACCACGGCTCGATGCGGCGCAGCACCAGGTGTGCCTTGCGGGGCAGCCTGGACCCCGCGTTGTTCGACGACTTCTTCTTGGGCATCTCGACGGGCGGAGGCGCCTCGCTGGTGAGCGACGGACGGATGCGCACCGTCTCGTTGCCCTCCGCCTGCGGCTCGTCCTTGGAGCGGGGCTGAGCGGCGGCGCCCTTCGCGGGCGTCCTGTCCTGCTCGCCGTCGACCGAATGGAAGATTTCCGGCTCAGTGGACTTCTTCGGCTGCTGTCCGTTACCCGACGCCGCCTGGGCTCTGGCGGTGCCACCCTGGGCGCTCATGATTTACTCTCCTCCCCCGTCTTCCTCATTCTCCACCGGAGTCTCCATCGACTCCGCGTTCCGGGCGAGGGCAACCACGCTGTCGCCTTCGGCGAGGTTCATCAATCGCACTCCCATGGTCTGGCGGCCGGACTGCTTGATCTCGCCGGCACTCGTCCGGATCACCCCGCCGGCAGACGTGATCGCGAAGACCTCGTCCTCTGGGTTGACCATGACGGCTCCGACCAGCTTGCCACGGGAACTCACGATTTTCGCAGTCAGCACGCCCCTACCGCCACGTCCTTGAACTGGATACTGCTCCACTGGCGTCCGTTTTGCGTACCCAGCCTTCGTGGCGATAAGCACATCTTGACCGTCGGCGATCCGATTCATGGCGAGAAGTTCGTCTCCTTCGAGGAACCTCATGCCGATGACACCGCTGGTCGCGCGGCCCATGGGCCGCAGCGCCTCGTCGGAGGCGGTGAACCTGATCGACTGCGCGCCCTTGGAGACGAGCAGCAGATCGTCGGTCTCGGAGACCAGGCGGGCGCCGATGACCTCGTCGTCCTCGCGCAGGTTGATCGCGATCAGACCGCCGGACCTGGGGGAGTCGTACTCGGACAGGCGCGTCTTCTTGACCAGGCCGCTGCGCGTGGCGAGCACCAGGTAGGGGGCGACGTCGTAGTCGCGGAGGTCGAGAACTTCCATGACTGTTTCGTCGGGCTGCATGGCCAAAAGGTTCGCGAGATGCATGCCACGGGCGTCACGTCCGGCATCAGGCAGCTCGTACGCCTTGACCCGGTACACCCGGCCCTTGTTCGTGAAGAACAGCAGCCAGTGGTGCGTCGTGGTGACGAAGAAGTGGTCGACGATGTCGTCCTGGCGCAGCTGGGCGCCGCGGACGCCCTTGCCGCCCCGCTTCTGCGCCCGGTAGAGGTCGGTACGGGTGCGCTTGGCATAACCGCCGCGGGTGATCGTGACGACGATCTCCTCCTCGGCGATGAGGTCCTCGATCGACATGTCGCCGTCGTAGGCGATGATCTCGGTCTTGCGCTCGTCGCCGTAGCGGTTGACGACCTCGGCCAGCTCGTCGCCGATGATCTCGCGCTGGCGGGCCTCGCTGGCCAGGATCGAGTTGTACTCGGCGATCTGGGTCATCAGGGCGTCGTACTCGTCCTGGATGGCCTGCCGCTCCAGGGCGGCCAGCTTGCGCAGCTGCATGTCCAGGATGGCCTGCGCCTGGACCTCGTCGATCTCCAGGAGCCCCATGAGGCCCTGCTGGGCGTGCGAGGCCGACTCCGAGGCCCGGATGAGGGCGATGACGTCGTCGAGCCGCTCAAGGGCCCTCAGCAGCCCGCGCAGGATGTGCGCGCGCTCCTCGGCCTTGCGCAGCAGGTAACGCGTCCGGCGGACGATTACCTCGACCTGGTGGGCCACGTAGTGCCGGATGAACTGGTCGAGCCGCAGCGTGCGCGGCACGCCGTCGACCAGTGCCAGCATGTTGGCGCCGAAGGTGTCCTGGAGCTGGGTGTGCTTGTACAGGTTGTTGAGCACGACCTTGGCGACCGCGTCGCGCTTGAGCACGATCACCAGGCGCTGCCCGACCCGCGAGGAGCTCTCGTCGCGTACGTCGGCGATGCCCGTGAGCTTGCCCTCGCGGACCAGCTCGGCGATCTTCAGCGCCAGGTTGTCCGGGTTGACCTGGTACGGCAGCTCGGTGACGACGAGCGCCTGCCGGCCCTTGTCCTCCTCGACCTCGACCACGGCGCGCATGGTGATCGAGCCGCGCCCGGTGCGGTACGCGTCCTCGATGCCCCGGCGTCCGACGATCAGCGCCTTGGTCGGGAAGTCGGGCCCCTTGACCAGCCTGATCGAGGCTTCGAGCAGCTCCTCGTCGTCGGCCTCGGGGTTCTCCAGGTACCACCGGACGGCGGCCGAGACCTCGCGCAGGTTGTGCGGCGGGATGTTGGTGGCCATGCCGACCGCGATGCCGCCCGAGCCGTTGACCAGCAGCTGCGGGAAGCGTGCCGGCAGGACGTCGGGCTCCTGCGACTTGCCGTCGTAGTTCGGGCGGAAGTCGACGGTGTCCTTGTCGATGTCGCGCAGCATCTCCATGGCGATGGGCGCGAGCTTGCACTCGGTGTACCGCATCGCGGCCGCCGGGTCGTTGCCCGGCGAGCCGAAGTTGCCCTGCCCGTCGACCAGGGGATAGCGCAGCGACCACGGCTGGGCCAGACGGACCAGCGCGTCGTAGATCGAGGTGTCGCCGTGGGGGTGGTAGGTGCCCATCACGTCGCCGACGACGCGGGCGCACTTGAAGTAGCCGCGGTCGGGACGGTAGCCACCGTCGTACATCGCGTAGAGCACCCGCCGGTGCACCGGCTTGAGACCGTCGCGCACGTCGGGCAGCGCCCTGGACACGATGACGGACATCGCGTAGTCCATGTAACTGCGCTGCATCTCGGACTGGATGTCCACCGGTTCGATGCGGTCAGCCGGGGGAGTGGTGTTCACGTCCGTCACAGGTTTAGGTCCTTCTTAAACGTCGAGGAAGCGAACGTCGCGCGCGTTGCGGATGATGAAGTCGCGCCGCGCCTCGACGTCCTCGCCCATGAGCACGCTGAACAGGTCGTCGGCCTGGGCCGCGTCGTCGAGCGTGACCAGGCGCAGCAGTCGCGTCGCCGGGTTCATGGTGGTCTCCCAGAGCTGGCCGGCGTTCATCTCGCCGAGGCCCTTGAACCGCTGGACGTTGTCCCGCGGGCGCGGGTCTGCCTTGCCCTGCGCGATGCCGTCGTTGATGACCGCGTCGCGCTCGGCGTCGGAGTAGGCGTAGGAGGCGTCCTCGCCCTTCCGGTCCCACTTGATCTTGTAGAGCGGCGGGCAGGACAGGTAGACATGCCCGGCCTCGATCAGCGGCCGCATGAACCTGAACAGCAGCGTCAGCAGCAGGGTGTTGATGTGCTGGCCGTCGACGTCGGCGTCGGCCATCAGGATCACCTTGTGGTAACGCAGCTTGGCGATGTCGAACTCGTCGTGCACGCCCGTGCCCAGGGCGGTGATGAGCGCCTGGACCTCGTTGTTCTTCAGGACCTTGTCGATCCGCGCCTTCTCGACGTTGAGGATCTTGCCGCGGATGGGCAGGATCGCCTGGAAGCGCGAGTCGCGGCCGCCCTTGGCCGAGCCGCCGGCCGAGTCGCCCTCGACGATGAACAGCTCGCACTTCTCCGGGTCGTTCCACTGGCAGTCGGCCAGCTTGCCGGGAAGGCCGCTGCCGGACTCCAGGAGCGACTTGCGCCGGGTCAGGTCGCGGGCCTGGCGGGCCGCTATGCGGGCGCGGCTGGCCTGCAGCGACTTGTTGATGATGTCCTTGGCCTCGCCGGGGTTGCGCTCGAACCAGTCGCGCAGGTGGTCGTTGCAGGCCTTCTGCACGAACGACTTGGCCTCGGTGTTGCCCAGCTTGGTCTTGGTCTGGCCCTCGAACTGCGGGTCGGACAGCTTGACCGAGATGATCGCGGTCAGCCCCTCGCGGACGTCCTCGCCGGAGAGGTTGTCGTCCTTGCCCTCCTTGAGGAACTTCTGCTCGCGCGCGTAGCGGTTGACGATGGTCGTCAGCGCCGCACGGAAGCCCTCCTCGTGGGTGCCGCCCTCGGCGGTGTTGATCGTGTTGGCGAAGGTGTACACCGACTCCGCGTAGGAGTTGTTCCACTGCATCGCGATCTCCACCGCGATGCCGTCGCCCTCCTCCTCGAAGGCGACGATCGACGCGTGCGCCGGCTCCTTCTTGGCGTTGAGGTGCTTGACGAAGTCGGCCAGACCGCCCTCGTAGTGGTATTCGACCGTGCGGGGCTCGCCGTTGACGTGGTCGGGACGCTCGTCGGCGAGCGTGATCGTCAGGCCCTTGTTGAGGAAGGCCATCTCCTGGAAGCGGCGCGAGAGCGTCTCGTAGTTCCAGGTGGTGGTCTCGAAGATCTCGGGATCGGGCCAGAACGTGATCGTGGTGCCGGTCTCGTCGGTCTCCTCGCCCCTGGCCAGCGGGGCCAGCGCCTTGGAGTTGACGAGGTTCAGCCGCCAGTAGTGGCCGTTCTGCTTGACCTCGACGTCCATGGCGGTGGACAGCGCGTTGACGACGGCCGAGCCGACGCCGTGCAGGCCGCCGGAGACCGCGTAGGACTGGCTGTCGAACTTGCCGCCCGCGTGGAGCGTGGTCAGCACGACCTCGACGGCCGAGCGCTTCTCCACAGGGTGGATGCCCGTGGGGATGCCGCGGCCGTTGTCGACCACGCGCACGCCGCCGTCGGCCAGCAGCGTGATGTCGATCCTGGTGGCGAAACCGGCCAGCGCCTCGTCCACCGCGTTGTCCACGATCTCGTAGACGAGGTGGTGCAGGCCGCGCTCACCGGTGGAGCCGATATACATACCCGGGCGTTTGCGAACCGCCTCAAGTCCTTCGAGTACGGTGATTGAGCTAGCGTCGTAGGACAACTGCGAAATCCTCCTGCCGCGGACACGCGGCGGGGGAGGCCGTCAACTTCATGCTGCCCCTACCGTGCCCGTCACCGTCGTGAGTGCCCCGATGCGCGGTCACCCGGGGGAGTCGGCTTGCTGCCGGGGTGACACGCAAGCGGACGTGTCCGGAATCCTTTTTCATTCTACCGCTTCCCGGAGCCCGTGGTGGCAATACACGCGCCTGTGATGCGCCCTAGCTCGATTTGCCCCCCACTCAAGCATCCCCCCTTCGGAAAGGGGGCTTATCGCGTCTGCGGCGGTCTGATCGCCCCCGGCGCCTAACCATAGGTGTCGCCGGGCCCCCTGCTTCCGGTCACCCGCAAACCCCCTGTGGGGCGGGGCGCGTTCTGCGGCCCCCTGACCTTGACCTTTGTCACGGAACCGTCACCCAGCTCCTCGTTGAGCCTGCGGATGAGGGTGCGCGCGAGCAGCCTGACCTGCGTCGCCCAGGCCGTGGAATCGGCCGCGATGAGCACCTCGCCGTCGTCGAAGGACTCCGGCCGGGTGTGGGCGGCCAGGTCGGGGCCGACGATCTCCTTCCACCGGCCGAACACCGCGCCGACGGCCGCCGAGCGCTCCCAGCCGCGGTCGGCCAGCAGGTCGGCGATGGCCCGGCCGAAGAGCTGGGGATCGCCGGCCTCCCTGCGCGGGCCGGCCTTGCGCCTGGGCTCGCGGCGCGGGAGCTGGCCGCGCTTGGCCGCGTCGGCCTTGGCCTGCGCGAGCTTCTCCCTCGCCATGGCGGCCCCCCTGGCCGCCGCGTTGTGCTGCTCATCGGACACGGGTCACGCTCCCCTCAGCGACGTCGAAACGGGCCCCCGCCAGCTCCTTCGGCACGTCGTCTGGCACGGCGGCGGTGATCAGCACCTGTTCGGCCGGCGCGACGATCTCGGCCAGCCTGCGCCGGCGCTGGCTGTCGAGCTCGGCGAACACGTCGTCGAGGATCAGCACCGGGTCGCCGCCGTCGGCCCGCAGCAGGTCGTAGGCGGCCAGCCGCAGCGCCAGCGCGAACGACCACGACTCGCCGTGGCTGGCGTAGCCGCGGGCGGGCAGGTCGCCGAGGCCCAGGATCAGGTCGTCGCGGTGTGGGCCGACGAGGGTGACGCCCCGTTCCAGCTCGGCCTGGCGGACCTCCGACAGCCGGTCACGGAGCTGCTGTTCAAGGGTTTTCCCCAAGTCTGTGGATAACGTCTGCGCCTCGGGAGATCCCCGCTCACCGGCGACTTCGTCCTCCGCGCCGTCCCCACCTGTGGACAACGTGCTGCGGTAGGCCAGCGTCGCGGGGGCGCTCGTGGGGGCCAGCGCGGCGTAGGCCCCGGCCACCAGCGGACGCAGCGCCTCGATGAGCTCCAGCCGCGCCCGCAACAGCTCCGCGCCGTGCCTGGCGAGGTGGGCGTCCCACACCTCCAGCGTGCTCAGGACGTCGCCGGCGCCCGCGGCGGCGAACGCGGTGTCACTCTCGGCCCGCCGGGCGCTCCTGCTGCCCCTGCGGGCCTGCGCGGCCGTGCGCAGCAGGGCGCCGCGCTGCTTCAGCACCCGGTCGTAGTCGGCTCGGACCCCGGCGAACCTCGGGGCCCTGGCCACGAGCAGGTCGTCGAGGAATCGGCGGCGCTCCGACGGGTCGCCCTTGGACAGCGCCAGGTCCTCCGGCGCGAACAGCACCGTGCGCAGCAGCCCGATGACGTCGCGCGGCCTGGACACGGGGGAGCGGTTGAGCCGCGCCCGGTTGGCCTTCCCCGGGTTGATCTCCAGCTCCACCAGCGCCCGCCGGTCGTCCCTGTGGACGGCGCAGCGCACGATGGCCCGCGCGGCCCCCTGCCGCACCAGCGGCGCGTCGTTGGCCACGCGGTGGCTGGAGTGCGTCGCGACGTAGCCGAGGGCCTCGACCAGGTTGGTCTTGCCCTGGCCGTTGGGCCCGACGAGAGCCGTGACGCCCGGTTCCAGACCGAGCTCCACGGACGCGTAGGACCTGAAGTCGGTCAGCGAGAGGTGGGCGACATGCACCCCACGAAGGTTAGTCCGCCGCGGGGGCCGCCCGTGTCACCGGCGTGCCGTCCTGTGGAAAACCCCGGGCTTCCCCGGACGGCCTGTGGACCACGCGGCCGGACCGAGCCGGCTGGGCCGGGCTATTCGGCTTCGCGCGGCGGGGTCACGTCGGCGCCGGGCGAGTCGGCGCCCTTGCCGGTGCTGCCCTCGGTCGAGGTGATCGCGTGGCCGCCGAACTGGTTGCGCAGCGCGGCGACGACCTTCATCGCGGGGGAGTCGTCCTGGCGCGAGGCGAACCGCGCGTAGAGGGCGGCGGTGATCACCGGCAGCGGCACGGCGTGGTCGACGGCCGCCTGGACCGTCCAGCGGCCCTCACCGGAGTCCTGGGCGTAACCGCGGAGCTGGTCGAGGTGCTCGTCGTCGTCGAGCGCCCGGACCATCAGGTCGAGCAGCCAGGAGCGGATGACGGTGCCGGTGCGCCAGCTGCTGAAGGAGCCCCTGACGTCCTTGACGACGTCGGACGCCTCCAGAAGCTCCCAGCCCTCCGCGAACGCCTGCATCATGCCGTACTCGATGCCGTTGTGGACCATCTTCGCGAAGTGGCCGGCACCGACGTCACCGGCGTGGACGAAGCCGTCCTCGCCCTCGGGCTTGAGCGTCTCGAAGATCGGCATGAGCCGCTCGACGTCGGCCTGCTCGCCGCCGCACATGAGGGCGTAGCCGTTCTGGAGCCCCCACACGCCGCCGCTCACGCCGCAGTCGACGAAGCCGATGCCCTTCTCGCGCAGCTCGGCGGCGTGCTTCTGGTCGTCCACATAGTGTGAATTGCCGCCGTCGACGACGATGTCGCCCTCGTCGAGCAGCTCGCCGAGCTCGTCGATCGTCTGCTGGGTGGGCTTGCCCGCGGGAACCATGACCCACACCGCGCGCGGCGCGGACAGCCGTCCGACCAGCTCCTTCAAGCTGGCCACGTCGCTGATGCCGGGGTCGCGGTCGTAACCGACCACCTCATGGCCGCCGCGGCGCAGCCGCTCGGCCATGTTGCCGCCCATCTTGCCCAGTCCCACCATGCCGATCTGCATGACGCTCCTCTACCCCCTTGTCAGGCTTCCATCATCCCCGATGACGGGATCAGCCCGACAGGCGGATGGGCATGATCAGGTAACGGTAGTCCGTACCTGCGCCTTCGTCCACAGGCTTGCCCCCTGTGAGGATGGCGGGTTTGGTCGAGGTCGTCATCTGCAGGCGCGCCACGTCGGAGTCGATCGCGCCGAGCCCCTCCAGCAGGAACTGGTGGTTGAAGGCGATGTTCATCTCCTCGCCCTCGTAATCCACAGGCAGTGCCTCGACGGCCTGCGCCTCGTCGCCGCTGCCGGCCTCCAGCACGACCTCGCCGCTCCTGAACGCCAGGCGGACGGGGGTGTTGCGCTCGGCGACCAGGGCCACGCGCTTGACCGCCTCGACGAACGGGCCTGTGGACAGGTCGGCGCGCGCGGAGAACTCCGTGGGCAGCAGCGAGCGGTACTTGGGGAACTCGGGGTCGAGCAGCCGCGTCGTGGTGCGCCGGCCCGCGCTGGAGAAGCCGATCATGCCCTCGCCGGTGCCTCCGGCCGAGCTGAGCGCGATCTCCACCTCGGCGCCGGTGGTGCCGAGGGCCTTGGCGGTGTCGGCGAGCGTCTTGCCGGGGATCATCGCGATCGCGGCGAAGTCGGGCTGGCCGGGCTGCCACTTGAGCTCGCGCACGGCGAGCCTGTAGCGGTCGGTGGCGGCCAGGGTGACGGTGTCGCCCTCGATCTCCATGCGCACGCCCGTGAGCATCGGCAGCGTGTCGTCCCGGCCCGCCGCGACGGCGACCTGGCTGACGGCGGAGGCGAACACGTCGCTGCCCACCCGTCCGGCGGCCGGCGGCATGGCCGGCAGCGACGGGTAGTCCTCCACAGGCATGGTCAGCAGGGTGAACCGCGCGCTGCCGCACGTGACGACGGCCTTGGCGCCTTCCACCACGAAGTCCACAGGCTGTGCGGGAAGCGCGCGCGTGATCTCGGCGAGCAGCTTGCCCGAGACCAGGACGACGCCCGCCTCACCGGTGTGGAGTTCGAGCGTGACCTCGGCGGAGACCTCGTAGTCGAACCCCGACAGCTTGAGCTGCTGGCCCTCGGTCACCTCCAGGCGCATGCCGGCGAGCACGGGCACCGACGGGCGCGCCGGGAGACTGCGTGCCGTCCATGCCACCGCCTCAGCGAGGACGTCTCGCTCGATTCGGAACATCACGGTGATCAGCCTCCTGGGTTCGTCGTTGATTCAAGTGTTCACTCTCCCGCACCGCGGTTCGGGGAGAACCCCTCTATGGGTCTTTGATTTTCTTAGTAAGAGAGATAAGAGGTCATCACACTAGGGGCTGTGGGAACTGTGGACAACTGATGTCCTCGCAGCTCAGCGCCCCTGTTTTCATCCACCGAGGGTGTGGGTGACGCCTGGGGGAAACTTCGCCGCCTGGGGATGAAGTTTCGTTGCCCACAGGCCGTCCCCAGATCATGGGGTGTTCATCCACCGGTTATCCACGAGGTTTCCACAGGTTGTCCACGGGGTAAGAGGGGGCCTTCTGGAGTCCCAGATCGACTGTTCACAGGCCGTCCACACGTTATCCACGAGTCATCCCCAGGTTCTCCTCAGGATGTCCCCAGATTCGTCCCCAGCCCTTGTGGGTGGATTTTTCCCGGCATTGGTGGTCGTACCGACGCGCCGATTTTGCGTTTCCGCTGGTCCACAGTGTTTTCCACAGGCTGTGTACGAGCATCAAGATCCACGCTTGCTCTGTTTGATACGCATTGTCAGCTCGTTGACCTGGTTGTACATCGACCTGCGCTCGGCGATGAGCGACCGGATCTTGCGCTCGGCGTGCATCACGGTGGTGTGGTCGCGGCCGCCGAACTGCTGGCCGATCTTCGGCAGCGACAGCTCGGTCAGCTCGCGCGCCAGGTACATGGCGATCTGCCGGGCGTTGACGAGCGCGCGGCTGCGCGAGGTGCCGCACAGGTCTTCGATGCTGATGCCGAAGTAGTTGGCGGTCTCGGTCATGATGGCCGCGATCGTGATCTCGGTGTCGGACTCCGAGGTGATCAGGTCCTTCAGCACGACCTCGGCGAGCTGCAGGTCCACACCCTGCCTGTTGAGGCTGGCGAACGCGGTCACCCTGATCAGGGCGCCCTCCAGCTCGCGGATGTTGGTGGAGATCCGGCTCGCGATGTACTCCAGCACCTCGGGCGGCGCGGCCAGGCCCTCCTGGATGGCCTTCTTCCGCAGGATCGCGATGCGGGTCTCCAGCTCGGGCGGCTGGACGTCGGTGATCAGGCCCCACTCGAACCGGTTGCGCAGCCGGTCCTCCAGCGTGATGAGCTGCTTGGGCGCGCGGTCGCTGGAGATGACGATCTGCTTGTTGGCGTTGTGCAGGGTGTTGAAGGTGTGGAAGAACTCCTCCTGCGTCTGCTCCTTGCCCTCCAGGAACTGGATGTCGTCCACAAGCAGGATGTCGATCGCCCGGTAGCGGCCGCGGAAGCCGTCGGCCTTGTGGTCGCGGATGCTGTTGATGAAGTCGTTGGTGAACTCCTCCGAGCTCACGTACCTCACCCGGGCGCCGTCGTACAGGCTCTGCGCGTAATGCCCGATCGCGTGCAGCAGGTGGGTCTTCCCCAGGCCGGAGTCGCCGTAAATGAAGAGCGGGTTGTACGCCTTCGCGGGGGATTCGGCCACCGCCACGGCCGCGGCGTGCGCGAACCGGTTGCTGGCGCCGATGACGAATGTCTCAAATGTGTACTTCTGGTTGAGCCGGGCCGGCTCGCTGGGCTTGTTGCTCTTCGCTTCCCAGCGATTCGGCGCCGGCTCCGGCGCTTTCTCCACAGGCGGTGTGTACGGCTGCACCTGTTCAAAAGAGAACGAAGGCTGTGGATATTCGGTGGACGCCGGAGGCTGCTCGGGCTGTGGAGAATAGAACTGCGGAGGCTCGGATGCCTGGTAGTGCTGGGGTTGCACCGGCTGTGTGTAACGCGGCTGGCTATCCACACTCTGGGGATAAGGCACATTCACAGGCTGTTGATGGGTGTCTGGCAAAGGCTGTTCTGGAGCCGTGGTGTCGATCATCACGGCCAGCCGCATCGTCATCCCCAGTTCCTGGGACAGCGCGTGGGCCACCAGCGGGCGCAACTTGCCCTCGATGAGGTCCTTGAGGAAGTCGTTGGGGACGCCGAGCACGATCGTGTCGTCCGCGAGGGCGATCGGACGGACCATCGACAGCCAGGTGCGCTGCTGGATGGGCACGTTCTCGTTGAGGAAGTTGCCCAGGGCCCTCGCCCATACCGTGCCGAGGTCGACACCACTCATGGTGCGGCTCCCCTCCTTCCTCTCGCGGCCCCCCGCGATCGTTTATCCACATGACCGTGGTCGCCCCGAGCGGTCGGCGACCCCTTCGTCCACAGCGTGGCGGCAGGGCTTCGTACCCAGGTCCTCCACAGGAGATCCACAGGCTGTGCACGGTGTTTCCGGTGGTCCAGAAGGGCCGACAGTATCCATGTGCACAGCTGTGTTCAAGACGTTGTCCACAGCGTAGTGGCACCTGGATGCACAAACTGTGGACGTGGGCCCGGCGGTGGAAAAGTCGCCTGTGGATCAGTGGATAACCCGTTCGGTTTGACCTGAGACGCCGTTGGCCCGTAACGTACGACGGTCGGCTTGCCACGCGACGGCTATTTCGCGTGCCCTCGCTCCCACGGCAGGCCAGCCATGTGTGTATAAGCGCCCCTGGGCGCACCTTCAAGCCTGGAGCCCACCCGTGAGCAAGCGTACTTTCCAGCCGAACAACCGTCGCCGCGCGAAGACCCACGGCTTCCGGCTGCGGATGCGCACCCGGGCCGGTCGCGCCATCCTCGCCGCCCGTCGCCGTAAGGGCCGCGAGAAGCTGTCGGCCTGATCGACCCGCGCCCGAAGTCTGGCCCGTCGGTGTACCTCGCCGACGGGCGTTAGGCGTATACGGTGCTGTCCCGTCAATCCCGCATGCGGCGCGGGGACGAATTCGAAGCGGCGGTCCGGCGCGGCAAGCGCGCCGGACGCCCCACTTTGGTGGTGCATCTCAACCTTTCTGGGGAAGAGACACCTCTGGTTGGTTTCGTGGTGAGCAAGGCCGTTGGTGGCGCGGTGACCCGGAACAAGGTCAAACGACGGCTCCGACACCTGATGCGCGACCGTCTCGACCGGCTGCCGCGAGGTAGCCTGCTGGTGGTACGCGCCAATCCACCGGCCGCGTCCGCGTGCGTCGAGCAACTGGCCGCCGATCTCGACGCCGCGCTGGATCGTTTGCTGAGGCGGCGCGAGTCCTCGACGGGTGGACACAGATGACGGAGCAGCCGCAAGGGATGCCGGGCCTCGCCGCCCGGGCGCTGATCATCCCCATTCGGTTCTACCGGGCCTTCATCAGCCCGATGCTCGGTCCACGCTGCCGGTTCTACCCGTCGTGCAGCGCGTATGGGCTCGAGGCGATTGCCGTACATGGGGCATTGCGCGGCACATGGCTGACTGTCCGGCGCATCGGGCGGTGCCACCCATTCCATCCCGGAGGTATAGACCCGGTGCCCCCACGCCCGGTCCGGTCCCACGAAACGCAAGGGAGCTAGCTCGGTGGAGCTGTCCTGGCTCAATTGGCTGTACACGGCCGTCGCCCAAGTCATCACCTGGATCCACCAGGTCTACAGCACTTTCCTCGACCCCAACAGCGGGTTGACCTGGGCGCTGACCATCGTCACGCTGACCGTCTGCATGCGGATCCTCATCTTCCCGCTGTTCCTCAAGCAGATGCGGTCGTCGCGGAAGATGCAGGAGCTGGCACCGAAGGTCCAGGAGCTCCGCAAGCGCTACAAGAACGACAAGCAGCGCATGAACCAAGAGGTCATGGCGCTGTACCAGGGCGCGGGCGCCAACCCCCTCGGTGGCTGCCTCCCCGTCGTGGCGCAGTTCCCGATCTTCATCTCGATGTTCACCGTGCTGCGGGCCATCGCCGCCGACCAGGCCAAGTTCGGCATGTCGCAGGAGCTGGTCGACAGCGCCAAGCACGCGCTGATCATCAACGCCCCCCTGCCCGCCACGTTCTTCGAGGCGCCGGACATCGCCCAGAAGGTCGTCATCGGCTTCTTCGTGGCGATCAGCTCGCTGACCACGTTCCTCACCGTCCGGCAGAGCGTGACCCGCTCGATGGCGCAGATGCCGGACAACCCCATGGCGCAGCAGCAGAAGATCCTGATGTACATCTCGCCGCTGTTCGCCTTCTTCAGCCTCAACTTCCCGCTGGGCCTGATCCTCTACTGGGTCACCACCAACCTGTGGACGCTGGGCCAGCAGCACTGGTTCTACAGCCGGCACCCGATGCCGCAGTTTGACGCCAAGGGCAACGCCATCCCCGTGACGCCCAAGCCCGGCCTTGTGGCCAAGATGCGCAAGACCACCCCGGCAGAGGAAGCCCCTCCCGCCGCTCCGGAGCCTAAGATCATTAGGCAGCAGCCCAGCCGCCAGTCCCGCAGCAAGCGCACCGGCAGCAAGAAGTCTTGAACACGAAGGAGAGGCCGGCCATGACCGAGGCCGAGCAGGAGAAGGCTCCTGATCTCAACGCGCTTGAGCAGGAAGGCGAGATCGCTGCCGACTACGTCGAGGGCCTTCTCGACATCGCCGACATCGACGGCGACATCGACATGGACGTCGAGGGCGACCGTGCCATGGTCTCCGTCGTGGGGCTCAAGGGCAACGAGCTGGTGGGCCCCGCGGGCGAGGTCCTGGAGGCGCTGCAGGAGCTGACCCGGCTGGCCGTCCACCGGCAGACCGGGGAGCGGTCGCGGCTCATGCTCGACGTCGCCGGCTACCGCGAGCGGCGCCGGGCCGAGCTGAGCAAGCTCGGCACCGAGATCGCCAACCAGGTCAAGGAGAAGGGTGAGCCGAAGGCGCTGCACCCGATGACTCCGTTCGAGCGGAAGATCGTCCACGACGCGGTGGCGGCCGCCGGGCTGCGCAGCGAGTCCGAGGGTGAGGAGCCGCAGCGGTACGTGGTGGTCCTTCCCGCCTGAAACGTGCATGGTGAGCCGGTTCGGCCGTCTGTCGGCGCTTGGGTGCGCTGATGGGCGGCCGTTTCCGTGTCTATAGCTGTACGTACGGGATGCGGGGGTTGTGTGGCCTTCTAGCGGGATTGCTGGCTTGCCTCCGTGTTTGTGCGGATCGATCCCTGTTCTTGTTGTGGGGGAGTTGTTCGGGGCTTTCGTGCGCTGGCGTTCTGGCTTGACGCTGTTGGTGGGGGAGTGAGCGGGTTTGTGCGCTTGCCTTGGTGTTCCTCCCGAAAAGTGTCCCTAAGTGCTTCTTTCGGGTTATATGCGCTTCATGTCGTTTGTAGGGGATCTGGTGTCGAGGGTGGATCGGGAGAGGTACGCGGCGGCGTGCTCGACCGTCACCCACATGCCAGCCCGCTAGTCTTCCAGTGTGATCTCACATCTAGCCTTGGGTGGACACCGCCCCTAGAACGTCGAGACACCCACCGTCGAACGCCCACCGGCATCACCGCCGAGCAGGCAACCTGAGTACGAACACCACCTGAGACCGAGAAAGGGCCAGCATCCAGTGAGCGAAGAGCTTCCGGCGCCGCCGGACATAGCGCGGGACGTCTTCGCCGGGGAGGCATGGGACCGCGCGAACGCGTTCGCCGCGATGCTGGCGGGCCCGGGCGTCGTCCGGGGACTGCTGGGGCCGCGTGAGGTGCCGCGGATCTGGGATCGCCACCTGCTCAACTGCGCCGTGGTCGCCGAGGCCGTGCCGCAGGACGTGCGGCTGGTGGACATCGGCTCGGGGGCGGGGCTGCCGGGGCTGGTGCTGGCCATCGTCCGCCAGGACATCGAGGTCACGCTGCTGGAGCCGTTGCTTCGCCGTACGGTGTTCCTGGAGGAGTGCGTCGAGGCGCTCAAACTGGACAACGTCGAGGTGCTGCGCGGGCGGGCCGAGGATCTGGCGGGGGAGCGGGAGTTCGACGTCGCCAGCGCTCGGGCGGTCGCACCGCTCGACCGGCTGCTGAAATGGGCCATGCCTCTTCTGCATGAGGGCGGCGAGCTGATAGCCATGAAGGGCGAGCGCGCCGCCGGCGAGCTGGCCGAGGCCGAGTCCCAATTGCGGGCCTGCGGGGCCCGAACGGCCGAGCTTGTGACCGTCGGGCACGGTAAGGTCGAGCCGCCTGCAACATTGGTTCGGGTGGTAGCGGGTCGCGCGCCGGAGAGAGCCAGGCGGCGACGAAGGAGGTGACGGTTGTGCCAGTCGCGTCTTGCGGTCTTGGCTGGCCGGACAGCCATCTGTCCGAGAGCCCAACCGGGGTTGGATGGCCCGAAATGGGCGTGTCGCAACAGCAAATTCCCGGCACCGGCACACCACTGGTTGAAAGGATGGCCAACGTGACCCAGACCCCCCTGAACCCCGGTGATTCGCCGTTGGTACGAGAGGCGCTCAGTTCAGTGGTTTCACGTGAAACACCTGCCACCACCCAACCGGCCGCCACCCAGCCAGCCGCCGAGCAGCCGGCCGCCACCCAGCGGGGTGGCACCGGTGGTGACGGCGACAACTCCTGGCCTCGGCCGGCGAAGTGCAGAGTGATCGCGGTGGCCAACCAGAAGGGCGGCGTCGGCAAGACCACCACGTCGGTGAACATCGCCGCGGCCCTGTCGATGCACGGCCAGCGCGTCCTCGTGGTGGACCTCGACCCGCAGGGCAACGCCTCGACGGCCCTGGCCACCGAGCATCGCGGTGACGTACCGGATGTCTACCAGGTGCTCGTCGACGATCTGCCCATGGTGGAGATCGTCAAGCAGGTCCCCGAGATGCCGAACCTCTACTGCGCGCCCGCCACGATCGACCTGGCCGGCGCCGAGATCGAGCTCGTCTCGCTGGTGGCGCGGGAGGCCCGGCTCCGGCGGGCGCTGGCGGCGTACGAGGCGGAGTTCGACTACATCGTCATCGACTGCCCGCCGTCCCTCGGCCTGCTGACGGTCAATGCCCTGGTCGCGGCGGAGGAGGTCATGATCCCGATTCAGTGCGAGTACTACGCGCTGGAGGGGCTGGGACAGCTCCTCAGGAACGTCGACCTCATCAAGGCGCACCTGAACCCGGCTCTGCGGCTCTCCACGATCGTCCTCACGATGTACGACGGGCGTACCCGGCTGGCTTCGCAGGTCGCCGACGAGGTGCGGTCGCACTTCGGGGAGACGGTGCTGAAGACGGTCATCCCGCGTAGTGTCCGGCTCTCGGAGGCGCCCAGCTATGGGCAGTCGGTCATGACGTACGATCCGGGGTCGAGCGGGGCGATGGCGTACATGGACGCGGCCCGGGAGATCGCCCACCGCGCCACCGTGGCCTGACCTCCGGTCGCTCGCTGGTCTTTCGTGGGTACGGCTTGAGGGCGTAGCTGCCATGCCCGTGCCCCGGTGTGTCTGCGCCGGGTTGGTGCGGTGGACGTCGGCGGTGGGTGGTCTCGTCCGGCGTGGGTCGTGAGTTGGGGCAGATTTGTAACCGTGTCGGCGTAAATCCCACAGGACTGTGTGTGGCGTGGGGGCACCCCGCTGGGCCCGCACCGGTAACCTCTCCTGGAGTGACCGGAATCGACCGGCTGGATGAGGAGACGCAGTTGAGTCAGCAGCGGCGGGGATTGGGCAAGGGACTCGGGGCGCTCATCCCGACCGGACCCATCGTTGACGGCCCGGGTACGGCGCCCGCTCCCTCGAACGGTTCCACGGTCGAGGCAGGCCCGATGCCGATCGCCGGTGCGTACTTCAAAGAGGTCGCGCTGAGCGCGATCGTGCCCAACCCTCGTCAGCCGCGTGATGTGTTCGACGACGAGCGTCTCAAGGAGCTTGCCGACTCCATTCGCGAGGTCGGCCTTCTGCAGCCCATCGTGGTGCGTTCCGTGGGTGGCGGCCAGTACGAACTGATCATGGGGGAGCGGCGCTGGCGGGCGTGCCAGCAGGTCGGTCTCGACCCGGTGCCGGCGATCGTCCGGAACACCCAGGACACCGACCTCCTCCGGGACGCGCTCATCGAGAACCTCCAGCGCGAGCAGCTGAACGCGCTGGAAGAGGCTGCGGCCTACCAGCAGTTGCTGGACGACTTCCAGGCGACCCACGAGCAGCTGGCCACCAAGGTCGGGCGCTCTCGGTCCCACATCACCAACACGCTCCGGCTGCTGAACCTCCCGCCGGAGGTTCAGTCCCGCGTGGCCGCCGGCATCATCAGCGCCGGGCACGCTCGCGCCCTGCTCGGGCTGAGCAGTGCGGAGGAGCAGGTCGAGTTGGCCAAGCGCATCGTGGCGGAGCTGCTGTCCGTGCGGGCGGTGGAGGAGATCGTCGCCATGGGCAGCGCGAAGGCCGCTCAGAAGGCGCCGCGTGAGCGGCAGGCGCCCAAGCCTACGGCTCCTGGCCTGACCCATCTGGCGGACCGGCTCTCCGACCACTTCGAGACGAAGGTCAAGGTCGACTTGGGGCGGCGTAAGGGGCGGATCGTCGTGGAGTTCGCGACGATCGACGACCTTGAGCGCATCATCGGGACGATGGCGCCTGAGGCGGCACGGGCGATGCGAGAGCGCGAGGACTGACCTCGCCTGTTTCACGTGAAACCACTCGCTGTTTCACGTGAAACCCCATTCCTCGGGACTCCTCTCCTTTCCCGTCTTCTCTTCTCCTCTCCACTTCGGTTCCTTTCTCTTCTTGGTTCGCCTGTATCCGGTCTTGCTGCGTCTTGTGAGAAGCGGTGGCAGGGCTGCGTCGTGGGTGTGGCATGCCGGGCGAGCGTGATTGCTTATTGGGCTAGAGCCTTGGGGCCTTCTCCGAGCGCTCTCCGCTCTCCGAGCGCTCTCCGCTCTCCGAGCGCTCTCCGTTCTCCGAGCGCTTTCGCTCGCCCGACTTTCCGGCTCTTGCCTAGGTCGCTCGGTGCCAGGTGGTGAGTGCTCGGTGGCTTCCTTCGCTTCGAAGCGGCGTGGCTGTGGTCGCGCCTGGTGATCTCTGGTTAGCCTCGGCCTCTTTCGGGATGAGCCTCGGATAGGTCGGCTCCCCGCTGTTCCACGCCCACGCATCCGCTCCTGGATGGGCGAGGGCACGTGTTTCACGTGAAACCCCTGCGGGACTCCGGCTGAAGAGGCGTGGCGGGAGGCGGTGTTTCACGTGAAACGGTGCGGGAGGAGGTCAGGAGGTGGCTGCCTTGTGGAGGGCGGCCAGGAAGTCGTCCACGTGTTCTTCGGTGGTGTCGAAGGCGGTCATCCAGCGGACCGTGCCTGCGGGCTCGTCCCAGTAGTGGAAGAGGTAGTCCTGCAGGAGCGATTCGGAGATGGCGTGGGGGAGGGTGGCGAAGACGGCGTTGGATTCCACGGGATGGGCGAGGGTGACGCCGGGGACGTCCGCAAGACCGTTCGCCAGGCGGAGTGCCATCTGGTTGGCGTGGGAGGCGTTGCGGTGCCACAGGTCGTCGGTCAGGAGAGCGGAGAGCTGGGCTGAGACGAAGCGCATCTTGGAGGCGAGCTGCAGCGATTGGCGGCGGAGGTAAGGGACTGCATCTGTCAGGGACGAGTCCAGGACGACCACCGCTTCGGCAGCCATGGCGCCGTTCTTGGTGCCGCCGAAGCTGAAGACGTCGACGCCTACGTCCGTGGTGATGGCTTTCAGGGAGCAGTCCAGGTGGGCGGCGGCGTTGGCGAGGCGGGCGCCGTCCACGTGAAGGCGTAGGCCGGAGGCGTGGGCCGTTTCGGCCAGGACGGCGATCTCGGCGGGGGAGTAGCAGGTGCCCAACTCGGTCACCTGGGAGATGGAGACGACCGTCGGTTGCGGCTCGTGGTGCTGGCCGATGAGGTGGAGGTGGGCCTTGATGTCGTCCGGGTGGAGCTTGCCCTGAGGGGTGGGGATGGTTCGGAGCTTCACGCCCAGGAGGCGTTCCGTGGCGCCCGTTTCGTGGGTGGCGATGTGGGCGGTGTCGGCGCAGAGGATGGCGTCGTAGCGGCCGAGCATGAGGGCCAGGCCGACCATGTTGGCGCCGGCTCCGTTGAGTACGGCGAAGCCTTCCGCTCCGGGGCCGAACGTTTCCTTGATCTTGTGCTCGAAGGTTGAGGTCCAGGTGTCGTCACCGTAGGCGGGGGCGTCTCCCGGGTTGGCGGCGGTCATGGCGTTGAGGATGTCGGGGTGCACGCCTGCGTGGTTGTCGCTGGCGAAGCTCTTCGGGTGGGCGGGATTGATCGGCACACCGTAAGGCTATGCAAGGCGCCTGGGCGGAGGCAGTAAGGGGCGGGGCGCCGGAGTAGTTCTCGCGGGTGCCTCGCGGGTCGTTGGTGGTGGTGTTAGGGGATGCACCGCACGAGGGACAGTGGCAGCAGCCGCCGTACAGGGCCGAGAGCGATTGTTGCCAGGCGGGCCAAGAGGACTGCCGTGCGGCGGGCAAGGTGAGGCGCCGAGCGGGGGACCGGAGCAGCATCACGCGAAGCACCCGGAAGTGGTTGCCTGGCGGACTAAGAGAGCTGTCGTGCGGCCACATTACGGGATGCGCCGCTCGGCGGACGAGAGCAGCAGCCGCGTGGGAGACGAGAGTGGCGGTTGCCTGGCGGACGAGGGAGACGCCGTACAAGGGGCGAGGGAGCAGTAGCCGCGCGGCGGGACGGGGAGCACGAGAAGCGAGCGGGTAGCAGCCGCGTGGCGGGATGCGAGCGGTGATTGTCCGGCAGCCAAGGGAGCTGTCGCGTGGCGCTTATGGGATGCGCCGCCCGGCGGACAAGACAGCAACTGCCGGTTGGGAGACGGGGGTGGCGGCCGCCCTAGGCGGACGAAAAGAGCTGTCGTGCGGTGGCTTACGGGATACGCCGCCCGGCGGACGAGAGGGCCGCAGCCGCTTGGGGGACAGGAGTGGTGGTTGCCTGGCGGCCAGGGGGAGCTGTCGTGCGGCGGACCACGGGAGGCGCAGCACGAGGGACGAGAGAGCAGCAGCCGCTTGGGGGAGGGGAGCGGTGGTCGTCCGGCGGACGAAGAGCTGTCGTGCGGCAGGTTACGGGGACGCGCCGCCCGGCGGAAGAGAGGGCCCGCAGCCGCTTGGGCGAGAGGAGCGGTGGTTGCCTGGCGGACGAAAAGAGCTGTCGTGCGGTGGCTTACGGGATGCATCGCGCGGCGGGATGCGAGCGGTGAGTGCCCCGAGGCCAGAGGGAGCTGTCGGGCGGCGGGCAACAGGAGGCGCCGCACAAAGGGCGAGCAAGCAGCGCCGTGCGCGGGACGAGAGCGATCATCGCCTGACTGACCATGGGGCTGGTCGCGCCGGGACAACAGGCGGCGCCCGCAGCCCGACAACAAGGCAGTAGCCGCGCGGCAAAGAAGACCCGCCGCTGCACGGCGACGAACACTAGCCGCCGCGCGGCGAAGAAAACCCGCCGCTGCGCGGCGACGAACACTAGCCGCCGCGCGGCGAAGAAGACCCGCCGCTGCGCGGCGACGAACACTAGCCGCCACGCCGCGAAGAAGACCAGCCGCCACGCGGCGAAGGGAAGGGGGCGTCGCCTGGCGAAGAGGAACAGTTGCCCGTGAAGGAGAACAGTCGCCGCGCCGCGAAGGAAACAGTCGCGGCGCGGCGGAGAAAAAGAGGTTGTTGCTAGAGGGAGTGGGTCAGGGGCGGGGGCGGTGGGCGGCGGTTTGGAGGAGGGTGCGGCAGAGGTCGCCGAGGTCGCGCCCCGCCGCCTCCACAGCCATAGGCAGCAGCGACGTCTCCGTCATCCCCGGCGCCACGTTCACCTCAAGGAAGTGCGGGTCGTCGGCCGCGTCCACGATCAGGTCGGTACGGGAGATGTCCCGCAGCCCCAACGCCGTGTGCGCCGTCACGGCCATCCGGGCGCACGCTTCGGCGGCGGCCGCGGAGAGGCGGGCGGGGGCGAAGAACTCGGTGTGCCCGGCGGTGTAGCGGGCGGCGTAGTCGTAGACGCCGGCGTCGGGGACGATCTCCACGGCCGGCAGCGCCACGGGCCCCTCGCCGAGGTCGACGACCGAGACCGACACCTCGACGCCCTCGACGTACCGCTCGATGAGAGCGGTGTCGCCGTAGGCGAAGCAGCCGACCATGGCGGCGGGCAGGTCTTCGGCCGTACGGACGATGGATGCGCCGAGCGCCGAGCCGCCGCGGGCGGGCTTGACGAACAGGGGGAGGCCGAGCCGGTCGATGATGCGGCCGAGCACGACGGTGGCGCCGAGATCGTGGAAGGTCTCCCTGGGGAGGGTGACGGACTCGGGGGTGCGCAGGCCGACCGAGCGTACGACGGCCTTGGCGGTGGGCTTGTCGAAGGCCACGCGGCAGGCGTCGGGGCCGGCGCCGACGTAGGGCACGTCGAGGAGTTCGAGCACGGACCGGATCGCGCCGTCTTCGCCCGCGCCGCCGTGGAGGGTGACGAACACCGCCTCGGGCGGGTCGGCGAGGATGGCGGGCACGAGGGAGGCGTCGGTGTCGCGGGCCTCCACGTCGATGCCCGTGGCGCGCAGCACCTCGCTCACCCGGCGGCCGGAGCGCAGGGACACCTCCCGCTCATAGGAGAGGCCCCCGGCCAGCACGAGCACGTGGCCCAGATCGCTCATCACATCTCCTCCGCTGATCGTACGCGTCCAACCGTACCGGCGGCTGGCGGCGAATGGTGTAGGTGAGGCCCGCACACGAGTACGGCCGGCGTCCCCGTCCCCGGGGAGCGCCGGCCGTACCGAGGAAGCTAGGCCAGTTCGGGCCCCGGCGTGTCAACGCCGGCCCGCTCGGGACCGGAGCCGGTGCCGAACATGTCCCGGAGCTGCATCTCCTGCTCGATCACCCCGGACAGGCGCCGGACGCCCTCGCGGATGCGGTCGGGCTCGGGGAAGCAGTAGGACAGTCGCATGTGCCGGGCGCCGCTGCCGTCGGAGAAGAACCCGGTGCCGGGCACGAACGCCACCCGCTCGGCCACGGCCCGCGGCAGGATCGCCTTGGAGTCGAGCCCTTCGGGCAGGGTCGCCCAGACGAAGAAGCCCCCGGCCGGCCGGGTCCAGGTGACCTCGGGCGGCATCAGGGCCTCCAGGGAGTCCAGCATGGAGTCGCGCCGCTCGCGGTAGAGCTCCTTGAAGGACTTGATCTGCTCCCGCCACGGCTGCGTGGCCAGGAACTGGCCCACGGCGAGCTGCGTGAACACCGAGTGCGACAGCACGGCCGACTCCATGGCCAGGATCAGCTTGTCGCGGATGGCGTGCGGCGCGAGCGCCCAGCCGACGCGGAAGCCGGGGGCGAGCGTCTTGGAGAACGACCCCAGGTAGACCACGCCGTCGGGGTTGTCGGCGCGCAGCGCGCGCATGGGCTCGCCGTCGAAGCCGAGCAGCCCGTACGGGTTGTCCTCGATGATGAGGATGCCGGCCCGCTGGCAGATGTCGAGCACCTGCTGCCGCCTGGCCAGGTTGAGCGTGACGCCGGCCGGGTTCTGGAAGGTCGGGATCGTGTAGAGGAACTTGACGGGAGCTCCGGCGGTCTCCAGCGCGTAGATGGTCTGGGCCAGCGATTCGGGCACGATGCCCTGATCGTCCATGGCGATGTGGACCACTTTGGCCTGGTAGGCGGAGAACGTCCCCAGGGCCCCGACGTACGAGGGGCCTTCGGCGAGCACGACGTCGCCCGGGTCGATGAAGATCCGGGTGATCAGGTCGAGCGCCTGCTGCGAACCGACGGTGACGACGACGTCGTTCGCCCCGGCCTCGATCCCCTCCAGCCGCATGACCTCGCAGATCTGCTCGCGCAGGTGCGGGTCACCCTGGCCGGAACCGTACTGCAGCGCGACCGTGCCGCGCGTGGTGACCAGGTCGGAGACCAGCTCGCCGACCATGTCGAGGGGGAGCGCCGTGACGTACGGCATGCCGCCGGCGAGCGAGACCACCTCGGGTCTCGACGCGACGGCGAAGAGAGCTCGGATCTCGGAGGCGACCATCCCGGTAGCTCGCGCGGCATACCGGTCGACGTAGGCGTCGATGCGCGACCCTTGGGTCGCGGGTGTCTGACCGTGATCAAGCTCTTCCGTCACGGCCCACCTCCTAGGTGTCATATCGGACCGAAATACCAGATTACGCCAGTCGGACATGTCCTTCGTGACCGGGCTCGACCGTCGTGGTATCCGCTGGCTGCATCTTCACTGAGCTACCATGCCACCAACGGACGCGGTTTTCGCGCGCTTTTCTGGGTCGACGATAGGGGCCGTAGTTGTCGCGCCGGCTGGTCAACATAACCCTGGACAATCTCGAAGATCTGCCACGCCGCTGCCGGCGATGCGTGTTCTGGGAGCTCGATCCCGTCAGCGGCGAGCGTGCCATCCACTCCGGCGACTCCGGCCTGGAGAAGGAGGCCTGGATCTCCGGCACGCTGCTGGAGTGGGGAAGCTGCGGGAAAATCGCCTACGTCGACGGGGTTCCAGCGGGGTTCGTGCTCTACAGCCCGCCGCTCTACAGCCCGCGGTCGCTGGCCTTCCCCACCTCGCCGGTGAGCGCCGACGCGGTGCTGCTGATGACGGCCCACATCATCCCCGAGTTCTCGGGCGGCGGGCTGGGCCGCATGCTGATCCAGGGCGTCGCGAAGGACCTGACCCGGCGCGGGGTGAAAGCCATCGAGGCGTTCGGCGACCTGAAGTGGGAAGAGCCTAGTTGTGTAGTTCCTGCGGAATACTTGCTTTCTGTGGGTTTTAAGACGGTTCGACCGCATTTGCGGTTTCCGCGCTTGCGTTTGGAGCTGAAGAGCGCCATCTCGTGGCGTGAGGACGTCGAGGTGGCCCTCGAACGCCTTCTGGGGTCCATGAGCCCGGAGCGCGCCCTTCGTCCCGTCTGACGGCTCTTGGGGGCCGAAGAAGGGCAAACGAAAGCCCCCCGCGGGCACCGCCGCAGGGGGCTCTCACATGAGGGCGACTAGATGATGCCGTCGAGCTCGCGCAGCAGCATGGCCTTCGGCTTGGCGCCGATGATCTGCTTCACGACCTCGCCCCCCTTGTAGACGTTCAGCGTGGGGATCTGGAGCACGCCGTACTGGCGGGGAACCTCGGGGTTCTCGTCGATGTTCAGCTTGACGATCTCCAGCTTGTCGCCGTGCTCGTTCGCGATCTCCTGGAGGATGGGCGCGACCTGACGGCACGGGCCGCACCACTCGGCCCAGAAGTCGACCAGCACAGGCTTGTCGCTCTTGAGGACCTCTGTCTCGAACGTGGCGTCGGTAACTGCCTTCACGGTGCGCTCCTTACTTCTCGTTGTTGGCCAGCCAGCGCTCGGAGTCGAGCGAGGCGGCACAGCCGGTGCCGGCCGCGGTGATGGCCTGGCGGTAGGTGTGGTCGACGACGTCGCCGGCCGCGAACACGCCGTCGATGTTGGTGGCGGTCGACGGCGAGGCGACCTTGATGTACCCGTTCTCATCGAGCTCGACCTGGCCCTTGACCAGGTCGGTGCGCGGGTCGTGACCGATGGCCAGGAACAGCGCGTCGGTGGCCAGCTCGCACTCCTCGCCGGTCTTGACGTTGCGCAGCTTGACGGCCTCGACCTTGGTGTCGCCGAGCACGTCGACGACCTCGGAGTCCCAGACGAACCGGATCTTCTCGTTGGCGAACGCGCGCTCCTGCATGATCTTGCTGGCGCGCAGCTCACCACGGCGGTGGACGACCGTCACCATCCGCCCGAACCGGGTCAGGAACGTCGCCTCCTCCATGGCGGTGTCGCCGCCGCCCACGACCACGATGTCCTTGTTGCGGAAGAAGAAGCCGTCGCAGGTGGCGCACCAGGACACGCCGTGGCCGGACAGGCGCTTCTCGTTCTCCAGGCCGAGCTCGCGGTAGCCCGAGCCCATGGTCAGGATCACCGACTTGGCGTAGTAGGTGTCGGTGTGGGTCTTGACGACCTTGGGGTTGGCCTCCAGGTCGACCTCGACCACGTCGTCGGCCACCAGCTCGGCGCCGAAGCGCTCGGCCTGCTTGCGCAGGTTGTCCATCAGGTCGGGGCCCATGATGCCGTCGGGGAACCCGGGGAAGTTCTCCACGTCGGTGGTGTTCATGAGCGCACCGCCCGCCGTCACGGAGCCCTCGAAGACCAGCGGCTTGAGTTCGGCGCGCGCGGAGTAGACGGCCGCGGTGTAGCCCGCAGGGCCCGACCCAATGATGATCACGTTACGAACGTCGCTCAACGCTCCCACGCCTTCCTCGTCTGCTGTTTGCTTCGGGCTCAACAGATCCTAGGCCGCGCTGATTCCCGGCCTTGCCCGCGAAACGAAAGAGCCCGCCGAAGCGGGCTCTGACGTGGGCTTTCGATTACCAGCGGCCCAATGTGGGCTTGCGCAGGTTCTTGCAGTTGAACGGGTCGACGATGTCGATGCGCAGCTTCTTGGCGGCCTGGTCCTTCCAGGAGGCCACGATCAGCGCCTCCTGACCGTTGTACTGGCCCTGGTCGACCGCGAACGTCTTCAGCTTCGAACGGGCGGCCACCTTGCCGACGCATCGGTCGACCCTGGCGGTGTCCGTGGGGCCTTCGAGGGCCGGAGCGGCGCCGAAGTACCCGAGCAGCGGCTGGCGCAGCTCCCGGTCGCTGTAGTTGTAGTTGCTGTCGGTCAGCGCGTAGGCCTTGGCCCGCTGGTGGGGCTTGGACGGCGTCACCGGCTGCGCCACCGTGGGCCCGGACGAACCGCCCGGTCCGCTCCCGCCGGCCAGCAACCCGCCCGAGACCGCCAGCGTGCCGACCACCACCGCGGCCGCCGCCGACGCCGCCACGGCGGGCATCGCCCACCTGCGCCGCCGTGCGGACCGGGTCCGGGCCGGGACGATCGTGCCGTCGTCGGAGACCACCCCGAGACGTACCGGCTCGGGCGTCTCCGCCGCCGGCTGCTCCCACGGGGAGTCCCGCATGAGCCTGTCCCAGTCCGGTGCCTCCACGAGGCCGACACCCCCGCGGCGGGACTCCGCCTCGGCGGCCAGCGCCTTGTCGATGCGCATTGCGACGCCCATCGGCATGGCCGGTGTTGGGGTCGCCGCGAGCACCTCGCGAACCGCCGCCAGGTCTGCCAGCAGCTCCCCACAGGGGTCGCAGACCGCGAGATGCTCGCGGACCCGGCGTGCCGTCGCGGCGTCCAAGAGATCCTCTGCCAGCTCGGCGAGGACCTCAAGATCGTAGTGCGTATCACCCGTCACGAAGTTCTGCTCCCTTCGCGGATGAGACGCGGTTGAGGTCCGAACGGTTCCGCAGATGCGAAAGAATTGGGGCAAGTTTCGCGCGCCCCCGTGCGCATCTGCTCTTCACGGTGCCGCTCGGCACCTGTAGCACCTGAGCTGCGTCTTCGACCGAATAGCCCATCATGTCCACGAGCACGAGAGCCGCCCGCTGGTCGGCGGGCAGCAGTTTCAGAGCGGCCGAAACCTCCATCGAGACCTCGCGCTCGACGGTCTGGTCGGGGAGCGGGCTGTCCCGCTCGGCGGCCTCGATCAGTTCGTCGTCGGCCACCGGACGGACGGACTTGCGCCGCATCCGGTCGAGGCAGGCGTTGACGACGATGCGGTGGAGCCAGGTGGTGACGGCCGCCTCGCCTCGGAACGAGGAGGCCTTGCGATATGCGGAGACGAACGCGTCCTGAACGGCGTCCGCCGCCTCGTCAGGGTCACCGAGAGTACGCAGCGCCACCGCCCACATGCGGTCACGGTGCCTTTTGACGATCTCGCTGAACGCGTGTGGATCCCCGTTGATGTGCGCGGTGAGCAGCTCGGCGTCTGTGATCGCCGGCCGCTCCGCTGGTGAGGGTGTCTCGGGTGGGGAGTTCACAAGAGAGATTCCTGATTTATGCCGATCCGGGAGAATGCACCACTACTTCATAGATGGTGCCACGAAACTGGCCTGCATCCGCCGGAACGCGCGTAAACCAGATCAAAACGTACCGACCGCTTGCCGGGTCCCCGGGAGTCAGGGTGGTCTTGCCCGAGGCGCTCTTCTGGGTCGCCACGGTCTTGAGCGAGCCGAGGTCGGGGGAGTCGCCGACCTTCAGCTCGACGCTCGCGCCGTCGGCCTTGGCCAGCGTGGCCACCACGTCGCTGATCTGCATGGACTTGCCCATGTCGAGCAGCAGGCCGACGCCCTTCTTGAGGTTGCCCAGCTCGGCGCTGCCGTAGCTCTGGGTCGTCCAGGCCGTGCCGGGCTTGCCGTCGATGGCCAGCTCGGCGATGTCGGACTTCTCGTCGCCGTCGTCGCCGAGCGGGTCGAAGCCCTTGGCCTTGTCGGGCTTGACGGCCTGGGCCGAGGCCGAGGCGGAGGACTTGCCGGTGGTCGGGCTGACCGACGCCTCCGGGGTGGCGGGGCTGCCGAGGCTGCGGCCGATCGTCCAGGCGCCGACGCCCACGGCGGCGATGACCAGCAGCACCACCAGCGTCATCAGCACCCGGTTGAGCACGCTGCCGCCGCCCTGATTGGGCGGCCGGCGCGGCACGGGAGGCGGCGGCGGCATGGTGCGCTGCTGCCGGTGGGCGATGTCGAGGCCCTCGGTGTGCGAGGCGGAGGCGACCGCCGGCGTCGAGGGGTAGGAGATGGCGATCGGCATGGGCCGGGCCACGTCGGCCAGCGCCTCGGCGACCTCGGACGGGCTCGCCAGCGCGCCCTGGCCCTTGCGCGACTCGGGAAGGCAGGCGCGGACGGTGACGGTGTCCAGGTAGTTCGGGACGCCGGCGGTGACCTGCCGCGGCGAGCAGAAGTGCCCGTCGATCATGGGAGCGGCGGGCAGGCCGCCCTCCTCCTCGTCGCCGGGCCAGTGGCCGGTCAGGCCGGCGTACAGCAGCCTGCCCAGGCCCTCGGCGTCGTCGAGGGCGGGCTGGTCGGTGGTCAGCCCGGACAGCGCGGCGTCGACGGCCACGCCGAGCACCTTGACCGTGTTGCCCGTCGTCCAGATCAGGTGGGACGGGCGCAGGCACAGGTGGTAGAGCTTGGCCTCGTGGGCGTGCGCCAGCGCCTCGGCGGCCTCGGCCACCAGACCGGCCGCGCGCTCGGGCTCCAGCGGGCCGGCGGCGAGCAGGTCGGTCAGCGACTCGCCGGTGACCCACTCGCTGACCACGTAGGAGTGCTTGTCGTCCTCGGCGGCGTCGAACACCTGCGTCAGGCGCGGGTCGGTGAGCCGGCTCGCGGCACGGGCGGCGGTGACGACCTCGTGCACGCGCGGGAAGTCGGGGCCGAACGTGTGCACCGCCACCGGGCGGGCGAGGATCTCGTCGATCGCCTTCCACAGGGTCGCGCCGTCGGACTCGCTGACGCGGTCCTCCAGCCGGAAGCGCTCGGCCAGTCGGGTGCCGGGTTCCACGGCCGACGTGCTCACAGGCTCTCTCCGCTAGGCCGATCGGGCGTGCTCATGACTCGACTCACCTGCGTGGTGGTGTCCCACGTAGGCACGCTATGCCGGGTGGATCCGCCCACGCCCCTCCTGCTTCCATTCGCGCGTGTCGGGCACCATGGTAGTGCCGAGTCGATTCCGCCCGCGTTCTTTGCCAACGGGAAACTCGTCAGCCGTCGTGGTCAAGTCCGTCCATATGCCGGATTTCCCAATTACTACCGACCTACGCGTCTGGCGACCATACCAACGAGTGAGTTGACCTCCGCTATGCGCATCCTGTGGGCGACGGCGAGATAGAGCAACAGTCCCAGCCCACCACCCACGGCCAGGACTATCAGCGAGTTGACGAAACCCAGACCACCGAACAGCTGAGTGACCACCCAGACCGTCAGCAGCCCCAGCACGGCGGTGGGCAGCGACGCCAGGTACATCCTGGTCAGCGCCGTGCCGATGGTCCAGCCGCCCAGGCCCTGGACCCGGCGGCTGGCCAGCGTCCAGGCCAGGACCGCGCCCAGCCCGTACGCGACGGCGTAGGCCAGCGCCAGGCCCATCACCGCGTAGCGGGCCGGCAGCAGCACGAAGAAGATCACCATGAGCAGCGCGTTGACCGCGGTCGTGCCGGCCCCCACGAACACCGGCGTACGGGTGTCGCCGAAGCTGTAGAACACCCGCAGCAGGAGCTGGAACACCGCGAACGGCACCAGCGCCAGGCCGTAGACCTGCAACACGTTCCCGATGTAGACGGCGTCGGCGACGCTGTTGGCGCCGTGGCCGTAGATCGGCACGGTGACCGCCGGGCCGAGCACCATCAGCAGCAGCGAGACCGGCACCATGAGCGAGCAGATGAGCCGCACGCTCGACCCGAACTCGCTGCGCACGTCGTCGAGCCGGCCCTCGCCCACCGCCCGGCTCATCCGGGGCAGCATCGCCGTGATCACCGACACGCCGATGATCCCGTACGGAAGCTGGAAGAGCTGGAACGCCAGCGTGTACGGGCTGATGCCGTGGCCGGCCACCTCGTTGCCCGCCGAGCTGGCCAGGTTGGTCGTCAGCATGAACCCGAGCTGGGTGACCACCACGTAGCCGATGGTCCAGACCCCGGCCCGGCCCATCTCGCCCAGCCGGGCGTTGCGCACGTCGAAGCGCGGCACGAACGAGAACCCCACCCGCTTGAGCGCGACGATCAGCACCACCGCCTGGGCGACGATGCCCGCCGTGGTGCCGAGGCCGAGCAGCGCGAGGTCGCCGGTGGTGACCGCCTCGATGTCGGACCCGCTGCCGACCACGGCGTAGGCCACGAACACGCAGATGACGACCAGGTTGTTGAGCACGGGGGCCCACATGGGGGCGCCGTAGCGGTCGCGGGTGTTCAGGATGGCGCCCGCGACCGCGCCGATGCCGAAGAAGGCGAGCTGCGGCAGGATGAACCGGGCCAGCATGACCCCGGTCTCGAACTTGATGCTGCCGCGGTCCCAGTCGGTGTAGAGGTCGATGAGCAGCGGCGCGCCCAGCACGGCGAGCACGGCCACCACGACCAGCACGGCGGTGGCCAGCGTCAGCAGGCGCTGCTCGTAGGCCCGGCCGCCGTCGGCGTCGTGCTGCTGCGCCCGGACGATCATCGGCACCACCACGCTGCTCAGCACGCCCAGCAGCAGCAGGTCGAGGATGCTGTACGGGATCGCGTAGGCCGCGTTGTAGGAGTCGCCCAGCGCCGCGGTGCCGATGGCGTAGGCCAGCACCATCGTGCGGGCGAACCCGGTGACCCTGGACACCATCGTGCCCGCCGCCATGATGGCGCTGGCCCGCAGCATGCGGCTCATACGGTCTCACTCTCCCGGGATTTGCCCGCTCGCGCGAGCCGTCGCTCGGACCGGCGGCGCAGGATCCGCGTCACGACGGCGGCGAGCATCACCGTCAGCGCGGCGCCCACGATGACCAGGGCGATGCCGGTGTAGCCGGTGGTGCGGATGGTCAGTCGCTCCGGCTTGCCGTAGGGCAGGCCGTCGATGGTGCGCAGCTGCACGGTGACGGTGGCGTCGCCGCTGGTGCTGGCGTTCATCGTCACCTGCAGCGTGCCGCTCTGGTTGCCGCCGATCAGCAGCGGCTCGATCGGCGGTGGCGGAGAGATGATCTGCAGCCGCTTCAGGTCGTTGGACTTGACGTCGATGTACAGGGTGACGGGCTTGTCCAGCGAGTTCTTCACGCTGATGGGGACCACGCCGTTGCTGCCGGCCAGCGTGCGCGGCGCGTCGGTGATCTGGATCTTGTCGATGCGCTCGTCCACGGCCGCGCCGACGAGCTTGGTCACCACCCGGCCGGCGCGGGTGTTGTTGCGCCAGGCCGACGAGGTCAGCCTGAGCACCGCGGCGTCGAAGGCCGAGGGCGCCTTTGTCCCGGTGACCGAGGCGGTGAGCTGCGCCTGCGTGGCGACCTCCTTGACGGGGGCCAGGTACTTGGCGCTCAGCTCCTCCTTGCGGTCCTGATCGGTGTAGGTGAGCCCGGCCCGCGGCGTGGCCGCCTTGCTCGGCTTGATCGATTCGAGCTTGGTCATCGACAGCCATGGCAGCTTGTTCGCGGTCTGCAGCAGGCTGGTGACCAGCGCGGGGTTGGGATCCCAGCGGCGCGACGGCGCGACGACCAGCGACCGCGGCTCGACCTGCCCGGCCTCGGCGGCGATCATCGCGGTCTCGGCGATGAAGCGCTGCGTGCTGAGCAGGACCGTCGTGGGCGCGGTCGGCTCGAACAGCCGGCTCAGCTCGGCGTCGGCGACCAGCGCCTTGACCGGGCCGGCGACGCTGTCGAGG
Organism: Nonomuraea sp. NPDC049684; assembly: GCF_044465345.1. Lineage (NCBI taxonomy): Bacteria > Bacillati > Actinomycetota > Actinomycetes > Streptosporangiales > Streptosporangiaceae > Nonomuraea > Nonomuraea sp. NPDC049684. The sequence continues at coordinate 150,118 of NZ_JBITLO010000017.1, read as the reverse complement.
GTGGCGACGGCGTCGGGCGTGTGGGCGACGGGCGGCTGCGGCGGCAGGTTGGTGGAGTTGAGCAGGACGGTGGTGACCTTGCCGGGGCTGACCGAGAGCAGGTCGAGCGCGTCGGCGTCGAGCACGCCCGCGGGCGGCCAGTTGATCGAGGTCTGCGCGTTGCGGTTGAGCAGCGCCCTGGCGGTCTGGCCGCCGAGCTCGATCGCCCGGCCCGGCTGCGCGTCGAGCCCCTGATGGGCCAGGGCCGTCACGTCGGGGTCGCCGTAGGGGGTGGCGACGACGGGGGAGGAGGCCAGCGCCGTGCTCATGGTGGACAGCCAGGTGCCGGCGGTGTCGTTGGCCGGTTTGCCTTCTGTGCCGTTCTTGGTCTTGACGTGGTAGCCCTTGGTCATCGCCTTCAGGTCGTCGAGCAGCGACGGCTCGACGAACCAGGTGACGCTCTTCGGCGCCGTCTGCGCGATGCGGGCCAGGTCGGCCAGGCGGCCCTTGCCGCTGAGCGACTGGCTCAGCTTGTCGTCGACGAACAGCGTCTCGTCGGAGCCCCGGTGGGGCTGGTCGATGACGGGCAGGGCGACGGCCAGCTTGTTGCGCGGCAGCTTCGGCGTGGTGGGCGGGGCATAGGTGAGGAACGTGCGCTGCGCCGTGATCGGCACTTCGTTCTGGGAGACGTCGACGGCGATCCGGTAGACGCCGAACGCCTGGTAGCCGAGCTGGATCGGGGTCGCCGTGAACGTCCAGGTGGCCTGGCCGCCGACGGCCAGGGCCGGGATGTCCATGGCCGAGGTGCGCGAGACGTTTCCGGGCAGCGTGGCGTTGTTCTGGTCGCTCTGGTACGCCGCCATGGAGGCGCGGTCGTAGAAGCGCTCGCTCGTGTAGCGCAGGCGTACGCGGAGCGGGCCGAGCGCGGTCCCGGTGTCGTTGCGGACCGTGCCGGTGAACTTGATCTCGTCGGTCGGGCTGCTCGTCACCTGTGGCGTGATCGACGTGATGGAGACCGCGAGCGTCTCCCGCGCCGCCTCCACCGTGGCAGCAGAGTTCGGCGCCGCCGCCACCATGGGGGCGAGCGACGCGACGGACATCACGGCGAGCAGCGCGACCTTACGGATCACACGCATGCCAGAGCTGGGGTACGACGGCGCACGCCCGCAATGGTACGGGTTCAGTGCCGCGGCGCGACCGCCTCGCGTGTTCCCCGTGGTCGGGGCGTACGCAGGTCGACCGTCTTGCCGGTGAGGAGATTCAGCAGGTCGAGCGCACGAAGACAGAGCGCGGTGTGCCGTTCGCCGGTGGCGGTGAAGACCGCCAGGTCGTCGGCGACGAGCCGGTCGTCGATGAGCACCGGCAGCGTCTCCGGCAGCAGCAGCGGGCAGACGAGCCCGTCGGTGTAGTCGGTGGCCGAGTTGACCAGGAAGGCCGGCGCCGGCCGCACCTGGCGGGCGCCCAGCAGGCCCCCGACGACGCCGGGCTGGGGCGGGTTCGCCGCGGTGGCGACGACGGCGACGACGACCTCGCTGCCGATCCGGGTGGCGACGTCGAACACGGTGACCACGACGCACCGCCCGGGCTCCGCGGAGACCGTCTCCGGCAGTTCCTCCGCGCAAGTCATGGGGCGCGGAAGGCGTACGATCTCATGATGGACCTGGTGTGCGAGGAGCCAGCGGTGGATCGCGAGGGCGTCCTTCATGAAGTCCTCCTCCGTCTCGCCCTGTTCCATGGCCCCCGACGGTCCCCAGACCGAAGGTAACCCGGACCTGATGTGGCTCGGGGGATATGTTCCGGAATCGAAGGACCGACAGGGTTTGTCCGACTCAACAATGACCGAAAGCCAGCAGCGGGCGATGCACGACCTGTTCCGCAAGATCGCACCGGTGGCCGACGAGCTCGGCCGCCTGTTCGCCGACCACGGCCACGAACTGGCCCTCGTCGGCGGCCCCGTGCGCGACATCCTGCTGGGCCGCGTCGGCAACGACCTCGACCTGACCACCGACGCCAACCCGCACAGGGTGCTCGACGTCGTCAGGGACTGGGCCGACTCCGTGTGGACGATCGGCATCGACTTCGGCACCGTCGGCCTGCGCAAGGGCAACTGGCTGATCGAGATCACCACGTACCGGAGCGAGTCCTACGACCCCAAGTCGCGCAAGCCCGAGGTCGCCTACGGCGAGACGCTGGAGGCCGACCTGGAGCGGCGCGACTTCGCGGTCAACGCGATGGCGGTGCGCCTGCCCGGCCACGAGTTCGTCGACCCCTACGGCGGCCTCGACGACCTGCGCGCCAAGCGGCTGCGCACGCCCGGCACCCCCGAGCGCTCGTTCGCCGACGACCCGCTGCGCATGCTCAGGGCCGCCCGCTTCGCCTCCCAGCTCGGCTTCGGCGTCGACCGGGCCGCCCTGGCGGCGATGACCGCGATGGCCGAGCGCATCGAGATCGTCTCGGCCGAGCGCATCCGCGACGAGCTCGACAAGCTGATCTGCGGCGCCAACCCGCGCGAGGGCCTGCGCCTGCTGGTGGAGACGGGCCTGGCCGCGCACGTGCTGCCCGAGCTGCCCAAGCTGCGCCTGGAGATCGACGAGCACCACCGGCACAAAGACGTCTACGAGCACACGCTGACCGTCCTCGACCAGGCCATCGCCCAGGAGGAGGACGGCAAGCCCGACCGGATCCTGCGCTGGGCCTCGATCATGCACGACATCGGCAAGCCCAAGACCCGGCGCCACGAGGCCGGCGGGCGGGTGTCGTTCCACCACCACGAGGTCGTCGGCGCGCAGATGACCAAGAAGCGCATGGCCGAGCTGAGGTTCCCCAAGGACGTCGTGGCCGACGTCTCCCACCTGGTCGAGCTCCACCTGCGCTTCCACGGCTACGGCACGGGGGAGTGGACCGACAGCGCCGTGCGCCGCTACGTGCGCGACGCCGGCCACCTGCTCAGCCGCCTGCACAAGCTGACCAGGGCCGACTGCACCACCCGCAACAAGCGCAAGGCGGCGGCGCTGTCGCGCACCTACGACCAGCTCGAAGAGCGCATCGCCCGGCTCGCCGAGGAGGAGGAGCTGGCCAAGATCCGGCCCGAGCTCGACGGCAACGAGATCCAGGCCGTGCTCGGCGTGGGCCCCGGGCCCGTGGTGGGGCGGGCGTACAAGTTCCTGCTCGACCTCAGGCTGGACAAGGGCGTGCTCGGCAAGGAGGCGGCCACCCAGGCGCTGCTCGACTGGGCTAGGTCAAACGGCCTGGGAGCGTGACGACGACGTCGTGACCATCCGGTAGGCCAGCGCCGCGAGGGGGTAGCCGACCGTGATGATCACGACGGCCGGGTACGACTTGCCGTTGGGCGGCAGGATCGCGGCCGACAGCGCGGCGGCCAGCACGTACATGCCGTTGAAGAGCATGTCGTAGAGGGAGAAGGCGCGGCCGAGATAGGCGTCCTCGACGTCGCGCTGGACGGTCGTGTCGGCGCAGATCTTGACGCTCTGCCCGGCCACGCCCAGCACGAAGCCGGCCACCGGCAGCCCCCACGTCTGGAACGGCAGGACGAGCGCGCCCGCCAGCACGCCGGCGCAGGACAGCGCGATGACCACCCAGGGGCCGACGCCGAACCGCTCGGTCGCGTACGGGGTGATGATCACCGCGAGGAAGTAGCCGAAGCCGGAGGCGGCCACCACCAGGCCGATCCCGCGCAGGGCGGCGTCGGGGTCGCCGTCGGTGAAGTAGTAGCGGTAGAGGATGATGCCGAGGGCGGTGGCCATGCCGTACAGGAAGCGGTGGGCGGCCATCGCGCCCATGGTCGCCGCCGCCTCGCGGTGGCGGGCCAGGTGCCGGGCGCCGTCGACCAGGCCCACGACCACGTTGCGCAGGGCCTCGCGGGCCTGGGGCTGGTCGGGGTCGAAGGACGGGCCGAGCAGCGCGCGGTCCATCGTGCGGGCGACCAGGGCGCTCAGCCCGAACATCACGCCGGACACGACCAGCAGCAGCCCGATTCCCCGGTCGCTGTCGCCGAACACCTCGCGCAGCAGGAACCCGACGCCCGCGCCGACGAACGTGACCACGGTGCCGCAGGTCGGCGTCACCGCGTTGGCCGCCATCAGCCGGTCGGACGGCACCACGTGCGGCAGCGAGGCGCCGAGCGCGGCCAGGAAGAACCGGTTGACCCCGAGCACGCCGAGCGCGGCCGCGTAGAAGACGGGGTCGGGCGCGTCGGAGGCGACCAGCGCCGCCGCGACCAGCAGCAGCCCACCGCGCACGAACGGCGCTATGACCAGGATCTGCCGCCGCGACCACCGGTCGATGAACACCCCGACGAACGGCCCGAGCACGCTGTACGGCAGGAACAGCACGGCCAGGCCGGCGGCCACCGCCAGGGCCGTGGTCTGCTTCTCGGGGCTGAAGAAGGCGAAGTTCGTGACGCCGAACTGGAAGATCCCGTCGGAGAACTGGGAGACCAGCCGCGTGCCGAACAGCCGTCGGAAGTCACGGCCTTGGAGGACGACGCGGAGATCGGCGACGAATGACACCCCGTCAGCCTAGCCCGGCGCACCGCGGCATAGGATGCGCCGGAGGCGGCCGGGCGGGTTACGAACGCGCATGACGATCTCGTACGCTTCAAAGCGTGACCACTGAGGAACACGTTGTGCTGGTCGACCGCGAGGGGCACGCGCTCGGCACCGCGCCCAAGACGTCGGTGCACGGCCGGGAGACCCCGCTCCATCTAGCCTTCTCCAGCTACGTCTTCGACCCCGAAGGCCGCGTGCTGCTCACCAGGCGGGCCGGCCACAAGCTCACCTGGCCCGGCGTCTGGACCAACAGCTGCTGCGGCCACCCGCTGCCGGGCGAGGCGCTCGGCCGGGCGGTCATCCGCAGGCTCTCCTACGAGCTGGGCCTGCACGCCGGCGGCGCCGATCTCATGCTGCCCGGCTTCTCCTACCGCGCCGTCATGGGCAACGGCATCGTCGAGCACGAGCTGTGCCCGGTCTACCGCGTCACGGTCGACGCCCCCGTGGCGCCCAACCCCGACGAGGTGGGCGAGGTGCGCTGGATGCCGTGGAAGGAGTTCGCCGAAGGCGTGCGCAGCGGCCTGCTGGCGATCTCACCGTGGTGCAGGGAACAGGTGCCGCTGCTCAGCGAGCTGGGCGCCGACCCGCTGACCTGGTCTCCCGCCTCCGACGACGAACTGCCCCCCGCCGCGCGCGGCTGAAGCCGCGGCCGCGAGGGGCCCACAGGTCAGCGCTCGACCTCGCCCCTGATGAACTTCTCGACGTACTCGCGGGCCTCGTCGTCGGAGTACTGCTCCGGCGGCGACTTCATGAAGTACGACGACGCCGACAGGATCGGGCCGCCGATGCCCCGGTCAAGAGCGATCTTGGCCGCGCGCACGGCGTCGATGATGATGCCGGCCGAGTTGGGGGAGTCCCAGACCTCCAGCTTGTACTCCAGGTTCAGCGGGGTGTCGCCGAACGAGCGGCCCTCCAGGCGCACGTACGCCCACTTGCGGTCGTCGAGCCACGGCACGTGGTCCGACGGGCCGATGTGCACGTCGGCCTTGCCCATCTCGTGCGGGATCTGCGAGGTGACCGACTGCGTCTTGGAGATCTTCTTCGACTGGAGGCGGCTGCGCTCCAGCATGTTCATAAAGTCCATGTTGCCGCCGAAGTTGAGCTGGTACGTGCGCAGCAGCTCGACACCGCGGTCCTCGAACAGCTTGGCCAGCACGCGGTGCGTGATGGTGGCGCCGACCTGCGACTTGATGTCGTCGCCCACGATCGGCACGCCGGCCTCGGTGAACTTCTCGGCCCACTCGGGGTCGGAGGCGATGAAGACCGGCAGCGCGTTGACGAACGCCACCTTGGCGTCGATGGCGCACTGCGCGTAGAAGCGGTCGGCCTCCTCCGAGCCCACCGGCAGGTACGACACCAGCACGTCGACCTGGTTCTCGCGCAGCACCTTGACCACGTCGACGGGGGCCTCGTCGGACTCCTCGATGATCTCGCTGTAGAACTCGCCCAGACCGTCGAAGGTGTGACCGCGCATCACGGTCACGCCCGTCGGGGGCACATCGGTGATCTTGATGGTGTTGTTCTCGCTGGCGACGATCGCCTCGGACAGGTCGCGGCCGACCTTCTTGGCGTCCACGTCGAAGGCGGCCACGAACTCGACGTCGCCTACGTGGTAATCACCGAACTTCACGTGCATCAGGCCCGGCACTCGTGCGGCCGGGTCCGCGTCCTTGTAGAAGTGGACACCCTGGACCAGCGAAGACGCGCAGTTGCCGACACCGACAATGGCCACGCGAACCGAACCCATCGCACTCGCTCCCTTACTCATCAGTTGACGTGGTATCTCTCTCGGGCCCTTCCGAGGCCCGCCGCTCCGTGGCGATCAGCTCGTTCAGCCAACGCACCTCGCGTTCGACCGACTCGAGCCCATGGCGCTGCAGCTCCAGCGTGTAGCTGTCGAGCCGCTCCCTGGTACGGGCCAGCGCCGTGCGCACGCTGTCGAGGCGCTCCTCCAGACGGCTGCGGCGGCCTTCGAGGATGCGCAGGCGCACCTCGGCCTCCGTGTGCCTGAAGAAGGCGAAGTGCACACCGAAGCTCTCGTCCTCCCAGGCTGACGGGCCGGCCTGGGTCAGCAGCTCCTGGAGGCGTTCCTTGCCCTCCGCGGTGAGCTTGTAGACGATCTTCGACCGGCCGCCGACGATCGTGGCGGGAGCGGGCTGCTCCTCCACGATGAGGCCCTGGGCCAGTAGTGATCGCAGACAGGGGTACAGCGATCCATAGGAGAACGCACGGAACATGCCCAACAGGGCGTTGAGCCGTTTGCGCAGCTCATAGCCGTGTAGCGGCTGTTCGTGCAGCGACCCGAGCACGGCTAGCTCCAGAACTCTGCCTTGTCCGCTGGCCACTGGAACCGCCCCCTCTCGCGCCGATGTATCGAGTCGATACATCCAGAGGATACGTCGATTCGCTATAAGGCCGCAATCAAAGGATTTGCCAAGCCGTTGGGATGATTCGGTAAAACGCCGTAGTCTGGCGCTCATGTGGTCACAGCGGAGGGTGGTGGACTACGGCCTCGCCAAGCGGGCAGCGGTCCGTTCCCTGGAGGTGGGCCGTGCCTCGCGCGGAGACCTCTGTGACGCACAGCCGTACCTCCTTCGCGCGGCCCGCGTGTTCGGCGAGCCGACCGAACGTCTCTGCCCGGTGTGCGAGAGGGAGAACGTCACCAACGTGACCTATGTCTTCGGCGATTCGCTGGGACGGCATGCCGGTCAGGCAAAGGCCACGTCAGAGCTTGTCGAAATGGCCCATGATTACGATGAGTTCCGGGTGTACGTCGTCGAGGTCTGCCAAGGTTGTTCCTGGAACCACCTGACGGTCTCGTTCGTCCTCGGCAACGGACCGCCAGACCTCGTCGGCCAACCGTGAACACCGAGGGCGGCGAGTCACCTCACGCCCATACGCCGTTTTTATCCGACGACGATGCGAGGACGTGTGAGTAACAGCATGAATGAGGGGACGGCCCGCCCGGGAAGGCGCCGTCGCTCCAACTCATCCCGTTCTGTGCCCCCAGGTTCTCCTCCCCAAACCGGCGAATCCGATTGGGGTGCGGCGCAGTCGCCGCGTCGTCCTGAAGCCGCTTATGAGCAGACCGGCGCGATGTCCGCGCAGCCGTACAGCGACCCAGCCTCCGGGCCGCAGCCCCAGCGCGGGGCGCCCCAGGGGCGTGAGGAACTGCCGCCGCGCGCCCGCTCCCGGGCGCGGCAGGACACGCGTTCGATGAGCAACCAGGAGACGATGGTCAGCGACGCGCCGCCCAGGCGCTCGCGCCGGGCGAGCGGGCAGGGCGAGCCGCCCGAGCCGCCCGGCCCGCCCGGCCCGCAGGACAGGAAGCGCGGCGGCTGGCGCCGGTTCGTGCCCAGTTGGAAGATCGTCGTGGCCAGCGTGGTCGTGCTGGCGGCCGGCATCTTCGGCATGATCATGGTCGCGTACAACCTCACGCCGGTGCCCGAGGCCACCCAGGCGTCGGCGGTCGCGCAGCAGAGCACGCTCTACTACCGCAACGGCAAGGTCCTCGCCAAGCTCGGCGTGCCCCGGCAGACCGTCACCATCGACAAGATGGCCGACACCGTCAAGGACGCCACGGTCGCCATCGAGAACAAGACGTTCTACGAGGACTCCGGCGTCTCCATCTCGGGCATGGCCCGTTCGGTGTGGATGACCGCGACCGGCCAGCAGCTCCAGGGCGCCTCGACCATCACCCAGCAGATGGCCCGCGGCTACTACGACGGCCTCAGCCAGGAGGTCTCCGTCAAGCGCAAGCTCAAGGAGATCTTCGTCGCGGTCAAGCTCAACCAGACGCTGAGCAAGGAAGACATCCTCGCCCGCTACCTCAACACCGTGAACTTCGGCCTGGCCTACGGCGTCGAGGCCGCCTCGCAGGCGTACTTCGGCAAGAACGTGCACGCCAAGGACCTGACCCCCGAGCAGGGCGCCTACCTGGCCGCGCGCATCCAGCGCCCGAGCTGGGGCCCCGACGACCCCGGGCTGCGCGACCGGTGGAACACGACCATCAAGTACATGGCCGAGCAGTGGCCCCAGAAGTACGGCGACCTGCCGGCGAAGGCGAAGTTCCCCAAGGTCTACAAGGGTGAGATCAAGGAGGTGTACGCGGGCCTGCGCGGCTACATGATCACGCAGGTGCTGGAGGAGCTGAAGCAGCGCAAGCTCACCCCCGACATGGTCAGGAGCGGCGGCTACCAGATCACCTCCACCTTCGACGAGAACCTCATGAAGGCCGCCAAGACGGCCGTCGAGGCCACGACGGCGAACATGTCGAAGGAGTTCCACGCCGGTCTGGCCGCCGTCGACCCGAGGAACGGCCGGGTCCTGGCCTTCTACGGCGGCTCGAACTTCATCACCGACCCGTTCAACGAGCCCTTCGACGCCGAGAAGCAGGCCGCGTCGGCGTTCAAGCCGTACGTGCTGGCCGCCTGGCTGCAGGCCGGTTACTCGCTCAAGAGCTACGTGCCGGGCAACCAGACCGTGCCGAAGGTCATCCCCGGCCAGCAGGACGGCGGCTTCCGCAACAGCCACAACGTCGGCCAGGCCGTCGACGTGGTCAAGGCCACAGCTCAGTCCGTCAACACCGCGTACGTGTCGATGGCGTACAAGCTGCCCAGGAAGCTCGACGACGTCAAGGAGCTCGTGGAGAACGCCGGGTTCGACAAGGGGCGCATGGACCAGGACGTCAAGGACCACCAGTTCCAGTTCGCCATCGGCAGCGCCCTGGTGACGCCGGTCGAGCAGGCCGCCGGGTACTCGATCTTCGCCAACGGCGGCAAGTACACCAAGTACCACGTGGTCCAGGACGTCAAGCTGAACGGCCAGGTCGTCTACCCCGAGCAGCGGACCTCGACCAGGGTCATCGACGCGGAGGTGGCCGCCGACGCGACGACGGCCATGCAGGAGGTGCTGAGGAGCGGCACCGCCGCCGGCCAGGGCCTCGGCAACCGGCCCGCGGCCGGCAAGACCGGCACCAACAACAACGAGAAGGAAGCCTGGTTCGTCGGTTACACGCCGCAGATCTCCGCTGCTGTGGGGTTCTACCGCGAGCAGTGCGTGACCAAGACGGGCAAGACCGTTCAGCCCCGGCACTCGAACTGTCCCGTCGTCCCCAACGAGAAGAAGCCGAGCAAGAAGTACGGCCCGAACAACCCGTACACCAGGGCCGTGGAGGCCCCGCTCGGCTTCGAGGGCGCCGGCCCGCCCACCGCGACCTGGCGGCGGTTCATGCTCGCCGCCCACGAGGGCAAGCCGATCGAGCAGTTCCCGCAGAAGGCCGACATCGGCCTGCCGGAGAACATCGTGGAGCGCCCGGTGCCGACGCCGACGCCCACCGCCACGAACCCGTTCGACGACGGCGGTGACAACCCCTTCGACGACGGCAGCGACCAGAACTGCCTGGTCGCGCCGTGCAACGACGACAGCGGCGACGTCACCGACGACTCGCAGGACACCGGCATCCCCGAGGCCGACGACCACGGCATCCTGAGCGGCGGCGGAGGCGGCAAGGCGCCCGACTCCCGGCCGACGGGAACCTCGCAGATGAGCGCCCGGCACGAGGAGTGGTGACGACGACCGAGGCACGCGTCCCTCTGGCGGCGCGTGCCGTGCCGTACCTGCCCCTGGGGCTGATCGCCGCCCTGGGGGCCGTCCTCGGCTACGTCGTGCGGCTGCCGTGCCGGACCGGCGGATGGAACGACCAGGTCCAGACGTACACGAACTTCTGTTACACCGACATCTACCCGCTGTACTTCGACCGGCAGCTCGCGACCCAGAACCCGTACTTCGCCGACGTGCCGTTCGAAAAGCAGGTCGAGTACCCCGTGGTGCTGGGCGAGGTGATGCAGGCCATCGCCTGGATCTCGCGGAAGCTGGAGCTCGACCAGGTCGCGCAGGCCGTCAGGTTCTACGACCTCACGGTCCTGCTGCTGGGCATCTGCCTGGTGGCCGGCGTCCTGCTGATGGCGGCGGTGGCCGGGCCCACCCGCCGGTGGGACGCGCTGTGGTACGCGATCTCGCCCGCCGTGATCCTGGCCGCGTACATCAACTGGGACCTGGTCGCCGGCGCGTTGTCGATGGGCATGCTGCTGGCCTGGGCGCGCAGGCGGCAGGTGCTCGCGGGCGTGCTGCTCGGGCTGGCCATCGCGACCAAGTTCTACCCGCTGATGTTCCTCGGCGCGCTGTTCCTGCTCACGCTGCGGACCGCGCGCTGGCGGCCGTTCCTGGTGACGCTGGGGTCGGCCGCGGGGGCCTGGCTCGTGGTCAACGTGCCCTTCATGGTCTTCGCCTGGGACGGCTGGCGCCGGTTCTACGTCTTCTCCCAGGAACGCGGGATCGACTGGGGCTCGCCGTGGCTGTTCTTCCAGCGCAAGGGCTGGGGGATCCTGGGCGAGGCCGACGTCAGCACGCTCGGCATGGTGACGCTGGCCGCGCTCTGCCTGGGCATCGCCGTGCTCGCGCTCACCGCGCCGCGCCGGCCCCGGCTGGCGCAGCTCTGCTTCCTCGCCCTGGCCGCGTTCATGATGACGAACAAGGTGTGGTCGCCGCAGTTCGTGCTGTGGCTGGTGCCGTTCGCGGTGCTGGCCAGGCCCCGGTGGAAGCCGCTGGCGTTGTGGCAGTTCGCCGAGGTCTGGTACTTCGCGGCGATCTGGCTCTACCTGCTCGCCCAGGCCCCGCTCAGCAGGGACGACCTGGGCATCGGGGACAACACGTACTTCACCGCCGTCTGGGGACGGGTCATCACCATCGGGATCATGATGGCGTTCGTCGTCCGTGACATCCTGCGTCCGGAACGGGACGTGGTGCGCCAGGACGGCATCGACGACCAGGCGGGCGGGGTGTTCGACGACGCCCCCGACCGGTTCGTGCTGAAGACGAGATGATCACCCGCTCGGCCGCTCGGGACGCGCTGCTGCTGTGGCTCGGATCGCGGGCCGGGCTCCTGCTGTCGACGCTGCTCGGCCTGACCCTGGCCGAGTACGCCGGCAAGTGGCGCCAATGGGACGCCGGCCTGTTCGTCACCATCGCCCAGTACGGGTACGACGGCGAGCCGGGCAAACCGCGCGACGACGGCCTGCCGGCGTTCTTCCCCGGCCTGCCGGTCATGCTGCGGGCGCTGCATCTCGTGGTGCCCGACTGGGCGATCTGCGGGCTGCTGATCTCGCTGGTCGCCGGGGCGGTGGCCATGGTCGCGCTGGCCCGGCTGGCCGAGGTCGAGGGCGCGACCGGCTGGATGGCGGTCCTGGCGCTGCTGCTGTTCCCGATGGCCGTGTTCCTGGCGGCGGGCTACAGCGAGTCGCTGTTCCTGGCCTTCGCGATCCCCGCGTGGCTGGCCGCCCGGCTCGGACGCTGGCCGCAGGCCGTGCTGCTGGCGGCGGGGGCGTCGTGCGTGCGGATCACCGGTCTGTTCCTGGCGGTCGCGCTGGCGGCGGAGTTCGTCAGGAGCAGGGAGTCGTGGCGGCGGGCCGGCTGGCTGGCGGTGCCGTTCCTTCCGCTGGCGGCGTACTCCTTCTACCACTACCGGCGGTCGGGCGACTGGCTGGCGTGGAAGCACGCGCAGGAGGCCGGCTGGGGACGCGACTTCGTCTGGCCCTGGGAGGCGTGGCGCACGACGTGGAACTCGGCCATGGGCGCCGACGACTTCGCGGTGGCCTTCCGCATGGAGATCGCCGGGGCCGTGCTGGCGGTGGGCGTGCTGGTGTGGCTGCTGGCGCTGCGCAGGTGGAGCGAGGCCGTCTACTGCGGGTTGCAGGCGGCGGCGCTGATGACCTCGGCGTACTACCTGTCGATCCCGCGCTCGCTGCTGCTGTGGTTCCCGCTGTGGGTCCTGGTCGCCAAGGTCGCGACCAGGAGGCCGTGGGTGATCGTGCTGTACGCGATGATCTGCGGGCCGCTCATGTACCTGAACGCGGCCCGCTTCCTCACGGGCGCCTGGGCCGGCTGAGGTCCCTACCCCGTTACGGGCGATTGGACGGGCTCAGATCTCTACCCGTTTCTTCGCCTCGGTAATCCAGGGAAGTTATCCACAGGCTGTGTGTTTTCGGTCGGGAGACGTTCAGAGGTTCTTGCGCAGGAACGCGATGTCGTCGGCCTGGCCCTCGCCCGGCGTCTCCACCACGACCGGGGCTCCCGCCGCGCGGCAGACCGCCAGGATCAGCTCCGGGTCGATCTTCCCCTGGCCCAGGTTGGCGTGCCGGTCGGCGCCGGAGTCGAAGTCGTCGCGCGAGTCGTTGCAGTGGACGAGGTCGATGCGGCCGGTGATCGCCTTGACCCGCTCGACCAGGTCGACCAGTTCCTCGCCGCCCGCGTGCGCGTGACAGGTGTCGAGGCAGAAGCCCACGTCGAAGCCGTCGAGCGCGTCCCACAGACGGGCGATGCGCTCCAGCTTGCGGGCCATGGCGTTGCCGCCGCCCGCGGTGTTCTCGATGAGCACGGGGATCGGGCACTCCATGCGCTCGAACACCTTGCGCCAGTTGTCGAAGCCCACCTGCGGGTCGTCGCTCTTGTTGACGTGGCCGCCGTGCACGACCAGGCCCTTGGCGCCGAGCCCCGCGGCCGCTTTGAGGTGCTGTTCGAGCAGCTTGCGGCTGGGGATCCTGATGCGGTTGTTCGTCGTGGCGACGTTGATCAGGTAGGGGGCGTGGATGTAGACGTCGACGCCCTCGACCGGCTTGTCCGGCAGCACCGGCTTGGCGTAGCCCTGCGGGTCGCCGAGGAAGAACTGCACGACCTCCGCCCCGATCCGTTCGGCGTGAGCGGCGGGATCGTCCTGGTCGACGTGAGCTCCGATACGCACCATGTCAAGGAGCTTATCCGTTTGGCGGAACCGCCTCCGGGAAGACGCCCGGCACCCCCTACCCCGAGGAGAGCGCACATGACACGCTGGCGGCTGCGGGCGCTGATCTTATTGGTCTACGTGATCGTCGGGATCTACGTCGCCTGGATCTACGACTACATCACCCCGGGTCTCCTCCGGGACGTCGCCGAGGCGCTGCTCGCGGTGTTCCTCTGGTTCCTGGTGCTGCTCGGCATCGACCTGCACATCGGCAGGTGAGTCACATATCCCCGACGGCCCCGGCGTCACCGGGGCCGTCGGCCGGGCGCAAGGCCCGTCAAGGATGCGGCAGGAAGCCGCCGTGGGCGATGCCGAGCACGGCCCCCACGAACGAGGCCACCAGGCCGACGATGTTGACCGAACGCTGCGGCGTGGTCACCGAGATGTACTGCGAGTAGAGCCCGGTCCCGAAACCGAGCGTGCCGATCCAGGACGAGATCACGTGGGCGGCGGGGAAGAACGCGGCGACGAACGCCACGAGCCCGCACACCAGTGTCCCGATCGCCAGGCCGTTCTCCACCGGGTGAGAGCGTCCGTCGGTGTTGAGCGTGAGCCTGAACCGCTCCCTCTCCGAGGGATGAAGCACATGTGGCACAGCCGCCACCCCCTTGGTTTCCTACAGGCCTTCCCACCTACTCGTGGCTGGTAACCTGGGCAGCGCTGCGTTGTGATGGGTGACCCATCGCCCCGGGGCGCCGAAATGGGGCGCCGCGGCCTGACGTCAGCGTCCTCCTGTCACGGCAGAGTGTCGTGACCGCAAAAGTCCAGAGGAGGTTGGAGTCCCGCATGCGTCGTTACGAAGTAATGGTCATTCTGGACCCTTCGCTCGATGAGCGCACTGTCGCGCCGTCCCTCGACCAGTTCCTCACCGTGGTCCGCAACGACGGCGGCACCGTGGAGAAGGTCGACGTCTGGGGCCGTCGCCGTCTCGCCTACGACATCGACAAGAAGTCGGAAGGCATCTACGCCGTCATCGACCTGTCCGCGGAGCCCGCGACGGTCAAGGAGCTCGACCGCCAGATGAACCTCAACGAGGGCATCCTGCGCACCAAGGTCCTGCGCCCGGACGTGCACTAGCCATCAGGAAAGCCGCGAAGCGGGCCGTCCCTCCGGGAGGCGGCTCAACGAGCGGGTTTCTTGTTGACGACCACCGGCTTTTTGTCGGAGAGCACCCGTACTCTGAGCCGTAACCCAAGCGAAGGCGTGCAGGAAGGCGAGCGCTAGCCATGGCAGCAGGCGACACCGTAATCACCATCGTCGGCAACCTTGTCGACGACCCGGAGCTGCGCTTCACCCCGACGGGTCAAGCGGTGGCTCGATTCCGCATCGCGTCCACTCCGCGGTTCATGGATCGCCAGACCAACGAGTGGAAGGATGGCGAAAGCCTCTTCCTGACCTGCAACGTGTGGCGGCAGGCGGCGGAGAACGCCGCCGAGAGCCTCCAGCGCGGCATGCGGGTCATCGTGCAGGGGCGGCTCAAGCAACGGTCTTACGAGACCAAGGAAGGCGAGAAGCGCACGGTCTATGAGGTCGAGGTCGACGAGGTCGGCCCGTCCCTGCGCAACGCCACGGCCAAGGTCAACCGCACCACCCGCCAGGGTGGCGGCGGTGGCGGCGGCTTCGGCGGCGGTCCCGCCGACGACCCGTGGGCCTCTGCCTCGCCCGCCCCGCCCCAGGGCGGCGGCTACCAGGGCGGTGGCGGCGGCTTCGGCGGCGGCGGTGGCGGCAACCAGGGCGGCGGCTTCGGCGGCGGCAACGACTTCAGCGACGAACCGCCTTTCTAACATCTGTCCACAAGCCCGAGTCCATTCCCGCCCGAAAAGCGGGGCTCTGAGAGGAGCACCACGATGGCTAAGCCGGCACTGCGCAAGCCCAAGAAGAAGGTTTGCCTGTTCTGCCACGACAAGATCTCATACGTCGACTACAAGGACACGGCGCTGCTGCGGAAGTTCATCTCCGACCGCGGCAAGATCCGTGCGCGCCGGGTGACGGGCAACTGCACCCAGCACCAGCGCGACGTGGCGACCGCGATCAAGAACGCCCGTGAGGTGGCTCTGCTGCCTTACACGAGCACCGCGCGCTAAGGAGGTCTGTCGACATGAAGCTCATCCTCACCAACGAGGTCTCCGGCCTCGGCGCCCCTGGCGACGTCGTCGAGGTCAAGGACGGCTACGGCCGTAACTACCTCATCCCGCGCGGCTACGCCATGCGCTGGACGCGTGGCGCCGAGCGCCAGATCGAGACCATCAAGAAGGCTCGCGACGCTCGCGAGATCCGCGACCTCGGCACCGCCAAGGAGGTCGCCGGCCAGCTCGGCGCCCTGCGCGTGCGGCTGTCCACCCGCGCGGGCGAGTCGGGCCGGCTGTTCGGCTCGATCACCACGGGCGACATCGCCGACGCCGTCAAGGCGGCCGGCGGCCCGATCCTCGACCGCCGTCGCATCGAGATCCGCAACCCGATCAAGAGCGTCGGGTCGCACAAGATCACCGTCAAGCTCCACCCCGAGGTGTCGGCGTCCGTCGACGTCGACGTCGTGGCCGGCTGACGAACGCTGATCAAGCCCCTCTCCGCCAGGAGGGGGGCTTTTTCACGTTCCGGGGCCAGGGTGAACGGCCAGGGTGAACGGGCGGTGTGAACGGGCGGTGTGAACGGGCGGGGTTAGCGGGCGGGGTGAACGGCTGGTGGGCCTGCACCGGTCGTGCCGCCGCGACGTGCGCCGGTCCGGGACCGGCCGCCACGGTGGCGCGTTCCCCCGTGGGACCGGCCGGCCTGGTGACCTGCGCACTTATTTCCCATTGAGGACGCGTAGAATGCCTGCGTTCTTTGTGTGTGTTTCCCCCTGGAGGCTCTGCCATGGCCCGTTCCACGATGCTGCTCGCGATCGGTGTGCTCGCGGTAGGGGCCGTCGCATGTGCCCCGGCAGACCAACCGGCCGCCACGACGACCGGTTCCGCGGCGACCGGCTCAGCGGCGGCCGACGCCTGCGCCAAGGACCAGCTCAAGCTCGTCAACGGCGGCAAGCTGACCGTCGGCACCGACAAGCCGGCCTACGAGCCGTGGTTCAAGGACGACGACCCGAGCAACGGCCAGGGGTTCGAGAGCGCGGTGGCGTTCGCGGTGGCCGGTGAGCTCGGCTTCGACCGGACCGAGGTGGAGTGGAGCACGGTCAAGTTCGACTCGGCGTTCGCGCCCGGGGCCAAGCAGTTCGACTTCGACGTCAACCAGGTCTCGATCAACCCCGACCGCGCCAAGGCGGTCGACTTCAGCAAGGGCTACTACACGGTCAAGCAGGCCGTCGTGGCGATCAAGGGCAGCAAGTACGCCGAGGCCAAGACCGTGGCCGAGCTCAAGGACGCCAAGTTCGGCGTCCAGGTGGGCACGACGTCGCTGGCCGGCGTCAACGACGTCGTCAAGCCGTCCGCCGAGCCCAACGTCTACAACGACCAGGTCGACGCCGTGAACGCGCTGAAGAACAAGCAGGTGGACGCGATCGTCGTCGACCTGCCCACCGCGTTCTACGTGACGGCCGCCCAGGTGGAGAACTCCAAGATCGTCGGCCAGTTCAGCTCGACCGGCGGCACGCCGGAGGAGTTCGGCCTGGTCATGGAGAAGGGCAGCGCGCTCAAGCCCTGCGTCGACAAGGCCGTCGACTCACTGAAGTCGAAGGGTGAGCTGGCCAAGATCGAGCAGGAGTGGCTGGGCTCGGCGGCGGGCGCGCCCGAACTGTCGTGAGCCCGACCGGTAAGCCCGTGAGCGAGCACGTCCCCTCGCAACGGCAGCTTGAGCGCGAGCGCGTCCGCAGGTCGCGGGCGCGCCGCTCGGCCTCGATCGCGACGGCCTCGACGATCGTGTTCATCGTCCTGGTCGCCGTCCTGGCCACGAACTCGCCCGGCTGGCCCCGGGTTCGGGAGTCGTTCTTCTCGCCCGAGTGGTTCGTCGCCGCGTTGCCCAAGGTGCTCGAAGGGTTCCTGCTCAACATCAAGATATTTCTGATCGCCGAGCCGCTGATCCTGATCGTCGGGCTGCTGGTGGCGCTGGCCAGGGGCATCACCGCGCCCGCGTTCTTCCCGATCAGGGCCCTGGCCACGCTCTACACCGACGTCTTCCGCGGCGTGCCGACGCTCCTGGTCATCTTCCTCGTCGGGTTCGGGCTGCCCGCGCTGCGGTTGCAGGGCATCCCGACCGACCTGGCGACGCTGGGCGTGATCGCGCTGACGCTGTCGTACGGCGCGTACGTGGCCGAGGTGTTCCGCTCCGGCATCGAGTCGGTGCATCCGAGCCAGATCGCCGCGGCCCGCTCGCTGGGGCTGAGCCACGTCAAGACCATGCGGTTCGTGGTTCTTCCGCAGGCCACCCGCCGGGTCGTGCCGCCGCTGCTCAACGACTTCGTCTCGCTGCAGAAGGACACCGCGCTGGTGGCCACCATCGGGCCGCTGGAGGCGCTCAGGCAGGCCCAGATCATCGCCCTCAGCAAGTTCAACTACACCCCCTACCTGGTCGCCTCGCTGGTGTTCATCCTGCTCACGATCCCGATGGCCAGGTTCACCGACCATCTGGCCGCCCGTACGCGCAGGAGGCGTGGCGCATGAGCCTGCTGACCATCGAAGGGGTGTGGAAGAACTTCCACGGCCACAGCGTGCTGCGCGGGATCGACCTTGAGGTGCAGCCGCACGAGGTCGTCAGCCTGATCGGCGCGTCCGGGTCGGGCAAGTCCACGCTCCTGCGCTGCGTGAACCTGCTGGAGACCGTCGACGACGGCGCCATCCACCTCGACGGCCAGGAGATCACCGACCCCCGCGTGGACGTCGACGACGTGCGCAAGCGGCTCGGCATCGTCTTCCAGGCGTTCAACCTGTTCCCGCACATGAGCGTGCTGGACAACATCACGCTCGCGCCCAGGCGGGTGCTCAGGACGTCCAGGGAACAGGCCGAGGAACAGGCGCACGAGCTGCTGACCAGGTTCGGGCTGGCGGCCAAGGCCGGCGCGTACCCCGACCAGCTCTCGGGCGGGCAGCAGCAGCGGGTGGCGGTCATCCGGGCGCTGGCCATGCAGCCCAGGCTGATGCTGCTGGACGAGGTCACCTCGGCGCTCGACCCGCAACTGGTGGTGGAGGTGCTGGGGATCGTCAGGGAGCTCAAGGAGTCGGGGATGACGATGATCCTGACGACCCACGAGATGGGCTTCTGCCGCGACATCTCCGACACCGTGTGCTTCCTCGACGGCGGGGTGCTGGTGGAGAAGGGGCCGCCGGAGAAGATCTTCGCCTCGCCGGAGCAGCCGCGGACCAGGGAGTTCCTGCGCAGCGTGCTCGAATCCGGACGCCTCTAGCGGCGGTGGCGGCCCCGGGCGGCTTCGGCCGGGGCCTCCCGCGGGCCGGCGAGCAGGCTGTTGCGGCGGCCGTACAGCAGGTAGACCAGCAGCCCGAAGGCCATCCACAGGACGAACCACGCCCAGGTGAGCAGGCGCAGGTTGAGCATCAGCCACAGCGTGGCGACCAGCGACAGCGCGGGCAGCAGCGGCGAGAGCGGCACGCGGAAGCCGCGTTCCAGGTGCGGCATGCGCCGCCGCATCACGATCACGCCCGCCGCCACGAACAGGAACGCGAACAGCGTCCCGATGACGACCAGTTCCTGCATGGTGAGCACCGGGACGAACTCGGCCAGCACGATCGCGACGAACCCGATCACCAGCGTAACCCGCGACGGGGTGTGGTACTTGCGGCTGACCGTGGCCAGGCCGCGCGGGATCAGCCCGTCGCGGGCCATCGAGAACAGCACCCGCGTCTGACCCACGATCAGCACCAGGATCACGGTGGTCAGCCCGAGCACCGCCCCCGCGTCGATGACGTGCACCATCCAGTCCACGCCCGCGGCACGGAACGCGCTGGACAGCGGCGCGTCCCCGCTGATCTTCGTGTACGACACCATGCCCACCATGACCAGCGCGACCGCCAGATAGATGACCGTGGCGATCACCAGGCTCCGGATCATGCCCTTGGGCACGGACTTCGGCGCGTTGACGCTCTCCTCGGCGGAGGTCGCGACGATGTCGAAGCCGATGTAGGCGAACGCGATCGCCGAGGCCGCGGCGAAGACGCCGAACCAGCCGAAGGCCATGCCGTGCCCGGCGAAGAGCTCGATGACGGTCTGCGGGCGGACCGGCAGGGCCTTGGGCTCGACGTAGAAGTCGCCGTAGTTGGCCACGTCGATGTGGGTCACGCCCACGACGATGACCGCCCCGATGGCCAGCAGCTTGGCCGACACCATGACCCACAGCGCCCGGAGCCCCACCCGCGCGCCGAGCGCCACGATGCCCGTGAGCAGCACCAGGATGACCAGGACGAGCACGTCGTCCACGCCCTGCGGCACCCGCACGCCGAAGTCGTCGACCGCCTTGACCGCGATGGACGCCCACGCCCTGGCCACCACCGCGGCGGCGAACTGCAGCTCCAGGATCAGCGCCCAGCCGATGATCCAGGCCCAGACCTCGCCGAAGATGACGTACGTGAAGGTGTAGGCGCTGCCCGACGTCGGCATCGTGGACGACAGCTCGGCGTAGCACAGGCAGGCCAGCAGGCACGCGATACCGGCGATCATGAACGAGAGGATCACGCCGGGACCGGCCATGGTGTGGGCCTGCTCGCCGGCGATGCTGAAGATGCCGGCGCCGATGATCACACCGAGACCGAGAACGACGAGGTCGGCCGGGCGGTAGACCTCGGACAGGCTGTGCCGGGCGCCGGTGCGTAACCCGGTCGCCTCTGACGGTGGCAGTCGTCGAAGAATCGTGGACACGGAACACCCCGCTCAGGGAACTCGCCCACTCTGTCTCACCACTTGGACAACGGCAAGCACAGGACGATTACGGTGAACCGGCGTCCGGGCGGCCGGCGCGGTAACGCGACTGGTCGGATCGGCTACGCGCCGGTCACCAGCCACGCCGTGCCGGCCGCGCGCCGCCCGAGGGTGATCAACCGGGCGATCATCCACACCCCGAGCGCGCACCAGAGCGCGACCACGCCGAACCCGGCGGCCAGGAACGCCGCCGGCAGGTACGCCAGCGTCGTCCACACCCCGGCCCAGGCCAGGTAGCGCTGGTCGCCCGCGCCGATCAGCACGCCGTCGAGCACGAACACCACCCCGCAGATCGGCTGGAACAGCGCGACCGGCCACAACACGGCCAGCAGCTGGGCGGTCACGGCCGGGTCGGCGCCGAACAGGCCGGGCAGCAGCGGCCTGGCCGCCACGACCACCACGCCGAGCGCCAGGCCCGACCACAGGCCCCACTGCATCATCCGCCTGGTCGCGGCCCTGGTGGCGACCGTGTCCCCGGCGCCCAGCGAGCGTCCGGTGATGGCCTGGCCGGCGATCGCGATGGCGTCCAGGGCGAAGGCCATCAGGTTCCACACCTGGCCGGCGATGGCGTACGCGGCCAGTTCGGCCTGGCCCATCCTGGTGGCGACCACCGTGCCCACGATGAGCACGATCCGCAGGCACACCGTACGGATGAGCAGGGCCAGACCGGCCGTGCCGGCCTGCCGGACGCCCGCCAGGTCGGGCATGAGCGGCGTGCCGAGCCGTCGCGCGCCCCGGACCACCACGACCAGGTAGACGGCCGCACCGAGCGTCTGGGCCAGCGTGGTGCCCCACGCGGACCCGGCGATGCCCCAATGCAGCCCGAGCACGAACCAGGCGTTCAGCGCCGCGTTCAGCGCGAACGAGCCCACGGCCACCACCAGCGGCGTGACGGTGTCCTGAAGGCCGCGCAGCACCCCGGTGCCCGCCAGCACGACCAGCATGCCGGGCGCGCCGAGCAGGCTGATCCGCAGGTACGTCACGGCCAGCGCCGCCTGGTCGGGACCGGCTCCGAACAGGTCCACCATGGCCGGCGCGAGCGGCCAGCCCAGGGCGATGAGCACGGCGCCGATCGCCAGGGCGAGCCAGATGCCGTCCACGCCGTTGCGCATGGCCCGCGCGTGGTTGCCGGCGCCGCTCTGCCGCGCCACGGACGCCGTCGTGCCGTACGCCAGGAAGACGCAGAGGTTCACCAGCGTCGCCAGGACGGCCCCCGCCACGCCCAGCGCGCCCACGGCCGTGGTGCCGAGGCCGTGGCCGACGATGGCGTAGTCGGCGAGCAGGAAGAGCGGCTCGGCGACCAGCGCGCCGAACGCCGGCAGCGCGAGCCGCAGAATCTCCCGGTCCCGGGGTGTAATGGGCATTTGTCCATTATGGCCATTACACGGCGTGTCGGGCCAACTTTCTTTCCTCCACAATCGGTGGACACTGTTTGCCCAGGTCAGACGTTGATCGGTGCATATCCGAAAGAGTTATCCCCAGGCTCGTCCACAGAGCTTTCACACCCTGAGCGCGATAGTGCACAGCTCACCCACAGCGTTGTCCACAGGCCGCGTTGCCCTCACGCGCCGAACGAGCGAAACTGTCACACCGGTCGGCTACAAGTGGGGGTGGTGCGACCGCCTGCGAGGTTGTTCGAGGGGGCGCGGTGAGCATTGACGAAGAGGGCGGCGGAGGCCCCGGTTTCGAGCGCACCCCGCCGCACAACATCGAGGCCGAGCAGTCGGTGCTCGGCGGCATGCTGCTGTCCAAGGACGCCATCGCCGACGTCGTCGAGATCCTGCGATCCGACGACTTCTACCGTCCCGCCCACCAGATGGTCTACGACGTCATCACCGACCTCTACGGCCGCGGCGAGCCCGCCGACGCCGTCACGGTCTTCGACGAGCTGCAGAAACGCGGCGAGATGGCCCGGGTGGGCGGCGCCGCCTACCTCCACACGCTCACGGCGGTCGTCCCCACGGCCGCCAACGCCGGCTACTACGCCAAGATCGTGCGCGAGCAGGCGATCCTGCGCCGTCTCATCGAGGCCGGCACCCGCATCGTCTCCTTCGGCTACGGCGGCCAGAACGAGGAGGTCGACGACCTCGTCGACCGCGCCCAGGCGGAGATCTACAAGGTCACCGAGCGCCGCACGTCGGAGGACTACGCGCCGCTGGCCGACATCATGCCGGGCGCCCTCGACGAGCTGGAGGCCATCGGCAGCCGCGGCGGCCAGATGGTCGGCGTCCCGACCGGCTTCCAGGACCTCGACCAGCTCACCAACGGCCTCCACCCGGGCCAGATGATCGTCGTGGCCGCCCGCCCGGCCATCGGCAAGGCGCTGGCCCTGGACACCCCGCTGCCCACGCCGACCGGCTGGACGACGATGGGCGAGGTCGAGGTCGGCGACGAGCTGATCGGAGCCGACGGCAGGCCGACCAGGGTGGTCGCGGCGACCGACGTGATGCACGGCAGGCCGTGTTACGAGGTGGAGTTCAGCGACGGCACGGTGATCGTCGCGGACGCCCAGCACCAGTGGCGTACGTCCACGCGCGCCGCCAGGAAGGCGGCCGGCACGCTGCCGTCCCTCCACTGGACGGCGGAGGCGGTCCGGCGGGTCGAAGAGGCCCGCGACGCGGCGTCCGGGCATCCGGACAGGCTGGTGACGCATCGCGAGGCCCTTGAGACCGTGGGGGAGGAGTTCCGCAATGTCCTCCACACCGTCCAGCGTCAGGTGGGCCCCATGGAGAAGGTTCTCACCGCTGTGGGCGGCCCGATCAGGAGCTACTCCTGGCACGCCCCCGCCTATCGGGCGGGCGAGCTCTACAGCGCTCTGCACACGCGGATCACCACGCCGAAGAACGCCGCCACCACCGCGGAGCACCAGCAGGTCGTGACGACGGAGGAGATCGCCGCCACCCTCCGCTGCGCAACCGCCGACCGGCGGCCCAACCACGCGGTGGCGGTGGCCGCGCCGTTCGCGCTGGAGGAGCGGGAGCTTCCGCTGTCCCCGTACGTGCTCGGCGTGTGGCTGGGCGACGGCCACAGCGCGGCCGCGCGGTTCTCGACCATGGACCCGGAGATCATCGAGAACATCGAAGCCGAGGGCGTCCGGGTCACCCGCGTGGGCTCCTCGATCTCCTACCAGCTGACCCTTCCGGAGCCGCCGCCGTCCTGGCGGACATGCGTGGTGTGCGGGGCCGGGTTCGTGCCCAAGACCTCGCAGGTCCGCACCTGTGGCAGGAGCTGCGGAGCGAGGGCCCGTTCGCTCTCCGAGCCGGTGGCCGAGCCCACGTGTCCCGACTGCGGCGGCCGTTCAAGCGGGCTGCGGCGGTGTCAGGCCTGCCATTTCGAACACGGCACCGTCCAGGGCATCCTTCGTACTCTGGGCGTTCTCGGGGACAAGCACATCCCCGCGAGCTACCTGCGGGCCTCCGAGGGGCAGCGACGAGCCCTGCTGGCCGGACTGCTCGACTCTGACGGTTACGTCAGCGCCGCGGGGCAGATCCAGTTCGCCGTCACCAGTAAGAGTCTCGCCGCCGACGTGCACGAGCTGGTGCTGAGCCTCGGCTACAAGGCGACCATGCGTACCAAGCCGGTCAGAGGCAGGTCCGAGGAGAGCTCGACCTGCTACATGATCAATTTCACGACCTCCGACAAGCTCTTCCGGCTGCCGAGGAAGGCGGCCAGGCAGGTGGACGCCACCCATCCCAAGACTCTGGTCCGCTACATCGTCGATGTGCGGAAGATCGACAGCCGTCCGGTGCGCTGCGTCGAGGTCGACAACGCGGATCACATGTACCTGGCCGGCCGGGCCTGCATTCCCACCCACAACAGCACGTTGGGCCTCGACTTCGCCCGTTCTGCGGCGATCAAGCATGGAATGACCACTGTCATCTTCTCGCTGGAGATGTCCCGCAACGAGATCACCATGCGTCTGCTGTCCGCGGAGGCCAGGGTGGCCCTGCACGCCATGCGCTCGGGCATGATGGGCGACGACGACTGGACCCGCCTGGCGCGCCGGATGAGCGAGGTGGCCGAGGCGCCGCTGTTCATCGACGACTCGCCCAACATGTCGATGATGGAGATCCGGGCCAAGTGCCGGCGCCTCAAACAGCGCAACGACCTGCGGTTCGTGGTCATCGACTACCTCCAGCTCATGAGCTCGCCGAAGAAGACCGAGAGCCGCCAGAACGAGGTCTCGGAGATCTCCCGTGCGATCAAGCTGCTGGCCAAGGAGCTGGAGGTGCCGGTCATCGCCATCTCCCAGCTCAACCGAGGTCCGGAGCAGCGCACGGACAAGCGCCCGGCGGTCAGCGACCTTCGCGAATCGGGATCCATCGAACAGGACGCCGACATGGTCATCCTGTTGCATCGTGAGGACGCCTACGAGCGGGAGTCGCCCCGGGCCGGTGAGGCCGACCTGATCGTGGCCAAGCACCGTAACGGCCCCACCGCCACGGTGACCGTGGCCTTCCAGGGTCACTACAGCCGGTTCGTGGACATGGCCCAGCACTGAACCAGGAAAACCCCGATCAAGGTGTGACAAACCAGACAGCACGGAAGGGATGGCGATCGATCATCGGGGCGCTTTACCCGATGACTGAAGCAAAGGGGAGAACGCCATGACCATCCTGATCGCCTACGACGGCTCGGCCGACTCGCGCAGCGCCATCGAGTTCGCCGCCAAGCACCTGGCCGCCCAGCCGGCCGTCGTCGTCACCGTGTGGGAGCCGCTGCTCGTGCAGCTCAGGAAGCACCCGCTGGCGGCGGGGGCGATCTCCCCCGAGACCGAGACCGAGGGGCAGGCCCAGGCCGAGTACTACGCCAAGGAAGGCGCCGAGCTGGCCACCGCCGCCGGTCTGCCCGAGGTGACCTGTCGCGCGGTCGCCGACAACGAGTCGATCTGGAAGACGATCGTCGACGTGGCCGACGAGCTGGACGCCTCGCTCATCGTGACCGGTTCGCGGGGCCTGGCGGGGGTCAGGTCGGTGCTGCTCGGCAGCGTGTCCAACCATGTGCTGCACCACGCCCGCCGGCCGACGCTCATCGTTCCGCCGGTTGCGCAGCCGAAGGGCTGACGCAGCAGACCTTGGGCGGGGACAGCCGGGTGTCCATGCGACGGGCGCCCGGCCCTTCCTCGCCGAGCCGGTCGTGGGGGTTGGCCACCGGGCACCGGTCGAGTGACAGGCAGCCGCAGCCGATGCAGTCGGTCAGGTCGTCGCGCAGCCGCTGAAGCTGTTCGATGCGGTCGTCGAGCTCGCCGCGCCAGGCGGCCGACAGCCTGGCCCAGTCCTCCCGGTTGGGGGTGCGGCCGTCGGGCAGCTCGGACAGCGCGTCCTTGATGGTCGCGAGGGGGATGCCGAGGCGTTGCGAGAGCCGGATGAAGGCGACCCTGCGCAGCGTGTCGCGGTGGTAGCGGCGCTGGTTGCCGGCCGTGCGGCGGCTGGCGATGAGCCCCTTGGTCTCGTAGAAGTGCAGCGCGGAGACGGCCACGCCGCTGCGCTCGGCGAGCTGCCCGACCGTCAGTTCTTTGCTGTTCCAGGCGACCATACCTGAAGCTTACTTGAGGGTCCGTTCGAAGAACGTCTCCAGCACGACGACCGTCTGGGTGCCGGTCACGCCGTCCACCTCGAAGATCTGGCGCAGGACGTCCTGGAGCTCCTTGGTGCTGGACGTGCGCACCTTCAGCAGCAGCGACGCGGGCCCGGCGATGACGTGGGCCTCCTCGACGGCGGGGATCTCCGCCAGCAGGCCGGCGCTGTCGCCCATCCAGCTCGCGCCGTCCACCAGCACGTAGGCGGTCACCGTGCGGCCGAGGGCGTCCTGGTCCACCTCGATCGTGGTGCGCCTGATCACGCCGCGCTCGCGCAGCTTGCGTACGCGTTCGTGCGCGGCCCCGCTGGACAGCCCCACCGCCTTGCCGAGCGCGGCGTACGACTGCGTCGCGTCCTCCAGCAGCAGGCCGATCAATGTCCTGTCGATCTCATCCACAACCGAATGCTATCCGGTGAAATGCACAGTTGGTCGAATGCCGTATGGTGGCCGCCATGGACACGATCCCCACCGAGTTCGAGGTTCTGGACGAGCGCTTCGCCACGATCGGCGGCGACGACCGGATCGAACGTCTCCACACGGGCACCCGCTGGGCCGAGGGCCCGGTCTACTTCCCGGCCGGCCGCTTCCTGGTCTGGAGCGACATCCCCAACGAGCGCATGCTGCGCTGGGACGAGATGACCGGCGCCGTCGGCCCGTTCCGGCAGCCGTCCGGCTACACCAACGGCAACACCCTCGACCGCGAGGGCCGGTTGATCTCGTGCGAGCAGGGCAACCGCCGCGTCACCCGCACCGAGCCCGACGGCTCGATCACCGTCATCGCCGACCGCTGGCAGGGCAAGCGCCTCAACAGCCCCAACGACGCGGTCGTGCGCTCCGACGGCTCCGTCTGGTTCACCGACCCCCCGTACGGCATCACCAGCAACTACGAGGGCGTCGTGGCCGAGCAGGAGATCGACGGCTGCCACGTCTACCGCGCCGACCCGGTGACCGGCGAGGTGCGTGTGGTGGCCGACGACTTCGTCCGTCCCAACGGCCTGGCCTTCTCCCTCGACGAGAAGCTCCTGTACGTCGCCGACACCAGGGCCAGGCACCTGCGCGTCTTCGAGGTGCGCGAGGACGGCACGCTGTCGGGCGGCCGGGTCTTCGCCGAGGGCACCGAGGCCGACAACTTCGACGGCATGCGCCTCGACGACCGGGGCCGGGTCTGGGCCGCGGCGGGCAAGGCGCTGCTCTGCCACGACCCCGACGGCACCCTGATCGGCCGGCTCAGGCTGCCGGAGTTCACCGCGAACCTGGTGTTCGGCGGGCTGAAGAGGAACCGGCTGTTCATCGCCTCCTCCTCTTCGCTCTACTCGCTGATGACCAACGTCACCGGCGCCCGCCCGGTCTGGGCCCGCCGCTGACGCCGCTGCTCCCACCTGCCTACTCCCGACCCGGCCTGCTCCGACCGGCCTACTCCCACCGGAACAGCCGCACGGCCAGGCCCCCGAACACCGCCAGCCCCGCGGCCATCACCACCAGGTGCAGGAGCTGGGGGCTCTGCCCCGCCCAGGTGTCCTTGAGCGCCTGGGCGAACGGCCCGGCCACGGAGAAGTCGCTGACCTTGCGCAGGGCGTCCGGCATCATCTCGCGCGGCAGCCACATGCCGCCGACGAACATGAGCGGGAACATCACCGCCGACCCGATCCCCGAGGCCGCCTTCCCATTGGGCGCCAGCGCCGCGATCACCAGGCCGATGGCCATCAGCGCGGCGGTGCCGAGCAGGAAGACCAGCACGAACCCGAGCCACTGCCTGGGCGCCGACGTCCCGAACGCCGCCATCCCGGCCACGATCAGCACGACCGTGGACACGGCACCGACGGTCAGGTTGATCAGCAGCTGGACGGTCAGCAGCCGTCCGGGATGCACCGGCGTGGTGGACATGCGCCTGAGCACGCCCTGCTCCCGGTAACCGGCCAGCACGGTGGGCAGCACGCTGCAGGC
Source organism: Nonomuraea sp. NPDC049684 (assembly GCF_044465345.1). Taxonomy (NCBI): domain Bacteria; kingdom Bacillati; phylum Actinomycetota; class Actinomycetes; order Streptosporangiales; family Streptosporangiaceae; genus Nonomuraea; species Nonomuraea sp. NPDC049684. The sequence continues at coordinate 122,356 of NZ_JBITLO010000017.1, read as the reverse complement.
CAGCGTCAGCAGCGCGAGCAGGGTCATCATGGCCGGCATGTGCGCGTCCACCGAGCGCAGCCCGGAGGCGTCGGGCTTGGTCATGTCCGGCACGCTGAGCCCCAGCATCAGCAGCAGACCGACCGGCAGCCCGATGGTGAAGATCATGAACGGCCAGTCCCGCAGGTGCAGCTTGGCCTCCACGAGCAGGATCTTCGTCATGACAACTTCCTTCCGGTGAGCGCGAGGAACGCGTCGTCCAGGGTCGCCTGCTCGATGCGCAGGTCGGCGGGGATGATCTGGTGCTGGGCCAGGGCCAGCGTGACCACGTGGGCGAGGTTGCCGGTGCCGGACACCGAGACCTGCCCGCCGTGCCGGACGACCTCGCGCACCTCCGGCAGCGCCAGCAGCACGGCGTCGTCCAGCGGGCCGGAGGGGCGGAACCGTACGTGCTGCTCGGCCCCCACCTGGGCGATCAGCCCCATGGGCGTGTCGGTGGCCACCACCTTGCCCGCGTCGATGAGCGCGAGCCGGTCGCACAGCCGCTCGGCCTCCTCCATGAAGTGGGTGACCAGCACGATCGTCACGCCCGAGTCGCGCACCTGCTCGATCAGCTCCCAGGTGTCCCGGCGGGCCTGCGGGTCGAGGCCGGTGGTCAGCTCGTCGAGCACCGCCACCCGCGGCCGGCCCACCAGCGCCAGCGCGACCGACAGCCGCTGCCGCTGGCCGCCGGAGAGGCTCTTGAAGGCGGCGTCCCGCTTGTGCGCCAGGCCGACGTGTTCGAGCAGTTCCCGCCAGTCGGCCGGGTCGGGGTAGAAGGAGGCGTACAGGTCCAGGGCCTCCCACACCTTGATCTTCTCCGGCAGCGCGGCGCTCTGCAGCTGCATGCCGAGCACCTGGCGCAGCTCGTCGCGGTCGCGCCGCGGGTCCAGGCCCGCCACGCGCACGGTGCCGCCGTCCGCCGGGCGCATGCCCGCCACGCACTCCACGGTCGTGGTCTTGCCGGCGCCGTTGGGGCCGAGGATGCCGAAGATCTCGCCCTCGGCGACCTCGAAAGACACGTCGTCCACCGCGAGGTGGTTCGGATACTGCTTGCGCAGGTTCCTCACTTCGATCACCTTCATGGCATCGACGCTAGGAGCTGCGGGTTTTCCCGGGAATCTCGGTAGATGCCGAGCAAGGGTGTATCTAGGTGCAATGTCCCCAGCGGGGATGTTGGCGCAGACTGGGAGCATGCTTCAACGGTTCGGGCAGGTCGCGGTCTTGTTCGCGCTGCTGCTGGTCGAGGTGGCGCTGATCCCCTTGGCCGGCGCCATGATCATGCTGTCGTTCGCGCTGGGGATGGTCTTCTTCTTCCCGTGGCAGGCCAGGCTGGTCAGGCGGGCGGCCGAGCAGCACCGGCGCCTGCTGCGCGCCTGGACCGGCGTCGAGATCGAGGCGCCCTACCTGCCCGAGCCGCCGCCGCCCGTCCCCATGGCCGACGGCCTCTACCGCGTCGACCGCACGCTGTACAAGTCGCCGCGCATGCCGGCCTGGAACGACCGGTTCAAGTGGCTGCTCACCGACCCGGCGACCTGGCGCGACACGCTCTGGCTGACGCTCGACCCGATCGTCAAGATCGGCCTGCTGCCGCTGTTCGTCCTGCTCCCCGCGCGCGGCCTGCGTCTGTACGCCCTCACCGTCCGCCTCCTGCTCGGCGCCACCTCCGCAAGCCGCCTGGCCGTCCAGATCACCCATCTCAAGCAGGTGCGCAACCTCGCCGTCGACTCCCAGGCCGCCGAGATGCGCAGGATCGAACGCGACCTGCACGACGGCACCCAGGCCCGCCTGGTGGCCATCGGCATGACGCTGGGCGCGGTCGAGCAGCTCATCGACGACAACCCGGCCGCCGCCAAGGCCCTGCTGGCCAAGACCAGGGACGCCTCCGCCGAGACCCTGACCGAGCTGCGCACCGTCATCCGCGGCATCCACCCGCCGGTGCTGGCCGAACGCGGCCTGGCCGACGCCGTACGCGCTCTGGCCATGGACAGCCCGCTGCGCGTCAAGGTGGACGTCGAGCTGCCCCACCGCCTGGAACCCCCGGTGGAGGCGGCGGCCTACTTCGCGATCAGCGAACTGCTCGCCAACGCCGCCCGGCACAGCGGCGCCGAGTCGGCGGCCATCGACATCAGCGTCAACGGCGCGGCCCTGCGCGTCACCGTCAGCGACGACGGCATGGGCGGCGCCGACCCGGCCAAGGGCAGCGGCCTGACCGGCATCGAACGCCGCCTGGCCGCCTTCGACGGCGTGCTGGCCCTGCACAGCCCCCCGGGCGGCCCCACCACCGTCACCCTGGACATCCCGCACGTCCTGCCCGACCAGGCCGGCCAGGCGAAGCTGCCGCCCAAGAAGGCCGCCGCGATCGCCGTCCTGTACGGCACGGGCTGGTGCCCGCTGTTCCCCCAGGGTCTCGTCACGGCCGTCTTCAAGGCGTTCCACATCGACGAGCGGAGCTGGTTCCTGGCCCTCTACCTGCCCGAACCGCTGCAGTGGCCGCTGATCGTGACCAACATCGCCCTCGGCACGCTCATGTACATTGCGGCCATGCGCATCCGGCTCCTCCACAACAGAAGCCTCGTACTCGGCAGCGTCGGCGGTCTGGGGCCCTGCTGATGAAGAGGGTGCTCGTCGCCGAAGACCTCTACCTGCTCAGAGACGGCCTGGTCCACCTGCTCCAGGCGCACGGCTTCACGGTCGTGGCCGCCGTCGAGAGCGGGCCGGAGCTGCTGAAGGGCCTGCTGGAGCTGCGTCCCGACGTCTCGGTCGTCGACGTACGGCTGCCGCCCACGCACACCGACGAGGGCCTGCAGGCCGCGCTGGCCGCCCGCGCGCAGATCCCGGGGCTGCCCGTCCTCGTGCTGTCGCAGCACGTCGAGCAGCTCTACGCCCGCGAGCTGCTGGCCGACGGCTCGGGCGGCATCGGCTACCTGCTGAAGGACCGGGTGTTCAACGCTGAGCAGTTCGTCGACGCCGTGCGCAGGGTGGCGGACGGCGGCACCGCGATGGACCCCGAGGTGATCGCCAAGCTGCTGGCCAGCAACGCCAGGAACGAGCCGCTGGCCGCGCTCACGCCCCGCGAGCGCGAGGTGCTGGAGGCCATGGCGGAGGGCCGCTCCAACGCCGCGATCTCCCAGCGGCTCTTCCTCAGCGAGAGCGCCGTCGCCAAGCACACCGCCGGCATCTTCGCCAAGCTCGGCCTGGCCCCCTCCGACGACGACAACCGCCGCGTCCTGGCCGTGCTCGCCTACCTCAACAGCCGCGCCTGACGGCCCCTTCCCGCCCCACCAGGCCCCACCAGACCCATCGTGCACAGGACGCCCAGCCGTGCCCGGACACAGCCGGAGTTGTCGGTGGGAGCGGCTATTTTCATAGAGGCACGGCGCGACGAAAGGGTGGATCCTCGTGAAGATCCGGGTTAACCGCGATGTACTGGCAGATGCGGTGGCATGGGCCGCCAGAGTCCTGCCCAGCCGCCCGGTGGTGCCCGTGCTCTCCGGGCTGCTGCTGGAGGCGGGCGACGAGCTGAGCCTGTCCGCCTTCGACTACGACGTCTCCGCGCGCGCCCTAGTCGACGCCGACGTGGTCGAGCCCGGGAGCGTGCTCATCCCGGGCCGCCTGCTCGCCGAGATCAGCCGCAGCCTGCCGGCCGAAGACGTCGAGATCGTCACCGAAGGCGCCGAGGCCGTGCTGACCTGCGGAAGCGCCGAGTTCGGGCTGATCACGATGCCGGTCGAGGACTTCCCGGCCCTGCCGGCGATGCCCCCGAGCATCGGCGCGATCGGCGGCGGCGTGTTCGCCTCCGCGGTGAGCCAGGTCGCGCCCGCCGCCAGCCGCGACGACACGCTGCCGATGCTCACCGGCATCCGGGTCGACATCGAGGGCGAGTCCGTGGCGATGGCCTCCACCGACCGCTACCGCATCGCCGCCCGCGACTTCACCTGGCGTCCGGCCGCGCCCGACGTCGCCGTCTCGGCCATGGTGCCGGCGAAGGTGCTGGTCGAGGTGGCCAAGTCGCTGCGCGGCGGCGAGGTGTCGGTCGCGATGGGCGACGGCGTGGCCGGGTTCGAGAGCGTCGGCCGCAGCACCACCGTGCGCCTGCTCGACGAGCAGTTCATCGACTACCGGGCCAGGCTCACCTCCGACTGGTCGATCAGGGCCGACGTCGCGGTGACCCCGTTCGTCAACGCGATCAAGCGGGTGGCCCTGGTGGCAGAGCGCAACACCGCGATCCGGCTGTCGTTCTCCCAGGGCCAGGTGCTGATCCAGGCGGGCGGCGGCGACATCGGGCGCGGCACCGAGGTCGTCCCCTGTGAGCTGCGCGGCGACGACATCCAGATCGCCTTCCAGTCGCAGTTCCTGCTCGACGGCCTGACCGGCATCGAGACCGAGCTGGCCAGGCTCAACATGGAGTCGCCGACCAGGCCCGCCCTCGTCCAGGACGTGCCGGGCGACGCCCAGCCCGCCTTCCGCTACCTGGTCATGTCACTGCGCCTGACCTGAGCGAGCCTGACCTGAGCGAGCTTGAGCTGAGCGAGCTTGAGCTGAGGTCGCCCGGCCCGAGCCGTCATCCCGCCGTGCCCGTCTGCCGCTCGGCGACCAGCTTGAAGACCCTCTTGAACTCCGCGTACGCCTGCTCGCCCACGGCCCGCGCGTGCGCGGCCTCCATCTCGGCGATGATCGCGTCCGACTTCGTCATGTGGTCCAGCGCCTTGTCCGTCGGCACGATCAGCTTGGCCCGCCGGTCGGCCGGGTCGGGCTGCCGCTCCACGTAGCCGAGCGCGACCAGCTCGTCCACCAGCGTGCCGATCACCTGCTTGTGCTGCCCCGACTGCGCGGCCAGGTCGGTCGCCCTGCTGCCCTCCTCGTCCAGGTAGGCCAGCACGGCGCCGTGCCGCGGCCGCAGCCCCGGGTGCCCCTGCTCGGCCAGCTTGGCGAACAGGTCGCGCTGCAGGGCGAAGAGCGTGCGCCCCGCCAGCACGCCGAGGTCCGGTTCGTCCTGCTTGCGATGACTCCTGCGCACGAGTGGCCCTCCAATTAGTCACTGATTTTGACTGTCACTGATTCTTACTATATTGTCGTGCCATGACCACGACGGTGGAACTCACCAGATTCAGAGTGTCCCCGGAACGCGCCGGCCAGTTGCTGGCGGCCCGCCCGGGCATGCTCGCCGACTTCGCGGCCGACCGCGCCGGCTTCCTCGGCGCCCGGCTGGTCCGCCTGTCCGACGACGAGTGGCTGGACATCGTCGACTGGCGCTCGGGCGACGACTTCGCCGCCTCCCGTGCCAAGGGCGCGAACCTGCCCGGCATCCAGAAGTTCTTCGACCTGATCGACGAGTTGATCTCCGCAGAAAAGGGGATATTGCGATGACCATCCTGATCACCGGTGCCACCGGCACCGTCTCCGGGGCCGTGCTGAAGTCGCTGGGCGACCTGAGCGACGTGCGCGTCCTGGTGCGCGACGCGGCCAAGGCCCCCGAGGGCGTCGAGGTGGCCGTCGGCGACCTCGACCGGCCCGCCACGCTCGACGCCGCCTTCGAGGGGGTCGACACCCTGTGGCTGCTGACCGCCATGGGCCCCCAGGCGCCCCATGCGAGCATGAACGCCCTCTGGGCGGCCCGGAAGGCGGGGGTGCGGCACGTCGTGCGCATGTCGGCCATCGGAGCCGCCCACGACGCCCCCACGCGCAACGGCCGCCTGCACGCCCTCTCCGACGTCGAGCTGGCCGCCTCGGGCCTCGACTGGACGGTCATCCGCCCGGCCTTCTTCATGCAGAACCTGCTCGGCTCGGTCGCCGGCGACACCCTCTACGGCGGCACGGGCGAGGGCCGGATCGGGCTGATCGACGTCCGCGACATCGGCGACTTCGCCGCCGCGGTGCTGCGCGACCCGGCGCCGCACAAGGGCCGCACCTACACGCTCACGGGCCCGGCCAGCATCTCGCTGGGGGAGGCGGCCACCGCCCTGACCGAGGTCTACGGCACGCCGATCGCCTACCACCCCGTCGCCCCCGACGACGCCTACCGCTCGATGCTCGACGCCGGCATGCGCGAATGGGACGCGGCCGTCACCAGGGAGTACCTCACGGCGTACTCGGCGGGCTGGGGCGACCGTACGACGACCGCCTTCACCGACGTGACCGGGCGTCCGGGCCGCAGCTTCACCGAGTTCGCCAAGGACCATGCGGCCGAGCTGCGCCCCGCCGCCTGAGGCCCGGTCAGGAGTCGGTGAGGGCGATGAGGATGTGCTCCATGCACGCGTGCCCGGCCCGCTCGGCCGCGGTGGCGTCGCCGGCGGCGATGGCGCGGGCGATGGCGTCGTGCGGGATGTAGCTCTTGTTGAACGACGTGCCCGCGGCCGTGATGCTGGCCCGCAGAGCCGCCGAGAAGTCCTCGTAGAGGTCGATGAGCACGAGATTGTGGGTGGCGTGCGCGACCGCCATGTGGAAGGCGAGGTCGGCCTCGACGAAGAAGTCGGGGTCGTCCAGCTCCCAGGCGCGGTCGCGTTCGGCCAGCGCGGCCTCGATGCGGCGGATGTCCTCGTCGGTACGGCGGGTCGCGGCCAGCCGGGCGGACTCGACCTCCAGCGCGCGCCGCACCTCAAGGATCTCCAGCTGCTCGGCCTGGCGCAGCCGGCGCAGCATCGCCCCAGACAGCTCACTGGTCGCCCGGACGTAAGTGCCGTCCCCCTGACGGCACTCCAGCAGCCCGGCGTGCGTCAACGCGCGCACGGCCTCGCGAACGGTGTTGCGTCCCACTCCGAGCTGCTCGGCGAGCACGGTCTCGGTGGGGATCTTGCCGTTCATCTGCCACGACCCTGAGGTGATCTGCTCCTTGAGCTGATCGATCACCTGGTCGACGAGCGAAGCCCGCTGCGCCGTACGCAGACTCACAGTCCGCCTCCTCCGGGGAAACCAATCATCCTATGAGTCAATGACTGGTCGACCCTAATTATTCCAGACTCAAAAGTCCAAATCTGGAGCTCCCGGAGGTTCAGTGCGCGACCGTGGCTTCGACCGTCACCCCTGCCAATGCGGAGCGAACTCCGGCAGCTTCAAGGGCTTTACGATATGCGGCCGTCTGCTGTGCTCTTGCCCCGGCCCTGCCATAGAGGTCACCCAGCTCGCGCCAGCAGCGGGCGGCCTGCCTGTCGGACCCGAACACCGGACGGTCGAGCGAGTCGAGCAGCTCGTGCGCCGTACGGAGCTGCGTCGTGGCACTGCCGTCGAGGTCGAGCGCGACGGTGGCGAGCACCAGGTTCGCCTCGGCCGGCGTGGTGCCAGAACCGTCGTGGGCCAGCCCCAGCGCCGTGGTGGCCAGCTCGGCGGCCCCCGTCTGGTCGCCCGCCCGCAGCCGCACCCGAGCGTGCGCGACCAGGCTCTCGCCGTGCTCGCGGACACTGCCGGGGGAGGACGCGAAGGCCCGCGACGCGGCCGCGGCCAGCCGCTCGGCCTCGTCGAGCGGCGCGGTGACCAGCCTGGACCAGTGCATGGCCGCCCGCGCGAGCTGCAGCGCGAGCCGGGCCTGACGACCGGCCATGATGGCGTCGTCGGCCAGGCGCACGGCCAGCGCGGAGTCCTCGCCGGCGGCGGCGGCGGAGCTCGCCTGCCACAGGGCGTGGATCTCCTCGGAACGGTCCATAACTTCAGGAACGCCGCTGTTGTCCAGCACCCGCTTGACGTACTCGAGCTCGGGGGAGTCGCCCTGACGCTCGCTGCGCGCCTCGACCAGAGCGGTGGCCAGGTCGACCGCGATCTCGCCCTGCGAGATGGACAGCCGCTCGGCCTGCTCCAAGGCGGCCGCGGCCAGGTCACGGGCCCTCAGCCGGTCGCCGGCCCGCTGGTAGCAGCGGCTCAGCGCGATCGTGAGCGGCAGGTCGGCCAGGCGCTCGGGATGCGCGGCGGCCTCCCTGCGCAGCCGTTCGAACGCCTCGACGGCCTGGCCGAGACGCCCCTGGACCTCCAGCGCACGGGCCCGGCCGAAGCGGGCGTGCGCGGTGAGCATGGCGTTCTCCTCGTCGGCCGCCTTCACGATCTCCGTGAAGCGGTCGGCCGCCACCGCGGGGTCGCCGTGCTGAAGCTCCAGCTCGGCATGGCGAAGACCCAGCTCGGTGTCGATGCGCTGCCGCGGCTCGATGCCGTGCAGGAGGAACTCGGTGGTGCATCCCAGCCGCTCGGCGAGGAGGCGGGCCACGACAGGAGTCGGCGTGCGCTTGCCCGACTCGATGAGCGAGACATAACTGTCAGACAGGTCGGGTCCGGCCAACTGGGCCTGGGACATCCGCCTGTTCAGCCGCAGTCCACGGACGCGGTCACCGATGGTTCCCTGACTCGGCATCTCATCTCTCAAGGCGGGGAAGGGTCAACAACACGCAATGATTGCATGAAGTAGCCGAATCTGGTATCCCCGCGTGAAGAATTTGCCACGCTGAGATTAATCGTCGCTCTCGTCCTTGCTGGGGAAAAGCATCTGGCAGACCTCCAGGTAGAGGGTCTCCGGATACGGAATGTACTCGACCGTTGACAGAGCCTGGTCCTGACCAGCGGACTCGAGGATGAACTCGCCGTAACCGAGCATGCGGCCCAGGAGAGATCGCTGGAAGCTCATGTCGGTGACCTTGCCGAGCGGCATCATCGCGACCTTGCGCGTGATCAACCCGGTGGTGAGCAGCATCCGCTTGGACGTCACCACAAAGTAATCGACCGACCACTCCGCGACTTTCCACACGAAGCGCACGAGGAGCAGCAGCCACAGCCACCACACCACGACGAGCGCCGTGCCGCCGGACTCCCCTCCACCGAAGAACTTGCTGAGGAGCCCGGCGATGACCAGGCCGCCGAAGACCTCGGCGACCGGGCGCAGCAGCACGGCGGGATGACGCCGCACCATGATGACCTGTTGTTCGTTGGGGAGGAGGTAGCGGTTGACCGACGACGGAGCAGAGTCCCCGTGGGTCACCAGTCTCATGCGAGGTTGTTCACAAATTGGGCCAGAGAGTCGGCCGCGTTGAACACCGTGTCGAACGCCCCCTTCACCGCGTCTGCGGCATCAGCTGGTCGTGCGAACAGGTAGTACGCCACAAATGCGATACCACCGTATGTGAGGACTTTTTTGACCTGCACTGTCGCCTCCGTGCCACTAACCCACTCCACCCGCCGTATACATTACCCACCCGGTAGCCGGGGTAAAGGTAACTTGGCGGGTTAGTTTTGATCTTGCTTAGCTTGCTCAGCCACGTTCGCTGGCGACCAGCGCCAGGACGTGAAGGTGCTTCCGGGCGATGCGCTCCACAAGGCTCGGATGCGCATAGCCGGTGACCTCCAGCGCGCCGTAGTGCGCTGCTTCCACACAGCGCGTTACGGTGGTGGAGGAATGCACGCCGGCGAACTCGTCGCGCAGCGCGGCCTCGACCTCCGCGTACGGGGTCGGGTCGGCCTCGGTGTGCTCGCTCATGCGCCCTCCTGTGCTGGTCGCATGAGACGGGGCGCCGCTGTTGCCGGTCGCTCGCTCGTTCACGAGGACTCCTCGGCTCCGGGCATGTCGCTCATCGTGCTTCCCCCACGCGCATGCGGAAGTTCCCTTCCTGTCTCTTCGTACCCACCCAACCACAGTATGTAACGAAGTGACGACCCAGCGTAAGGAGAAGGGGAGCCGATGGAAGGGTCAGACCACGCCGTAGAGGCGGTCGCCGGCGTCGCCGAGGCCGGGGACGATGTAGCCGCTCTCGTTGAGCCGCTCGTCGAGGGCGGCGGTGACAACGCGGATGGGCTTGCCGGAGTTGGCGAACACCTTGTCCATGTACGCCAGGCCCTCGGGGGCGGCCAGCAGGCAGATGGCCGTGACGTCGACCGCGCCCCGGTCGAACAGGAACTGCACGGCGGCGGCGAGCGTGCCGCCGGTGGCGAGCATCGGGTCGACGACGAAGCACTGACGCCCGGACAGGTCGTCGGGCAGGCGGGTGGCGTACGTCTCGGCCTGGAGGGTGGACTCGTTGCGGATCATGCCGAGGAAGCCGACCTCGGCGGTGGGCAGCAGCCGGGTCATGCCGTCGAGCATGCCGAGCCCGGCCCGCAGGATGGGCACGACCAGCGGCTGGGGCTTGGCCAGGCGCACGCCGTGGGCGGGGGAGACCGGGGTCTGGACGGTGACGTCGGTGACCCGGACGTCGCGCGTCGCCTCGTACGCCAGCAGCGTCACCAACTCGTCCGCGAGCCTGCGGAAGGTCGGGGAGTCGGTGCGGACATCGCGCAGCGTGGTGAGCTTGTGGGCCACGAGCGGATGGTCGACGACGAGGGTTTCCATAGGGCCCAACGGTATCCGGTGGACGGAGTGGTGGCATCCCGGGCCTTTGGTTTTGATCACAATTTGGTCGGAGAAGCACACGCCGCGTGGCCTGTTCTGGAACGATTGGGGTCTGGTGCGAACCTGTCGTGTCAGAGGCTCGGGTGGGGATGGCGATGACAGACGAAGATGCGCTCGACTTCGCCATAGTGATTTACCGCGAGGACGAGCGGTGGCACGCTGAGCTGCTGCCCGTCACGCTCACGTCCGACCTCCAGGGCCTGATCCAGGCCCTCAGGCAGCAGCCGAGCGAGAGCGGCACCATCGGCCTGGTCGCGGTGGGCGACGAGTTCTTCGTGGCGCTGCGGGTGCTCGGCGACCGCGTCGACGTCTTCCTGTCCGACATCGCCGCCTCCTGGGACTTCCCGCTCGCCCGCGAGGTGCTGCACTATCTCGACGTGCCGGTCCCCGACGAGGAGGAGCTCGACGAGATCCTCCAGGACGAGGAGACCGTGCTGCCGGCGGGAGATCTGTCGATCTTCGCCGATCTCGGATTGGACGAGATGGAGCTGGGCATCCTCTCCGGCGACATCGATCTCCTCCCCGAAGATGTGCTGTCCAGCATCGCCGCGCGGCTCGGCTTCTCCGAGCCGTTCGAGCGTGCCATCGAATCGGTCTTCGGCTGAACCCCCCTGGAGTGCGGGCATGGCGTCCAACACCTTCTCTGCGGCTTTTGTCAGGACTTCCGACGGCTGGACCGGCGCAGAGGTCGATCTGCGCGACGCGGAGATCGTCGACGACTTCGGTGACGCCGTCATCGAGACGCTGGGCCTGACGGGCGACGAGCTGGCCCTGCTCTGCGTCGAGGTCGAGGACGAATGGTTCGCCATCGCCCGCTACCGGGGCGAGGACGAGCCCCGGGTGTTCCTGTCGGACGTGCACGCGATCACCTCCAACAGCATGGGCGAGCTGTTCGCCGAGTTCGCCGGAGTGGCCCCCGACAAGGAGGGCAACGGGCTCGGCGTGCGTCCCGCCGGTGACTTCGAGCTGCTCAGCGACCTCGGCGTGAGCTCGGAGGAGCTGCTGGAGCTGAGCATGGAGGAGGGCCTGCTGCCCGCCGACATCCTCTCGGTGATCGCCGAACGGCTGTCGTTCGCCGACGAGCTCGACCGGTTGCGTTGACCCACGAGGAAGCGATGCGCCTGGCCCTGGCCGAGGCCGTCGCGGCCGGCGGCAGGGGCGAGATCCCCGTCGGCGCCGTCGTGCTCGGCCCGCTGGGCGAGGTGCTGGCCGCGGCCGGCAACGACCGCGAGTCCGCCGCCGATCCCACCGCGCACGCCGAGGTGCTGGCGCTCAGGCGGGCCGCCGCGCTGCGCGGGCAGTGGCGGCTGAGCGGCTGCACGCTGGTGGTCACGCTGGAGCCGTGCACGATGTGCGCGGGCGCGTCCGTGCTCGCCCGGGTCGACCGGATCGTGTACGGCGCCGTCGACGCGAAGGCCGGCGCCGTGGGCTCACTCTGGGACGTCGTCCGCGACCGCAGGCTCAACCATCGGCCCGAGGTCGTCATGGGCGTTCTGGCCGAAGAATGCTCCGCCGTCCTCAAGACGTTCTTCGCTACTCGGAGAATCCGGTAAGCTCGTCCGCGGTGGTGTCGCCTAGTGGCCGAGGGCGCACGCCTCGAAAGCGTGTGATGGGGCAACTCATCCGTGGGTTCAAATCCCACCACCACCGCCAGCGGGCCTCCGATGACCTCGGAGGCCCTTTTCTTTTGCCTCAGGGCTGCTGGGTGGGCCCGTCGGCCGGCGGGTTCAGGTTGAGCTGGACGTCCGGCGGGCTGTCCTCGACGACCTGCGTCTGGACCGTCTCCCCGCCGCGGGTCTCCGGACGGCCGTCGTCGGTCAGGACGAAGAACAGCGCCCCGCAGGCGCTCAGGAGCAGCAGCGGCAGCCCGATGGCCAGCAGCACGATCAGGTTGCGATTGTCGAGCGGCCCCGGCTCCTCGAAGTACTCCTGCGCCGGCGGCTGCGCGTAGTGGGACGGCTGCGAGTAGTAGGACGGCGGGCCGTATCCGGGTGGCGGCCACGACCCGTGTGGCGGTGGATACGACACGGCATTCTCCGAATGATGTTGAAAGACGCGGACGTGACACACGGCACGTCGATCAGGTTGGCACATGAAAAAGGGAGCCGCGAATGGCGGCTCCCTTTTCCGGCGCGTTTCAGTTGGGCAGATCCAGGACCCTGGCGTGCAGGATCGACCGTTGGTGCAGGGCCGCGCGCAGGGCCCGGTGGAGGCCGTCCTCCAGATAGAGCTCGCCCTGCCACTGAACCACGTGCGGGAACAGGTCGCCGTAGAAAGTGGAGTCCGCGGCGAGCAGCGAGTGCAGGTCCAGCATGGCCTTCGTGGTGATCAACGAGTCGAGCCGGACCTGCCTGGGAGGGATCTGCGCCCACTCTCGGTTCGTCAGACCGTGTTCGGGATAAGGGCGTCCGTCGCCGACGAGCTTGAAGATCACCCACCTCATTTTAGGAGAGAATTCGACCTGCTGCGTTGTCGAGAGCTATCGGCCCAGCTCAGACTGTTCACAGTCGCCCGGCCGGCCGTTTTGGTAGCCGCGCTGGAAGGCGTTGACGCGTTGCTCGGACGAGCCGTGCGTAAACGATTCGGGGTCGATTCTGCCGCTCGTGCGTTGCTGGATTCTGTCGTCGCCCACGGCGGCCGCGGCGTCGAGGGCCTCGGCGATTTCCGTCTGGGTGAAGGGCTTTTCGTAGAAGCCGGTGCGGACGGCGTTGTGCGCCCAGACGCCCGCGTAGCAGTCGGCCTGGAGCTCGACGGGGACCGAGCTGCCGGTGTCCGACTGGAGTGCCCCACGCAGGTCCTGGACGTGATGGCCGTACTCGTGGGCGATCACGTACGCCTGGGCGAAGGGGCCGCCCTTGGCGCCGAACTGGCTGTGGAGCTGGTCGAAGAAGCTCAGGTCGAGGTAGACGCGCTGGTCGCTCGGGCAGTAGAACGGCCCGACGGCGGAGCTGGCCGCGCCGCAGCCGGTACGGAGGCTGCCCGAGTACAGGATCGTCTTCGACGTCCGGTAGTCGGGGATCTCCTGCTTCCAGTAGTCCTGGATGCTGTTGACCACGCCGACGACGCGGCACTTCTCCGACTGGTCGGCGTCCTTGCCCGTCTTGCACTCCTCGGCGAGTTTGGCCGGGGGCTGCTTCTGGGCCGGCTCGGCGTCGCCGCCTCCGCCGCCCAGGTTGTTGAACACGAACACCAGCACTAAGGCGATCAGGCCGACGATGCCGCCGCCCCCGAGGACCATGCCGCCGGGGAATCCGCCGCCCGAGAACCCGCCGCCACCGCGACCGCCGACGTCCTCGACCTGCGACGAGTCGAGGTTGACGTCGTCCTTGAAATCCATATCTGACGTCCCTTCTGGGTGCTGCCCGCTAGAGAGCTTCCCCAGGAGGGCGCCTAGATGCCACCCGAGAAGGTGTCACATCTGTCCGGGAGGCCGCTGTCGTACCCGACGCTGAACCACTTCTCGCGTTGCTGCGAGGTGCCGTGGGTGAACGCGTCGGGCGTGACGCGGCCCTGCGAGCGGCGCTGGATGCTGTCGTCGCCGACCGCCGCGGCGGCGTCGAGTGCCTGGTTGATGTCGGCCTGCGAGAACGGCTCGCGGTAGAAGCCCGTCTTGACCGCGTTGTGCGCCCAGACGCCGGCATAGCAGTCGGCCTGCAGCTCCAGGCGCACGGACGCGCTGCCGGCGCCCGGCCTGCTGTTGTTGCCGACCTTGTCCATGGTGCCGAGCAGGTTCTGGACGTGGTGGCCGTACTCGTGGGCGACCACGTACGCCTGGGCGAACGGGCCGCCCTCGGCGCCGAAGTCGCGCTGGAGCGTGTCGAAGAAGGCCAGGTCCAGGTAGACCTTGCGGTCGCGCGGGCAGTAGAACGGGCCCACGGCCGAGTCGGCGGGGCCGCAGCCGGTGTTCACGGCCCGGGAGAACAGCACGGTCTTGGCCGGGGTGTACTGCTGGTCGCGTTCCTTGAACTCCTGCCGCCAGTAGGACTGGATGCTGTTCACCGTGCCGACGATCCGGCAGTCCTCCGACTGGTCGGCGTCGGCGCCCGTACGGCAGCGCTCGGCCAGGTTGCCGCTGGGGGAGAGCTGGCCGGGGGCGCTCGGGTAGCGTCCGCCGCCCTGCTCGCCGCCCTCGTCGCCGCTGAACGGCGTGGGGGCGAGCTTGAACAGGAACAGACCGGCCACCGCGAGGACCAGCAGCAGGCAGCCGCCGCCCCGGCCGCCGATGGGCAACATGCAGCCGCCGCCCGGCATCCCGCCCCAGCCGCCGCCGCCCCGGCCGGGCTGGGAGCCGGAAGCCCGGACGTCCTCGACCTGTGAGGGGTCGAGTGGCGCGTCGTCGTCGAACTGCATGTCCTGTGTCATCCCCCGTAGTCGGGTGATTACGCAAGGCAATATACGGACCTGTGATTTTCTGCGATTTGTCAGCTAATCTGCCGCTATGACGGGTGGCTTGGTGGGGATCGCGCTGGTGTCCCTGGGCATGGTTCTGACGCCGGGACCGAACATGATCTATCTGGTCTCCCGCTCGATCAGCCAGGGGCGTCGTGCCGGGCTGATCTCGCTGGTCGGCGTCGCGCTGGGGTTCATGGCGTACCTGACGGCGACGTGCCTCGGGCTGACGGCCGTCTTCGCGTACGTGCCGGTGGCCTACACGGCGCTCAAGCTGGCCGGGGCCGCGTACCTGCTCTGGATGGCCTGGAACGCGGTCAGGCCGGGCGGCGCCTCGGTCTTCCAGCCGCGCGAGCTGGCGGTCGAGAGGCCGCGGAAACTGTTCGCCATGGGGCTGCTCACCTGCCTGCTGAACCCCAAGATCGCGATCCTGTACCTGTCGCTGCTGCCGCAGTTCATCGACCCCGCCATGGGACACGTGCTGCTCCAGAGCCTCGCGCTCGGCTCGGTGCAGATCGCGATCGGCACGCTGGTCAACGCGCTGATCGCGATCTCGGCCGGCGGCCTGGCCGCCTTCCTCGCCCGCCGTCCGGTGTGGCTGCGGGTGCAGCGGTACGCGATGGGCACCGTGCTCGGCATCTTCGCCGTACGGATGGTCGCCGACCGTTCCAAGGCGCTCGTACCGGCCTGAACGGGCTCTACTGGCTCACCTGGGCCCTGAAGCGCTCGTGGGCCGCCTGCTTGGAGATCCCCATGGCCTCGCCGATCTCCGCCCAGGAGGCGCCGTTGTCCCGCGCCCCGGCGACGGCCTGGTCGAGCAGCGTCCGCTGCCAGCTCTCCACCTGGGACAGCAGGGTGAGCGCGGCCAGCGGCCGATCGGCCGCGAGCTTGACGACCTGCTCGCACAGCAGGTTCGACCTGGTCACCAGCCAGCCGGGCGGGGCGGCGGCGAGCAGCGGCGGCGTGTGCCTGCTCCACCACCGGTACTCCGCCTCCTTGGCCCCCTCCGGCGTCGCCGGGTACCGCCGCCGATCGGTCCAGCCGCACGAACAGGCGGCCAGATACCCCACGAACGTCCTGGTGAAGGCGCTGGACGACGAGGCCGGCTCCCCGTCGGGCAGAACGGGAGCGACGAAACCCTCGTGCCCCGGAAGATCGGCAGTGCTCAAGGTCATAACCGTCAAGATATCCTGACGATTCCAGTCCCCGCCACTCTTTCGGGATCTCCTGGCATCTGGAAGGGCGCCTGACGCAGCGCTTCGACGAAGGCGGGCAGACGGTCGCCGAGCCTGGCGGGGGAGCTGGAGGAGTAGGAGAGCTGGAGCCCGATCAGTCCGTCCACGTCCCATGTCAGCCGCCGGCTGAACACCCGGGACTCCAGGCTGCTGAAAGGCGAGGCGGCGAGCACGTCGCGGTGGGGCTCGCCGGTGCCGTGGAACGAACGGGCGGCGGTCCTTTACGACCCGGACCGTAGACCTGCCGGTCGAGGCGCCATAAGGCGACACAAAGCCAGAAGGGCCATGCCGTTGACCTGGCATGACCCTTCAGAACTGGCGGAGGATAGGGGATTTGAACCCCTGATAGGTTGCCCTATACACGCTTTCCAAGCGTGCGCCCTCGGCCACTAGGCGAATCCTCCGCCGACGAGCTTACCGGACTTCCGGCACTGCGGTGACCGCGATTTTTCCAGGACATGCTCAACCCCGAACCGTGGAGCGAGCACTGCTGAGGCCGGTTAGACTGTCCAGGGACCCCTCGCGCGGCGTCATCCTGTGAACCTCCCCAGGGCCGGAAGGCAGCAAGGATAAGCGGGCTCTGGCGGGTGTGCGGGGGGTCTCTTCGTTGAGAGCCCCCTCGCAGGCGGGATGGTCGCATGAGCCTTGCGCTTTACCGCAAGTACCGACCCGGGACCTTCGCCGAGGTCAAGGGTCAGGAACACGTCACAGATCCGCTGCGACAGGCGTTGCGTACGGGCCGCATCAACCACGCGTACCTGTTCAGCGGCCCCCGCGGGTGTGGCAAGACCTCCAGCGCGCGCATTCTCGCCCGCTCCCTCAACTGCGAGCAGGGCCCGACGCCCGACCCCTGCGGCACCTGCGAGTCGTGTGTGGCGCTCGCCCCGACCGGCCCCGGCCACCTCGACGTCATCGAGATCGACGCGGCTTCCCACGGTGGCGTCGACGACGCCCGTGACCTGCGCGAACGTGCCTTCTTCGCGCCCGTGTCGGCGCGCTACAAGATCTACATCATCGACGAGGCGCACATGGTGACCCGCGAGGGTTTCAACGCGCTGCTCAAGCTCGTCGAGGAGCCTCCGCCGCACCTGAAGTTCATCTTCGCGACGACCGAGCCGGAAAAGGTCATCGGCACCATCAAGTCGCGTACGCACCACTACCCGTTCAGGCTGATGCCGCCGGCGACGCTCAAGGCGCTGATGGAGGAGATCCTCACCTCCGAGAGCGTGCCCTTCGAGCCGCCCGCCCTGCCGCTGGTCGTCCGCGCGGGCGCCGGGTCGGCCCGTGACTCGCTCTCCATCCTCGACCAGCTCCTCGCCGGGGCCGAGGACGACGGCATCACCTACGCCAAGGCCGTATCCCTGCTCGGCTACACCGACGGCGACCTGCTCGACGAGGTCGTCAACGCGTTCGCCGCGCGCGACGGCGGCCAGGTGTTCCAGGCGGTCAATCGGGTGATCGAGGGCGGCCACGACCCGCGCCGCTTCGCCTCCGACCTGCTGGAGCGCTTCCGCGACCTGGTGATCCTGGCCAACGTGCCCGAGGCGGCGTCCAGCGGGCTGCTCGACCGTCCCGCCGACGAGCTGGAGCGGCTGGTGGGGCAGGCGTCCTCGATGGGGCCGGCCGAGCTCACCCGTGCGGCCGAGATCTTCAACGCGGGGCTCACCGAGATGCGCGGCGCCACCTCGCCGCGGCTGCTGCTCGAACTCATGTGCGCGCGCGTGCTGCTGCCGGGCGCCTCGCAGGGCGAGGCGTCCCTGCTCGCCCGGCTCGAACGTCTGGAGCGCGGCGGCACGGTCGCGCAGATGGCCTCCAGGGCGGGCGCGGTGACGATCCCGCGTCCGGCTGCCCCGGGCGGCGGTCACGACGTGCACGTTCCCGTCGCGTCCCCGGCCGTCTCCGTCGGTACGGCGGCGCCGGTCGGCGGCGACGCGGCGGTTCCTGAGCCTGCGACGCCCGCCGGGAGCAACGGTTCCGCCGCCGCTCAGGGGCCCGCGGGCGGAGGGGCCGACGACTGGCCCGAGCCCGTACGTCCCGGCTCGGCCGCGGCTACGGCCTCCGACGCGCCCGCACCCGTCGCCCAGGCGCCCGCCGCTCAGGCGCCCGCGGCAACAGGCCCGGTCGCGGGCGGGGCGGGCGGCATGCAGCAGCAGTGGCCCGCCGTGCTGGCCGCGCTCAAGCAGCGCAGCATCGTGGTCTGGGCCAACGTCAGTACGAACGCCCAGGTCGTGGGCGTCGAAGGCAACCTGGTCACGCTCGGGTTCAGCCAGGTCGGCGCGATGAAGAACTTCACGGGCGGCGGCAAGGACGCCGTCGTGGCGACCGCGCTCGGCGACGTGCTCGGCGGCACCTGGCGGGTCGAGGCGGTGGTCGGCGGCTCTCCGGCGCCCCAGGCCACCCGCGGCCCCGCGCGCCAGCAGCCGCCGTCGGGCGGCCACGGCGCCCCCGTCCCTCAGGCGGCCCCGGTCGCGAGCCAGGCGACGACCAGCCCGCAGGGCGGGGCGGGCGTCCAGGCGACCTCCCAGGGGCGGTCCGGCTCGCACGGCGGCTCCCAGGACGACCAGGGCTCCCAGGACCCGGGCCAACCTCCGGCCGCCGCGTCCGCGCGCCCGACCACCGACGAGTCGTGGCCCGACGCGCCCGACGACCTCAGCCCCGGTTCCCCGCCGAGCCCCGACCCCACCCAGACCGTGACCGCCCGGCAGCCCGCCGCCGCGCCGGTCGGGGCGGGGCTGGCCGCCGCGCGGTCGGCCGCCAAGGCGGCAGCCCAGGCGGGTCCGCGCACCCCGGCGTCGCGCGCGGGGGGCACGGCGGCGTGGCCGAGCGCGATCCCGGGCCGCGACAAGGCCGCCGACGCCGACGACGTCGACCCGCTGAACGACGCGGACGCCGACGTCGACGCCGTCTCCGGCATGGCCCTGCTGCAACGCGAGCTCGGCGCCCAGGTCATCGGCGAGATCGACCACACCTGACCGAAGCCCCCCTCCGGCCGAGGCCGGGCTGAGGTCAGGGGAAGAGCCGGGCGCGGGCGGCGGCTAGACGGTTGTCAGGGGAAGAGTCGGGCGCGGGCGGCGGCCGAGCGGGGGTCCGTCGGCGGCAGGGCCGACAGGCGTTCCAGGATCTGGTAGTCGTCGCGGCCGTTGGGCGTCTGGGCGTAGGTCCACAGGTCGTCGGGCGAGCCGTGGCGCAAAAGGCACGCGCGTACCTGGGCTTCGAGCTCCTCGCGTTCGCGCCGGATGTCCGGCGACTCCGAGCGCGGCAGGAGCGGCCCGGGATAGGCGCGGGCCAGCGCGGCGGTGTCGCCCGAGTCGAGAAGCCGGCGAACGCCGAGGAAGTCCGCCTCGACCGGGCAGACCAGCCGGTACGGCTTCGCCGCCAGCACCTCCCCGAGCTGACCGCGCAGCCGGTGGATCTCGGCCCGGATGGTCACGGGGTTTCCGTCGTCGCCGTAGAGGTGGAACGAGAGCTGGTCGGCCGACAGGCCCTGGGGATGCAGCGCGAGCAGGGCCAGGATCTCGGCGTGGCGCAGCGAGAGCGGACGCGGGCGCTCGCCCAGGTCGGCCGTCGGGGTGCCCTCGCCGAGACAGGTCAGCCGCAGGGTGGGCGGCGTCGCGGACGGCGTGTCGCGCAGGAGGTAGCCGTCGCAGAAGGGTTCGAGGAAGGCGACGCTCCCGTCACGAAGGATCATGCGCTGGCCGGACAGGGGGAGGCGGGCGCCGAGCCGGCCCATGGGATCGCCCGAGATGACCCGGCCCGTGGGCGAGAGCAGGATGCCGCCCCGGTTGCGCAGCGACTCGTAGCGGCGGCGCAGGCGTTCGTCGCGCTCGTGCATCCGTACGGCGAGCTGCGACTCGGCGAGCTTGGCGGTCGCGCTGACCAGGGCGACGGTCGCCGGATGCAGGGACCGCGCGATGCCGCTGACGTCGACGCAGCCGATGACGTTGCCCGACTCCGGATCGCTGATCGGCGCCGCGCTGCACGACCAGACGTGCAGCACCCGCATCAGGTGTTCCTCGGAGTAGACGTGCACCGGCCGGCCGGTGGCCAGCGCGGTGCCGATGCCGTTGGTGCCGGCCATGCGCTCGCCCCAGTGATGGCCGTCAGCCAGGCCCACCTGGTCCGCATCGCGCAGGATGCCGCCTTTGCCCTCACGCCAGAGCACTCGTCCGTCACGGTCCGTGACGATCATGACATGCTCGGCCTCGTCTGCCAGGCCGGAGAGCGTCTGGGCGAGCAGGGGCAGCAGCGGCCGCAGCGGATGAGCCTCGCGGATCTCGACGACGTCGGCGGACTCGCAGACCAAAGGGGCGCTGCGGCCATCCGGGTCGATCCCCGCCGCGAGCGAGCGCCGCCACGAGGCCGTGATCAGGGTGCGGGGCGAATCGGGCGAGCTCTGCCCGGTAGCCGCCGCTTCGTGTGCTCCGCGTAGAAGACGGGAGTACGCATCGAGATGGCCGTAACTCATCGGTCACTCCAAGTAGTCAACAACGAGCATCCGTCCTGGCGGCGATATGCGCAAGCCGTTCAGGGGGATTGCGTAGGGTGATTGAATGAACGCAACGTGTGTGCAACGTTGGGCGCACTAGCGTTCCGAAACACGCGTCGGCGTGGTGCGGCCGCTCCGTCCGACGTGATGGCCGGGTCTCGGACACTGGAGGGGGGCCGAGATCCGGCCATGACAAAGGTCCGTGACGAATGCCTGGAGGGAAACATGGGGAGCCCTCCCAGTACATGACGCCGCCCAAACACCGTAGGCTCGTGGCAGTCAAGAACCGGAGCCACGAGGAGCGCACGACGGTGAACCCAGGGGATGTCAACCTGCAGCAGCTGCTGGAGCAGGCTCAGCTCATGCAGCAGCAGCTTGTGAGCGCCCAGCAGGAGCTCAACGACGCGCAGATCGAGGGCTCGTCGGGCGGCGGCATGGTCACTGCCGTCGTCAACGGCTCAGGTGAGCTGCTCGAACTCAAGATCGACCCGAGCGTGATCGACGCGGCCGACCCGCAGGACACCGCCGACACGATCGCCGACCTGGTGATCGCGGCCGTCCGCGACGCGGTGCGCGCCGCCGCCGACCTGCAGCAGGAGAAGCTCGGCCCGCTCGCCCAAGGTCTGGGCGGCGGCGGACTCGGACAGCTGCCAGGGTTCTAGGCATGTACGAAGGGGTCGTCCAGAACCTGATCGACGAGCTCGGCATGCTGCCCGGCGTCGGTCCGAAGAGCGCGCAGCGCATCGCGTTCCACCTGCTGGCGGCCGATCCGGCCGACGTCAGGCGGCTGGCGCACGCGCTGCTCGAAGTCAAGGACAAGGTGCGCTTCTGCCGGGTGTGCGGCAACGTGGCCTCCGAGGAGGAGTGCCGCATCTGCCGTGACCCGCGGCGCGACACGCACGTCATCTGCGTGGTCGAGGAGTCGAAGGACGTCGTGGCGATCGAGAAGACGCGCGAGTACCGCGGCACGTACCACGTGCTCGGCGGCGCGATCAGCCCGATCGACGGCATCGGCCCCGACGACCTGCGCATCCGCGAGCTCATGACGCGCCTGGCCGACGGGCGGGTCACCGAGCTCATCCTCGCCACCGACCCCAACCTCGAAGGCGAGGCGACCGCTACCTACCTCGCCCGGCTGGTCAAGCCGATGGGCATCAAAGTGACACGACTCGCCAGCGGCCTGCCGGTGGGCGGTGACCTCGAGTACGCCGACGAGGTGACCCTGGGCCGTGCTTTCGAAGGACGGAGGCTCCTGGATGTCTGATATGTGGGATGTGCTCGCCGAAGAGATCGCCGCGCACGCGCAGAACTACGTCGACGGCCTGACCAGGGTCGCCGGCGGTGAGGGCGGCGACGCGATCTGGTCGCTGCTCCTGGTGGAGGTCGCGCAGGTGAGCCTGGCCGGCGCCAAGCTCGGCGCCAACCGCGACGTGATCCTGTCGGGCAACTACGAACCGCCGATGAGCGAGGACCCCGACATCGACGGCGTGCGCACGGCGCTGGCCGAGCGGCTGGAGGCGGTCGACGACTACGCCGAGGTGTTCGACCCGTACAAGGACACGTCGGTCACGCCGTACCGGCTGTCGGACGACCTGACCGCGGTGGCCGCCGACCTCATCCACGGGCTGCGTCACTTCCACGCGGGCCGTCCGCACGAGGCGCTGTGGTGGTGGCAGTACTCCTACTTCAACACCTGGGGCAACCACGCGGGCGCGGCGATGCGCGCGCTGCAGGCCCTCGCCGCGCACTCGCGGCTCGACGTGGCGGAGGAAGCCACCACCGTGTGATGATCATCCACATAGTGGTATGAGCCATCAGGCCCATGAGAGGCCCCCAGTAGACTGGCAGTTCACAGTCCAGACCGGGAGACTCTCGTGGCGCTCGTTGTGCAAAAGTACGGTGGTTCGTCCGTCGCCGACGCGTCCTGCATCAAGCGGGTCGCGCAGCGGATCGTCGCGACGAAAAAAACCGGCAACGACGTGGTCGTGATCGTCTCCGCGATGGGCGACACGACGGATGAGCTGCTCGACCTGGCCGAGCAGGTGTCGCCGCTGCCTCCGGGCCGCGAGCTCGACATGTTGCTGACCTCCGGAGAGCGCATCTCGATGGCCCTGCTGGCCATGGCGATCGCCAACCTCGGCCACGAGGCGCGCTCGTTCACCGGCTCGCAGGCCGGCGTGATCACCGACTCCACCCACGGCAAGGCGCGCATCATCGACGTGACGCCGGGCCGCATCCGTGAGGCGCTCGACCAGGGTCACATCGCGATCGTGGCCGGTTTCCAGGGCGTCTCGCAGGACACCAAGGACATCACCACGCTGGGCCGCGGCGGCTCCGACACCACCGCGGTCGCGCTGGCGGCGGCCCTGGAGGCCGACGTCTGCGAGATCTACACCGACGTCGACGGCATCTTCACGGCCGACCCCCGCATCGTGCCCGTCGCCCGCAAGATCCCCAAGATCTCGTACGACGAGATGATGGAGATGGCGGCCTGCGGCGCGAAGATCCTGCATCTGCGCTGCGTCGAGTACGCTCGGCGGTTCGACCTGCCGATCCACGTACGCAGCTCGTTCAGCACCACGGAAGGCACGTGGGTCGTCTCCGACCCTTACACCGAAGGAACCGAGATGGAGCAGCCGATCATCTCCGGCGTCGCGCACGACCGGAGCGAGGCCAAGATCACTGTTGTCGGGGTCCCCGACAAGGTCGGCGAGGCTGCCTCGATCTTCAAAACGCTGGCCGACGCCGAGATCAACATTGACATGATCGTCCAGAACGTGTCGGCCGCGGCCACGGGCCGCACGGACATCTCCTTCACGCTGCCCACGGCCGACAGCCAGGTGGCGCTGACCGCGCTGAAGAAGATCCAGGGCCGCATCGGCTACGAGTCGCTGCTCTTCGACGACCAGATCGGGAAGGTGTCGCTGATCGGCGCGGGCATGCGCTCGCACCCCGGCGTCACGGCGACGTTCTTCGCGGCCCTCGCCGACGCGGGGGTCAACATCGAGATGATCTCCACCTCGGAGATCCGCATCTCGGTGATCGTCGAGCAGGACGGTGTCGACGCGGCCGTGGCGGCCGCCCACCGTGCCTTCGATCTCGACGCCGACCAGGTCGAAGCAGTGGTGTACGGAGGTAGCGGACGATGAGCAGGCCCAATCTCGCCCTGATCGGCGCCACCGGCGCCGTGGGCACCGTCATGCGGGACATCGTGTCCACCCGGGAGGACATCTGGGGCGAGATCCGCCTCGTGGCCTCCCCGCGCTCGGCGGGCAAGGTGCTGAGCGTGCGCGGCGAGGACGTCGTGGTCCAGGCGCTCGCGCCCGAGGTCTTCGACGGCATCGACATCGCCATCTTCGACGTGCCCGACGAGGTGTCGGCCGTGTGGGTGCCGATCGCGGCCGAGCGCGGCGCGATCGCGATCGACAAGTCCGGCACCTTCCGCATGGAGCCCGACGTGCCGCTGGTGGTGCCCGAGGTCAACCCGCTCGACGCGCGCGAGCGGCCCAGGAACATCATCTCGACCCCCAACTGCACCACGCTGTCGATGATGGCGGCCATGGGCGCGCTGCACGCCGAGTACGTGCTCAAGGAGCTCGTCGTCGCCTCCTACCAGGCGGTGTCGGGCGCGGGCGTGGCCGGCTCGGCCCGGCTCTACGACGAGGTCGAGGCCCTGGCCGGCGACCGTTCGATCGGCCAGACGGCCGGCGACGTGCGCAACGTCCTGGCCGACAAGCTGGCCGGGGAGTCGCCGTTCCCGGCGCCGATCGCGTTCAACGTGGTGCCGTGGGCGGGCTCGTACAAGGACGGCGGCTGGGCGTCCGAGGAGCTCAAGCTGCGCAACGAGTCGCGCAAGATCCTCGGCATCCCCGACCTGAAGGTCTCGGCGACCTGCGTCCGCGTGCCGGTGATCACCACCCA
This sequence comes from Nonomuraea sp. NPDC049684, assembly GCF_044465345.1. Lineage (NCBI taxonomy): Bacteria > Bacillati > Actinomycetota > Actinomycetes > Streptosporangiales > Streptosporangiaceae > Nonomuraea > Nonomuraea sp. NPDC049684. The sequence continues at coordinate 97,947 of NZ_JBITLO010000017.1, read as the reverse complement.
CTCGCTGGCCGTGCACGCCCGCTTCGAGCGTGAGATCACGGTCGAGGACGCCCACCGCGTGCTCTCGGCGGCGCCGACGGTGGTGCTGATGGACGACCCGGCCAACGGCGTCTTCCCGACGCCGCTCGACGTGGTCGGCAACGACCCGACCTACGTGGGCCGCGTCCGCCAGGCGATCGACTTCCCGAACACGCTCGACCTGTTCGTCTGCGGCGACAACCTGCGCAAGGGCGCCGCGCTCAACGCGGCTGAGATCGCCGAGCTGGTGGCCTCCGAGCTGTAGCCCGGCCGACTCCGTGGGGACGCCGTGCCAGTGTGCGGCGTCCTTCGCGTTTTCCTGGCGAGATCTGTCGCCTTCTCCGAAGAGTCGCGTTTCCCGGCGGTTCGTGGTTGCCCGGCGAGTCACGTTCTCGCGCGGGCGGGGCCTGTCACCGGAAGAGGATGTCCCAGTGGCTGCTCTCGTTGGCGAAGACGGTTCCGGTGGCGGAGCGGTAGAGCGCGGCGCCGTCGCCGCGGACGCCCGTCTTGCGGTGGTGCTTGGTGATGTAGCGGTCGATGCACGCGTTGTGCGTGATGTCGAGCTTGTAGCCGTTTCCGTGGCTGTACTGGCCGGGCGCGTGGCCCGCCTCGGTGCCGCCGGTCACCATGACCGGGCAGCCGCTGTCATGCTTGAGGTCGATGATCCGGGCGATCGTGCCGGCCCTGACGGAGTCGAGCGAGGTGCAGTGGTGCATGTGGCGGCTCGTACAGTGGCCCGACGACTTCGTGCGCAGGCCCGAGCTCTTGAGCCAGCGGGCGGCCAGCGCGTGGGTCATGTGCATGGCGGCCTGCCTGGGCAGCACCCGCGCCAGATCAAGCTGAGATCGCTGCTGCGACCTCTGCGGCCGGCTCCGGGGCGTCATCGCCTCCTCGACGCTCGCGGGCCTCGTGACGGCTTCTGAGCGCTCGGCGCGATCCTGCGCGTCCGGCTGCGCGACGAACGCGTCCTCGGCCTCGGCCCAGGCGTCCTCCGTCTCCTCGGAGTCCTCCTTCGACAGCTGGGACTTGGCGGCCGCGGGGTCCGCCTGGTGCTGCTCGACCTGGTATGTCTCCGCCAGGGCCGCCTCTAGGGCGGCCTGCCGGATGTTCGTCCACGGCCCGTCGATCCCCTCCGGGAACCACAGGGACAGGTCGAGCATCCCCCCGGTCTCGTCAGGACGGTTGAACGGTGTTGGCGCCTGAACCCGCTCTCCACCTGATGGGTGGGAGGCGGCGGAAGCGGCCGACGCCAGCGCGATTATGGTGATCTGAATGCCGAGGAGCGCCACCGCGAAGGTGCGCGCTGTTCCACGTATCCACATGTCGATGCCTTTTCGCGGAAAAGAGCCCTTCCGCCTGAAACGACAATCCCACCATTCCCAGGAGATAACTCATGTCTCATAGTCATCTTTGCCCTGTGGCGGCGATCACCGTGCCACTCCATGACCCACCGCGCTTTCAAGACGTAAAGTGACGAACGTGTCCGAAGCCCGAAACAGAGGATCGGAGAGCACCCGAGAGGTCATCGTCGAGACGGCCTTGCGACTGTTCCGTGAGCGTGGCTTCGACGCGACGACCATGCGCGCCATCGCCGCCGAGGCAGGGGTGTCAGTGGGCAACGCCTACTACTACTTCGAGAGCAAGGAGGCGCTGATCCAGGCCTACTACGACCGTGCGCAGGCCGAGCACGAGCAGGCCTGCCGGGAGTTCCTGGCCACGGAGAGGTCGTTCGCCGCGCGGCTGAGCGGGGTGCTGCGCGAGTGGGTGCGCGTGTCGGAGCCGTACCACGAGTTCGCGGTGAAGTTCTTCAAGCACGCGGCCGAGCCGACGAACCCGCTGAGCCCGTTCAGCGCGCAGTCGTCGCCGGCGCGGGAGGCGTCCATCGGGATCTACCGCGAGGTGGTCGAGGGGTCGAAGGACCGGATGAACGCCGAGCTGCGGGCCGAGCTGCCCGAGCTGCTGTGGCTGCTGTCGATGGGCATGGTGCTGTTCTGGGTGCACGACACCTCGCCGGGGTGCGTGCGGACGTACCGGCTGATCGAGGTCACGGTGCCGCTGGTGGACCGGCTGGTCGGGTTGTCGCATCTGCCCGGATTGCAGGGGATAACGAAGGACTTCATCGCCGCGGTGCACGAATTGCGGGCCTAGGGGGCTCCTTCTGGCGACATACCGCTTGGTATGGTCGGCTCACCGTCGCCGAACCGGAGGCCATGAATGACGCCGAACTGGGGCATGACCATCCCCTTCTACGACCGTTCCCTGGCCAGGTCGCAGGAGCTGATCGCGGAGCTGCCGGGCCTCGGCTACACCGACGCCTGGTCGGCCGAGGTCAACGGGAACGACGGGTTCGTCCCGCTGGCGATGGCCACCCAGTGGGCTCCGGATCTGCGGCTCGGGAGCGCGATCGTCCCGGTCTCCACGCGGGGGCCGGGGCTGCTGGCCATGTCCGCGGCCACCCTGGCCGACCTGGCCCCCGGCCGGTTCGTGCTCGGCATCGGCTCCTCCTCGCCGGCGATCGTCGAGCGGTGGAACGCCGTGGAGTTCGCCAAGCCGTACGCCCGTACCCGCGACACGCTGCGCTTCCTGCGGAGGGCGCTGGCGGGGGAGAAGGTCTCCGAGCGGTACGAGACGTTCGAGATCAAGGGCTTCAAGCTGGAACGGGCGCCGAAGACCGCACCCAAGATCGTGCTGGCCGCCCTGCGGCCCCGGATGCTGCGCCTGGCCGCCGAGGAGGCCGACGGCGCGATCACCAACTGGCTCGCCCCCGAGGACGTGCCCAAGGTGCGCGCCGAGATCGGCCCGGACACCGAGCTGATCGCCCGCCTGTTCGTCTGCGTGAGCGAGGACGCCGGCAAGGTGCGCGAGATGGCCAGGTGGATGCTGGCGAGCTACCTGACCGTGCCCGCCTACGCCGCCTTCCACGACTGGCTCGGCCGGGGCGAGGTGCTGCGTCCCATGCACGAGGCGTGGGCCGCGGGCGACCGCCAGGCCGCGCTCAAGGCCATCCCCGACGAGGTGGTCGACGCCCTCGTCGTGCACGGCGACGCCGCCACCTGCCGGGCCAGGATCCGCCAGTACGTCGACAACGGGCTCGACACGCCGGTGCTCGCCCCCATCCCCGGCGGCGAGGTGCCGATCGAGCAGGCCGTGCGCGACCTGGCCCCGGTCCAGGAGGGCTGATGGACGACGTGCTGCGGCTCGACGCCGTCGGCCAGGCCCAGGCGGTCAGGGACGGGCAGGTGTCGGCCCGCGAGCTGGCCGAGGCCGCCATCGCCGCCGTCGAGGCCCACGACGGCGAGCTCAACGCCGTCGTCCACCGGCGGTTCGAGCGGGCGCTGGCCGAGATCGACGGCCTCCCGGCGGACGCGCCCTTCCGCGGCGTGCCGATCCTGCTGAAGGACCTGGGCTGGCGGCAGGCCGGCGAGCCGTACGCCGCGGGCTCGCGGGTGCTCGACGACCAGGACGCCGCCCAGGACGGCCACGGCGTGGTCCGCCTGCGCCGGGCCGGTTTCGTGCTGCTGGGCCGGACGAACACCCCCGAGTTCGGCAGCACGGTCACGACCGAGCCGCTGGCGTACGGCCCCACCCGCAACCCCTACGACCCGGCGTACTCGGCGGGCGGGTCGAGCGGCGGCTCGGCGGCGGCGGTGGCCGCGGGCATGGTCGCGCTGGCCACGGCGAGCGACGGCGGCGGCTCGATCCGCGTCCCGGCCTCGCTGTGCGGCCTGGTGGGGCTCAAGCCGACGCGCGGCCGGCTGAGCATGGGCCCGTCCGCGGGCGAGGGCTGGAGCGGCTTCTCCTGCCCCGGCTTCGTGAGCAGGACCGTACGCGACACGGCCGCCGCGCTCGACGCGGTCTCCGGCTACGAGCCGGGCGACCCCTACGACGCCCCCGCGCTGCCCGGCCCCCTGACCGCCGAGCTGCACGCCGACCCGGGACGGCTGCGCATCGGCTTCCTGACCGCCCACCCGAGGCCGGGCGTGCCCGCCGATCCCGACCTGGCCGAGGCCGTCACCCGGGCGGCGGCGCTGCTGGAGAGCCTCGGTCACGACGTGACGCCCGGCGGCCCGCCGGCGCTCGCCGAGCCGGAGTTCGCCCGGCACTTCGCCGCGATCGTCGCCGACAACCTCGCCGCGCACGTCGTGAGCCTGGGCGCGGCCCGCGGCAGGCCGGTGGAGCTGCACGAGCTCGAACCACGCAACGCGGCCATGGTCACCGCCGCCCGCGCCAACAGCGCGGCCGACCACATCCTGGCCACCCAGTGGGTGGACGGCTTCCGCCGCCGCATGGCCTCCTGGTGGGCCGAGGGCAACGACCTGCTGCTGATGCCGTCGTCAGGGGCGGCGCCGTTCCGGCTCGGCTGGATCCCGCCCACCGACCTCAGCACCGCGTTCGGCAGGACCGCGCAGGTGGTGGCCTACACCTCGCCGATCAACGCGACCGGACAGCCCGCCGTCTCGCTGCCGCTGCACAGGGACGCGGCGGGCATGCCGGTCGGCGTGCAGCTCGTCGCGGCGGCCGGACGGGAGGATCTGCTGATCCGGGTGGCCGCGCAGATCGAGCAGGTCAGGCCGTTCGAGCACGCCGCCATGCGGTGACGTCAGGAACCCCTCACCCGGCTGACGCGTTATGTCGTGAGAAGCCGGGGGTAGGAGGATCCTCATGATGGCGAAGGCAGCACGGGCAGCGGCGGCGTGGCGGACGTACCGCGAGGTGACCAAGCCTGGCACGCCGGGGATGTTGACCAGGGTGCGGGCGATCCCGCGCATGATCGGCGCGGTCACCCGCGGCCGCTACGACGGCATGGGCAAGGGCAAACTCGCCCTGATGGCGCTCGGCGTGGTCTACATCCTGTCGCCGGTCGACGTGATCCCCGACTTCCTGGTGCTCATCGGGGTGGCCGACGACTTCGGCGTGTTCCTGTGGCTGATCGCCTCGCTGCTCGGCGAGAGCGGTCGCTACGTCGAGCACGAGCGCAGGATCATCCAGGGCAGGCTGGCGGAGGAGGGTTAGATCTCCTCCATCCGCAGCCAGGCACGCGAGGGCAGCGGGTGCCCGAACAGGCGGGCGGCGTTGCCGTAGGCGACCCTGGCGATGTCGGCGGGCGGCAGCGCGCCGAGGTTGGCGGCCACGGCCTTCTGGGTGTCGGGCCAGGTCGAGTCGGAGTGCGGGTAACCGCTCTCCTGGAGCACATGGTCGAGGCCGACCGCCAGCCGCACGCCGGACAGCGCGTGGTCGTCGAGCGTGCCGAAGAAGAAGTTGCGGCGCAGCACCTCGCTGGGCTTGAGGCCGCCGTCCCAGGCGGCCTCGCCCGCGACCGGGTGGTCGAGCGCGTAGTCGGCGCGCTCGGCCAGCATCGGCAGCCAGCCGACCCCGCCCTCGACGATGAGGATGCGCAGCCCGGGGAAGCGCAGCGGCAGGCCCGACCAGAGCCAGTCGGCGCAGGCGAACATGGCGCTGGTGGGCATCAGCGTGGTGATCGCCTCGATGGGCGTGTCGGGCGAGGGCACGGGCGACCAGGAGGAGTCGCCGGTGTGCAGGGCCACGACCGTGCCGGTCTCCTCGCAGGCGGCGAAGAACGGATCCCAGTGGCCGGTGTGGATCGACGGCAGCCTGAGCCTGGTCGGGAACTCGGGGAAGACCACGGCCTTGAAGCCGCGGGCGGCGTTGGCCCTGATCTCCTTGGCGGCGATGTCGGGATCGGGCAGCCACGGCAGTTGCAGGCCGATGATCCGCTCGGGGTAGGTGCCCGCCCAGACGTCGATGTGCCAGTCGTTCCACGCCTTGACCAGGGCGAGGCCGAGCTCCTGGTCGCGGGTGCGGGCGAACGGCATGCCCGCCTGGCCGGCCAGCATGCCGGGGAAGCACAGCGCGGCCCAGATGCCGGCGACGTCCATGTCCTGGACGCGGGCCTCGATGTCGTGGCAGCCGGGACGCATCTGCTCGAACCTGACCGGATCCAGGGTCCACTGCTCGCGCGGCAGCCCGGCGCCCACGTCGATGCCCGCGCACGGGTACGTGGCCCCGCCGTAGCGCCAGACCTGGTGGCCGGCGTCCGTCTCCACGACCTTGGGCGCGACGTCGGCGTATTTCTCCGGGAGCCTGTCCTCGAAGAGGTCAGGAGGCTCGATCAGGTGATCGTCGGCAGAGATGATCACATAGTCGCGCCGCCGGGGGTCAGGGTCGGGGAGCAGCGGCGTAGTCACGCAGGTAACCGTACGACGGCGGCATAACGTCGAACAAGCTGCGACGTATCCGTTGGGTATCCATGCATTCGAACCCGGGACCGCCTGGAGGGGGATGGGGGCGATCCCGGGCTTGTGGGGTCCTTGAGGATGCTGCCCCTTGCGGACCCCGGCGGCTTCTACCCGCGGGAGATCGAATCAGTCAGGAGATTTTCGCGAAGTTCGGCGATGGTGGCCCGGTCGACCTGGAGCACGCCGGTGACGTAGCCCTCGACGGAGCCGTGCCGGTCGATCAGGTCGTCCAGGAACAGGCGCATGGCCCGGGCGGGGGCGCGGCCGAACCCCGGCCACAGCGGGGTGTCCGGGTGCCTCGTGCGCTGGTCGGCGATGAAGCGCTCGGTCGCCAGGCCGGTCAGGGCGTAGTCGGCGACGATGTCGTCCTCGGCGACGCCGACGAGCGAGAGGATCAGCGCGGTGAGCAGGCCGGTGCGGTCCTTGCCCACCGCGCAGTGGATGACGACCGGCGCGTTTTCCGCGACGGCGACCGTCTCCACGGCGGCGCGCAGGTTCTCCACGCCGTCCTCGGTCACCTCCAGGTACCGGTCGGCGAGGTAGCGCTCGACGCCGATCTCCTCGGTGAACCGGGCGATGTCCCAGGGGCGGCCCTCGATCGGCAGGTTGCGGTAGCGCAGCCCCTCGGTCTCCGGCACCCGGCCGGCCCGCTCGACCTCGGCGGGATGCCGCAGGTCGATCACGGTGCGCACGCGCAGCGCGTGGAAGGCCCGCAGGTCGTCGCCGGCCAGCCAGCCCAGGGAGTCGGCCCGGTAGAGCCGCTGCCACCGGACGGTGCGCCCGTCCTCGGTGGCATATCCACCTACGTCACGAAAATTGCGGAGATTGGCGAACTCAATGTGGCGGATCACCCTTCACACCTTAATTGGCGGCGGTTTCCGCCTCCTGGGCCGCCACGGACTCACCGGCGGGCTTCCCCGACTTCCGCTCGGCCACCTCGCGCCGGATCAGCAGGATCCAGCCGCCGATCGCGATGCCGATGAACAGCCACCACTGGACCCCGTAGGCCAGGTTGAGGCCGCCGCCGGAGCCGACGTCGGGGGCGGGCACCAGAGCGGGCGCGGCGGCGGCCTGCGGCTGCTGCCCGGTGAGCTCGACATAGCCGCCCACCAGCCGGTACGGCATCCGCTGCCCGATCTTGGCCGCGTCGATCAGCAGCACCTGGCCGTCCGGCAGCCCGGACCGCTCGCGGATGCCGGTGGAGTCTTCGGTCTCGCTCTGACGTAGCCGCCCGGTGACAGTTACCTGTCCGGTGGGCGGGGCGGGGACCTGGGGAGCCGCGTCGGCGCTGGCCGCGGCCGGGATCCAGCCACGGTTGACGATCACGGCGGCGCCCTGGCCGGTGACGAGCGGGGTCAGGACGTAGAAGCCGTTGCGGCCCTCCTGCGGACGGCGGCGTACGAGCAGGCCGTGGGCGGCGTCGTACGTGCCGGACGCGACGACCGTGCGGTAACGGTCGCCCTCGCCGACCTGCCGGCCGGGAGCCGCGAGCCGGTCGAGCGGGACGGCGGCGGCCTCGATGTTGGCCGTCACCCTGTCCTTGTTGTCGGACCGCTCCTCGAAACGCCCGAACTGCCACCTGCCCAGGAACACGAAGGCGGGGATGACCAGCAGCACCACGACGTGGAGCGCCAGCCACCGGGGCGTCAGCAGGAACCGGTACACGCCTTCAAGGTTAGGCACCGGGGCGGGTGCTCCCTCACGCGGCTCGCCCGCTAGACGTCGCGCGCCCCCGGGCCCGGGCCGGGCACCGGCGTGACCTCGCGCGGCCCGGCCACCTCGTGGCCCTCGGCGCAGCGGAAGCGCAGCTCGATGGGGGCGCCGCAGTCGCGGTGGGTGAGCAGCACCGGCGGGCCCTCCTCGTCGGCCAGGTATTTGTCACCCCAATGCATGAGCGCGACGAGCAGCGGATAGAGGTCGCGGCCCTTGTCGGTCAGCCGGTATTCGTCGCGCTGGCGCTGGCCGGGCTCGCGGTAGGGCTCCTTGCGCAGCAGGCCCTCGTCGACCAGCCGGGCCAGGCGCGCGCTGAGCACCTGGCGGGGGGCGCCGGTGACCGCCTGCATGTCGGCGAACCTGCGCACGCCGCTGAACGCCTCGCGCAGCACCAGGAAGGTCCACTTCTCCCCGACGATGTCCAGGGTGCGCTCGATCGAGCAGTTGTCCACCCGGAAGCCCAATCGGAACGGCACGTTCATCTCGGCATTATATCTGAGTTCGATTGACAGACTCAGCTCTGCGGGGCAGGCTGGGTCTATGCACGGAACCCAGATCCGCCCGGTCCGCCCGGACGACGAGGACCGGATCCGACGCTTCCTGGCGGGGTTGTCGCTGCACACCCAGACCCTGCGGTTCTTCACCGGCGTGACCGTCCCGGCCGCCCACCTCGTACGCACCCTGCTGACCCTGGACGAGCGCCGCGACGCGCTCGTCGTCACCGCCGGGGACGAGATCGTCGGGCACGCCATGAGCTACCGGGGCGGCTGCGCCGACGTCGAGGTGGCCGTCGTCGTGGCCGACCGCTGGCAGGGGAACGGGCTCGGCCCGCGGCTCGTCGACACCCTGCTGCTCAGGGCCGCCGTGCGGGGGGCGCGCACGGTCGGGATGGACGTGCTGGGCGAGAACCGGCGGGTGCTCAGGCTCGTCCGCAGGCTGTGGCCGGACGCCCGGATGAAGGTCGCGTCGGGGACGGTCGAAGTGACCGCTATGATCGATCTGGCCGGAGTATTTGCGGAACAAGGTTCTGGTAGCACACCATTGACAGTGTGAAGAGTGTCAAGAACGGACGCGACGGCCGCACCCGCATCATCGAGGGCGCCCTCCGCCGCTTCAGCCAGGACGGTGTCTCGGCCACCACGCTGGCCAGTCTGCGCGAGGAGAGCGGTGTAAGCGTCGGCAGCTTCTACCACCACTTCGCCAGCAAAGAGCACGTCTACGGCGTCCTGTACGCCGAGATCCTCGACGCCTACCAGCAGGAGTTCCTCGCCGAGCTGGTCCGGCACGACGACGCCCGCGCCGGCATCGAGGCCGTGGTCGCCTTCCACATGCGCTGGGCCGGCGAACACCCCGAGCGGGCCAGGATCCTGGTCAGCGAGCGACCGCCGCGCAAGAACGAGCCGGGCGGCGCCGAGGTGGCCGAGGCCAGGCGCGCGTTCTTCCGCCAGGTCTCCGACTGGTGGAAGCCGCACATGAAGAACGGGCAGCTCCAGCCCGTCCACGCCACCATGTGCTACGTCCTGTGGCTCGGGCCGGCGCAGGAGATGTGCCGCCTGTGGTTCGCCGGGGCGCACACCCCGACCGAGGAAGAGATCAAGGGCCTGGGCGAGGCGGCCTGGCAGAGTCTCCGCCAGCGCGGGGAGCAATGATCTGAGTACCGTCTGTGGTGTTATTGTCCAAATGTGAGAAGACCTCGGGCGCTCGTGCTGCCCGACCTGCCGGAGAGCGCGCTCGCCCGCTTGGGCGAGGTCGCCGACGTGGCCGAGGCTCCTCCCCGGCCGAGCGTCGGCTTCACCGACGAGCAGCTCGCCGACCTGGTCATCGAGACCGGCGCGAACGTGCTCATCACCGACGGCGACCAGGTTCGCACCTCGGTGCTCGGACTCCACATCGACATCGTGGCCAGCCTGGGCGCCCCCACGGGGGTCGACCTGCGCCTGGCCGCCGAGCGCGGGGTCACCGTCCTGCACGCCCCGGACCGCGACCCCGAGGCGGTCGCCGAGCTGACGCTCGCGCTGCTGTTCGCGGTCAGCAGGAACATCGTCACCGCCGACCGCGAGGTGCGCAGAGGCCGCGCCCACCGCGGCAGGGTGCCCCCCGCCCAGCGCCACCGCGGCAGGCGGCTCACCGGACGCACGTTCGGCATCGTCGGCCTGGGCCGGGTGGGCCGGGCCATGCGCTGGCGCTGCCAGGGGCTGGGCATGCGGGTGGTCACCTGCGACCCGTTCGTCCCCGAGGCCACGCACAGCCTGCCCGCGCTGCTGGCCGAGGCCGACGTGGTGTCGCTGCACGTGCCGCTGACCCCGGACACGAGGGGCCTGTTCGGCTACAGCGAGTTCGGCGCGATGCGCCAGGGCGCGATCTACCTCAACACCTCGCGCGGCGCCCTGCACGACCTGACCGCCCTGGTGGACGCGCTGCGCCAGGGCCGGGTGGGCGGCGCCGGGCTCGACCACTTCGAGGGCGAATGGCTCGATCCGGCCCACCCGCTGACCAGGCTGCCGAACGTGGTGCTCACGCCCAGGCTCGGCGAGGCCACCGGGGAGAGCCTGGAGGAGCTGGCGGAGGCGCTGGTGGAGGACATCGCGCGGCTGCTGCGGGGCGAGCCGCCCGCGTACGCGTGCGCGCCGGTCAGGCCGGTTGCCGGATCCGCGTCCTGACCTGCCAGCGGGAGCGGTCGAGGGAGATGTCCAGCCGCAGGTCGCCGCGCTGCCTGCGCAGGCCGGGCACGCGCAGCCGGTCGTGCACGTCGAACCTGCCGCGCGAGGGGTAGCCGAACCCCAGCTCGCCGGGCAGCACGCGCAGGTCGTCGCGGTTGCCGCAGCGCGGGCAGGTCCACGAGACCAGGTCCAGGCCCCGGTTGTAGTCGGAGCAGGCGTTGAAGTACTCGTCGGGCCCGAATCGCGACTCGCAGGCCAAGCAGGGGATCAGCATGGGGGCGCGCTCCTCGGTACGGCGTCTTGCACCCCTAGAGATACCGCCACCCACTTGTCCATGGCTTGCAGAACGCTTGGGTGTGTAAGTAACAGTATGAGCACTGTCGGTGGCTGGTGAAAGGATGGTGTCCGTGGAACGACTGCGCCATCACCTCCTCGAAACCGGCTACACGATCGACGGCGTCCGCGACCGGCTCGGCGCCATGGCGGCCTCGGCCCTGGCGCGGGAGGAGCTCGTACCGGCCCTGCGGGCGACCGCCGACGGCGACCCGCTGGGCACCCTGATCAGGCTCTGGTGGCTCGGCGTGCCGGTGCCGGCCAGGTCCGTGCCGGCCGCCGTCCTGGAGTCGGGGCTGGTGTCGGCCGACGGCGACCTGATCAGGGCGACCGTGCACCTCCAGCCGTGGGAGACCGGCGGCTACGTGGTCTCCGACCGCAAGGTCCGGCCCGGCGACCCGGCGCTGCGGGCCGACCACGTCGTGGGGGCCGGGGGCGCCTCGGCCAACCTGGCCCAGCTCGCCAGCCGCCGGCCCGTCACGCGCGCGCTCGACCTCGGCACGGGCTGCGGCGTCCAGGTGCTCCACCTCGACGGGCGGGCCGAGCAGGTGGTGGCCACCGACCTTAACCCGCGCGCCGTGGAGCTGGCCCGGCTGAGCTGGGAGCTGTCCGGCGTGACGGGGGTCGACGCGCGGGTGGGGTCGATGTTCGAGCCGGTCGAGGGCGAGCTGTTCGACCTGGTCGTCAGCAACCCGCCGTTCGTCATCGCCCCCGGGGCCGAGCGCACGCTGACCTACCGCGAGTCCGGCGGCGAGGCCGACGACTTCTGCCGCGACCTGGTCCGGCGCACCCCGCGCCACCTCGCGCCCGGCGGCCAGGCCCACTTCCTGGCCAACTGGCTGCACGTCGAGGGCGAGGACTGGCACGACCGGGTCGGCGGCTGGCTGCGCGAGACCGGCTGCGACGCCTGGGTCGTCCAGCGTGACGTGCAGGACCCGGCCGAATACGTCGAGCTGTGGCTCAAGGACGCGGCCGAGCAGGGCACCAAGGGCTACACCGACCACTACGACCGGTGGCTGGCCTGGTTCGACGAGCGCAAGGTCGAGGGCATCGGCTTCGGCTGGATCACCATGCGCAACTCGGGCACGCTCGACCCGGTCGTGCGCGTGGAGCACCTGCCCCACCAGGTGGCCCTGCCGGTCGGCGACTACATCGACGACGTGCTCGACTCCATCGCCGCCGCCCACCGCGCCGCCGACCTCGACGCGGCGCTGCTGCGCACGGCAGAAGGGGTGCTGGACGAACGCGTCGGCCTGCCCGGCGCCGAGGACCCGATCCGCATCGTGCTGCGCCAGACGCAGGGGCTGCGGCGCAGCAGGGAGGTCGGCACCGTCGAGGCCGCCCTGGCCGGCGTGTGCGACGGCGAGCTGGCGCTCGGGCCGCTGCTCAACGTGATCGCCGAGCTGGTCGGCGACGGCGAGATCCCCAACGCCGACGCGGTCCGGCCGCTCATCGCCGAGGGTTATTTCCTGCTTTGATTCACCGTTGATCCGACGTTGACCGCGCCGGTGGAGGCTTCTGACCGAGACGCGGGCCTGGGGGGTTCGAAGGCCCGCGTCGAGTCCGGCCGGTCGTCTGTGTGAGGCGGCTAGCCGTCACGCGAAGCATCCGGATGACCGGGCCCCCTGGCGACGCGTGGCGGTCAGGATGACCGGCCGGGCTGCCATCGGCATTGACTAAGGACAGCCTTGATCAACCATGTGTGGATGACACGTCTGGACGACGAGCTGTACTCAGGACTCGACGACGGACCGTTCGACGGCGAAGCCGTCCAGCAGGAGCTTCAGGTCGCCGGCCTCGGGGGCGCCGAGCCTGGTGAAGACGTCGTGGGCCTGCCTGAGGCAGTCGAGGCTCCGCGCGGCGCTGCCCAGTCCGCGTAGCGCCCGGCCGAGCACGGTGAGCGAGAGCGCCTCGCCGTAGGGGTGGCCGATCTCGCGCGAGACCACGAGCGCCTGCTCGGCGTGGCGTACGGCGTCGGGGTAGCGCCCGGCGGCGATGAACGTCTCGGCCAGCCGGGAGCACACGCGCTGCTCCCAGACCCGCTGCTTGCTGGAGCGGAAGAAGGCCAGGCACTCGGCGTGGTGGTGCACCGCCTCGGTGAGCCGGCCGACCCGGCTGAGCACGATGCCCAGGTGGTAGCGGGCGCGGGCGGTGCCGGCGCCGCTGCCGATCTCGGTGAAGATGGCCAGGCCCTTCTCCGCCGCGGCGATGGCGTCGTCGGGGTGGCCGAGGCCCAGGTGGTCGCGGGCCGAGTAGCTGAGCACCAGGGCCTCGCCGGCGGGGACGCCGTTCTCGCGGTAGTAGCGGGAGGCGGCGTCGAACAGGGTGAGGGCCTCGGTGTGGCGGCGCTGCCGGCCGACGACGACGGCCAGCGCGTTGAGCACCTCGCCGGTGACGATCTTCTCGCCGCGGGCGTCGGAGAGCTCGTGCACGCGGCGGAAGTGGGTCTCGGACTCGGAGAGCTGGTTGCCGGCGAACAGCACCCGGCCCAGTACGTACCGGGAGCGCAGCTCGCTCGCCTCGTCGCCGAGGCTCAGGGCGGCGGCGAGCACGGCACGGGTGCCCTGGTCGAACTCGCGGGTGTGGCTGCCGGCCTCCAGCAGCGGCTCCATGGCCACCAGCATGTCGGCGGCGGGCAGCAGCTGCTCGCCGGCGGTGGAGGTGGTCGCGGCCTGGTTGATGGCCGCGAACAGCGAGTCGCCCTCGGAGATCAGCCAGGCCACGGCCTCGTCGACGGTGGTGAAGGTGAGCCCGCTGCCGACCACCGCCAGGTTGTCGGGGATCATGCTGCCCTCGTAGGCCAGCTGGTGGGCGGACCGGGACGAGGCCAGGTAGAAGCCGAGCAGCCGGCGCAGCGCCAGCGTCTTGTCCTCGGGACGCTCGGTCTTGTCCAGGACGCGCCTGGCGAACAGCCGCAGCAGGTCGTGGAAGCGGTAGCGGCCGGGCGCGGTGGCCTCCAGGAGGCTCATGTCGACCAGCGACTCCAGCAGCTCCTCGGCCTCGTACATGTTCATCGCCAGGACGGCCGCGGCGGCCCCGATCGAGATGTCGGGGCCCTTCGGCAGGGACAGCAGGCGGAAGGCGCGGGCCTGGGCGGGTTCGAGCTGGCCGTAGCCGAGCGCGAAGGTGGCCTCGACGCCCAGGCTGCCCACGCGCAGCTCGTCGAGGCGGCGCTGCTCGTCGGCCAGCCTGGGCACCAGCGAGGCGACCGTCCAGGAGGGGCGGGCGGCCAGGCGGGCGGCCACGATCCGGACGGCCAGCGGCAGGAAACCGCAGGCGGCGACCACGTCCATGGCGGCGCCGTGCTCGGCGGCCACCCGCTCGGGTCCGGCGACGGAGGAGAACAGCGAAAGCGCCTCGTCCGGCTCCATGACGTCGAGGTCGATCAGCCGGGCCGCGGGCAGGTCGGCCAGCTTGGCCCGGCTGGTGACGATCGTGGCGCAGCCCGGCGAGCCCGGCAGCAGCGGGCTGACCTGGTCGGCGTCGCGGGCGTTGTCCAGCAGCACGAGGATGCGCCGGTCGGACAGCAGCGAGCGGTAGAGCGCCGATCGTTCGGCCAGGCCGTCGGGGATGACGTCCGGCGGGATGCCGAGCGCGCGCAGGAAGCCGCCGAGCGCCGACTCCGGAGCGGTCACCTCGTCGCTGTGGCCGCGCAGGTCGGCGTAGAGCTGGCCGTCGGGGAACAGGTCGTCGGCCGCGTGCGCCACGTGGACGGCCAGCGTGGTCTTGCCGACGCCGCCGATGCCGCACAACGCCACCACCGGCACGCCCTCGGCCGACGACTGCGCGGACAGCAGGGTGTGGACGCGGACGGCCACCTCCTTGCGCCCGGTGAAGTCGTTGACCGCGGCCGGGAGCTGCGCCGGGCGGGGCAGTTCGAGCGCGGGCGGCTCCTCCTCGGCCGCGGGCTCGCCGGCGGCCTGCTCGGCCGGGTCGGCGGGCGGCGGCACGAGGGTGAGCGCCGGGTCGGCGGCCAGGATGCGCTGGTGGAGCGCGGTCAGCTCGCTGCCGGGCTCGATGCCCAGCTCGTCGATGAGCGCCTCGCGGGTCTCGGTGAACACGTTGAGGGCGTCGCCCTGCCGTCCGCACCGGTAGTAGGCCAGCATGAGCTGGGCGCGCAGCCGTTCGCGCAGGGGGTGCTCGGCGGTGAGCGCGATCAGCTCGGACACGACGGCGGCGTGCCCGCCCAGCTCCAGGTCGAGGTCCATGAGCGTCTCGATGACGCTGACGCGGCGTTCGGCCAGGCGGTCGCGCTGGTGCTCGGCGTACGGGCCGACGGCGCCGGCCAGCGGCTCGCCCTCGAACAGGGTCAGCGCGGACCGCATGCCCTCGGCGGCGGCGGAGAGCCGGCCGGCCTTGCGGGCGGTCTCGGCCTCGGCGATGCCGCGTTCGAAGCGGGTCAGGTCGAGCGCGTCGTCGGGCAGGCGGAGGGCGTAGCCCCGGCCGATGGAGGTCAGCAGCTCGGGACGGGAGCGGGCGGGCCTGTCGGGTTCGAGCACCGTGCGCAGGCGGGAGACGTACGTGCGTAGCGCGCCCAGGGCGCGGGGCGGCGCGTCCTCGCCCCACACGGCGTCGATCATCTCGGCGGGGGTGACCGCGCGGCCCTCCCTCAGGAGCAGCATGCCGAGGATCGAGCGTTGCAGCGGGGTGCCCAGGTCGAGTTCCTGCCCCTCGCGCCACGCGCGGACGGGACCGAGCACGGCGAACCGCAGCCCGCTCTCAACGCTCTGACCAGCCATGCCGTCTGTCTCCCGGGCAATGGAACGATTTGTGTCCAAATGATAGATCCAGTACCGCTTACCACCTAGAACTGGGCTGATCGCCGGAACGAACCGTTGATCCGCCTTTGATCCGGTGTTGACCGTGCCTCCGCATGCTGATGGCAGGCCGTACATGGCGCACCGACACGGGGGCGTGTCATGTAGAGCCGATGGGGACGCAGAAAAATACAGGCCCCGCCCGGAAAAGTATGGGCGGGGCCGTTGCCGATGTTCCTACGCTGCCTCTACCAGTCCGAGCCGCATGGCCAGCCGTTCTCGGACGAGCGGCCATTCGGAGTTCAGGATCGAGTAGAAGGCCGTATCTCGGACCGTGTTGTCGGCGCCTCGGCTATCCGCTCGCCGCACCCCGTCGAAGTGTGCGCCGAGGGCCTCGATGGCGGCCCGGGATCGGACGTTCCTGACATCTGCCTTGAGTGTGATGCGGTGGACGTTCCAGGTCTCGAAGGCGAGTGAGAGCATGAGGAACTTGCTCTCCCGGTTGACGCCGGTGCCCTGGGCGCAGGCGCCCAGCCAGGTGTAACCGATGTCCGCCACGGACGGGATGTCGCCCACCGCACCCCGTGTACCCGGAGGCCAGGGCATGGGGCCCTGCCAATACTCCAGGTGCATGAGACGGGTGGCACCGACCACGCGGTCGGTGTTCAGCCACCGGATGGCGAAGGGCAGCGTGCGGCCCTCCGCCTGCTCAGCCATGGCGGCCTCCACATAGGAGACCATCTCGTCCCGGCCGTCCGGGACGCGAGTGAAGGCGTAAGTGGAGCGGTCTTCACTCGCCGCGGCGACGAGATCGTCGATCACCGCGTGGCTGAGAGGTTCCAGGCGCACGGAGCGCCCGGACAAGGTGACAAGAGCGGGCATGAGCACATGATGAGGCTCGCGCGGCGCGCGCGTAACCAGGCTCTCGAACCCATCTTTCCCGGGTTTCTGAATGTGCGGTGTTTCCGCAGGTCAGAGGGCTGATTTGGTGGATGGTAAACCAGCTCTTGGGGAAAGATTCGCCTAACCGTGACATGGCGCCGGCACCAGCGCCGGGTGACGTTCACCCACGACGCCGTGACGGACCAGAGCGAGCTCCTTCAGGCCCATGGACAGATGGTTCAGATTCGCTGCGATCCACGGCAATTGCAGGGGATCTGTGCTGTTCAGCGCGGTCAGTCGTTCTTCGGGCGAGTCGCCGTAGAGCAGGCTCACCGCCACGCGTACCCGGGCGGCCGACGGGTCGTCGCCGAAGGCGTGTCCGGGAAGGACGCCGATGCCGTGCTCGTCCAGCAGGATGCGGGTGATCTCGGCGGAGCCGCCGAGCCTGAGGTGGCTCAGGTCGGGATAGAGGTAGAAGCCTCCCTGAGGACGCGGCACCGAGGCGCCGATCTCCGTGAACCGCTCGTGGACGGCCCGCGCCACGATGCCGTGCAACCTCCGGCTGCCGGCGACCCGGTCGGTCAGCTCGCGCGGCTCGTCGAAGGCGTAGGACGCGGCCTCCTGGACGGGCGCGGCCGGCGCCGACCAGATCTCGCTGGCCACCGCCAGCAGCCGGGTACGCAGCCCGTGCGCGCCCTCGGGCAGCCGGGCCACGCCGATCCGCCACCCGCCGAGCGCCAGGCTTTTGCTCAGCCCGGTGGTGATGATCGTGCGCTCGGGCGCGAGGTCGGCCGGCGAGGTGTAGCGGGCCGACTCGTCGTGGACGAGGTCGCGGTAGATCTCGTCGGAGATCACGATCAGGTCCAGCTCGCGCGCCACGGCCGCCAGCCGGGCGACGGTCTCCGGCCTGGCCAGCCGGCCGGTCGGGTTGTCGGGCAGCGTGACCAGCAGGGAGCTGACCGTCCTGCCCTCCGACCGGGCCCTCCGGACCGCCGCGACGACCAGGTCGGGGTCCGGCACCCCGCCCTCTCCTGGCGGTGCGGGCACCAGGATGGGACGGGAGCCCACCAGATCGGCCTGCGCGGCGTAGCTGACCCAGCTGGGCATGGGCAGGACGATGTCGCCGCCGATCGCCAGGAGCAGGCCGTACAGCAGCGACTTGCTGCCAGGTCCGCAGACGACCAGCTCGGGGTCGGTCAGGAGCCCCCGTCGTGTCCAGTAGCCCGCTGCCGCGGCCCGGAGCCCGGACGCGCCCGCGACCGGCCCGTAGCCGTTGCGCTCGGAAGCGGCGGCCAGCTTGTCGCGCAGCGCCGGGTGGACGGGCAGACCGGCCTCGCCGAAGGCCAGGTGCAGCACGCGCTCCCCGGCGCGCCGTCTTCGTTCGATGTCTTCGTTCGCCGCCAAGGTGGCGGACAAGGTCACGGTCATGTTTGTCACGTTCCCAGGGTGGTTGTATGAAGGCATCAGTACAAGCGAGGCTTTTTGTGGGTAGGTGTAAGGAAGTCTGATGCTCGAATTCCGGCGTTTGGCGCTGATCTGTGAGTTCGCTCGCCGGGGCAGCATCGCGGCCGCCGCCGAGTCGCTGGGCTACAGCCCGTCGGCCGTCTCCCAGCAGCTCGCGGCGCTCGAACGGGAGACCGGCACGGCGCTGATCGACAGAACCGCGCGCAGCGCGGAGCTGACCGACGCCGGACGCCGGCTCGTCCGGCACGCCGAACGCATCCTGTCAATGGTCGAGGAGGCCGAGTCCGACCTCTCCGCCCATGCGGGCACCCCCTCGGGGCGCGTCGTCGTCACCGCCTTCCCCACAGCGGCCGTGGCATTCGCGCCGGCGCTCGCGCGTTCGCTGCGCCGCCACACCGAGCTGACGCTCCGCCTGGGCCAGAGCAGGTCGGGACGGGGCATGCGGGAGGTCCAGTCGGGCGAGGTGGACATCGCCCTCGTCGACGACTGGTACGGGTCGGTCCGCGAGAGCGAGAGCCTGCGGGTCTTCCCCCTGCTGCGCGACCCCATCGTGCTGGTCGTGCCGCGCAGGCACCGGCTGGCCGACCCCGGAGTGCCGCTCGACCTGCGCGAGCTGCGCGACGAGCCGTGGATGGCCACCCCCGACGGCGAGCCCTCGCGCCTGGCCGTGGACCGGCTGTTCGTGGACGTCGGCGGCACCCGGCCGACGCCCTGGGAGTTCGAGGGGCTAGGGACGATCCTCTCCCTCGTCGCCAAGGGCATCGGCATCGCCGCGGTGCCCGCGCTCGCGCTGGCCGCCGGGGTGCGCGGGCTGGCGGTCAGGGAGTTCCCCGGCAACCCGGTCGGCCGCGACGTGCACGCGGTGGCCCGCAGGTCCAGCGTGCACCGGCCGTCGGTGTCGGTGACGTTGCGGGCGATCCACGTGGCCGCCCGGTACATCGCCGGCGACCTGGAGCCGGTGACCCCGGCCGAGCGGTAGCGTCTGCGCATGGCGCCGACGTACGAGATCGAGCAGCTCCTGCTGTCCATGCCGAGCACCCGCACGGTCGCGGGCGTCGACGAGGTGGGCAGGGGCGCGTGGGCGGGGCCGGTGACGGTCTGCGCCGTCGTGACCGATCTGTCCGAGCCGCCGCCCGGCCTGACCGACTCCAAGCAGGTCTCGGCCGCCAAGCGCGGCCCGCTCGCCGACGAGCTGACCGCGTGGGCGGCCGGCATCGGGTTCGGCGAGGCGAGCCACGCCGAGATCGACGCGCTCGGCATGACCGAGGCGCTGCGCAGGGCCGCCCGCCGGGCGCTCGAAGCCCTGCCGGTGCGCCCCGACGCCGTGATCCTCGACGGCAAGCACGACTACATCGGCGCCCCCTGGCCGGTCCGCCTGGAGATCAGGGGCGACGCGGCCAGCGTCTCGGTCGCGGCGGCCTCGGTCCTGGCCAAGGTACGCCGCGACGCCTACATGGGGACGATCGGGCACGACGAGTACGGCTTCGCGGACAACGCCGGATACCCCTCGCCCGCGCACCAGGACGCCCTGGCCCGCCTCGGCCCCACGCCGCACCACCGGCTCTCCTGGTCCTACCTGGACGACCTGCCGCAATGGCGGCATCTGAAGCAGGCCAGGGATCCGCTCGTGGGCGAAGGGCAGGCGGCGCTGTTCGGCTGAGCCGTAGGATCGGGGGAGTGCGGATCGGGATCTTCGTCATCGCGGCCTGCTTTCCCGGCCAGGATCCAGGGCAGGTCCTGCGGAACTCGGTTGAGCTCATCGAGGCCGCCGAGGCGGCCGGGTTCCACGACGCCTGGATCGCCGAGCACCACTTCATGTCCTACGGCGTGTGCCCGTCGGCGGTCACGCTGGCCGCCGTGGCGGCGGGGCGTACCAGCCGGATCGGGCTCGGCACGGCGGTGAGCGTGCTGTCCTCGCACCATCCCGTGGCGCTGGCCGAGCAGGCGGCCATGCTCCACCACCTGTCGGGCGGGCGGTTCACGCCGGGCGTCGGCAGGGGCGGCCCGTGGGTCGACCTGGAGGTGTTCGGCACCGGGCTCGACCGGTTCGAGCGGGGCTTCGCCGAGTCGCTCGACCTGCTGGTCGAGGCCCTGTCGGCGGGGTCGGTGGCGGCCGAGGGGGAGTTCTTCCGGTTCAGGGAGGTCGCCCTGGTGCCGCGGGCCCGGCTGCGGCCCGTAGTGGCGTGCACGTCGGGCTCGACGGTGGCGCTGGCGGCCGAGCGCGGGCTGCCGATGCTGCTCGGCATGCACATCGGCGACCACGATAAGGCCCTGCTGGTCGCCGAGCACGTCGCTCGCGGCGGGAGCCCGGCGGGGCACCTGGCGGCCGGGGTGGCGCACGTGGCCGACTCGACCGAGGCGGCCGTCCGCGAGCTGAGGGAGTCGATGCCCGCGTGGCTGGGCCCCGGGCTGGCCGGTTACGTTCCGGTGGACGGCCGGCCGCGCCCCTCGCGGGACGTCGCCGCCTACGTCGACCTGCTGACGCGCATCCATCCGGTCGGCTCGCCCGCCCACTGCGCCGAGGTGCTGCTGCGCACGGCCGAGAGCACCGGGATCGAGCACGTGATCCTGACCGTGGAGGGCATCGGCGACCACCGGCGGGCCCTGGAGGACGTGCGCCGCCTCGGCGCCGAGGTCCTGCCCCTGTTGGACGACTGACGGGCGAGCCGGGAGGCCCCGGCTCGCCCGTGGGTTCAGCAGTCGACCAGCTCCGGTTTCTGGTTGAGGATCTGGGCCCGCGGGGTGACGAACTCGTCGAGGGCCTTGGTGGCCGCCGGGTCGAAGACGGCGACCCGGTGGCAGTTCTGGAAGGCCAGCCGTACGCCGAAGTGGCGTTCGAGCGCGCCGCGCATCGCGTCGCTCGCCAGACACCGCAGGAGCTGGCCGCGTGCCTCCTCGGACGGCGGTGGCACCTGGTTGTCGGTGAACTCGGCTCCGCTCTGCGCGCGCTCGGCGACCAGCTCGCTGATCAGCGACCACGCGTAGGGGAGTGAGTCGCGGACGCAGGCGACGAACGCGGCGTCGTCCACGTCTCCGGCTCGGGCCTGGTCCAGCAGATCGTTCGGGACGGTCAGCGACATGCTGTCTCCTCTCGAAGGGGATCGAATCTGACGTTATGTGGGAGAAGGGGGCAGCTCCAGAGCCCTGGAGGTGCGTTTTAGGGGCCGTAGACGAAGTCAGGATCGATCTGCTCGGCCAGGTCGGCTCCCGTGCGGGCGTTGGCCCACGCGCGGGCGTTGCGCAGGTGGAACTCCGCGGTCTGGCGGCCGAAGCGCGGCCAGTCCTTCTCCTGCGCGTCGAGGGTCTTGCGCAGGACGGCCAGCGCGTCGGTGTTGGCCGGCTCCAGGTCGTCGAGCGTGAAGTGGCGGCCCTGCTCCATGGCGCGCACCGCCGAGGAGTGCTCCATCCAGGTCAGCAGGTCGTCGCCCACGTGCGCGCGCAGGAACTCCACGTCGGACGGGCCGTGGACCTTGTTGCCGACCACGGCGAGCGCGACGTCGTACTTGGCGGCGTGGTCGCGGTACTGCTGGTAGACGCTCACGCCCTGCCTGGTGGGCTCGGCGACGAGGAAGGTCAGGTCGAACCGGGTGAACAGCCCGGAGGCGAAGGAGTCGGAGCCGGCGGTCATGTCGACCACGACGTATTCGCCCTGGCCGTCGACCAGGTGGTTGAGCAGCAGCTCCACCGCGCCGACCTTCGAGTGGTAGCAGGCCACGCCGAGGTCGTCGTCGTTGAACGGGCCGGTGGCCAGCAGGCGCAGGCCGTGGGGGGTGGTCACGGCGTAGTCGAGTGCGGCCAGGTCGTCGAAGCTCAGCAGGCGCGAGCCGCGGCCCGGCGGGGTGGTCTTGACCATGGTCTCGGCCGAGGCGATGCGCGGGTTGTCGCCGCGCAGCAGGTCTTTGATCTCGGTGAGGTGGGCCCCGAGCGGCTCGGGCTGGGCGTCGAGGCCGAGCACCAGGGCCAGGTGCTGGTTGATGTCGGCGTCCATGACGACCACCGGGTCGCCCTGGGCCGCCACGTGCCGCGCGAACAGCGCCGAGATCGTCGTCTTCCCGCTGCCGCCCTTGCCGACGAATGCCACTCTCACGTGCGCTCCTGAAATGACGATGAAAATCGTTTCCGTTGGGCCCGCGCACCATCATGCCACACTCCGTACTGGAGTGATGGCTGTCGGAAAGGTGAGGGTCAGCCGCAGGCGGCGTCCAGGCTGACCGGGTTCTCCGGGTTCTGGGTCGGGGCGGCGGAGTGGTGCGCGCTGGCCGACCGGTTGGCCGGGCGCTCGTCCAGGGCCTCGGAGACCTTGCGCCTGATCAGGTACCAGTCGGGCGTGACCGTGCTGATCAGCGGCGGGACGAAGCTGAGGCTCCGGATCCTGGTGTCCTTCACCTTGTCCGACAGCTCGATCAGGGCGGGCAGCAGGTCCTGGGGCACGTCGCTGGAGATGGCCCGCTTGGTGGCCGCGGCCAGCTTCTCGAAGCTCTTGAGCACGGTCATCGGATCGGCCTGCTTGGCGACCGCGTTGAGCAGGCACTTCTGGCGGCCCATGCGGACGTAGTCGTCGCTGTCGGTGCGGGAGCGGCCGTACCAGAGGGCTTCCTCGCCGGACAGTTTGCGGGTGCCCGCGGGCAGCAGGCCCTCGCGGTACCTGCCGTACACGATGGGGTCCTTGACGGTGACCCGGACGCCGCCCATCGCGTCGATGATCTCGGCGAAGCCCTTCATGTCGACCATGGCGTAGTAGCTGACCGGGATGCCGAGAATGTCGCTGACCGTGCGCTTGAGCAGCGACGGGCCGCGCTTGCCCCTGCCCACGCCGGGGACCATCTCCGGGTGGTCCTCGGCGTACTGGAAGATCTCGTTGAGCAGGCCGGGGGTGCTGGGGCCGTCGCCGGTGAAGCCGAAGGGGAAGCGGCTCCTGGCCGGGCCGTGCGGGAGCTGGACCCGCTGCAGGTTGCGCGGCAGGCCGAACAGGGTGGTGGCGCCGGTCTCGGTGTCCACGCTGGCCACGGTCATGCTGTCGGTGCGCACGCCGGGCCGGCCGGGGGCGGCGTCCGCGCCGATCAGCAGGAAGTTGACGCGCTCCGCGCCGTTCCACGGGTCCTGGGCGACGACGGGGGCGCTGCTGGTGGTGGTGGCGAAGACGTGGCTGACGACGTCGCGGGACAGGTAGGCCATGCGGGTGGCGTACGCGGTGGGGGCCAGGACGAGCGCGCAGAGGGCGGCGGCGAGCGTGGTGGTCAGGAAACGCCCGGCCGTGTCGGAGGACTCCGGACGGACCAGCAGGAACGACCGGATGATCACGGCGGTCCAGGCGAGCGCGATCCCGACCAGCGCCACGGTGAGCACCGTGAGCCAGCCGGGCTGGACCGCCAGCGACAGCAGGCGGGTGCTGAACGCCGTGAACACCGTCAGGACGCCGGCCAGCATCAGCACGTAGGCCGCCATGAGGGCGATGCCCGTCCGGTGACGGTGGGTGGCCAGGTGCGCCACCCCCCAGAGCGCGGCCGACGCCACCGTCAGCGCGATGCTCGCTCCTAGGCCGAATTCGCGTTTTTTCCCTGTCATGCCTGGTCAAACCCCCAATGCCAGCCCATCCAAGTCACCATAGTTATTGCGTTGCGGGCCAATTGAGGGTGAAGGGGAAGTGTTTGCTCAATTCCCGGTCAAGACCATCTTGAGATATAACGTGAGTGTGAGCACTCGACACGGTAGCTACGGATTCGACGCGCCGTGGGCCCTCGGCGGACTGCTCTTCGGGGCGGTCGTCCTGCTGGCTCTCGCGGCGCTCTCCTTCGTGCTGGACATCCCCGCCGCCGGGATCGCCTTCGCCTTCGGCGGGCTCTACACGCTGGCCAGCGCGGCCAGCTACCTCTACACCACGCGCCGGGGCAAGTTCGCCGTCTGGGCCGAGCTGCTGGCGCCGCTCGAAGGCGGTGAGCGGGTGCTCGACCTCGGCTGCGGACGCGGCGCTGTGCTGCTGGCCGCCGCCGCCCGGCTCACCTCCGGCCGGGCCGCCGGCGTCGACCTGTGGAGCTCTAAGGACCAGTCGGGCAACGCCGCGGCCGTCACCCTGGCCAACGCCGCGGCCGAAGGCGTCGCCGACCGGATCGCCCTGGTCACGGGCGACATGCGTGCCCTGCCGTTCGAGGACGGCGCGTTCGACGTCATCGTGTCGAGCCTGGCGATCCACAACATCCCCTCCGCGCAAGGCCGCGAGCAGGCGGTCAGGGAGGCCCATCGGGTGCTGCGGCCCGGCGGGCTCATGCTGATCGCCGACTTCCGGCACGCGCCCGACTACGAGGACGCCCTGCGCGGCCTGGGCGTGATCGACATCCGCCGGCGCGACCTGGGCGCCCGCCTGTGGTACGGCGGCCCCTGGTTCGGCACCACCCTGGTCGAGGCCAGAAAACCTGCCTTGTAGGGAACGTTTGCCGTCCGTTTACCGGGTACCCAGATGCCCTTATGAGCGACGTGGATACCGGCACCGTAACCACCAAGGTGCCCGCACGGCTGGACCGGCTGCCGTGGTCCCGCTGGCACTGGATGATCGTCATCGGTCTCGGCACCGTATGGGTGCTCGACGGGTTGGAGGTCACCATCGTCGGCAACCTGTCCGGGCAGCTCGCCAAGCCCGGCAGCGGCCTGGACATCACCCAGGCGCAGGTCGCCGGCCTCGCCGCGGCCCTCTACGTGGCCGGGGCCTGCGCGGGGGCGCTGTTCTTCGGCTGGCTGACCGACAAGTTCGGCAGGAAGAAGCTGTTCCTGCTGACACTCGTGGTCTACCTCGCGGCGACGCTGATGACCGCCCTGTCCTTCGACGCCTGGTGGTTCTTCCTGTTCCGCTTCATGACCGGCTTCGGCATCGGCGGCGAGTACGCGGCCATCAACTCGGCCATCGACGAGCTGATCCCGAGCCACCACCGGGGACGCATCGACATCATCATCAACGGCAGCTACTGGCTCGGCGCGGCGGGCGGCGCCCTGCTGACCGTGCCGCTGCTGAACGACCTGCCGGTCAACATCGGCTGGCGGGTGGCGTTCGGGCTGGGCGTGGTGCTCGGCCTGGCCATCCTGCTGGTGCGCAAGAACGTCCCGGAGAGCCCGCGCTGGCTGTTCATCCACGGCCGCGACCGCGAGGCCGAGCAGATCGTGGACGACATCGAGCGCCGGATCGGCGGCGACCTGCCCGAGCCGCAGGAGTCGATGACCATCCACCAGCGCAGGTCGATCGGCTTCCTGAAGATCGCGCACACGATGGTCGCGCTCTACCCCAAGCGCACGGTACTCGGGTTGTCGCTCTTCATCGGCCAGGCGTTCCTCTACAACGCGATCACCTTCGGGTACGCCCAGATCCTGACCACGTTCTTCAAGATCGACTCGCACACGGGCTACTACTTCGCGATCATCGCGGTCGGCAACTTCCTCGGCCCGCTGCTGCTCGGCAGGCTGTTCGACACCGTCGGCCGGGTCCCCATGATCTCGGCGACCTACATCGGCTCCGGGGTGCTGCTGCTCGGCACCGCCTGGCTGTTCAACCAGGGCGCGCTGACCGCGATGACGCTGACCCTCTGCTGGTCGGTGGTGCTCTTCGTGGCCTCGGCGGGGGCCAGCGCGGCGTACCTGACGGTGAGCGAGATCTTCCCCATGGAGACCAGGGCGATGGCCATCGCGTTCTTCTTCGCCATCGGCACGGCCGCCGGCGGCATCGCCGGCCCGCTCGTGTTCGCCTCGCTGGTCGAGAGCGGCGCGCCGGGCGACACGGCGCTGGCGTTCTCGATCGGCGCGATCGTGATGATCGTCGCGGGTCTGGTCGAGCTGGCCTTCGGGGTCAAGGCCGAGCGCAAGGGCCTGGAGGAGATCGCCGCGCCGCTCACCGCCGCGCGGGCCGCATGACCCGCAGCACCTGGGTGCTGTCGGCCAGGTACAGGTGCGGCACGTCCACGAACACCCGCATCGGCCCGCGGTCCAGCTCCAGGTCGCGGGCCATGGTCGCGTGCACGTCGGCGAGCGGCAGGTAGTTGAGGTAGCTGGTGAAGGCGTTCTGGGAGCGGAAGGTCGCGGTCATGGCGAGCGCGCCGTCCCGGATCCGGAACGCCACGCCGATCAGGCAGGGCACCGCGTCGTACGGCTCGCCGGGGATGGTCAGCGAGATCCACGCGCTCTTGCTGTACGGCTTGACCCGCAGCAGGTCGGCCGCCCAGGCGAGCTGCCCCCTGATCCGGGCGCCGTAGCTGTACTTGAACGGCGGCACGACCACGTCCTCGCTGAACTTCCTGCTGTAGAGGGCCAGCCGGTCCGCGTCGCCGTACCGTGCGATGATCGGGTCGTCGCCCCTCACCTCGGCGATCTCGAACAGCACGGACGGGGCCTCGATCACGGGGCCGCGGTCGTCGTCGGCGAGTGTGCCCGCCGTCCAGACATGTCGCATCATCCACATCCACGCCTCCCCACATGACGCCCATAACGCAGGGCCGGGCATTCAGGTCTCCTGATCCGGGAACTCGTAGGGGTCGCGCGGGGGCCGGCGCCGCCTGGACACGTTGCAGCGCACGTAGTAGACGGCGTAGTGGACCAGCGTGACGAGGAGGATGCCGAAGGTGAGCAGGAGCAGGTTGGGCGCCTGCCCGCACAGGCCGGTGAGGCCCACCGTCAGGTAGGTGGAGTTCGCCAGCGCCAGCGTCGTCACGTTGATCCCGGGCCAGGCCAGCGGCGCGTACGTCTCCGGGAAGCGGGGGTCGATCGGCAGGTTCGGGCTCCAGCCGAGCCGGTCCTTGAGCCTGGAGGCGTACAGCAGGCGGAAGTTGTTGATCGCGCGGGCCGTCCTGGCGTGCGCGCGGACCGCCTCGATCAGCCGCAGGAACGGCAGCACGCTGAGCAGCCCGAACGCCGTGACCAGGGCGAACAGGTACCACGGCACGCGCTGCCACTCCGTGAGGCTCTGCGGGTCCACCACCTTGGCGCTGGTCAGGGCGATGGCCGCCAGGAACGGCCCCGACAACAGGCTCATGGCGAGCCTGGTCATCTTCAGCCGTTCTTCCTTCGCGGCCAGGTGGACCGCGTAGATGCCGGTGAAGTCCACGGCGGCGAGCTGGAGGAAGTGACTGGACTCAAGCCCGTCGTCCCGGATCATCATGCGATGGGGGATCTTTCGCATGTGCGCTCCTGTAGTGCGTGACTCCAGTATTAGCGCGATTCGCCGGGTTGTGGAGGCGATTTCTACCAATTGTTCCAACAAATCTCAACTGACGCCCGTCAACTGCGACGACACCCCCGCGACGTGGTCGATGTAGGCCGTCGGGAGGCCGTACAGCAGGGCCGCGATCTCCCTGTCGTGGATCACCGGGAGGGCGGCCAGCGCGTCCGCGGCCAGGCCCCGGCAGAACTCCAGCGTGTTGGCCACCAGGTCGCCCGCGCGCAGCCGGCGCAGCGCCTCCTCCACCTGCGCGTCGCTCATGTCGCGGCCGAGCAGGTCGCCGAGATCGGTGCCCGACAGCAGCAGCGGCAGGCTGTAGACGCCCTGCCGCAGGTCGTTGCCGACCGGCTTGCCGAGCTGGGCGCTGGAGGCGGTCAGGTCGAGCAGGTCGTCCAGCACCTGGAAGATCAGCCCGAACTTCTCGCCGTACGCCGCCACGCGTGCCCGGTCCTCGGTCGAAGCCCGCGCGCAGACGGCCGCCACCAGGCAGCCGGCCCGGAACAGCGCGGCGGTCTTGCCGGTGATCGAACGCAGCGCGCTCTCCCTGGTCCTGGCGGGGTTGAACAGGTCGCTCGTCTCCAGGTACTGGCCCTCGGCCAGCTCCACCACGGTGGCCGCGAGCACCTCGGCGACCGGCCTGGACACCGCGGTGATGGCCGCCAGACCCGCCCTGGCCAGCATGAAGTCGCCGATCACCAGGGCCTTGCCCTCGCCCAGCTCGGCGTTGAGCGTACGGGTGCCGCGCCGCTCGGTCGCCCGGTCCATGAGGTCGTCGTGCACGAGCGAGCCGGCGTGGATCAGCTCGACGCACGCGGCGGCCGTGATCACCCGGCGGTCGGGGGCCTTGCCGAGGGCGAGCGAGGTCGCCAGCGTCAGGGCCGGACGCAACCGCTTGCCTCCGGCGCTGACGATCCGCCCGGCGCCCGCGTTGATCCCCGGCAGCGCGGACGAGCCGCTGAGCCGTCTGATCCTGGCCTCGACCCTGCGCAGACCCTGGCTGACGGCGGGGCTGTTCACGAGTTGCTCCATGGGACCAAGCCTGCTCCCGCGCCGCTGTGCCCCTCCTGAGAGACGCTGAGGACGCTCTCAGCCCTTGACCCTGACATCGTGGGAGCGGGTACGACAGGATGTCCCCCGGGCTTAGGAGGACATCATGGGAATGGCGGAGCGGGTCGAGGCGGTCCTGAAGGCCGGCACGGCGCCCAATCTGCACGGGGTCGTGGTCATGCGGGGCGGCGAGGTCGTCGTCGAGCACTACGGCGCGGGCGTCGACGAGCGGATCGGCGAGGACCCCCGGCACGCCGTCTTCGACCGCGACACGCTGCACGACGTGCGGTCGGTCACCAAGAGCGTGGTCGCGCTGCTGTACGGCGTGGCCCTGCGCGACGGGCTGGTGCCGCCGCCGGACGCCAGGCTGGTGGAGCAGTTCCCCGAATATCCGGACCTGGTGGCCGATCCGAGCCGGGCCCACCTCACCGTCGCGCACGCGCTCACCATGACGCTCGGGATCGACTGGAACGAGGACCTGCCGTACACGAGCCCGGCCAACAGCGAGATCGCGATGGAGCTCGCTCCTGACCGGTACCGGTTCGTCCTGGAACGTCCGGTGGTCGAGGAGGCCGGGAAGCGGTGGCTGTACTGCGGTGGCACCGCGGCCCTGCTCGGCGGGCTCATCGCGCGGGGGGCGGGCGAGCCGCTTGAGGAGTATGCCGCCAAGGCGCTGTTCGAGCCGCTCGGGATCACCAGGACCGAGTGGGTCAAGGGGATGGACGGCGTGGCGATGGCCGCGGCCGGGCTGCGGCTGCGGCCCCTCGACCTGGCCGCGCTCGGCCGGCTGGTGCTCGGCGGCGGGCTGGGCATCATCCCCGAGCAGTGGGTGCGCGAGATGACGCGGCCCCGCGTCGTCATCGACGGCGACTTCCGCTACGGCTACCAGTGGTACGTGAGCACCGGCGACCGGCCGTGGACCGAGGCCATCGGGAACGGCGGTCAGCGGCTGCTCGTAGTGCCCGGTGAGGAGCTGGTCGTCGCGGTGACGGCCGGCGACTACAACGCCGAGCAGGTCAGCGCCACGGCCGTGCTGAACGCCGTCCTCGACCGCTGAGCCGCTCACAAGCTCGGCAGGACGGCCGCTGAGCGCTCACGGGACCAGCAGGACGCGGCCCGTGACCGCGCGCGACTCCAGGAGGCGGTGGGCCTCGGCCGCCTCGGTCAGCGGCAGGGTCTCGTGGGCGACGGCCCGGCTGCGTCCTGAGCCGAGCCGGGCCAGCATCTCGGGATAGTGCGTGCCGAACACCTGGCCGGCCCAGCCGGGGCCGCTGCAACCGACGACGGTCACGCCGCGTTCCATCAGGTCGGCGGCCGTGACGGCGGCGGGCTCGCCGCTCAGCATGCCGTAGAACAGCATCCGCCCGGCGCCGGGCACGAGCCGGTCGAGCACCCGCCGGGCCGACGCGCCGCCGATCGACTCGAAGGCCACGTCGATGTCCGGCAGCGCGTCCGGCCAGGCGGGGTCGCCGTGGTCCAGGGCCTGGTCGGCACCCAGGTCGAGGGCCCGCTGCCGCCTGGCCGGCGAGCCCGCGGTGGCGATCACCCGGGCCGCCCCGAACTCCTTGGCGTGCGCGACCACGTAGCCGCCGACCGCGCCGGCGCCCGCCTCGACCAGCACGGTCTCCCCGCCGCCGAGCCGCGCCCGGTGCAGCAGGGCGAGGGCGATCGCGCCGGGCGCGGCCCCGGCCAGCGCCTCCAGGGGCGTCACGTCCTCGGGGACGGGGCAGGTCAGGGCGGCGGGCATGGCCACGTACTCGGCGTAGGCGCCGAGGCCGCCGGTCACCCCCACGCGTACGGTGCCGAGCAGGGCGGCGTCCACGCCCTCGCCGGTCTCGACGACCTCGCCGACCGCCTCCGCGCCGGGCACGACGGGCAGCGGCAGCGGGAACGGCAGCGCGCCCGAGCGGATCTGCGTCTCGGCGTAGCCGACGCCGATCGCCTGCGCGCGGATGAGGACCTGGCCCGCCTCGGGGCGCGGGCGGGGCACGTCCACCGGCCGCAGGGTCCCGGGGCCGCCGGTGGCGTCGAGCTGGATGGCGCGCATGGTTGTTCCCGTCTGTATCTGAACCATTGGTCCAGTTAATATATGGACCGCTGGTCAAGTTTGTCCATGGGCAACAATGACCGGATGGAACGTCAAGAGCGGGCCGACGCCGCGCGCAACAGGCGGGCGATCCTGCGGGCGGCGGAGGAGCTGCTCCGCCGCCACCCGCCCGAGCAGGTCTCCGTCGAGCGGGTGGCGGTGGCCGCCGGCGTGGGCAAGGGGACGGTGTTCCACCGGTTCGGCAGCCGTACGGGGCTGATGCGGGAGCTGATGAGCGAACGGGCCCGCGAGCTGGACAAGGCGGTGGCCGAGGGCCCGCCGCCGCTCGGCCCCGGAGCGCCGCCCGTCGAGCGGCTGGTCGCCTTCCTGGGCGCGGTGGCCGAGCTGGCGGCGCGCAACGGCAACCTGGTGGCGGCGCACGAGCACGCGGTCGCGACCAGCAGGTCCGAGCCCCGCGAGACCAACCCGATCTACACCGGCTGGCACCGGCACGTCACCGCGCTGATCAGCGAGGGCCGCCCCGACGTGGACGCGGACGAGATCGCGCACCTGCTGCTCGGCTGCCTGCACATGGAGCCGATCGCGAGCCGGTTGCGGGCGGGGGACAGCGCCCGGCTCGCCCGCAGCTTCGCCGCCCTCGCCGAGGGCCTGCTCGGCCGGTCCGCCCCTTAGACCTCAGGACCGGCGGGCGCCGGAGGGGCCGTCAGAGGGGAAGGGTGGTGGCGGCGGTGTGGAAGGCGGCGACGGCCGCGCGGACCGCCGGGTGGTCGCCGTAGCCGCGGCGGAAGGCGGCCCGCGTGCGGCGGCTCAGGGGCAGGCGGGTCAGCGGGACGCCGTCCGGCGGGGTGAGCGCCGCCAGCCTGGGCACGAGCGCGACGCCCTGACCCGCGGCGGCGAAGGCGAGCACGGTGTCGAAGTCGTCGATGTGGTGCCGGACGCGGGGCTCGAACCCGGCCGCCTGGCAGGCCCTGATCGCCATGGTGTGGCAGAGCGTGCCCGGCTTGGCCATGATCCACGGGTCGTCGCGGGCGTCGAGGACGCGGGCGCGGTCGGTCAGGTACATCGGCTCGGTGAACAGCGGCTCGGTCTCGATGGAGGCGTCGGTGACCGGGGGCACGAAGTCGTACTCGTGCACGAGGGCGACGTCGAGCTCGCCCGCCCGCAGCGCCGCCGAGACGTCGGCGGGGTCGATCTCGGCCACCATCGGCTCCAGCCCGGGACAGTCCGCGGCCAGCCGGGCGAGCGCGGGCGGCAGGAGCACGCGGGTGGCCGTCGGGTACGCGCCGATCCGCAGGGGCCCCGACGGCCCGCCCCGGGCGGCGGCGAGCGCGGCCGAGGCGCGTTCGAGCTGTTCCAGGACGGCCTGCGCGTGCTCGACCAGCAGCAGCCCGGCCGGGGTGAGCGTGACCGTGCGCCCGGTGCGTTCCAGCAGCGGCACGCCCGCCTCCCGTTCGAGCGCGCTGAGCTGCTGCGAGACCGCCGAGGGGGTGAACGTGACCGCCTCGGCCACGGCGGTGATCGTGCCGCGCCTGGCCAGCTCGCGGAGCAGGTGGAGCTTGCGTGGGTCGAGCATAAGCCCATCTTAAGCTGGAACGAAGAAATCCGAACTGGACCTAACAGGTCTGCGGGCGGCAGGCTCGGAGCATGCTGAGAGGAATCCACGTACCGCTAATCACGCCGTTCACGTCGTCGGGGGAGGTGGCCGCCGACGCGGTCGACAAGCTCGCCCGGCAGATGCTCGACGAGGGCGCGGCCGGTCTGGTGGCGCTGGGGACGACGGCCGAGGTGGCCGCCCTCGACCCGGGCGAGCGGGCCCTGGTGGTCGAGACCTGCGTACGCGTGTGCGCGGAACGCCGGGCGCTGCTGACCGTCGGCGTGACCGGGAACGACACCCGCACGACCGCCGCGGCGCTGCGCGAGCTGCCCGCCGGGGTGGACGCCGCCCTGGTGACCGTGCCGTACTTCCTGCGGCCCGGCGAGCGCGGCGTGATCGCGCACTTCGAGGCGCTGGCCGAGGCGTCACCCGTGCCGCTGGTGATCTACCACATCCCCTACCGGACCGGGCAGGCCATGGGCGCCGCGGCGCTGCGGGCCATCGGGGAGCACCCGAACATCGCGGGCGTCAAGTACGCCGTCGGCGGCATCGACCAGGACACGGTGGACCTGATGGCGGACCTGCCCGACGGCTTCGAGGTGCTGGGCGGCGACGACGCGTTCGTCTCGCCGCTGCTCGCGCTCGGCGCCACCGGCGGCATCCTGGCCTCGGCGCACGTGCTGACCAGGAGCTTCGTCGAGCTGGCCGACGCCTGGCTGGCCGGCGACGCGGCCACCGCGCGCCCGCTCGGGCACCGGCTGGCCCAGGTCTCCCGCGCGCTCTTCGCCGAGCCCAACCCGACCGTGATCAAGGGCGTCCTGCACGCCAGGGGCCTGATCCCGACGCCGGACGTGCGGCTGCCGCTGCTGCCCGCCTCCGCCGCCGCGGTGTCACAGGCCGACCTGGTGGCGGTACATCCAGGCCAGTGACTCCTGGCTCGCGCTCCGCTTCAGGAACACCGGCAGCATCAGGTCGCGGAAGACCCGGGCGAGCGGGCCCGCGGCGGACGAGGTGGGCCGAGGGGTTCGCGTCGTCCTCGAAGGCCGCCGCCAGGACGGGCCGCCAGTCGGCGGGCACGTCGCCGAGCCGCCTGGGCAGGTTCGCGAACCACCACGTGTCGCCCGAGTCGGTCACCGTGCAGCCGAAGAAGGACCGCTTGCCGAAGACCATGTCGTAGACGCCCGGCTCACCGCCGAACCCGCCGGTGCCCGGCCATCCCGCGGCCGGTGATCATCGCCTTCATGCTGGTATCGTTTCGTTCGGCCGAACGAAATATATGAGCACGGGTGAACGGGATGTCCAGGGATATTTCGGAGCATCGAAAGAAATTGTTGGACGAACTGGTCGAGGCAGGCCGGGAGAGCAGCAACGCCGCGGTCATGTACCACAGCGCCATGGGCGAGCGGCTGGGCCTGGGGATGACCGAGGAGAAGACGCTCGACCTGCTCCAGCGCCTCGGGCCGCTGACCGCCGGAGAGCTGTCCCGGCACACGGGCCTCGCCCCCGCCTCCGTCAGCGGGCTGATCGACCGGCTGGAGGCCAAATGGCTGGTCCGCAGGGTGCGCGACACCAAAGACCGGCGCCGGGTCATCGTCGAGATCAACTGGGAGCGGCTGGCCGGCTTCGGCGAGCTGTTCGAGCCGTTCGTGGCCGCCATGTCCGGCCTGTACGACCGGTACACCGACGACGAGCTGGCGGTGATCGCCGACTTCCTCCGGCGGTCCACGGCCCTGCAGCGGGAGGCCACCACGTCGCTGCGCACCGAATAAGGGGCTGTACACAATCCCGCTTATGGGCTACGGTGTCCGCCGATATGGGTTACTGCTTCCTGTGATTCTCACGCCCGAGGCGCGCACGCGTTGAGCCGACCGCTCCGCCGCGCCTCGTACCGGTCATATCCGCGTTGAGACCAGGAGGTGGAGCCTCTATGCGTACCGCTGCCCAATTGGCACTGAACGAGATCACCAAGCGTTACGACACCCGGATCGTCCTGGACCGGGTGTCGCTCACCGTCCGGCCCGGCGAGAAGGCCGGGGTGATCGGCGACAACGGATCGGGCAAGTCCACGCTGCTCAGGCTCATGGCGGGCGTCGAGCGTCCGGACAACGGCGAGCTGACCGTGGTCGCGCCCGGCGGCGTGGGGCACCTGCCGCAGTCGCTGGAGCTGCCGCCGCACGCCACCGTGGCCGACGTCGTCGATCTGGCCC
This sequence comes from Nonomuraea sp. NPDC049684, assembly GCF_044465345.1. Taxonomy (NCBI): domain Bacteria; kingdom Bacillati; phylum Actinomycetota; class Actinomycetes; order Streptosporangiales; family Streptosporangiaceae; genus Nonomuraea; species Nonomuraea sp. NPDC049684. The sequence goes on along the minus strand of NZ_JBITLO010000017.1, from coordinate 63,775 downwards.
TGGCCGAGCTGCGCGAGATCGAGGCGCGCATGCGCGCGCTGGCCGGCGCCGACCTGGACGCCTACGCCGCCGCCGTCGCCGAGTTCGAGGCGCGCGGCGGCTACGAGGCCGACACCCGGGTGGACGTCGCGCTGCACGCCCTGGGCCTGCCCGGCCTGGACCGGGACCGCCTGATCGCGACGATGTCGGGCGGCGAGCGGTCCAGGCTCGCCCTGGCCGCGACGCTGGCCGCCCAGCCCGAGCTGCTGCTGCTCGACGAGCCGACCAACGACCTGGACGACCAGGCCGTCGCCTGGCTCGAACAGCACCTGCGCGAGCACCGCGGCACGGTCGTCGCGATCAGCCACGACCGCGCGTTCCTCGACCGGGTCACCACGGTGATCCTGGAGGTCTCCGACGGGCGGGTGCGCCGCTACGGCGACGGCTACTCGGGCTACCTCGCGGCCAAGGCCGCCGAACGGGCCGCGCACGTGCGGGCCCACGAGGAGTGGCGGTCGGAGCTGGCCCGGCACGCCGGGCTGGTGGCGGCCAACGCGGGGCGGTTGGCGGCCATCCCGCGCGGGATGGTGCAGGCCGGGATGGGCACCGGCGCGTGGCGGGCGCGGTCGCGCACGCACGGGGCCGCCGGGCGCGTCCGGCAGGCGCACGCGCGGCTGCGCTGGCTCGAAGAGCACCCGGTGCCGCCGCCCCCCGTGCCGCTCCGCTTCACCGCCGCCATCACCGCACCGCCACCCGCCGACGTGCTCCCGCCGGATCACCCGCAGGGCGCGGGGCGGTCCATGGCAGCCGTGCTCGACGGGGTGCGGGTGGCCGGGCGGCTGCGGATCGACGGGCTCGCCGTACGGCGGGGGGAGCGGCTGCTGGTCACCGGGCCGAACGGCGCGGGCAAGACGACGCTCATGCGGGTGCTGGCCGGCGAGCTGCGTCCCGACAAGGGGACCGTGCGCCGGACCGGACGGGCCGGTCTGCTGCGCCAGGAGGAACGGGCGGCCCGGCTGGACCGCACCGTCCTCGCGGCCTTCGCCGAGGGACGGACGGGCAGCCCCGACGAGCACGCCGACCGGCTGCTCGGCCTGGGCCTGTTCCGGCCGGACGACCTGCGGCGGCGGCTGGCCGACCTCTCCTACGGGCAGCGCCGCCGGGTCGAGCTGGCCCGCCTGGTCACCGAGCCGGTGGACCTGCTGCTGCTCGACGAGCCGACCAACCACCTGTCGCCGATGCTGGTGGAGCAGCTTGAGGAGGCGCTGGCCCACTACCGGGGCGCGCTGGTGGTCGTCACCCACGACCGCCGCCTGCGCGCCGCCTTCACCGGCACCCACCTGGAGCTCGCCCCCGCCACACCCAGCAGGCAAGCCCCCTGACGGCCGGGCCCGCTCCGCTCAGGGAGCGGGCCGTTGACCGCCGGGTTCAGCGGTCCGACTCCCTGATGGCCGTGCCCACCTCGCTCACCCGGTCGGCGAGGAGGCCCAGGGCGCCCACGGCCCTGGTCATCGGGTCGTCGCCGGACCCGCCGAGCGCCCTGGCCCTGAGGAAGGCCGCCTTGATCTCCGCCCACCGCGCCGCCTGGGCGGGGGTCAGGCGGCCGCGCAGCTCGGCCAGCTTGAGCAGGTTGGCCTCGGCGTCCTGAGTGAGGGTCTGCGCCTCGCCCAGGTAGTGGTCGTCGATCACCGCCTCCAGCTCCTCGTCGTTCATGGCCGGCACGATGCGCTCGGCCAGCTTGTTCATGTTCCGGTACGACCCCTGCAACCGGTACGGCGGCTCGGTCCTGGACGCCTCCGCCTGGGACGCCGACGCGATGTAGGCCGCGTTGTTGGCCAGCACCACCTCCTGCGCCCGCACCAGCTTGCCCAGAACGCCGAGCACCTGCTCCAGCTCGGCCTTGCCGTACGGGTGCCGGAGCTGGTCGGGGCGGACGGCCGGGTCGCCCTTGGCCAGGCGTACCAGGAGCTCGACGTCGGCCCGGTCGCGGCCCGAGAGGGGGGCCAGCACCGGGTTGGAGGTCAGCGCGTTGTCCACGTAGCTCAGGGCGAACAGCTCGTCCCTGCCGGAGAGCACGTCGCCCAGGTTCCACACGTCGGCCCGGTTGGCCAGCATGTCCGGGATGCGGAAGCGCTGCCCGGACTCGGTGTACGGGTTGCCCGCCATGCACACCGCGAAGCGCTTCCCGCGCAGGTCGTACGTGCGGGTCCGGCCGTTCCAGACGCCCTCGATGCAGCGCTGGGCGTCGCACAGGGAGATGAACTTCTGCAGCAGCTCCGGCGAGGTGTGCTGGATGTCGTCCAGGTAGAGCAGGGTGTTGTTGCCGCTCTCCAGCGCGAAGGAGATCTTCTCGACCTCCTGCCTGGCCGTGGCGTCGGGCGCGTCGGCCGGGTCGAGCGAGGTGACGCCGTGGCCGAGCGCCGGGCCGTTCACCTTGACGAAGACCAGGCCGAGGCGGCTGGCGACGTACTCCATCAGCGTGGTCTTGCCGTAGCCGGGCGGTGAGATGAGCAGCAGCAGGCCCATCTGGTCGGTGCGCTTGCCCGCGCCCGCCGCGCCGAGCTGCTTGGCCAGGTTGTCGCCGATCAGCGGCAGGTAGACCTCGTCCAGCAGCCGGTTGCGGACGAACGCGCTCATCACCTTGGGCCGGTACTCCTCCAGGCGCAACCGGCGGCGTTCCTGCTCGATCAGCTCGTTGCGGCGGCGCTGGTAGGCCCGGTAGGCCGGGACCCGGTCCTGCCTGAAGGCGCGCGCCCTGGTCAGCAGCTCGTCGAGCCTGACCCGCAGCCTGCGGTCCCGCACGCGCGGATGCGCGCCGAGCAGCCCCTCGACGGTCTCCTCGACGGCGGCGCTGGAATCGTGCCGCGGCAGGTCGCACAGGAGCACGGCGACGGCCTCGGCCACCTCGGGGCCCTGCCGGTAGGCGCCGATCCAGGCGTGGGCGAGCTGCAGCCGCTCGGGCAGGGGGAGCGCGGCCAGCTCCTCCTCGAACTCGCGCGTCCTGGCCGGGCCGAGCGCCTGCCTGAAGCCGTCGAGGAGGTCCCGCGCCGCCTTGCCGGTCACGAAGCCGGACGGCGTCGCGCCCAGCTCCTCGACCAGGTACTCGCCGGCCAGCGCGGCCGTGCCCCGCTCGATGTGCCGGCCGGGGGAGAAGACGGCGATCCGGTCGCCGAGCTCGGCGGCCAGCGCCTCCAGGGCGGGCGTCGGGCCGAAGACCGCGCGGGCGCGGACCAGGGAGGCGGCCCTGGTGGCCAATGTTTTACGTGAAACCTCGTCCGTGCCGAAGGCCCAGAAGAGCTGCGCCGCCGCGCGGGCCTCGGGCGGGTAGCGCAGCAGGCCGGCGCCCTCGCGCAGGCGGACCAGGCTCTCCAGGACGAGGATCGCGTCATGGTCGTGCACGCCGCGCTCATAGCCCTCGTCGTAGCGCTGCTCGGCGGCCTGGCGTACCAGGTCGGCCAGGGGAGCGCCGGGCTCCGCGGCGTCCAGGAGCGAGGCGGCCAGGTGCTCGGCCCGGTACATCTCCGGCGTCTCCGACACCAGCAGCTGCTCCCAGAACGGCCGCGTGTCGGCGAACGACGCCGGCACGGGCGCGCGGTAGTCGGTGCCCGTGATCGCGAAGTGCATCTCGCCGTCGTGCGGGACCAGCGTCAGGTCGATCGGCTGGGTGTTGACGGCGAACAGGTGACGGCCGAGGCGCAGCGTCTCGCCGCCGTCGGTGAACAGGTCCAGCCGGTCCCGCAGGGCGCGGCCGGCCTCCTGCTGGGCCGCCTTGACCCGGCCGTCCAGCTCCTCGGCCCGGACGGCGTCGCCCAGGGAGCGCAGCTCGGCCGCCGCCGTACGGACCCTGCCGACCATCGGATCGGTGGCGAAGTACGTGTTGACCTCGTCCATCGAGCCCAGCGACGCCAGCCGCCTGGTCACGCTGCCCAGGATGCGCCCGGCCGAGGCGAAGACCCGGTCGGCCCGCCGGGCCAGGCCGTCGAGCTGGGTCTGCTTCCTGGCCGAGAACGCCTCGTAGACCTCGTCCCGCTTGCCCGCGAGCTGGGCGGCGAAGTCGTCGAACTCGCCGAACCGCGCCTCCAGGTTCTCCACCTGGAGCATCAGGCGGCCGAGCTGCTCGTCGCACTTGCCCGGCGTGTCGGCCATCGCCAGCGCGCCCGAGACGGCCTGCCCGAACAGGGCGAACTCGGCGGCGAAGGCCGCGCGGCCCTCGGAGCCCAGCAGCTCGCGCCGCCGCCCGTCGAGGACGGCCCGCGCCCGGTTCACCCCGGCCAGCACCTCGGCGATCCGGCCCAGGATCGACGTGCGGACCGTGGCGTCGGCGATCTCCAGCGAGCCGACGACCTCCGTCACCACCTCCAGGCCCTCCGCCTGCTCGGCCAGCCGGTCGGCGACGGGCGCGGCCTCGGCCACGGTCGCGATCGCCGCGGCGTCGGCGGCCAGCCGGTCGACCGCCGCGTGGTAGGCGGTGAACGCCTGCGCGCCCTCCAGGAAGGCGACCGCGCGCCTGCCGGTCGCGGCCAGCTCCGCGGTCACGGCGGCGGACAGCTCGTCCAGGCGGGCGAGGTCCAGGTAGCGGACGTCGCGCAGGGTCACCAGGCGGCCCTGCTGCCTGCGCAGCCCGGCCAGCGTGGTGACCCAGGCGTCGGCGGTGGCGGGGGTGTCGGCGGCGGCCTGGCGTACCAGGTGGGCGGTCTCCTCGGCGGCCGCCGCCAGGGTGTCGGCGGCCTGGCGGGTGAGCTGCTCGACGTTCTCGTACTCGTCGAGCACCTGCTCGGCGGTGGCCCGCACGTCGGCGAGCGGCTCGGCGAGCCCGTGCTCGCCGAGCCAGTGGTAGGAGTCGGCGGCGCGGGTGCAGGCGGCGATCAGGGCCTCGAACGTGGCCTCCGACGCCGCCATCTCCTCGACCATGCGGGCCACGGACAGGCAGTCGGAGATGCCGCGCACCAGCTCGGCGTTGCCGATGCGCTCCAGGGGCCCGGTCCCGGCGGGCTGGGCGGCGGCGTAGGTGTCGGACACGTACGGCGTCTGCCACACCTGCATCGGGTGGACCCGGGTCGGCTCTTCGGACAGGGCGCGGAAGACCACCATCGTGCCGTCGTCGAACAGGGAGTACCCGTGGCAGACGATGGGGTTGGCCACCTCCTTCCTGATCACGTTGTACGGCAGCAGCAACGAGCGGCCGTCGCCGCGGGCGTGGAAGACGTACAGGACGTCCTCGCCGTTGGGCGAGCGCACGACCCGCTCGAACTCCAGGTCCGTGACGTCCGTGTCGAAGGTCTTGCTGATCCCGGTCGCCAGGTAGTAGCCGCCCGGGAAGATCAGCCCCTGGTCCTCGGGCAGCCGCTGGCAGGACTGGCCGATGCCGTCGAGCCTGGTCACCGCCTTGGTACGGGTGTTGAACACCAGATGCCGCCAGTCCGGCTCCTTGTACGGCCTGATCCGCATGAGGACGAGCGGCCCGACCCTTGCGTACTCGACGTCGGCGTCGGCCAGCGACTGGAGGCGTTCGGTGACCGGCTCGGAGTAGACGCCCGCGCCGGTCTCGGTGTTGTTCTCGACCTTGATGGTGAGGTCGCCGCCGATCGTCTCGACGAAGACCTCGCCCTCGACGGAGATGTGCGGGTGGCGGCCGAGCACGTGGTCGTCGCGGGTGGTCGGCGTCCACTCGAAGTCGTGGGACGGGGGGAAGACGTGGTCCCGCTCCCCCCTGTTATCCAGATATTTCGGGACACCTCCGTTGCTGACCGCCCACCTGAGCACCCGCGTGTCCGCCGGGCCCGTCCTGAAGACCGCCAGCAGCTTGCCCTCGACCCGTCTGAGCTGCTGGAGCCTGGTCTCCTTGTAGTACCGGTACAGCTCGGCGAAGTCCTTCCTGAACGCCGGCTCCTCCAGCGTCTCCAGCTTCCCGGTCTCGAAGGTGAACGCGTCCCCGTCCCTGGTGAAGCGGTGCACGGCGAACACGTCGGCCACGGTCGTCTCGGGCTTGAGCCCGATGAAGACGTTGTAGCCGAACAACATCACCTCGCCCAGCGAGACGATGTCCCTCGGGACGCAGTTGTTCTCGGTCCTGATCCGCTCGGTGCCGAGCAGGCGCAGCTCCGCGCCGCCGAAGACGCGCAGCCGCTGCCCGTTGACCTCCTCCGCCGCCACGGCGAGGGCCTTGGCCTGCGCCTGGAGACGGTTCCGGAGAACGTCGTAGGTCCCGGCCTCCAGCTCGGTGGTGCTCACGTCAGCCCTTCGCCGCCGCCAGCGCGGCCACGGGGGAGTCGGCCACGCCCAGCCGGCGCGCGGTCTCCAGCAGCTCGCCGAGCGCCGACGACTGCGGGCCGCCGTCCTGGATGAGCCGCATGAGCAGGGCCGAGACGGTCAGGTTCTTGATGTCCTCGGTGCGCACCCCGCCGACCACGCTCGCGATGTCCGCCGCCAGGCTGGCCGTCCCGTTGAGGTACGGCGCCGCCAGGGCCCCGGCCACGGTCGAGTGGCCGACGAAGCCGTCCACCGCCTTGCCCGTGGTGATCGAGCCGACCACCTTGTCGAAGAACATCGTGTCGCCGCCGACGATGTCGATGTTGGCCTTGGCCAGGCCCGCCGCCAGCACGCTGGCCTGCGACTCGGCCACCTGGCGGGTGACGTCGATGTGCTTGAGCCTGATCTCCTTGTCGGCCTCCAGGCGCAGGCGGTACTCCTCGTGGCCCCGGCTGGCCTCGTCCAGGGCGGCCATCGCGGCGGCTTTCTGGGTCAGGCCCTCGGCCTCGGCCTTCAGCTTCTCGCCGATCGCGGTGGCGCCGGCCAGCGCCATGGCCTGCTCGCCCTCGGCCTGCGCCTTGAGCCGGTCGCCCTCGATCAGCGCCATGGCCCGCGCGCCCTCGGCCTCGGCCCGCAGCCTCTCGCCCAGGGACAGGGCCTCCGCGCGGCCGACCTTCTCGATGGCGTCCGCGTCACGCTCCTTGACCTGCACCTGCGCCAGCCCGGCCGCGGCGGACTCGGCCTGCACGCCCTCCGCGAGCCGGATCTTGGCCCGAGCCTCCAGCTCGGCGGCCTGCTGCCGGGCCTCGGCCAGCACCAGCTCCTCGCGGGCCCTGAACTTCGAGGCCGCCTCCGCGGCCTCGGCCGCCTTGATGTCCTTGACCAGGTTCTCCTGCGCCTCGGCCTCGGCCGCGATGATCACCTGCTGGCGGGTGCGCTCGGCCTCCTCGACCACGCGCAGCCGCTTGATGCTCTCCTCCTGCTCGGCCACCGTCTTGTCGACCGCGATGCGCTCCCGGATGACCTCGGCGATCGACCGCTTCTCGGTCTCGACCTCCTTGTCCTTGGCGATGCGCGACAGCTCGGTCTCCCGCTCGCGGGCGATGACCTCCAGCAGGCGGTCCTTCTCGATGCGCTCGCTCTCGATCGCGATCACGCGCTCGCGGTTCTTCTCGGCGACCGCCACCTCGCGGGCCTGGTTCTCGCGCTGCACGCCGATCTGCTCGTCGGTCTTGATGCCCGCCGTCTGCGCGCGCAGCCGCTCCTCGGCCTGCACGCGGGCGATCTCCGCCTCCTCGCGGGCCTTGACGGTCTCGATCTCGCGGCGCTGCTTGAGCTCGGCGTCGGCCTGGCGGCGCTGGAGCTCCAGGATGGCCTCGCGGGCGTCCACGTTCTGGCGGGTGATCTCCTTCTCCTCGGCCCGCTGGAACTCGTTGGTCCGTACGTGCTCCAGGGCGGTCAGTTCGGTGATCTTCCTGATGCCCTGCGCGTCCAGGATGTTGCTGGAGTCGAGCTGGGTGAGCGCGGTCTGCTCCAGGTAGTCGATGGCGGCGTCTTCGAGGCTGTAACCGTTCAGGTCGGTGCCGATGAGCCGGATGATCTCGTCGCGGAACTCGTCCCGCTTGGTGTAGAGGTCGACGAAGTCGAGCTGCTTGCCGGCCGTCTTCAGCGCCTCGGAGAACTTGGCGCTGAACAGCTCCTGGAGGGTGTTCTCGTCGCTGGCCCGCGCGGTGCCGATGGCCTGGGCGACCTTGATGACGTCCTCGGCGGTCTTGTTCACCCGGACGAAGAACGTGATCTTGATGTCGGCCCTGATGTTGTCCCGGCAGATCAGGCCCTCACGGCCGGTACGCGTGATCTCGATGGTCTTCACCGAGATGTCCATGGTCTCGGCCTTGTGGACGACCGGCAGCACGATGGCGCCGGTGAACGTCACGTCCACCTTGTTGACCTTCGACACGATCAGCGCCTTGCCCTGTTCCACCTTGCGGAAAAGGCGGCCGATGATGACCAGCAGGCCAATCACGATGACCAGGACGACGGCGAGAAATACGCCGAAGCCCGTGGAGATGACGTCCATCAGATCTCGCTTTCGTAGGGCATGACCCAGAAGAATTCGCCGTCTTTGTCGTATTCGAAGATGAGTGCTTTGTCGCCGCGGCCCAGACGGTCCCGCCCGGTCGTCCGGACCTGGACGACGGCCGTCGAGCCGTCCTCGGCGGTGACCTCGGCCTGGCCGAAGCCGGCGGTGGCGGCGCCGGTGCGGATGACGCACGGGCGGCCCACGAGGTCGCCGCGCGAGTGCTGCCCGCCGTCCTGGAACGCCCTGCGCAGCGGCCGGATCAGGGCGCGCGTGGCGAGCCAGCCGCCCGACGCCGCGGCGAAGGGCACGGCGGCCAGCGCGGCGTCCGGCAGCACCTGGCTGCCGACCAGACTCAGCAGCCACGCGACCGCGACCAGCAGGGAGATGACGATCCCGGCGGGGACGCCCCCGAATCCCAGCCATGGCGCGTCGTGGTCGAGGTCCAGCAGGCCCGCGATGACGGCCAGCCAATAAGCCAGGACCGCCGCGAGAAGGAAAGTGAAAATGACGGTCGGAAAGCCCAGAGCGGCGTGGAAGAACTCGGTCATCAACCCTCGGTTTGCCCCATCCCCCGGTGTGTCCTGACGGACTATATACATATAAAGCGCGACTAAAGCGCAAAGTTCCCGACTTCATATCGAAAGTTAGCCGACTTGACCTCAAGAGCGGTTGAGGTAGCACGCTCGACGACATGACTGACGTGATGAGGGCGGCGGCGTTCGCCGAGCCGGGCGGCCCCGAGGTGCTGAAGGTGATGGAGGTGCCCGCGCCGCAGGCGGGCCCGGGACAGGTGCGCGTCCGCGTGCGGGCGGCCGGCGTGCAGCCGTTCGACGCGGCCGTACGGGCGGGGTGGCTGCCGCCGTACATGGGGGACGTGCCCTGGCCGCGCATCCCGGGCAACGAGTTCGCCGGCGTGGTCGACCAGGTGGGCGACGGGGTCGCCGGGGTGTCGGCCGGGGACGAGGTGCTGGGGTTCTCGCGCCTGTTCGCCTACGCCGAGTACATCGTGGTCCCCGCGGCCGACGTGGCCCCCAAGCCCGCCGGGACGCCCTGGGAGGTGGCCGGCGGGCTGACCTCCGGCGTGCAGACGGCCGAGCTGGCCCTCGACGCCCTGGCGATCGGCGCCGGCGAGACGCTGCTCGTGCACGGCGCGGCCGGGTCCGTGGGCACGGCGGCCGTGCAGATCGCCCGCATGCGCGGCGCCACGGTGATCGGCACCGCCCGCGAGGCCAACCACGACCACCTGCGCGACCTCGGCGCGATCCCGGTCGCCTACGGTGACGGGCTCGCGGACCGGGTCCGGGCGCTCGCCCCCGGCGGCGTGCACGCGGCCCTCGACGGCGCCGGCGGCCACGCCCTGGAGGTCTCGCTCGACCTGGTCGCCGACCATGGGCGCATCGTCACGCTGGTCGAGCACGGCAAGGCGGCCGAGCTGGGGGTCAAGGTCGTCCAGGGCGAGCGCACGGCCGAACGGCTCGGCCGGTACGCCGCCCTGTACGCCGAGGGCCGCTTCGCCTTCCCGGTGCGGCGGACGTACCGGCTGGAGGAGGCCGCCGACGCCCACCGCGAGATCGAGACCGGCCACGGCCGGGGGAAGGTCGTCCTGGTGACCGACTGAGGCCCCCAGCCCCTCGCATTACCGGGCGGGCCGGTTCAGACGGCGTTCTTGTGGCGCTGGTTGAACCGGCCCGCCTTCGCGCGGTTGCCGCACACCTCCATCGAGCACCACCTGCGGCTGCCGTTCTTGCTCACGTCGAGGAACCACAGGACGCAGGCCGGGTTCGCGCACTTGCGCAGCCGTTCGGGACGTTCGCGCAGGAGCCGGACGAAGTCGGCGGCCGCCGTCCAGGCCGCCGCCCAGGCCGGGTCGCTCACCACGACGGTCTCGCGCGGCCCGTCGGCGTCCACCCGCGGCCTGGTCGAGCCCTCGGCCAGCACCGCGTTGAGCGCGTCGTGCCCCCGGCCTTCGAGCGAGCCGCGCAGCGCGTCCCGCGTCCGGACGAGCCGGTCGCGCACCCGTTCGAGGTCGTCCTTGCCCGGCAGGCCGTGGTCGCCGAGCCAGGAGCGCACGCCTTCCAGGTCGTCGAACTGGTCGAGCAGGGCGCCCTGGTCCACCCAGACGGTGTCGACCAGGTCGAGCGCCATGGGCTCGTCGCGAAGCGGCCGTATCCTCACTGCCTCTAACCCCTAAAAGCGATTTGACTGGTTATCTGCTGCCATGCTATCACTTAACCGGCAAAACGGATTTAGGCGGTTAATCGGAGGATGACATGACTGTTCGGTACCGCACCGCTGTGGTGGACGGCCTCGACGTGTTCTACCGGGAGGCCGGTGACCCGTCGGCGCCCACGCTGGTGCTGCTGCACGGGTTCCCGACCTCGTCGGTGGCCTACCAGGAGCTGATCGCCGACCTGGCGGACGAGTTCCACCTGATCGCGCCCGACTACCCGGGCTTCGGCCACAGCTCGGCCCCCGCGGCCGACGAATGGGAGTACAGCTTCGACCACCTGGCCGACGTGGTGGACAGCCTCCTCGACACCCTGGGCGTCACCAAGTACGCGCTCTACGTGCACGACTACGGCGCCCCCGTCGGCTTCCGCCTCGCCGTCCGGCGCCCGGAGCGCATCACCGGCATCGTCTCCCAGAACGGCAACGCGTACGAGGAGGGCCTGACGCCGTTCTGGGAGCCGCTGCGCAAGGCGTGGGCCGACCCCTCCGAGGAGAACACCTCCGCGCTGCTCGGCCTGCTCACCCCCGAGGCCACCCACTGGCAGTACACGCACGGCGTCCCCGACGCCGCCCTGGTCAACCCCGACAAGGCGGCCCTCGACCAGGCCCGCCTCGACCGGCCCGGCAACCACGCCGTCCAGCTCGCCCTCTTCGTGGACTACGGCCGCAACCCGGGCCTCTACCCGCAGTGGCAGGAGTACCTGCGCACGCACCAGCCGCCGGTGCTGGCCGTGTGGGGGCGGCACGACGAGATCTTCGGCCCCGACGGCGCGCTCGCCTTCGCCCGGGACGCCGAGCGCGCCGAGATCCAGCTCCTCGACGCGGGCCACTTCGCCCTGGAGACCCGCGGCCGGCAGATCGCCGCACTGGTCCGCGACTTCCTCCGCCGCCTCTCCGACTGACAGGCCCCAAGAGCTCGGCTCTCCGCCTTACGGCCACCCAAGAGCCCAGTTTCTCCGCCTTACGGCCCCCGAGGGGCCGCCTCTCCGACTGACGGGAGCTTCCGATGGTCCAGCCCCAGCGCCGCGGGAACGCCACGGCCCGCACCGGCCTGTCCGCCGCGGCGGCCGTCCACGCCCACCGATCCCTGAGCCCCCGCCGCGCGCCCGCCCCCCACGGGCCCGCGGCGGGCCCGGCGGCCGGGCCGCCGCCCTCCCGGAGGCGGGGGTGGGCCGGGACGTCGGGGGCGCCCGCCCGCCCGTCCGGCAGGGCGGTGGCCCTGGCCACCGCGGCGGCGCTGGCCGGGCTGTCCTTACTGGCCCTGCTGGCCGGCCTCACCGGCATGGAGCTGTTCGCGCTGCCGTTCGCCGCGACCGCCGGGATCGTGGCCCTGGCGCCCGCCGCGCCGTTCGCCCAGCCGCGCAGCATCCTGCTCGGCCACCTGAGCGCCGCCGCGCTCGCCCTGGCGCTCACCGCCCTCACCGGCCCGTCGGTGTGGACGGCGGTCGCCGCGGCGGCGCTGTCCACGGCCCCCATGCTGCTGCTGCGGGCCCCTCACCCGCCGGCCGGGGCCACGGCGGCGCTGATCGGGCTCACCGCCCCCGACCCGGTGTACCTGCTCAATCCGGTCCTGGTCGCCGGCGTCGTGGTGATCGCCGCCGGGGTGGCGCTCGGAAAGGCGCTGCCGGGCCACGAATACCCCGCCTACTGGCGGTGACCGTCACTGCCGGTGGCGCATGGCCTCGGCGATCACCAGGGCGGTCTCGTTGATCTCGTGCTCGCCGTCCTCGACGTCCCAGAGGGCGTTCTGCAGGATCCGGCCGAGGGTCCAGCCGGCCGCCCTGGCCGGGTCGAGGCCCAGCCCGTCCACCATGAGGTCGAAGCGCCGCAGCACGGCCTTGAGCGGGTCGCCGGTGGCGACGACGGCGTCCCAGCGGTTGTCCAGGGCCGGCCACAGGTCGAAGCCGGGGTCGCCGGCCAGCGGCTTGGGGTCGATGGCGAGCCACGGCTCCCGCTCGGCGGCCAGCACGTTGTCGTAGTGCAGGTCCCAGTGCAGCAGCCGGTCGCCCGGCTCGGCGACCAGCTCGGCGACCGCGTCGGCGCACCGGCGCAGCCAGAACCTGTCCTGCTCGCGAGGCAGCGCGGCCGTCGCGCGGTCGACGTCGGCCAGCATCTGCGCGGCGATGTCGCCCAGCCGGCGCAGCCCCGGCGGGGCGGGGAAGGCGGTCAACCGGCCCAGCAACCCGGTCAGGATCGTCAGCGCCTCGGTGTCGTCCGGGACGGCCGACAGCGGGCGGCCGGAGTCGAGGCGTTCCAGCAGCAGGGTGCCGGTCTCGGGGTCGTCGTCGAGCAGCAGGACCGAGCCGTTCCCGGCCCACGTGCGCAGGCCGGGCGCCTCGGTGGCGTTCTCGTCGGTGACGGGCTGGAGCTTGAGCGCCGCCTTGGAGCCGTCCTGCCGTACGACGGGCAGCACGAGGGAGACCACGCCGTGCATGGGGCGGCCCTCGTCCAGCCGCAGCTCCCACTCCTCCAGGTAACGCTCGGCGAGCGCGGGCAGGCCGGCCGACCAGGCCCGCCCCCGCTCGCCGTCGATCTTCACATGTGACGCGGTCAACGCCCCGGGGACCATGATTCTCATCGCCCCAGTCTGCCTCCGGCCGGGACGCCCGCGGCTAGAAGTGCCAGGGGAAGGGCGACCAGTCGGGCGCCCGCTTCTCCAGGAAGGAGTCGCGCCCCTCGGCCGCCTCGTCCGTCATGTACGCCAGCCGCGTCGCCTCGCCCGCGAACACCTGCTGCCCGACGAGCCCGTCGTCGATCATGTTGAAGGCGAACTTCAGCATGCGCTGGGCGGTGGGCGACTTGCCGTTGACCTTGCGCGCCCACTCCAGCGCCGTGGCCTCCAGCTCCGCGTGCGGGACGACGGCGTTGACCATGCCCATGCGATGGGCGTCGGCCGCGCTGTAGGTGTCGCCCAGGAAGAAGATCTCGCGGGCGAACTTCTGCCCGACCTGCCGCGCCAGGTAGGCCGAGCCGAAGCCGCCGTCGAAGCTGGCCACGTCGGCGTCGGTCTGCTTGAAGCGGGCGTGCTCGGCGCTGGCCAGGGTGAGGTCGGCCACGACGTGCAGGCTGTGCCCGCCGCCCGCGGCCCAGCCGGGCACCACGCAGATCACGATCTTGGGCATGAAGCGGATCAGGCGCTGCACCTCCAGGATGTGCAGCCGCCCGGTGGCGGGGGTGCCGTCGGCGTACTGGTAGCCGTCTTTGCCCCTGATGCGCTGGTCGCCGCCGGAGCAGAAGGCCCACCCGCCGTCCTTGGGCGAGGGGCCGTTGCCCGTGAGCAGCACGCAGCCGACGTCGGTGGCCTGCCTGGCGTGGTCGAGCGCCCGGTAGAGCTCGTCGACCGTCTGGGGCCTGAAGGCGTTGCGCACCTCGGGCCGGTTGAACGCGACCCGCACCGTGCCCTGGTCGAGGGCCCGGTGGTAGGTGATGTCGGTGAAGTCGAAGCCCTCGACTGCCTGCCACATCTTCGGATCGAACAGCTCGGAGACCATGGGTGCGAGCCTAACGGATCTGCTCCTCGGCCCACTCGGCCCACGCCTTCTGGACGGCGCCGAGCCGCAGGCCGTACTCCAGGGCGAGCCGGCCGTAGACCGACAGGTTGTCCTGGCCGCTCTCGACGAACCCCTTGATGGCCTCCATGTGCTCCAGGTGCTTGCCCACCACCTCGGCCTGGCGGCGCAGGTAGGCGCGGGCCTGCTCGGGGTCGACCTGGCCGAGGAAGAACACCCGCAGCAGCATGTCGCTGCGCCCGACCCGGACCGGCTCGACCTCGGTGATCCAGCGGCGCAGCTCGGCCCGGCCCTCCTCGGTGATCGCGTACTCCTTGCGCCCACGGGGGCCCTCGGCCGCGACGCTCACGAGACCGGCGTCGGCCAGCTTGCCGAGCTCCGAGTAGAGCTGGCTCTGCGTCGCCGGCCAGACGTTGGACAATGAGACGTCGAAGGTCTTCAGCAGGTCGTAGCCGCTGGCCGGCCCCTCGGCGAGCAGACCAAGCACGGCGTGTCTCAAGCTCATATTCCTATATTGACATATCTCGGCAGGAGGTTCTACATTCGACATGTCTACTTAGGAATGTCAAAGGAGTTGCGCGATGCGCGGTCTGCTCGGTTTCCTCCCCTGGGTCGTCTACGCGGTCATCGCCACCGGCGACGAGTGGCGCTGGGGCGCCATCACCGGCCTCGTGATCGCCCTCGCCCTCGTGGTCATCGACCGCCGGTCCGGCCGGGCCTGGGACGAGATCGTGATCGAGACGAGCGCCGCCGCCTTCTTCGCCCTGCTCACGGTGCTCTCCCTGGCGGCCCCGCACTCGCCGCTCACGCCGTACGGGCCCGCGCTGGTCAACGTCTGGCTGGCCGGCACCGCCTGGGGCTCGATGGCCATCGGCAAGCCGTTCACGCTGGGCATCGCGCGCACGATGGCGCCGAAGGAGATCTGGGAGACCCCGGCGTTCCGCCGCGTCAACGTGGTGATCACGACGGTGTGGGCGGTGGCGTTCACGCTCGCCGCCGTCTCGCTGACGTTCGTGCTGGCCGCGGCCCCCCACGCCACCACGGTCGTTATCGCGATCAAGGTGCTCTCGTTCGTCGTCCCCGCCGTCTTCACCGCCCGGTACCCGAAGGTGGTCAGGCGCCGCGCCGAGGCCGCCGCTAAGTGACCTCCGCCCGCAGCTCGGCCAGGAGCTCCCCCTGGTCGGCCAGCATGTCGGTGAGGATGCGGCGGGCGGCCCCGAGCAGGTCTGCCAGCTCGGGAGTGGCCAGGGTGTAGACCACCGTGCTGCCTTCGCGGATTGCGCTCACGATCCCGGCCCTGCGCAGGACCGCCAGCTGCTGTGAGAGGCTCGACGCCTCGATGTCGATCTGGGCCAGCAGGTCCCTGACGGGCAGTGGACCTTCCTGGAGTAGCTCCAACACTCTGATGCGAGCGGGGTGGCCGAGCGTCCTGAAGAAGTCGGCCTTGGCCTGGTGGACCTCCACGTGCATATTGCAAGACTAATCGAGCGCAGTTGCATAATTCTTCAAGTCGTAACGTTGTTGGATAGCATGACAGCGGGGACTAGGGAGTAGCCATGGGCCGAGGAAGAGCCAAGGCGAAGCAGACGAAGGTCGCTCGCCAGCTGAAGTACGCCAACCACAACATCGACTACGACCGGCTGCGCGAGGAGCTGGGCGCGGACACGCCGCGCGAGGAGATGTACACGTCTACGGCGTCCGAGCAGGAGTCCGAGCGCGCGCAATGACGCGCGCCGGCTTCGCGGGGGCGTCCGCGACGTTCTCGGGCCGCCTGGCCTCCGGCGCCTGACCGGTCGCCGCGAGTTCCAGGCGGTGTTCCCGTGCCCGCCCGGCGGCGTGCCGCAGGGCGCGGGCCGGGCCGCGGCGGTCCGGCGGGCCGCCGGCCCGTCGCCGCTTCGAGCGGGCCGCTAGCCCGTCGCCGCTTCGAGCGGCTGCTAGCTCGTCGCCGCTTCGATCAGGCGGCGCGCGTCGGCGAGCAGGCGGCCGGTGGCGGCCTGCGACACCGGGTCGGTGTTCTGCTGGAATCCGTGCGTGAGGCCGGGCTCCCTGCGGCACGTGACCGGCACGCCGGCCTCGGCCAGCCGGCGGGCGTACGCCTCGCCCTCGTCCCTGAGGGCGTCGTGCTCGGCGGTGACCACCAGCGTGGCGGGCATCCCGCTCAGGTCGGGCACCAGCAGCGGGCTCAGCCTCGGGTCGGCGCGCCGCGCCGCGTCGGGCGCCCACTGCCGCACGGCCCAGGCGAGGAAGCTCTCGTCGAGGCCGTGACCGGTGCCCTTCTCCCGCACGCTGGGGCAGGAGAGCGTGAGGTCGGTGTTGGGGCAGACCAGGATCTGGGCGGCGGGCAAGGGGCCGCCCGCGTCCCGCAGCTCCAGGCAGGCCATCGTGGCCAGGTAACCGCCCGCGCTGTCCCCGGCCACCGCGACCGGACGGGCCTCGCGCAGCACGTCCACGACGTCCTCCACGGCCGCCGGGTACGGGTGCTCGGGGGCCGGCCGATAGTCCACGGCCAGCACCTCCACCTCGCACTCGCGGGCCAGCAGGCGGCAGATCCGGTCGTGGGTGTCCAGGTCGCCGAACACCCACGCGCCGCCGTGCACGTACACCACCAGAGGCCGTCGCTCCAGCGCGGGCCGGTAGTGCCGCAGCGGCAGCCCGCGCGGCCCGGTCAGATCGCTCACCTGCGGCAGCTCGGGCCCCCGCGCACGCAGGTGGGCCCGCTCGGCGCTGCCCCTGCGCAGCTCGTGGACGTCGGGATCGTTCATGGACGACGAGTGTAGGGATCACCGGCGGGCAAAGATCTCGCGGCGCAGGCGCAAAGCCGGGCATGCGGGGAAGGCCGATGGGCAGGTGCCGATCGGCCGACAAGGAGATCCAGACATGCGCGTAGGAATCGTGGGTTCGGGCCGGCTCGGCGCGCCGCTCGGCCGGCTGTTCGCGGCGGCCGGTCACGACGTGCTCTTCAGCGACGCCCGGCCGGCCCTCGCCGAGGAGGCCGCGGCCGCCGCCGAGGGGCAGTCGGGCGTCGGCTCGCCGATCGAGGCGGCGCACTTCGGCGAGGTCGTCGTCATGGCGGTGTGGTGGGAGGCGTTCCCGACCGTGGTCGAGGAGCTGGGCGCGGCGCTGGGCGGCAAGATCGTCATCGACCCCAGCAACCCGATCACCCGGCGCGACGGCGCCGAGGCGGTGGTGGCCGTGCCGGACGGGCTCACCAGCCCGCAGTACCAGCAGCACGTGCTCGGCCGCGAGGTGCGGCTGGTGCGCACGTTCAACACCAAGTACCCCAACGAGCTGCTGGACCTGGGCACGGCCGGGCAGCGGGGCGGCCCGCGGGCCGACATGCCCTACTGGGGCGACGACGAGGCCGCCAAGAAGGCCGTGGTGCCGCTCATCGAGGACGCCGGGTTCACCGCCATCGACGGGGGCGGCCTGGCCGACGCCCTGTGAGCCGGACCGAGCCGCGCGCCGGGCCGAGCCGAGCCGCGCCGGGCCGCGCCGGGCCGAGCCGCGCCGGGCCGAGCCGCGCCGGGCCGAGCCGCGCCGGGTCAGGCCGCGCAGGTGTCGTGGGTGGCGTCGAAGCCCTTGATCGCCTCGGTGTCGTCGGCGCGTAGCGGCTTGAGCCCCTTCCAGTCGTCGCCGATCACCAGCACCAGGTGGTTCGTGCGGGCGCCGGCGACCAGCTTGGGCGTGGCGGCGAGCAGGTCGTTGGTGAGCGTGGGCACCCGGGTCTCGGCGTTGGGGCCGTAGAGCAGCGTGGTCTTCGCCTGGGGCTTCCTGGCCGTGTCGCCGATCTTGCTGATGTGGTAGCCGCGCTGTTCCAGGAAGGCGGCCACCTGCGTGCCGAGGCCGCCGCGGTAGGTGCCGTTGCGCAGCTCGATCTGGATCTTCGACCGCCCCACCTTGGCCTGGCCGCCCTTGACGCCCTGGACGCTCTGGTCCCTGGCGACGATCTGGAACAGCCGGCCGGCCTGCGGCTGCACCCACTCGACCCGGCCCGGCTGGGTCAGCGAGTAGTGCCAGGGGGTGGTGATGAACCGGATCTGCCCGGCGTTGAGGCCCTGGAGGCTGGTGGCCAGGTCCCGCATGACGCCCAGCGACAGGTCGTCGTCGACGGTCACCGACCGGGTGCCGGCGTTGAGGAAGCCGAACAGCTTGGACGGGTCGGTGAGCGTGTCGCCGCTCATCACCTTCTTGAGCATCGAGGCGATGAACATCTGCTGCCGCTGGATGCGCCCGATGTCGGAGCCGTCGCCGAGGCTGTAGCGGGCGCGGACGTAGCCGAGCGCCTGCTCGCCGTTGAGCGTCTGCCGCCCGGCGGGCAGGTGGAGCAGGGCCTTCTTGTCGTTCACCGGCGAGGGCAGGCAGACCTCGACGCCGCCCACGGCGTTGACCATGCTCTTGAAGCCGGTGAAGTCGACCTTCACGAAGTGGTCGATGTGGATGCGGGTGAGCGACTCGATCGTCTTCCAGGTGCAGGCGATGCCCCCGGAGTTGAACGACTCGTTGATCATGCCGAGGTGCGGCTGCTGGCCGGGCAGGCCGCCCGTGGCCCGGCAGGCGGGGAGCTGGACCAGCGAGTCGCGCGGGAAGCTGATCACCATGGCGTTGTCCCGCTTGGACGACACGTGCGCCAGCATGATCGTGTCGGTGCGCTCGCCCGCGATGCGGCGGCCGTACCTGGCGTTCTTGCCGTCGCGCTGGTCGGAGCCCACGATCAGCACGTTCATCGCCGAGGTGGCGACCTTGGGGGGCCGCGTCTCGCCGAGGTCCTCCTTGGTGACCGCCGAGCGCTTGATGTTGCCGCTGAGCTTGGCGGTGACGCCGACGGCCACGCCGGCGACCAGGAGGACGACGGCGACCGCGATCGCGATCACCCAGCGTAGCCAGCGCCGGCGGCGCCTCTTGGGGGCGCCGGGGTCGCTGGAGGGCGGAGCATCGACAAGCCCGCTGCTCACGTGACTCCAGAGGGACGGGGGCCGAGGGGCCACCGCCCCGGGCCAAGAGCCTCGCCGTACAAGTCTCGGCCGTTGAACGTGCCCGAGTGTACTCCGGGCGGGGACGGGTGTGCGGAGCGACCGCGATCCTTGACCGTCAAGCCTCAACGCTCGCGCGGGGTCACCAGGCCGGACTCGTAGGCGAAGACCACGAGCTGGGCGCGGTCGCGGGCGTGCAGCTTGGTCATCGCCCGGCTGACGTGCGTCTTGGCGGTGGTCGGGCTGATCACCATCTGGGCGGCGATCTCGTCGTTGGACATGCCGCGGGCGACCAGGGCGGTCACCTCGCGTTCGCGGTTGGTGAGCACGTCCAGGCCCTGGGGCTCGGGTTCGGGGCGGCGGGCGACGTACTCGCCGATCAGGCGGCGGGTGATGGCGGGGGAGAGCAGGGCGTCGCCGCGGGCGGCCACCCTGACGCCCTGGAGCAGGTCCGCGGGCTCGGTGTCCTTGACCAGGAAGCCGCTCGCGCCGGCGCGCAGGGCCTGGAAGACGTACTCGTCCAGGCCGTAGTTGGTCAGGATCACCACGTGGACCCCGGTCAGGCGGTCGTCGGCGGCGATCCGCCTGGTGGCCTCGATGCCGTCCATGACGGGCATCTGCACGTCCACGAGCGCCACGTCGGGGCGGTGTTCCAGGGCGAGGGCGACCGCCTGCTCCCCGTTGGCGGCCTCGGCGACGACCTCGATGTCGTCCTCGGCCTCCAGCAGGGCGCGGAAGCCGCCGCGGATGAGGGCCTGGTCGTCCACCAGGAGCACGCGGATCACCGGGCCTCCTGCAGCGGCAGCTCGGCGCGTACGGTGAACCCGCCCTCGGGACGCGGCCCGGTCGCCAGCCGCCCGCCGAGCGCCGTGACGCGCTCGCGCATGCCCAGCAGGCCCACGCCGGGGTCGCAGGGGCCGCCGTTCGCGCGGCCGTCGTCGTCCACCTGCACGATCAGCTCCTCCTTGCCGTAGTCGACGCGTACCGAGGCGGTGGCGGGCCCGGCGTGCTTGGAGACGTTGGTCAGCGCCTCCTGGACGATCCGGTAGGCCGCCCGGTCGACCTCGGCCGGCAGGTCGCGGCGGTCGCCGGTGACCGTCACCGTGGCCGGGACGCCGGTCGAGCGGGCCCGTTCGACCAGGTGGGTGAGCCGGTCGAGGCCGCTGGCCGCAGGGGCGTCGTCGTCCTCGCGCAGCACCTCCAGCGTGGCGCGCAGCTCGCGCATGGCCTCGCCGCTGGCCTCCTGGATGGCCAGCAGCGCCGCCGGCACCTCCTCGCCGCGCTTGCGCGCGAGGTGCACGGCCACGCCCGCCTGCACCTTGATGACCGAGATGGTGTGGGTGAGCGAGTCGTGCAGCTCCCTGGCGATGCGCAGCCGCTCCTCGCCCGCCCGGCGCAGCGCCGCCTCCTCGCGGGTCCGCTCGGCCTCGGCGGCCCGCTGTTCGACCTGCGCGAGGTAGGCCTGCCGGTGCCGGGTCACGGTCGCGGTCACCCCGGCCGCCAGGAACCAGCCGAGCAGCAGCGTCGTCTTCTGCACGATCTCCTGCGCGGTCTGCCCGCCGGGGGCGGCCAGATTGACCGCCAGGGTCCCGCCCAGGAACACCGCGCCGGCCGCCGCCGCGAGCGCCCGGTGGCCCGCCCTGACCGTGGCGAACACGGTCACCATCACGGGGAAGGCGGCCGGCGGGCCGGGCTGCGCGTGCGCGGAGTAGACCAGCATGCACAGCGTGGTGACCAGCAGCGCCGGGACCGGCGCCCGCCGCCAGGCGACGAGCGCGAGCGACCCGGCCAGCACGGCGGCGTAGTCCGCGGGCCCCGCCTCCGGCGTGGCCACCACGGTCGCCGTCAGCAGCGCGGCCACCACCGCCGCGAGCGCCGCGTCCATGACGGCGGGGTGCCATCGCAAGCTCATGCCAAGCACAGTAGAGCCTGATGTGTCGATAATCGTCCTCACCTGGGCGGAATGGGACACTACTCCCGCCGTCGTACGCCGCCCGCCTCTGCGCCCCGCGCCGTAGCCGCGGAAGTCATCCCGGGCAGGACGACTCCGGCCCGTCCCGGGCCCCACCATGGCGGCCATGAACACGACGCCGACGCCCGCGGGCCAGTTCCGCTACGTCACGCCCGTCCGGCCGCAGGACGCCACCGGCCGGGTGGCCCAGGTCTACGCGCGCCTCGCCGACGACTTCGGCATGGCCCGCATGGCGGTCTTCCTGACCTTGTCGCCCGCTCCCGCCGTACTGGCCGGGACGTGGGCGCTGCTGCGGGAGTCGCTGCTGGCCGGGCCGGGCTCCAGGACCGGCAGGGAGGTGGTGGCGCTGGGAGTGTCGCTGGCCAACCGGTGCCCGTTCTGCGTGGCCGCGCACACCACGCTGCTGCACGCCACCGGCGACCACAGGCTGGCCGAGACCGTCGCGGCCGGGGGCGTGCCGGCGGATCCCGGGCACGCCGCGCTGCTGCGGTGGGCCAAGGACCGGCGCGTGCCCGCGCCCTTCCCCGCGGACGAGGCGCCCGCGTACGTCGGCACCGCGCTGACCTTCCACTTCGTCAACCGGATCGCCTCGTCCCTGCTCACGGAGAACCTGCTGCCGGGCAACCTGCAGAAGTCGCGCCTGGTGCGCAGCGTGGGCGGCCGGGCCATGTCCCGGACGGTACGCAGGGAGCTGCCGCCCGGCGCGGGCCTGGACGTGCTGGCCGGCCTGCCCACGTCCCCCGAGCCCGCCTGGGCGGCCGGGACGCCGGTCGGCACGGCGTACGCCACCCTCATGGCCGTCGCGGGGGCGGGTGGTGAGCTGCTCGGCGAGGCGGCGCGGACGGCCGTCACCGAGGCGGTCGCGGCCTGGGACGGCGAGCACCCGCCGATGGGCGACCGGCTGTCGGGCCCGCTGACGGGCGTGCCCGGCGAAGAACGGCCGGCAGCCAGGCTCGCGCTGCTCGCCGCCCTCGCGCCCTACCGGGTCACCGACGCGGACGTCACCGCCTGGCGCGGCGCCGCGACGACGGACGAGGATCTGGTGCGGCTCGTCGCCTTCGGCGCCGCCACGGCGACGCGGCACGTGGAGGGCGTCCTCACCGGGGCAGGCGTGGGCGCCGAAGGGGGTTCAGGCGGGTAGGCAGGCGTGGGCGCCGGTGGGAGGTCAGGCCGGTAGGCAGGTGGGCGGGCGGCCCGAGGTGGGCCAGACGTATGCGAGGTCGTCGGGCTCGTCGCCGAAGAGGGGGCGGTAGTGGTCGGGGTTCTTGCGCAGGAGGGCGGAGCGGTGGCTGAGGTGGAAGGCGTCGTCGCCGAGCCAGGGCGGCAGCTCGCCGGCCGCCGCCAGCTCGTGCTGGGTGCGGATGACGGGGGTGCCGCAGGCGCGGCCCAGCTCGACGGACATCGTGGCCGCGCAGGTGTCGGCCCGGCCGGTCGAGCACCAGCGGTCGCAGACGTCGAGCCCGTAGCGGACCAGGGCCTCCTCGTAGCCGGCCCACATCTTGACGGCGGGGTGGTGGCGCCAGCCGTAGCCGGGGACGATCAGGGCGCGCAGCACCTGCAGGGCCTCCACGCGCTGCTTGCCCAGCCGCAGCGCATCCAGGACCCCGGCACTGGCCGCGAAATCCGGATACGGAAGAAATGTCTGCATCGATACCCCCGCTGACCTGGTCTTTCTCGCCTGCCGCCCGGCGAGATCGTATATGGACCGCACGCCTCGCGGCGCGCACAATCGGCCCATGGGCTATGTCGGCGCGCGGACGCCTCGCAGGGAAGACGCCAGACTGCTGACCGGAAAGGGGAGATACGTCGGCAACGTACGCCTGCCTGGCATGGCGTACGCGGTGGTGGTGCGCAGCCCCGTCGCGCACGGACGGCTCCTCGGCTGCGACGCCAAGGCGGCCTGGACGGTCGAGGGCGTGCTCGACGTCATCACCCCCGCCGACGCCGCGGGGCTGCTGCTGCCCTGCGTCACCCTGGCCCCCGGCCAGCGGCTCACCTCCTACCGGGTGCTCGACGACACGATCAGGTACGCCGGCCAGCCGCTCGCCGTCGTCGTGGCAGGCACCCCCGCCGCCGCCCGCGACGCCGCGGACCTGCTGGACCTGGAGCTCGACCAGTCGCCCGCGGCCGTCGGCGCGGAACGCGCACTCGACGAGGACGCGCCGCTGCTCTACCCCGAGTGGGGCACGAACCTGGTCACCGACTTCCTGCTCGGCGACGCCGACTGCGCGGAGTTCGCCGAGTCCGCCGAGCACGTCGTCGAGATGACGTTCAGGATGGGCCGGATCTCGCCGCATCCCGTCGAGCCGCGCGGCGTCGTGGCCTCCTACGCCGACGACGAGCTGACCGTGCACCTCTCGTCCCAGGCCCCGCACCACGTCCGCGAGCACCTGGCCGACGCGTTCGGGCTCGCCCACGACCGGGTACGCGTGATCAGCCGGGACGTCGGCGGCGGGTTCGGCGGCAAGGAGCACGTCTACCCCGACGAGGCGCTCGTCTGCCTGGCCGCGATGCGGACGGGCCGCCCGGTGAGCTGGACCGAGTCGCCCGGCGACCGGCTGACGGCGACCCTGCCCGCGCGGGCCGCCGTCCACCGGGCCAGGCTGGCGCTCGACGGCCAGGGCCGGTTCGTCGCCCTGCACGCCGACATCCTCGGCGACCTCGGCGCCCATCCCTCGAACGTGGGCATCTCGCCCTTCGCGGTCTCGGCCACCCTGCTGCCGGGGCCGTACCGGTTCGAGCGGGTCGGCGTACGGGTGCGCGGGGTGGTCACCAACACCACCCCGACCGGCTCCTACCGCGGCTTCGGGCAGCCCGAGTGCACCTGGACCAGGGAGCGCCTGATCGACGAGGCGGCCCGGCGGCTCGGCCTCGACCCGGTCGAGCTGCGGCTGCGCAACATGCTGACGCCGGACGAGCTGCCGTGCACGAGCCGGGTTTACCAGCAGTACGACTCCGGCGACTACCCCCGGGCCCTGCGCACCCTGCGCGACCTGGTCACCCCGGTCACCGGCGTGGACGACGGCCGACGGCGCGGCATCGGCTACTCCTGCCACGTCGAGACCACCGGCCTGGGCCCGTCGATGGAGATGAAGGCGTCGGGCATCCAGGCGGGCGGCTACGAGACGGCGGTGCTGCGGATGGAGCCGGACGCGTCGGTGGTGGTGTCGTCCGGGGTGGTCTCGATCGGGCAGGGCATCGAGACGGCGCTGGCCCAGGTCGCGGCCGACCGGATGGGGGTGCCGATCGAGCGGGTGCGGGTGGTGCTGGGGGACACGGCGGCGACGCCGTACTCGTCGATCGGGTCGATCGCCAGCCGGTCGCTCGCGGTCGGCGGCGGGGCGCTCGTCCAGGCCGCCGCCCGGCTGCGGGACAAGCTGCTGGCCATCGCCGCCCACCGGCTGGAGGCGGCGCCCGGCGACCTGGAGATCGCCGAGGAGTGCGTGCGCGTCAAGGGCGACCCGCGGGCGTCGGTGCCGCTGCGGGAGCTGGCCACGTCCGCATGGCGGGCCTGGGACCTGCCGGAAGGCGTCACGCCGGGTCTGGAGGAGCGGGTCAGCTACGACCCGGCCGCCTACACCTTCGCCTACGGCGCGCACGCCGCCGCCGTCGCGGTGGACCCCGAGACCGGCGCGGTCGAGGTGGAGCGCTACTGGGTGGTCAACGACGCCGGGACGCTGGTCAACCCGTCCGTGGTCGAGGGCCAGATCCGCGGCGGGGTCGCGCAGAGCATCGGCATGGCGCTGACCGAGGAGATCGTCCACACCGAGGAGGGGCAGCCGCTGGCCGAGTACCTGCTGCCGACCACCCGCGAGGTGCCCGACATCGAGGTCGTGCTGCTGGAGACCCCCTCACCGCTCACCCCGGGCGGCATGAAGGGGGCGGGCGAGGCGGGCACGATCGGCCCGCCCGCCGCCATCGGCAACGCGGTCGCCGCCGCCATGCCCGAGCTGGCCGGACGCGTCACCGACGTGCCCCTCACCCCCCAGGTCGTGTGGAGGTGTCGGCGGCCCTGACCTGGGCACGAGGAGCCTGAAGGTTCGGATCGGGGGACGAATCATGGAATATCGTGCACTCTTGGCGTCCATCGGCCGCATGACGGGCCTGGGCGCCGGCCCGGCCAGAGCGGCGGCGGAGGCCACGCTGACCACGCTCGCCCGCACGCTCGACGACGACGACCGGCGCGAGCTCATCGACGCCCTGCCGCCCGAGCTGACCGACGACTTCCCCATGGACCATCCGCGCAACGACGGCACCGAGGAGGGTTTCGTCCGGCAGGCGGCGCTGCTCGGCCGCCGTCCGCCCGAGCAGGCCAGGATCAGGGCCCAGGCCGTGCTGGCCGCCGTCGCCGAGCAGGATCCCGAGCTGATCGCCCGGCTGCACATCCCCGAGCAGGTACGCCCCCTGTTCGACCCGCCGGACAGCGGCGGCGGCATCACCGGCCCCAAGGGGCACACCGCCCCGCTCACCGCCGACGAGATCGCCGCGGCCCTGGCCGCCCTGCCGCTGTGGACCGGCGACCGCTCGTCGCTGCGCCGGGAGATCTCCCTGCCGCGGGAGAACCTGCGTGCCGTCCGCCGCGCGCTCGACCGGCTCAAGGCCACCTTCGGCCGGCAGCCCCAGCTCCAGGACACCGCCGACGGCCTGGCCATCGTGGTCAGGACGGCCTCCGTGGGCGCGGTGACGGCCCTCGACGTGGAGCTGGCCAGGCGGGTCGACGACCTCATCGAGGAGGTGGGCGCCGGCATCGGCCGGCCGTAGCCGCGGGCCCGGCCGGTTGCGGGGCCGCGGGTTCGTCCCGTGCTAGCCGCGCGGCCGGTCGGGCGGCTCGCCGGTCAGGTCCTCCAGGTGCTTGCCCGACTGCGACAGGGCCTGCTCCAGCGCCGCCTGCCCGGCGGGCTTGTGTCCCGCCGGCATCTTCCGCGCCGCGCCCGGCCGCTCACCCGGTGGTTCCGCCGGACGCCCGGCCGCGTCGGGGAGCGGTTCGGCGCCGGTCGCGGGGGTGTTCTCGTCAGGACTGCTCATGGCCCTGTCCGTACCCGCTGACCTGGGAAGACATGTCGGGCTGCGAAGAAAGTCAGGATTTCTCGGAAAACGTTCGACCCGGACGGCCCTTCCGTGCGTACAGGTTTGGACAGCCGCATGTCCGACAAATTCGGAGGCAGGTCTCGTGTTGACTGAAACGAGCATTCGTCGCCGCCCTTCCCAGGATGGAGAGGCCATGTCCAGGCTGCGGTCGGCCCGGCGGAGCCGGATGCAGTACGTATGGCCGTTGCGCCCGGACGCCCGGACCGTCGGCCACGCCCGGTCGATCATCCGCGAGGAGCTGTCCGGGCTCGACCTCCACGACGACGTCGTGGACGACGCCGTCCTCATGGTGAGCGAGCTGGTCACCAACGCGTTCATGTACGGCGAGGGCCCCTACGAGCTGCTCCTCCACGTGGACGCCAAGGAGGTCATGTGCGTCGTCGTGGACGCCGGCCCGCCCCTGCCCGCCCCTTCGGTCCCCGACCCGTCCGCCGAGCACGGACGGGGGCTGCGCATCGTCGCCCGGCTCTCCGACGGCTTCTACGGCTGCCATCCCCAGCGTTACCTGACCCACCCCGACCTGGTCGGCAAGGCCACCTGGTTCGCGCTGCCACGCCGCGGCGGGCCGGGCAACGTCGTGCCGATCAGGGCGGGCACGTAAGGGGTTCCAGTCTCCTGCAAGTCGGCCCGACCATACTGTGATCGATCTGGACGAAGCCGATGAGTGGGACAACGTGGAATTCCGAGTTCTGGGGCCGCTGGAGGTCCGCGACGCCGACGGCAACGCGGTCGGTCTCGGCGGCCCCCGTCCGCGGGCCGTGCTGGCCCGGCTGCTGGTCGCGCAGGGAGCCGTGGTCCCCGCCGAGACGCTGATCGACGACCTGTACGGCGACGCCGCCCCGCCCAGCGCCCTGCCCACCCTGCACTCCTACGTCTCCAACCTGCGCCGCGCGATCGAGCCGGACCGCGGGCCGCGCGCCCGCCCCAGGACGCTGATCGCCCGCCCGCCCGGCTACCTGCTGGCCGCCGCCGACGTGGACGCGCTCCGGTTCGCCGAGCTGGTGAACCGGGCCGAGTTCCGGTCGGCCGAGGAGGCGCTGGCCTGCCTGGAGGAGGCGCTCGGGCTGTGGCGCGGCTCGCCGTACGAGGAGTTCCGGGACGAGCCGTGGGCGATCATCGAGGTGAGCCGCCTGCGCGAGCTGCGCCTGGTCGCGGTCGAGCGGCGGTCGCTGGAGTCGGACATCCTGCGCCAGGCCGGCTCGCTCGCGCCGATGGACGACACCCCGGCGCTGGTGGCCGCGCCACGCCCCCCGGACGTCCCGCACGGGCACGCTGGAGGGCTACCGGCGCACGTACCCGCTGGGCTACGAGACGGTCGAGGGCACACTCGCCCCGCAGTACGTCATGCAGCGGCTGAGCGCCCTGGCCGGGCCGGAGGCCGTCTACACCTCCGGCGTGGGCCAGCACCAGATGTGGGCCGCCCAATTCATCGCCCACGAGCGGCCGGGCTCGTTCATCAACTCCGGCGGCGCGGGCACGATGGGCTTCGCGATCCCCGCCGCGATGGGGGCCAAGATCGGCTGCCCCGGGCGCACGGTGTGGGCGATCGACGGCGACGGCTGCTTCCAGATGACCAACCAGGAGCTGGCCGTGTGCGCGCTGGAGGGCGTGCCGATCAAGGTGGCCGTGATCAACAACGGCAGCCTCGGCATGGTCCGCCAGTGGCAGACCCTCATGTACGACGGCCGCCACTCCAACACCGACCTGCGCGCCGCCCGCCGCATCCCCGACTTCGTCGCGCTGGCCGAGGCGTACGGCTGCCACGGCCTGCGCTGCGAACGCCCCGAGGAGGTGGACGCGGTCGTCGAGAAGGCCATGGCGATCGACGACCGGCCGGTGGTGGTGGACTTCGTCGTGCACCGGGACGCGATGGTGTGGCCCATGGTGCCCGCCGGCACGAGCAACGACGACATCCGGATCGCCCGGAACCTGGCTCCGAACTGGGAAGATGACGAATAAGTCAAGTCGTAACAAAGCAGCGATCAGTGCTGAACCTCATTTAAGCTTCCTTGACCCGGGGCGGCCCGGGCCGCGGAACCGAGGTGGAAAGTGGCGCTGCGCGTCAAGGTGCTGGGGCCCATCGTGGCCGAGATCGACGGGGTGGAGGTCGCGCTCGGCGGCCCGAGACAGCGCGCAGTGCTGGCCGTGCTGGTCGCGGCGCGCGGGCAGGTGGTCTCTGCCGAACGCGTGCTCGACGCCGCCTGGGACGAGGGCGAGCCCGCCTCGATGCCGACCCTGCACTCCTACATCACCAGGCTGCGCAAGGCCCTCGAACCCGGCCGGACCAGCCGGTCGCCGGGGAGCGTGCTGGCCCGCGTCGGCAACGGCTACACGCTGCGCGTCAAGCCCGACGCCGTGGACGCCGAGCGGTTCGCCCGCAAGGTCGCCGAAGGGCAGCTCCTGCTGGAGTCGGGCGACCACGGCTCGGCGCTGGCCGTGCTGAGCGAAGCCGTGGAGCTGTGGGGCGGGCAGCCGTACGGGGAGTTCGCGGGCGCCGCCTTCGCCGTGCCGGAGATCGCGCGGCTCCAAGGGTTGTTCCTGTCGGCGCGGGAGAGCCTGTACGCCGCGCAGCTCGCGCTCGGCCGGCACGCGGCCGTGGTGCCGGAGCTGGAGAAGCTCACCGCCGAGCAGCCCATGAGCGAGCGCGGCTGGGAGCTGCTGGTGCTGGCCCTGTACCGGTCGGGCCGCCAGGGCGACGCGCTGGCCGCGCTGCGCTCAGCCCGCCGCGTGCTGGCCGAGGAGCTGGGCATCGATCCGGGGCCGGGGCTGCGCGAGCTGGAGGCGGCGGTGCTGGCCCAGGACGACGCGCTGCGTCCCGGCGTCGCCGCGCCGCTGCCCGAACGCGGCGGCAACCTGCCCTTCCCCGTGACCGCGCTGGTCGGCCGGGCGGCCGAGGTCGAGCAGGTGGCCGCGCTGCTCGCCGAGCACCGGCTGGTCACCCTCAGCGGGCCGGGCGGCATCGGCAAGACCCGGCTGGCGCTGGAGACCGCGCGGGCCAGGGACGACGCCGACGGGCCGTGGCTGGTCGAGCTGGCCGGGCTGGCCGACCCTTCGCTGGTGGCCGGGGCCATCGCCCAGGTGCTCGGGCTCACCGGGCCGGTCACCGGGCAACGCCTGGCGTACGCGCTGCGCGGCCGGAGCCCGCTGCTGGTGATCGACAACTGCGAGCACCTCGTGGCGGCCGTCCGCGACACGGTGTCGGAGCTGCTGGCCGGGGCGGGCGGCGTACGCGTGCTGGCCACCAGCCGGGAGACGCTCGGCGTGCCGGGCGAGGCCCTGTACGACGTGCCGCCGCTGTCCACGGCGGACGCCCGCGACCTGTTCCTGAGCCGGGCCAGGGCCGCCGCCCCCGGCTGGGAGCCGACGCCCGCCGAACTGGCCAACGCCGAACGCCTCTGCCTGGGGCTCGACGGGCTGCCCCTGGCGGTCGAGCTGGCCGCCGGGCAGTGCCGCATGTTGTCGGTCGAGCAGATCCTCACCTCGATGGACGACCGGTTCAGCGTGCTCACCGACGGCGCCGGCCCCCGGCGGCACCGCACGCTCGCCCGTACCGTGGAGTGGAGCTACGACCTGCTGGAACCCGCCGAGCGCGAGCTGTTCCACCGGCTCGGCGCGTTCGCCTCCGGCTTCGACCTGGACGCCGCGGCCGCGGTGTGCGGGCGGCCGGTCCTGGGCGGCCTGGGCGCGCTGGTGCGCAAGTCGCTGGTCGCCGTCGAACCCGGCACCTCCCCTCGCCGCTACCGGCTGCTGGAGACGATCAAGGAGTTCGCCCGCGCCCGGCAGGACCCGGCCGAGCTGGCCGAGGCCCAGGCCGCGCACCGCGCCTGGGTGCTGGCCCGCGCCGAGGCCGCCGACGCCAGGATCCGCGGCGAGGGGGCCGCCGCCGCGATGGAGGTGCTCCTCGCCGACCAGGCCGAGCACCGGGCCGCGTTCACCTCGGCGATGCTGGCCGGCGACGGCGGGTACGCGCTGCGGCTCACCGGCCTGCTGTCGTGGTTCTGGTACCGCAGGGGCCACGTCGCCGAGGGGCTGGCCAGCCTGTCGGCGGCCATGGAGCTCTACCCCGACGCCGAGCCCGGCGTGCGCTCCCAGGCGCTGATCGGCATGGCCGGCCTGCACTACCTGGCCGGCGACTTCGTCGCCGCGAGCCGGCGGGCCAGGGAGGCCGCCGAGATGGCCCGGCTGGCCGACGACCTGGTCGCCGAGGGGCGCGCCCTGACCTACCGCGCGCTGTTCGGCGGCCTGTGCGGGGCGCCGAACGCCCTGGCCGACGCCCGCGCCGCGCTCGACCTGGCCGAGGTGGCCGGCATGGCGTGGCTGCACGCCGAGGCGCTGATGGTGCTCGGCATGCTGCTGGTCTTCGCCCGGGAGACGGGCGAGGCGGCCGGCTGGCTGACCCGGTCGATCGAGGTGGCCACCAGGACCGGACACCGCTTCGTCACCGCCTCCTCGACCTGGCTGCTGATGAAGATCGACCTGCTGGGCGGCCGTACCGACCGGCCGCTGGCGTCCGGGCTGCCGATCCTGCGCATGCTCGACGAGGACAAGGACGTCACGTCCTGGCTGGTCATGGCGCACACGCTGGCCGGGGTGCTCACCGCGGGCGGGCTGCCGCGGGACGGCGCCCGCCTGCTCGGCGCGGTCGAGGCGGTCGGGGCCCGGGTCGGCTTCTCGCCGCCGGAGCTGGACCCGGCCGACGGCGCCGAGCGGGAGCGGCTGATCCGGCACGCGCTGCCCGCCGCCGAGCTGGCCGAGTGCCTGCGCGAGGGCGCCGCCCTGTCGCCCGCCCAGGTGCACGCCCTGCTCGACCGGCTGATCCGGAGCCGCGTCCACTGACCTGGGATTCTTGCGCCGGGCGGGCCGGCAGGCTTTGGTACAGGTATGCCCCCAGGTGATCGGCTCGCCGTGCAGACCATCGAGTTCCACGGTGACAAGGTCGCCTTCGGCGAGGCCGGCGTGACGGACGAGGAACGCGCCGCCGCCGGGCGCGAGACGCTCGCCCAGCGCAACCAGGCGCTGCTGCGGGGCAACCGCCGCCGGGCCAGGCGCCGCTACGCCCACGAGCTGCCCGACGGCGTGCACTTCGCCCGCGTGTGGCGGCGGCGTGCCCTGGCCGAGCTGCGGCCCATGCTGACCGGCGGGCCGCTGGCCGTCTGGGGCGAGGACGACGACGTGCTGCACGTGCTCTGGCAGGGGCCCAACGCCCAGCTCGTCGGGGGCGTGCGGTTCCCGATGTGGCCGGTCAAGGGGGCGGCCGACCTGTGGGAGCTGTCCCTGCGCGTACGGCACCTGGACCGGGCCGTGATCGGCGTCACCGCGATCCCTCCCGGCGGCCGGCCGGTGGAGCGGATCTGGCGCGGCTCCCGCGCCGCCCCCGCCCCCGCGACGGCCGCCCGGCTCGCCGGCACGCTCGTCACCCGCGAGATCAGCAGCGTCCACCTGGGCGAGCGCCGCGCGATCACCGTCTACCGGCCGCCCGGCCCGATCCGGCGGATGCCCCTGTGCCTGCTGGCCGACGGGCGGGCCGCCGAGTCGCACGCCCGGGTGCTGGAGCCGGCGATCCTGGCCGGGGCGCTGCCGCCGCTCATCCTGGCCGGTCCGCACGCCGCCGACGCGCCGGGGCCGTACCCGGACGGGCGGGCCAGGGAGTACCTGCCCTACGCCGACCCGCGGCGCTTCGCGGCGCACCTGGCCTTCGTCGTCGGCGAGGTCCTGCCCGGCTTCCCCGAGGCGAGCCACGTCATCAGCGCCGGGTTCTCCGACGGCGCCGCCTTCGCGCTGACCGCCGCCGACCGGTGCCCCGGCAGGATCGCCGCGGCCGTCGCCCTCAGCCCCGACCTGCTGCCGCAGCTCCTCGACACCTCCGTACGGGCGCCGCGCTACCTCGCGGCGGGCACGCTCGAACCGGCCTCGCTCGACTGCGCGCGCTCGCTGGCCGCGCGCCTGGCCGGGGCGGGCGTGGCCCACCGGTGCGCGGCGTGGGTCGGCGGCCACGACGGCTACTGGTGGCGGGTGCACCTGCTGACCGCCCTCACCTGGCTGGCCCGCGAGCCGCCGCCCCGCTCACACTGACCGCGCCGGCCGCCCCCGCTCACGCCGACCGCGCCGGCCGCCCCCGCTCACGCCGACCGCGCCGGCCGCCCCGCTCACGCCGGCCGCGCGGGCCGGACGGCGGCCAGCACCAGCAGCCCGGCGAACAGCCCGGTGACCGCGGCGGCCAGGTAGACGGCGTTCAGCGCCGAGGGGAACGCGCCCGGCCCGGTCATGCCGTCCTGGAACAGGATGCCGAACCCGGCGACGCCGAGGGCGTACCCGAGCTGCCTGACGGTGTTGACCGCGCCCGCCGCCATCCCGGCCCGGTGCGGCGGGACGTGCGCCATGGCCGCCGAGCTGAGGGCCGGGATGGCCAGGCCGACGCCGATCCCGGTCACCACCAGGCCCGGCGCGAGCGCCGTCCACGTGGAGTGCTCGTCGAGCATGCCCTGCAGGAGCGCGCCCGCGGCGATCAGCAGCAGGCCGCCGCCGAGCGCGGCGCGCGCCGTCAGCCGGGGGAGCAGGCGGGCGGCGGCGACTGAGACGACCAGCGAGGTGCCGGCCATCGGCGTCAGCGCCAGCCCCGCCTGGACCGGCCCGAGCCCCAGCCCGCCGGCCTGCTGCAACCACAGCGAGGTGAAGGCCAGGCAGGCGAACGCGGCCGGCATGAGCAGCCCGGCCCCCGCCATGATCCCGCTGAACGCCCTGTTCGCGAACAGCCGCAGGTCCACCATGGGATGCGCGCCGCGCGACTCCACCAGCACGAACGCGGCGAACGCGACCACCGCCACGGCGAGCGGCGCCAGCGTGCGCGCCGACGTCCAGCCGTACGGCCCGGCCTCGATCAGCCCGTACGTGAGCGCGCCCGCCGCCAGGGTGAACGTGCCCATCCCGGCCAGGTCCAGCCGGCCGCCGCCCGGCAGGCGGGACTCGCCGACCGTGCGCCAGGTCATCCAGGCGGCGGCCAGGCTGATGGGCAGGTTCACCAGGAAGACGGCCCGCCAGTGCAGGTGCTCGGTGAGCAGCCCGCCGAGCACGGGGGCGAGCGCCGCGGCGGCGCCGTTCACGCCGCCCCACACGCCGAACGCGATGCCGCGCTCCCGGCCGTGGTAGGTGGCGCTGATCAGGGCCAGCGTCGTGGCCATCATGGCGGCGCCGCCCGCCCCCTGGAGCACGCGGGCGGCCAGCAGCAGGCCCCCGGTGGGCGCGAGGCCGCAGGCCAGGGAGGCGAGCGCGAACACGCCGAGTGCGATCAGGTACACCTTGCGCCGCCCGGCGTGGTCGGCCACCGAGCCGGCCGCCAGCAGCAGCGCGGCCAGGGCCAGGGCGTAGCCGTCCAGGAGCCATTGGGCGTCGGTGAAGGACATCCTCAGGTCGGCGGTGATGCCGGGCAGGGCCACCATGACGATGGTCACGTCCACCAGGAGCATGAAGGCGCCCAGGCAGGCGGCGGCCAGCGGCCACCAGCTCGTACGGGTCAATGTCGTGGTCATGGCGGCAAGAATCCGGCCCGGACGGGGGATGACCCCAGCCGCCGAGGCCGTTCTGCCGGTTTTCCTCGCTCGATAGCCTTATCTGGTGGAAAACGTCACGCTCGACGAGGTCGACCGCGGGCTCCTGCACGCGTTGCAGGTGGACGGGCGGGCCTCGTTCAGCCGGATCGCCGAGGTGCTGGGGGTGTCCGACCAGCGGGTGGCCCGCCGCTACCGGCGGCTGCGCTCCAGCGGCGCGGTCCGGGTCGTCGGCGTGGTGGACCGGCAGCGGCTCGGCCACCAGTCGTGGGCGATCCGGCTGCGCTGCACGCCCGATGCCGGCGCCTCGATCGCCGAGGCGCTCGGCCGGCGGCCCGACACGTTCTGGGTGCACCTGCTGTCCGGCGGCACCGAGATCTCCTGCGGCGCCATCCAGCGCCTCGACCGGGAACGCGAACCGCTGCTGCTGACCAAGCTGGCCAGGACCAACCGGGTGCTCGCGGTGTCGGCGCACCGGACCCTGCACATGTTCGTCGGCGGCCGCATCGGCTGGGCCGGGCTCGCCGCGCTCTCCCCCGACCAGGTCGCCCATCTCCGGGCCGGCCGCCCGTACGGTCCCCGCCACACCGGCGAGGACGTGACGCTCGGCCCCGGCGACGACGCGCTGCTGGCCGAGCTGTCCCGCGACGGCCGCACCAGCCACGCCGACCTGGCGGCGGCGACCGGCTGGTCGGAGTCCACGGTCAGGCGGCGGATGGAACAGCTCTGCGCGACCGGCGCCCTGTTCTTCGACATGGACGTGCTGCCCCGGCTCCTCGACTACCGGGTCGAGGCCCAGCTGTGGATGTCGGTGCCGCCCGCCGACCTCGACGCGACCGGCCGGGCGCTGGCCGAGCACCCGGAGATCGCCTTCGCCGGGGCGACCACGGGCCCGACGAACCTGGCGGCCAGCGTGGTGTGCCGCGACGACGCCGCCTTCTACCGCTACCTCACCGACAGCCTGGGCGCGCTGCCCGCCATCCGGCACATCGAGACCGCGCCGATCATCAGGACCATCAAGCGGGCGGGCGCCGGGCTGACGAGTTGACCTCAAGTCGTCTTGAGGTTGCACGCTGGCGGTGGAAGTCGTCCCGGATGAGGAGTGGTCATGAGAGTGGTGCAGGTGACGCGGTTCGGCGGGCCCGAGGTGCTGGAGACGCGGACCGTCCCGGACCCGGTGGCCGGGCCGGGCGAGGTCGTGGTGAAGGTCCGCTTCGCCGAGATCAATTTCATCGAGACGCAGCTCAGGCGGGGGTTCACGCCGGGGCCGCCGCTGCCGGAGCCGCCGTACGTGCCGGGCGGGGGCGTCGGCGGGCTCGTGCTGTCCGTGGGTGATGACGTCGATGCCGGGCTGGTGGGGCGGCGGGTGGTGACCCGTACGCCGGGCTTCGGCGGCGGGAACGCCGAACTGGTCGTGGCCAGGGCCGCCGACCTGATCGAGGTGCCGGACGGGCTCGCGCTGGCCGACGCCACGGCGCTGCTCATCGACGGCAACACGGCCGTGGGCCTGTTCGCGAACGCCGCGATCCGGCCCGGCGAACGGGTGCTCGTCCAGGCCGCCGCCGGCGGGCTCGGCAGCCTGCTCGTGCAGCTCGCGCGCGGGGCCGGTGCGCGGGTGGTCGGGGCGGCGGGCGGCGCGGCCAAGCTGGCGGTGGTCGCCGGGCTCGGCGCGGAGGCCGCCGTCGACTACTCGCGTCCCGGCTGGACCAAGGAGGTCCTCGACGCGACCGGCGGGCATGGCCCCGACGTGGTCTTCGACGGCGTGGGCGGCGAGCTCGGCCGCCAGGCGTTCGAGGTGACCGCGCGCGGCGGGCGGTTCTCCGTGCACGGCGCGTCCAGCGGCGGCGTCACGACCGTCGATCCGGCGGAGGCCGAGCGCCGGGGCGTCACCGTGATCGGCCTGGAGCAACTGGCCGCCCTGGGCCAGGACGGGAACGAGCGGACCGTCCACGCGCTCGCCGAGGCGGCGGCCGGGCGGCTCAGGGCGGTCGTCGGGCGCACCTTCCCGCTGGAGCGGGCGGCCGAGGCGCACGCGGCGATCGAGGCCCGCGCGGTGACCGGCAAGACCCTGCTGGAGGTCTGACCGCCCGCCGGGGCGCCGGGTCATAATCGAGGCGTGCACCGGCCGTCCAGGCGACTCCTCCTCCAGGCGGGCGCGGTCGCCGTGGCCGCCGTGGCGGGGGCGCTGGCCCGGCCCGAGCCCGCCCACACGCCGGACGACTCCTTCGTCAGGCTGCGCCGCCAGTGGCGCGAGGTGACGGCGGGGTCGGGGTTCGACGCGGGCGCGGAGCCGTACCGGACGCGGCTGGCCGAGACGGGGCGGCGGGCGGCCCGGCACCGCGCGGCCATGGCGTTCACGGGCACGTCGCTCTGGGCCGACCAGCCGTTCCCGTCGTTCGCCGCGACGCCGGGACGGCTGCTGGCGATGGCCCGCGCGTACGCGCTGCCGGGGACGGGGCTGACCGGCGACGCGACCCTGGCCGCCGCCGTCGCCGCCGGGATCGACCACTACCGCCGCCACGTGTACGCCGCCGGCGCCGACCCGGTGGGCAACTGGTGGCACTGGGAGATCGGCGTGCCGAGGGCGCTGCTCGACGCGGCCGTGCTGGTCGGGCCGCACCTGGGCGAGCGGCGCAGCGCCGCGCTGCGGGACGCGGTCGACCACTTCGTCCCCGAGAGCCGTCTCGGCGACTACAGCGGCACCAGCACCGCCGCCAACCGGGTGGACCTGTGCGTGGTGATGTTGCTGCGTGCCATGCTCAGGGCCGACCCCGGCAAGGCGGCGCTGGCCGTCTCGGCGCTCGCCCCGGTGTTCCGCCTGGTCGCCGAGGGCGACGGTTTCTACCGGGACGGGTCGTTCGTCCAGCACTCGACCGTGCCCTACCAGGGCGCCTACGGGGTGACGCTGCTCACCGGGCTCGCGACCTTGTTCGCGGCGCTGCGCGGCACGCCGTGGGAGATCGTGGACCCGACCGTGTTCGCCATGGTGGAGCGGTCGTTCGCGCCGTTCGTGCACGACGGGTTCTGCATGGACCTGGTGCGCGGCAGGGGGATCGGCAGGAAGCCGTTCGGCGACCACGACAGGGGCCGCGAGCTGGCCGCGGCGATCCTGCTGCTCGGCGAGGTGGCCCCGGCCGCCGACCGGGCCCGCTGGCAGGCGATGGTCAAGGGCTGGGCGGTACGCCAGACGTGCCGGCCCATGCCGGACGAGGCCGACCCCGCCTTCCTCGCCCGCCTGACCGCCGTCCTGGCCGACGACGCCGTGCCCGCCGCGCCGGAGCCCGCCGGCCACCGGCTGTTCCCGATGAGCGCGCGGGCCGTGCACCGAAGGCCGGGCTGGTGCGCCGCGCTCAGCATGGCCTCCGCCACGATCGGCCACTACGAGCACGGCAACGGCGAGAACCTGCGGGGCTGGCACACCGGCTCCGGCATGCTCTACTGGTGGGCCGACGGCCACGCCGACCAGTACGCCGACTCGTTCTGGACGACCGTCGACCCCTACCGGCTGCCCGGCACGACCGTCTCCACCCGGCGGCTGCCCGACGGCGCGGGCCCGGCCTGGGGCGACACCTGCCCGCCCGGCCGCTGGGTCGGCGGCGCCACGGACGGCACGTACGCCGTCGTCGGCCAGCACCTGAACGGTCTCGACAGCACGATGGAGGCGTTCAAGTCGTGGTTCTTCCTCGACGACGCGGTGGTCTGCCTCGGCGCGGGGATCAGCGGCGCGGACGGCGTGCCGGTCGAGACGATCGTGGACAACCGCAGGACCGCCGCCCCCCTGACCGCCGATCTCCGGGCGGGGTGGGCGCACCTGGACGGCCACGGCGGCTACGTGGTGCCGGACGGCCTGCGCACCCTGCGCGAACGGCGCGGCGACCGCGACTACGTCACGCTCTGGCTCGACCACGGCGTCGACCCGGACCGGGCCGGCTACGTCTACCTGCTCCTGCCGGGCGCGAGCCGCGCGGGCACGGCCGCCAGGGCCGCCGATCCCGGGTGGGCCCGCGTGCTCGCCAACACCGCGCGGCGGCAGGCCGTCCGGGTGGACGCGCTGGGCGTCACCGCGGCCGCCTTCTGGACCGAGGGCGCCGCCGGTCCGCTGGCCGCCTCCGGTCCCTGCGCCGTGCTGGTCAGGGAGCACGCCGCGGGCACGGCCACCGTGACCGTGGCCGACCCCCGGCGCGACCTGGACGGGCTGACCGTGACCTGGGACCGGCCGGTCGCCGGCGTGCTGCGCGGCGACCCGCTGCTCGCCGGGGCGGCGACCGGCGACCGGCTGAGGCTCGCCTTCGGGCCGACGGCCGCGCTGGAGGGCGCTTCGGTGACGGTGACCGTCCGGCTGGCGTGACGGGTCAGGACAGCACGGCCTGGGCGGCGACCAGCTCGGCGTACTTGCCGCCCATGGCCGTCAGCTCGTCGTGGGTGCCGCGCTGCACCACCCGGCCCGCGTCGATCACCAGGATCAGGTCGGCGTCCCTGACCGTGCTGAGCCGGTGGGCGATCACGATCCTGGTCTGGACGAGCCGGCTCAGGTTCGCCTCGATGGCCGCCTCCGTGGCGCTGTCGAGGTTGCTGGTGGCCTCGTCCAGCAGCAGCACCTTCGGGCGCGACAGGACGGCGCGGGCCAGGGCGAGCCGCTGCCGCTGCCCGCCCGACAGGCCGCCGCCGTCGGTGAGCATCGTCTCGTACCCCATGGGCATGTCCATGATCTCGTCGTGCAGCGCCGCCAGCCGGGCCGCGGCGACCACCCGCTCCAGCGACGCGCCCGGCTCGTTCAGCGCGATGTTCTCCCTGATCGAGCCGCTGAACAGGGACGGGTCCTGGGTGACCACGCCGAACTGGCGGCGCAGCGTGCGCAGGTTCAGCTCGGCGGCCGGGACGCCGTCGTAACGGATCTCGCCGTGCACCGGCGTGTGCAGCGCCAGCAGCAGCCGGGCCAGCGTGCTCTTGCCCGACCCGGACGCGCCCACCAGGGCGACCTTCTGGCCGGGGCGGATGGAGACGGAGACGTCGCGCACGGTCCAGGGGG
This sequence comes from Nonomuraea sp. NPDC049684, assembly GCF_044465345.1. NCBI lineage: Bacteria > Bacillati > Actinomycetota > Actinomycetes > Streptosporangiales > Streptosporangiaceae > Nonomuraea > Nonomuraea sp. NPDC049684. The sequence goes on along the minus strand of NZ_JBITLO010000017.1, from coordinate 25,123 downwards.
CGCGCGGCTCGTGGCGGAAGCTCACCCCGCGCAGCTCGACCGCGCCGCGCAGCCGCAGCACCTCGATGCCGTTGCTCGGCTCCGGCTCCGAGGCCAGGATGTCGGACAGCCGGTCGAAGTGCGCGCCCGCCTGCTGGAGGCTCTGCAGCCCGGTCATCAGCGAGCCGAGCGGGGTCAGCGCGCCGAGCGCGATGGCGTTCAGCGCCACCAGCGCGCCCACCGTGAGCTGCCCGTCGAGCACCCGCCAGGCGCCCAGCCACAGCAGCCCGAGCGGCGCCGTCACCCGGATGGCGGCCAGCGCCGACTCCAGCAGCCCCCTGGTCAGCCCGGCCCGCACGTCCGCGTCGAGCTGCCTGGCGAAGTGGGACGACCACTGGTCCACGGCCCGCTTCTCGGCGCCCGACGCCTTCAGCGTCTCGATGCCGGTGATCGTCTGGATCAGGCTGGTCTGGGACGCCGACAGCGCCGTCAGCTCCTGCCGGGTGAGCGTGGCGATCCGGCTGGTGGTGGCCAGCAGCAGGACCGTCTGCAGCACGGCCAGCCCGGTCAGCGCCAGCCCGAACACCGGGTCCCAGAGGTAGACCAGCACCAGGTAGCCCACGGCCAGCGGGCCGTCCAGCAGCGCCGCCACGACCTGCCCGGTGAGGATGTCGCCGAGCGTCGAGACGCTGCCCGCCCTGGTCACCAGGTCGCCCTTTCCGCGCTGCTGGAAGTACCGGTACGGCAGCGCCACCAGATGGCCGACCAGGCTCTCGGTGAGCTCCTGGTCGGCCCGGGCCCGTACGGCGACCAGCAGGGCCGCCCGCAGGTACCCGATCACCAGCTGGGCCGCCCCCGCGAGCAGCACGCAGACGCCCAGCAGGGGCAGCACGTCCACCGCCCGCCTGGGCATGATGGAGTCCAGGAGGAGCTGGGAGAACATCGGCAACGCGAGCCCGAGCACCTGCAGCAGCAGCGAGGCCGCGATGAGCTGCGCGAGCAGCCCCCTGCGCCGCCGGAACAGCGTCCGGACGAACTCCCTGCGCCAGGCGCCCGCCGCCGACGTCGTGCCGCGCCGGAACCCCTCGCCCGGCTCGAACACCAGCAGCACGCCGGTGAACCCGGCCCCGAACTCCTCCGGCGTCAGCCTGCGGCGGCCGTGCCCGGGGTCGACGACGTCCACGCGGTCGGGGGACCAGCGCTCGACCACGATGAAGTGGTTGAACTCCCAGTGCGCGACGGCGGGCAGCGGCACGCGGGCCAGGTCCTCGGGGGCCAGGGAGAAGGCGCGGGCCTTCAGGCCGTGGTCGCGGGCGCCGTCCACGACGGCCTTGGCGCTCAGGCCGTCCCTGCCGACCTGGAGGCGCTCGGCGACCTGCTGGAGCGTGGTGCGGTGCCCGTGGTGGCACAGCACCATGGCCAGGCAGGCCGCGCCGCACTCGGTGTCGGTGTTCTGGAGCAGGACGGGCATGCGGCGCAACATCAGGCGACCGCCTCGACCGCGGCCATGGTCAGCAGGAGGCCGGTGGCGAGGAGCGCGGCCACCAGCAGCCACAGCGCGAGGAACGACGGGGTGCTGATCACCGGCGGCATCCGGGTGACCCGCGACATCGCCCGGTGCCGCAGCGCCTCCTCCCGGTAGATGCCCTGCCCTTCCCGCCGGTCCGGCGTCCCGGGCGCCGCGTGGCGCGGGGCCGGGCGCGGCGTGCCGTACGGATCCTTCACGGCCGGCGCCCCCCGCCTGGAACCGTCACCCGCCACCCCCATGGCTCACCCGCCTCTCAGCTCAAGTGCGGCCAGCCTAGGAACGCCTACTTGGAGGCCACTTGGGATCCACTGCTCGACGTAGGGCCCTCACGGCAGTCGGGTCAGCGGAAGAGGAGGTCGCCGAAGTTGGGGTCGGCCGGCTCGCCCGGGTCCCTCTCGGTCGGCGAGGGCAGGGCGGTGGGGACGGGGTCCGAGGGGGTGGCGTCCGGCGTGGCCGTGGGGGACGGCCCGGCCGAGCCCGTCCCGCCCGGCGTGGGCGTCGGCGTGACCGTGACCGGCACGGACGGCGTCGGCGTCGCGGACGGGCCGGTGGACGGCCCGGGTGACGGCGTCGGGCTCGGCGGCCGGGTCGCGGGACGTTCGTGCCGCGGCTCCCCGGCGGCCCGCCCGTCCCGGCGGTCCTTGCGGCCGGGGGCTCTGCCGGCCTCGCCCGGGGCCCGTCCGGCGACCTGGTCGGCCACCGTGCGGTCGGCGATGACCTCGTAGATCACGATGCTGCCCATGCTGACGGTGAACACCAGGGCCGCGGCCCCGCCCACCCTGGCCCACCGCGGCCTCCGCCCGCGCAGGGCGACGGCCGTGCGCCGCTTCACCCTGTCGCCGGTGCGCTTGAGGTAATGCGTGTAGACGTCGGCGATGACGGTGCTGGCCACGCTCATCATCGCGGCGCCGATCACCGTCCCCGCCGTCCCGAGGTAGGAGGCCGCGACCGCGGCGGTGACCGCGGCCAGGGCGCTTCCCACGATCTGCGGCACGCTCAGCTCCAGTCTCCGCTGCTTGCCGCTCATAGCCAGGATCGTCCCCTCTTGTGGTGCGACGAAGGTGAACAAGCCACCTTGGCCCCCACAGGACGGGCCGCCCACGGCGACGCGCGGCACTTTGCCGCGTCCTGGACCCGCGCTTGACGAGGGCGGGAACCGGCCCCCGCGCAGCGGCGGCTCACCGCACGAGCGGCAGCCGGTTCACCCCCGTCATGGTCGGCGTGGGCATGAAGACGACCGGGTCACCGGGATCGGTGCGCAGGACGCCGACCCGGTCGAGCAGGATGTTCAGCGCCACCCGCCCCTCCAGCCGGGCCAGCGGGGCGCCCAGGCAGAAGTGGATGCCCCGGCCGAAGGCGAGATGCGGGTTGGGGTCGCGGCCGGCGTCGAAGACGTCGGGGTGGGGGAACTGCGCCGGGTCCCGGTTGGCCGAGCCGAGCCAGAGCATGACCACCTTGTCGGCCGGGATCGTCACCCCGCCCAGCTCGACCTCGCGGGTGGTCGACCGGCCCAGCGCGGCGAACGGGGTGAACAGCCGCAACGACTCCTCGATCACGGCCGGGACGGTGGAGCGGTCGGCCCGTACCTTGTCCTGCTCGCCGGGGAAGGCGTCCAGGCACACCACCGTGTTGCCGAGCAGCATCGTCGTGGTGATGTGCCCGGCCAGCAGCAGCAGGATCGCGAAGTTGACGACCTGGTCGTCGGGCAGGCGCTCGCCGTCCACCTCGGCCTCGACCAGCTTGGTGAGCAGGTCGGCGCGGGGCCGCGCGCGGCGCTCGGCGGCGTGCCCGGCGAGGTACCGCGTCATCTCCCGCCATGGTTTGAGGGTGTTCGCCACGCTCGCGCTCTGGTCCTCCGCCGGCTCGGCGAGCGAGACCTTGGCGTCGCGCTGGAACAGCCCGTCGGCCCACTTCCTGAACAGGGCCCGGTCGCTGCTCGGCACGCCCAGCAGCTCGGCGATGACGATGACGGGGAGCGGGTAGGCCAGGTCGGACACCAGCTCCAGGCGGTCGCGGCCGTCGGCCGCGTCGAGCAGCTCGTGGGTGAGCTCGGCGATCCGCGGTTCGAGGTCCGCGACGACCTTGCGGGTGAACGCGCTGCTGACCAGCTTGCGCAGCTTGCCGTGGTCCGGCGGGTCGATCTGGGTGATGAACCCCTTCATCGAGAAGTCCTCGCCCTCCGGCAGCAGCCCCTTGGGGACCAGCCGCATGGTGTCGGAGGAGAACGTGCCGGGGTCGGCGAGCACGTCGTGCACTTCCTGGTAGCCGTGAACGTTGTACATCCCGGCGGCGGCGTCGTACTCGACGGACGGGCCCGATCGCGGCCCGTGCAGCCAGAAGTGCTGTTTGGAGATGTTGTACCGTTCGACGATGTCGGACATCGCCTCTCCTTAGTCGTAGATCCACTTTCGGTAGGGCGGGATCAGTTCCTCGAGAATTGCGACGTACTCCGCCGCGGCCGCCGCCAGCACCTCGGCGGACGGCTCCACGGCAGGCTCGAAGGCGTGACGCACGGTGAAGGCGAGCGCGTCCGCCTGCTCCTCGACGCTCAGCTCCGTCCCGACGGTGTCGATGCCGCCGAGCAGGTAGAAACCCGTGGACGCGGCGCTCAGCGTGTACCGGGGGTGTGGCATGTCGGGCCTGAGCAGGCCGTACCGGTCGGCCACCCGCTGGAACCGCTCGGCCGCGAGCAGGTCGTGGCTGCGCAGTGGGTGTTTGGCCAGTTTGCCCAGCAGCTCGATGTCGGTGGTGAACAGCGCCCGCAGCAGCGGCCTGCGGCTCATGGAGACGAAGGCCGCCCGCGAGAACCGATGCGGCAGCACCTGGGCGGGGTCGTGCCGCAACAGCGCCGCGAACTCCTCCACGACCTCGATGGACTCCCGCAGCAGCAGCGCCTCGAACAGCTCGTTCTTGGTCCGCCAGTGCAGGTAGACGGTGCCCTTGCCGACCCCGGCGCGGCCCGCGATGTCGTCGACGGTGACCCTGCGGTAGCCGTGACGCAGGAGCAGCTCGCCCGCGGCGTCGAGGATCCGGTCCGCCCTCTCCGTCATGGGCCACCCCTCGTGACTAGATATGAAATCTGGTCATCAGTCACGCTACGCCGCGCCGGAGCCCCGCACAAGGGACCGCTCAGCCCAGGACGGCCGGCCGCAGTTCCTCCTCGCACCACTGGCGGAAACCGGTGGGCGTGGTGGCCTGCGGGGTGCGCGGCTCGGCGTTGTCCAGCCCCTGGTTCTTGGCCTCCATCATGTCGGCCATCCCCTGGGCCATCGCCTCCGACCAGCCCTGCTCGGCCAGCCTGGCCCGGAACGCCGCCATCGGCACGTGCCGCAGGCCGACCGGCCGTCCCAGCACCTCGGCCATGATCCGGGCCATGTCCTCGCCCGACAGGTCCTCCGGGCCGAGCACCGGGACGTCGGCCCGCCCGGTCCAGCCGCGGTCGAGCAGCAGCCCGGCGGCCGCCGCCGCGATGTCGCGGGTGGCGCAGGCGGGGGCCTTCAGGTCGCCGTGGATCGGCGAGAAGAACACGCCCTGGTCCCTGATCACCGCCGCCTGGTCGAGCAGGTTGTCCATGAACGAGGGCAGCGTCAGGGCCCGGTAGTGCACGCCCGTGGCGGCGATCAGGTCATCCATGGCCAGCGAGGCCGTCACGAGACCGGCGTTCAGCGGCAGGCCGCGGCCCAGGGCCGAGACCCCGACCACCCGGCCCACCCCGCTCCGCACGAACGCCTCGCAGGCCGGGCGGCTGAAGTCCAGGTAGGCGGCGTCGAGGCCGGCGGCCCGCGGATTCGGCGGCACGACCCAGAACACGGCGTCGGCGCCCGCGAACGCCTCCTCGACGACGCGGGCGTCGCCGTGCGAACCCGGCACGACCTCCACCCGCTCCCGCACGGACGCAGGCAGGCGGTCCGGGTCCCGGACGACGACGCGGACCGGCTCGCCCGCGGCCAGGACGAGGTCGAGAACCCGCCGGCCGATCCGGCCGGTGGGCGTGGTGATGACGATCAAGGAGAACTCCAAGGGGAATCGGGAATGTCGGTCTGGGGGGCACGGCCAGTCAACCGAGCGCGGCGGCGAACCTGAAGGACCGATCCGATCACCATTGATACCCTGCGGATATGAATGACCTGGAGGTGCGCGAGCTCCGCTACTTCGTGGCCGTGGCCGAGGAACTGCACTTCGGGCGGGCCGCCGAGCGGCTGGGCATGGCGCAGCCCCCGCTGTCCCGGGCGATCCGCGAGCTGGAACGCCGGCTGGGCGTGCGCCTGCTGGAGCGCACCACGCGGCAGGTCACGCTCACCCCGCCGGGCGAGGTCTTCCTGCGCGACGCCAGGGCCGCCCTCGACGCGGTCGCCGCGGCGGCCCGCCGGGTCCGGCACGCGGCCCGTCCCGAGCCGGAGCTCCGGGTGGCGCTCAAGGCCGACTACGACGCCGGGCTGCTGCCGCGGATCCTCGCCGCCTACCGCGACGAGGAGGGCGCGCTCCCGGTCGAGCTGCTGCTGGGCGGGCGCAACGAGCAGGCCCCCGCCCTGCGCGACGGCCGGGCCGACGTCGCGCTGCTGGCCACCCCCTTCGACCACCGCGACCTCGACACCGAGCCGCTGCTGAGCGAGCCCCGCCTGGTCGCGCTGTCGGCCGCCGACCCGCTGGCCGCCCGGCCCGTCCTGACCATGGCCGACCTGGCCGGCCGGCCGCTGCCCGACGGCACCCCCGCCGAGCGGGACGGCGCCGAACCCCTCCCCGGCCACCGGCCGCGCCGCACCGGCCTGGACCTGGCCCAGGTCTGCAACCTGGTGGAACTGGGCAGCGCCGTCTGGTTCGTCCCCGTCTCGGTGGCGCGGCGGCACCCCCGGCCGGGCATCGCCTACCGGGAGGTCGCCGACCTGACGCCGTCCGAGCTGGCCGTGGGGTGGCCGCAGGGGTCGCGCTCGCCGGCCGTGGCCGCGTTCGTCCGCGCCGCCGTCGCCGTCGCGGTGGGTCTGGGCCCACTTCGTACGGGGGCGTAGCGGGATACCGGGGGAGGGGGCTTCGGCCGTATGTTCTCCCAGGTCGGGCGGGAGCGCCCGGGAACCGGAGACGACAGACGTGACAGCCCGCCCACTCGGGACGATCAGAGGGGTGCCCGGACATCGCCGAAAAGGGCAGCCTGGCACAATTGGCGCCGTGCCGAAGGACGCTGGCAGGTGAGACCGCCCGCGAGGGGCGGGCCCCTGCGCTGGGGCGCCGAGATCGTGCTCGGACTCTGCCGCTCGGCCGTCCTGGTCCTGCTGACCTGCCTGATGCCGATCGTCGGCGTCGTCGTCGGCCGTTTCGGCGCCGAGCTGGCCTACTCCTGGTCGGCGAACCTGACCGCGCCCCCGTTCGTCGTGGCCCTGGCGCTGCTGGGCGAGACGCTGGTGGTGATCGTGTGGATCGCCGTGGCCCTGTGGGTCGTGCACCCGCTGACCAGCCGCACCTTCAGCCAGGCCGCCCGCCGGCTCGCCGCGCGCTGGCTCGGCCTGCGCATCGAGGTCGCCTACCGCACCCCCTCCCCGGTCACCCGCATGGCCACCGGCCACTGGTGGGACGGCGAGGAGTACCACAAGTCCGAACGGGAGGCCCGCCGCCGCGCCCGGATGAACGCCCGCTTCCACGACCCCCAACTGCACTGGGACGGGCTGTGGTGCCTGCTCGCCGGGCTGACCGTGCTGCCGGTCGCGGCCCTGCCGCTGGTCGGCATGGCCGGCGGCGGCTACCTGACGCTCGTCCCGGGCTTCCGCGGCCTCGGACTCGCCCTGATCGTCGCCGGGCTGGCCGCCGCGCCGTTCGCCTGGCGCGTCCTCGGCCCCCTGGCCCGCCGCTTCCTCGGCCCGATCCCGGACTCGCGGCTCGGCCGGCGGGTGGCGGAGCTGGAGGCCGTGCGCGCCGACCTCACCCAGACCCAGGCCGCCGAGCTCGAACGCATCGAGCGCGGCCTGCACGACGGGGCCCAGGCGCGGCTGGTCGGCATGGGCATGTCGATGCAGGCCGCCGAACACCTCCTGGAGACCGACCCCGCCGCCGCCCGCGCCATCCTGGCCGACGCCCGCGCCTCGTCGATCGCGGCGCTGGCCGAGCTGCGCTCGCTGGTCCGCGGCATCAACCCGCCGGTGCTCACCGAGCGCGGCCTGGTCGACGCCGTCCGGGCCCTGGCGCTCGACGCGCCCGTCGAGGTCGCCGTACGCAGTTCCGTGCCCGCGCGGCCCGAGCGCCCGGTCGAGTCCGCGGTCTACTTCGCCGTCGCCGAACTGCTGGCGAACGTGGCCAAACACGCCCGCGCCACCCGGGCGACCGTCGAGCTCGACTACGAGCCGCAGGCGCGGACCCTCACCGCGACCGTCGCCGACGACGGCGCCGGCGGGGCGAGCGCGTCCGCCGGCTCCGGGCTCGACGGCGTCAGACGCCGGATGGCCGCCTTCGGCGGACGTCTGGACATCGACAGCCCCCTCGGGGGTCCCACCCGCGTCTCAGTGGCGGTGCCGTGCGAATTGTCATAGCCGAGGATCTCTTCCTGCTCCGCGACGGGCTCGTCCGGCTCGTCCAGGCGTACGGGCACACCGTCGTCGCGGCCGTCGACTCCGGGCCCGCGGCGCTCGAAGCGCTGGTCGGCCACCGTCCCGACGTGGCCATCGTGGACGTGCGGCTGCCGCCGACCTTCTCCGACGAGGGGCTCCAGGCCGCGCTCGCCGCCCGCCGCGAGGTGCCGGGCCTGCCGGTGCTGATCCTCTCCCAGCACGTGGAGCAGCTCTACGCCCGCGAACTGCTGGCCGACGGCCAGGGCGGCGTCGGCTACCAGCTCAAGGACCGCGTGCTCGACGCCGGCCAGTTCATGGACGCCCTCGCCCGCGTCGCCGACGGCGGCACGGCCCTCGACCCGACGGTGGTCGCCAAGCTGCTCGGCCGCCCCGCCCACGCCGACCCCCTCGCCACCCTCACCGAACGCGAACGCTCGGTGCTCGAACTCATGGCCGAGGGCCTGTCGAACGCGGCGATCGCGGCCCGGCTGTTCCTCAGCGAGGGCGCCATCAGCAAGTACACGACCACGATCTTCGCCAAGCTCGGCCTCGCCGCCGACGACGACACCAACCGCCGGGTGCGCGCCGTCCTCACCTACCTGGGCGCCACCGCCCCCTAGTGCTCGACGGCGCGCTCCGCCCTGGCCGGCAGCAGCAGCGCGGTCACCACCACCGCCACCGACAGGACCGCGCCCACCACGAACGCCAGCCGCATGCCGCCGAGGGTCGCCAGGGCCTGCGTGAGGCCCTCGGCCCGCAGGGTGTCGGCCCGCGCGCTCATCACGGTGACCACCAGCGCGGTGCCGATCGCCGCCGCGACCTGCTGGAGCGTGCTCAGGATCGAGCTGCCGTGCGGGTACAGGTGCGGCGGGACCGCCCCGAGTCCGAGCGTGAAGACCGGGGTGAAGGTCGCGGCCAGGCTCACCATGAGCAGCGCGTGCAGGCCGAGCAGCTGCCAGTACGGCATCGTCATCGTGACCTGGGTGAACCCGGCCAGCGCGAGCATGATCCCGATCGCGCCGGGGATGACCAGCACCCGGCCGCCGTGGTTGTCGAACACGCGCCCGACGGCCGGGCCGAGCAGCCCCATCGCCAGCCCGCCCGGCATCACCAGCAGCCCCGTCTCCAGCGGACTGAGCGCCCGGACGTTCTGCAGGTAGAGAGGCAGCAGGATCATCGACCCGAGCATCGCCATGAAGGCCACCGACATCAGCACCAGCGCCACCGTGTACGTGCGGTGGCGCAACGTGCGCAGGTCCATCAGCGGCGCGCCGCGCCTCTGCAGCACGAGCTGGCGCACCACGAAGACGGCGATGGTGACCAGCCCGGCCGCCGTGATCGCGGCGGCGACGCGCACGTCGCCGCCCTCGAACCGGCTCAGCCCGTAGACCAGCCCGCCGAACCCGGCCGCCGCCGTCACCACGCTGAACCAGTCGATGGTGCTGACCTCGGGCTCGCCGGTGTTCCTGAGCTGCCGCAGGCCGCTCCACGTGATCAGCCCGGCGATCGGCAGCACCACCGCGAACAGCAGCCGCCACGACCCGAAGTGCAGGATCACCCCGGAGATCGCCGGACCCATGGCCGGGGCGACGGAGATCGCCAGCGTCACGTTGCCCATCACCCGCCCCCGGTCCTTCTCCGGCACGACCTGCATGAGCGTGGTCATCAGCAGCGGCATCATCACGGCCGTGCCCGACGCCTGGACGATCCGGGCCCCCAGCAGCACCCCGAACACCGGCGCGACCGCGGCCAGCGCCGTGCCCAGCAGGAACAGCCCCATGGCGGTGGTGTACGCCGTGCGGGTGGTGACCCGCTGCAGGAACCAGCCGGTGATCGGGATGACCCCGGCCATGGTCAGCATGAACGCCGTGGAGAGCCACTGGGCGGTCTGCTCGGTGATGTGCATGGCGTCCATCAGCCGGGGGATCGCGTTGATCATGATCGTCTCGTTGAGCACGACCACGAACGTCGCCAGCACCAGCAACCGGATCACGGCGGGCGTACGGCCCGCACCGGCGGACACGCCCTTGGCGGATGATTCGAGCTGTGGGCTGGACACGGTACCTCTATCGGTCTCGGGCCTGACCTCGTCACGGCCGGCCTTGCGGTTGTGGGTCTCGTCAGCAGTCCTCGTCACCCCCATACTGACCACCCCCACCGACGAAACTCATCGCCGTACCCCCGAAGACCGCACCCTCCTTCGCGTTGCCGCCGAGCTCGCGCGCGCGGCCCATCCGTGGCGGAAGCTGAACGCGCTCACGACGGCGCAGCGCATCACCGTCATGGAGAGGGGAGTCTGCGGGCTTGGAGTCCCCGCAACCTGGGCTGGGTTACGTACTGCCCCCAGAAAGCAGAATGTGGAGGCCCGGTTGAACCGGTGCCTCCACATGTGTGCGGTGTCCGAGGGGGGACTTGAACCCCCATGCCCATCACTGGGCACTAGCACCTCAAGCTAGCGCGTCTGCCTATTCCGCCACCCGGACTTGGTGCCTGCACGCGGGACCGTCATCTCGCGTCGGCTCCGTAAGGTTAGCAAACTCTGGGGGGTGAGTCATACCAAGTATCGGCACAGGGGAGAGGCGCCGCCTCCAGGACGGCCCCCCGGCGGTCCCGCCGGACCGTCCCGATGACCCTCCCAGGTGTCTTACGTGAAGCGGACCAGCGTGTCCTTGGCCTTTTTCGGGGTCTCTGCTGAAAAGCCCTTGCGGCAACTTTGGGTGCTGCTACGGTTACGGATCGTTGAGGGGTGAGTCCACGGGCCGGTCTCACGACGTGAGGCCGGTTCCGGAAGCTGGGAGGTCACGTGGCACGCACGAAGGTCGGGCAGTCGAGGGCGTCGTCCCTCGCTGCGCGCCGCGTGCCCACGACGCTCCCGGAGCAGGACACGACCGCCGAGCGGGCCGACCGGATGGCGCGGTTCGCGGCCGGTGCCCGCAGGGTTGTCGTGCGGGCAGTCACGATGGGCGCCCTCGTGGCGGCCGGATGGCTGCTCGCCGTCGTGTTCGGAGCCATGTCCGCCGCTCCGGCGGCCGCGGATGCCACCGCGGCCACCACAGGAGCCGCCGACGCGGCCCCCGCTCCCCTTTCGGCCCCCGGCTACCTCTCGGCGTCGGACAACGCCGAGGCGATGGCGGGCCGCACCGTGGACGGTCTCAACAGCCAGCAGGATCCTGGTCTGCCACCACCATCCTCCGCCGGAAAGATCTTGGACACCGATGGACTGGTGCCCAACGGTGGTGGCAGCGGCCCGTTCGGGCCCGGTATGGGGGATGTCGCGAGGTCCGGTGTCGACCCGCGGCTGCAGTACCAGTCCGCCGTCATGGCGCGTGTGCTGCCCCCCGTCGTCCGCACAGCGGCGGACGACCCTTCCTTCTCACCTGACTGATCCCGCCATTCGACACGCCCCGGACGTCCCGTCCGGAGAGCGACGGCGGAGCGTGGTCTGATCCCCTCCGCCGGCGGGTGAGACGTCAGTCAACCTGTTCGCGAATCCGAGGCCACCGTTGTGTGCGACCTCGCACGGCCTCGGCTGCCCGCGAACCGTTTCAGGTATCCCCCCAAGAACCACTAGGAGCATTCACCATGCGTACGTGGGCTAGAGCATCTACTCCTGCGGCCCTTCTGGCGGTCGCGGTCATGTCGTTCGGCAGCGGCGCCGCCTTCGCCGACACCTCGGGCAACTCCTCCGTCGGCGGGGGCAACCAGGTCAACCTGCCGATCAACCTGCCCATCGACATCAGCGGCAACGCCGTCGGCGCGGCCGGCCAGTCGTCCGCCGGGTCCCAGGGCGGCGCCTCGGTCGAGAACGCCGGCCCGAGCGACATCCCCAACCGCACCTCAGGAAACTCCAGCGTGCTGGGCGGCAACCAGGTCAACGCGCCGATCACCGCGCCGCTGAACGCCTGCGGCAACGCGGTCTCCCTGTTCGGCAAGTCCGACGCGGGCTGCCGGGGCGGCGCGACCGTCCACAACAAGGGCAAGGGCGGCGCCGGGGGCAACCAGACCTCGGGCGACTCCAGCCTCATCGGCGGGAACCAGCTCACGGCGCCGATCACGGCTCCGATCAACGCCTGCGGCAACGCGCTGGCCATCTTCGGCGACGCGACCGCGGGCTGCAAGGGCGGCGCCTCCGTGCACAACAGCGGCGTCGGCAACGCGGGCGGCAACCGTACGTCCGGGCGCTCGTCCGCGCTGGGCGGCAATCAGGTGATCGCGCCGGTCAACGGGCCGATCAACATCTGCGGGAACGCGGTGGCGGTGTTCGGGCGGGCGTTCGCGGGCTGCCAGGGCGGCGCCAGCGTCACCAACTCGGGCGGCGGCGGCTGGCTGCACCACATGGCCGCGCCGGGCTCCACGGGCAACGACACCGACGGGCGTTACGGCGCGGGCAGCGGCAACCAGGTGATCGCCCCCGCCAACCTGCCCATCACGGCCTGCGGCAACGCCGTCGGCAACGCGGTGGCCAACTGCCGGGGCGGCGCGACGGTGCTGAACACCCGCGCCGGCTCGGGGGCGGGCGGCAACACGACCTCCGGCCGTTCGGGCGTGCTGAGCGGCAACCAGGTGATCGCGCCGATCACGGCTCCGCTCAACGTCTGCGGCAACGCGGTGGCCGCGTTCGGCAAGGCGTTCGCCGGGTGCCGGGGCGTCGTCTCGGTCAAGAACGGCGGCCGGGGCGCCGGCGGCAACCACACCTCCGGGCAGTCGGGCGTCGGGGCGGGCAACCAGGCCGTGGCTCCGATCACCGCGCCGCTCAACGTCTGCGGCAACGCGGCCGCGGTGCTCGGCGCCTCCACCGCCCACTGCAAGGGCGGCGCGGCCGTCTGGCCGCACAACGGTGTGGGCGGCGGCGGCAACACGACCTCCGGGCGTTCGGGCGTGCTGAGCGGCAACCAGGTGATCGCGCCGATCACGGCCCCGGTCAACGTCTGCGGCAACGCCGTGGCCGTGCTGGGCGACGCCGCGGCGGGCTGCCTGGGCGGCGCGCACGTCGGCAAGCCGGGCTACCCGGGCGGCGGCTACAGCCAGTTCCTGCGCTCCACCGGCCACCAGGCCGCGGCCAAGAGCGGGCTGCTGCCCGCGGTGCCCGCCGTCCCGGCGCTCAACGGCGTCAACGGCACCGGCGGCGTTCCCGGGCTGCCCGACGTCGGCGGCCTGTCGAAGGCGGGCGGCCTGCCGGTCCCCGGCAACGTGACGCAGCAGCTCCAGGGCTCGGGCCTGCCGGTTCCGGGCAACGTGACGCAGCAGCTCCAGGGTTCGGGCCTGCCGGTCGGCGGCGGCCTGTCCTCGCTGCCGCTCGTGGACGACGCGTCCAAGACCCTCGGCCTGCCCGCCCTCCCCGAGCTGCCCGGCCTCCCCGGCCAGGCGCAGGCTCCGGTGCAGGGTCCGGCGCAGGCCAGGCCCGGCGCGGTGGACATGCCGGCCAAGTCCTGGGAGAAGCGGGTGCCCGTCCGGCCCGGCAAGCGTCACATGGCCGACAGGACCGACCACGGGCGCCGGGCGCCGGCCCGTCCCTCGTCGCCGCTCGCCCCGGCCACCGACCTGCTCTCCTCCACCCCGGTCGGCGGCGCCGTGACCTCCGCCACCGGCGGCCTGCCGGTCGGCAACCTGGGCCTGATGAGCGCCGCCCAGCCCGCCGGTCTCACCGGGATGAACTCCAGCTCGCTGCTCGCGCTGCTGCTCGGCTCGATGTTCGCCGCATCGGCCACGCTGTTCGCGACCGCCCGCCGGTTCCGGTTCGGCCGTAAGTAGATATACGGCCTAGATCGGTAACCACAGATACCGCTACCGCTCCACCGCCTGGGAGCGGTAGGCGATAGATGCTTTGCCCGTTCCGGGGGCGCGGCCCGGAGCGGGCAAAGCCATGTCCAGGCTCAGAGGGTGCTGCGCACACGGATGACCTTGCGTCGCAGCCGTACGTGCCGGCTCCCGTCGGGGTGCACCCGCACCCGCGCGAGCTCCCACTGGCCGTACTCTGCGTGTTCGGTCAGCAGTTGACGTGCGGCTTCGCGAGTGAGGTCGCGCGGAATGAAGATATCCATGTAGGAGTAGTCGAGCACAACGATTAGTCTCCAGGGTGAGTCAGGGCGCCATGCCGCTCGATGGGGCTTATTCTGCGTGCTTGTGGGTGGACCCGGAAGCTAGTGGGTAGCCCGGGGGAAGGAAATTTCCGCGAGTCGGGTTACCTTTCAGATCTATGCCGACTCCCGGCAGGGGGATTGCAAGCGAACAGTGAGGTAGGAAGCAGCGTGCCAGCCAAGAACGGCAGCTCCGGCGGAACACGCCTGGTGATCGTCGAGTCGCCCGCCAAGGCGAAGACGATCGAGAAATACCTCGGCGCCGGCTACACGGTCGAGTCCAGCATCGGCCACATCCGTGACCTGCCGGAGCGGGCCGATGACATCCCCGAGGCCTTCAAGAAGGAGTCGTGGGCACGCCTTGGCGTGAACGTCGAGCACGAGTTCGAGCCGCTGTACGTCGTCAACCCCGACAAGAAGGCGCAGGTCAGCAAGCTGCGTCAGCTGTTGAAGGGTGCTGACGAACTCTACCTGGCCACTGACGAGGACCGGGAGGGCGAGGCGATCGCCTGGCACCTGCGCGAGGTGCTCAAGCCGACCGTGCCCGTCCACCGCATGGTGTTCCACGAGATCACGCCGCAGGCCATCCGCGACGCCGTCGCGAACCCGCGCGACCTCAACCTCCGCCTGGTCGACGCCCAGGAGACCCGCCGCATCCTCGACCGGCTCTACGGCTACGAGGTCAGCCCGGTCCTGTGGAAGAAGGTCAAGCCGCGGCTGTCGGCCGGCCGGGTGCAGTCGGTGGCGACGCGGCTGGTGGTGGAGCGCGAGCGGGAGCGCATGGCGTTCACCTCCGCCCACTACTGGGACCTGCAGGCGCTGTTCGACTCGGGCAAGCCCGAGGAGCGGCCGCGTGACTTCACCGCGACGCTGACCTCGGTCGACGGCAGGAGGGTGGCCCAGGGGCGCGACTTCGCCAGCACCGGGCAGCTCAAGACGGCCGACGTGCTGCACCTGTCCGAGGCCGCCGCCGGTGAGCTGGCCGGCCGGCTCCAGGGCACGTCGTTCGCGGTCAGGTCCGTCGAGCGCAAGCCGTACACGCGCAAGCCGTACGCGCCGTTCCGGACGACCACATTGCAGCAGGAGGCCAGCCGGAAGCTGGGCTTCTCCGCCAAGTACACGATGCAGGTCGCCCAGCGGCTGTACGAGCAGGGTTTCATCACCTACATGCGTACCGACAGCATCACGCTGTCGGAGACCGCGATCGCCGCCGCCCGCTCGCAGGCCATCAAGCTCTACGGCGCCGCGTACGTGCCCGACAAGCCGCGCGTCTACACCAGCAAGGTCAAGAGCGCGCAGGAGGCCCACGAGGCGATCCGGCCCTCCGGCGAGGAGTTCCGCACGCCGGGCGAGACCGGGCTGTCCGGCGACATGTTCCGCCTCTACGAGCTGATCTGGCAGCGCACCGTCTCCTCGCAGATGAAGGACGCGGTCGGCGAGTCGATCAGCGTCAAGGTCGGCGGCCGTTCGGCTTCCGGTGAAGACGTCGAGTTCAGCGCCTCGGGCCGGACGATCACCTTCTACGGCTTCCTCAAGGCGTACGTGGAGGGGGCCGACGACCCCTCGACCGACCGCGACGACTCCGAGAAGCGGCTGCCCAACCTGGCCGAGGGCGACGCGCTGACCGTGTCGCGGCTCGACGTGGCCGCCCACTCCACCAAGCCGCCGGCCCGCTACACCGAGGCCTCGCTGGTCAAGGAGCTGGAGGACCGCGAGATCGGGCGGCCCTCGACGTACGCGTCGATCATCGGCACGATCCTCGACCGCGGTTACGTGTTCAAGAAGGGCACCGCGCTGGTGCCGTCCTTCCTGGCCTTCGCCGTGGTCAACCTGCTTGAGCAGCATTTCGGCAACCTGGTCGACTACGACTTCACGGCCGAGATGGAGAAGGTGCTCGACGACATCGCCAACGACCGCGCCGAGCGGGTGCCGGAGCTGCAGCGGTTCTACTACGGCGCGGGCGACGGCGACGAGGGCCTGAAGGAGATGGTCACCGACCTCGGTGACATCGACGCCAAGGAGATCAGCTCGTTCCCGATCAGGGGGACGGACATCGTCCTGCGGGTCGGGCGTTACGGGCCGTACCTGGACAGAGACGGCGCTCGGGTCAACGTGCCCGAGGACACCACGCCCGACGAGCTGACGGCGGAGAAGGCCGAGGAGCTGTTCTCGCGGCCGACCGGCGACCGCGAGCTGGGGCGCGACCCCGTGAGCGGGCACATGGTCGTGGCCAAGGACGGGCGTTACGGGCCGTACGTGACGGAGATCCTGCCCGAGCCGGCCGAGGACGAGACGCCGAAGAAGCGGACGAAGAAGGCAGACGCCCCCAAGCCCCGCACCAGCTCCCTGTTCAAGACGATGTCGCTGGACACGATCACCCTCGACGACGCGCTCAAGCTGCTGGCCATCCCCCGGGTGGTGGGCGAGCTCGACGGCGAGGAGGTCGTGGCGCACAACGGGAAGTTCGGGCCGTACATCAAGAAGGGCACCGACTCCCGCTCGCTCACCTCGGAAGAGGACCTGCTGACGGTCACGATCGAGCAGGCCAAGGAGCTGTTCGCGCAGCCCAAGCAGCGCGGCCGGCGGGCCGCGGCGGCGGCGCCGCTGCGGGAGCTGGGCGACGATCCGGCGTCGAAGAAGCCGGTCGTGGTCAAGGAAGGGCGTTTCGGCCCTTACGTGACCGACGGCGAGACGAACGCGTCGCTGCGCAAGGGCGACACGGTCGAGGACATCACCATCGAACGGGCCGCCGAGCTGCTGGCCGAGCGCCG
Organism: Nonomuraea sp. NPDC049684; assembly: GCF_044465345.1. Taxonomy (NCBI): domain Bacteria; kingdom Bacillati; phylum Actinomycetota; class Actinomycetes; order Streptosporangiales; family Streptosporangiaceae; genus Nonomuraea; species Nonomuraea sp. NPDC049684. The sequence goes on along the minus strand of NZ_JBITLO010000017.1, from coordinate 8,235 downwards.
CGAGCGGGCGCCCGCGCCGAAGAAGACCACCCGGAAGGCCCCGGCGAAGAAGACGACCGCGAAGAAGCCGGCGGCCAAATCGTAAGTAGCATCGACGTGTGATCGTGCTGGTCTTCGTCGCTCTCGTCGTGGTGGCGCACCTTTATCTGTGGCATCGGATGGTGCGCTCCGCGACCCGCCCCGGGCGCGTCCGCAAGGCGCTGACCTGGGGGCTGGTCGGGCTGGTCCTGCTCGTGGTGGCCGCGTTCGCCGGCACGCGGATGGAGCTGGGCAACTGGCTGGCCTGGCCGGGCTACCTCTGGGTGGCGCTGATGTTCTACCTCGTGGTGTTCCTGCTCGTGCTGGAGGTGCCGCGGGCCGTCGCGTCGATGATCATCCGCAGGGGCGAGCGCGGGTCGGTGGCGGTCAAGGAGCCGGTCCCGGTCGCGGCGGTGCCGTCCGCCGCCTCGCCGTCCGAGGTGACCGCTGAGCCCCCCGCTGAGCCCGCTCCCGCGACCGCGCCGCCCATGAGCAGGCGGCTCTTTTTGGGGCGCACCACCGCGGTGGTGGCCGGGGCCGGCGCGCTCGGCACGGTCGGTTACGGCATGACCAGCGCCCTGGGCGACCCGGTGCTGGAACCGGTGCGGGTCCGGTTGCCCAAGCTCGACCCGAGGCTGAACGGCCTGCGCTTCGCCGTGGTGAGCGACATCCACCTGGGCCCGCTCACGGGCGTCGGCCACACCGAGCGCATCGTCAGGATGATCAACGGCCTGCGTCCCGACGTGGTGGCCATCGTCGGCGACCTGGTGGACGGGTCCGTGGCCCAGTTGGGCGCCCTCGCCAAGCCGCTCAAAAGCCTTGAGTCCCGCTACGGGGCATATTTCGTGACCGGTAACCACGAGTACTACACCCAGAACGGCCCCCAGGAATGGATCGAGGAGCTCGACCAGCTCGGCGTTCGCTCGCTGCGTAACGAGCGCGTGGAGATCAGCCACCAGGGCGCCGTGCTCGACCTGGCCGGGGTCAACGACCTCAACGGCGCGGCCGTCGGCGACGGGCCCGACTTCGCCAAGGCGCTCGGCGGACGGACGCCCGGGCGCTCCACCGTGCTGCTCGCGCACCAGCCCGTCCAGGTGGACCAGGCGGCCGGCTACGGCGTCGACCTGCAGCTGTCGGGGCACACGCACGGCGGCCAGATCGCGCCGTTCAACCTGGTGGTGGGCCTGCAGCAGCCCGTCGTGTCGGGGCTGGCCACGGTCGACGGCGTGCAGGTGTACGTCACCAGGGGCGCCGGGTTCTGGGGGCCGCCGGTGCGGGTCGGCGCGCCGCCGGAGATCACTATGCTGGAGCTGCGCTCCTGACTTTGCGCGACGCGGTCGCCACGTGGCGTCATCTTGGCGTAGTATCCGAGCGGATACTCGCAGGAGGTGAGCATGGTTTCCTCCCCGGCCGAAGGGGCGCTGCGCCAGGCGGCTTCGCTCGCGCCCGACGTCGCCTTCTGGGCCCGGCGCGGCGGGCTGCTGTTCAGGCAGGCGCGCCACGCGGCGAGCATGAACCAGAAGGCGCTGGCCAGCAGGAGCGGCACCTCGCGCACCACGCTGTCGGCCTACGAGCACGGCAGGAAGTCGCCCACGCTGGAGACGGCCGGGCGCATCCTCGACGCGGCCGGGTTCCGGCTGGCTCTTGAGCCCAAGGTCGAGTTCGCCGTGAGGTCGGCGGGCGGGCGCAGCTTCCACGTCCCGAGCCGCCTGCGGCGGCTGCCGGTGGCCGCGGCCCTCGGCGTCCTGCGGTTCGGCGGCCGGGTCTACGACCTGGCCGATCGCGACCAGCGCCGGGCGGCCTACTCGGCGCTGCTGAGCGAGGGCGGCCCCGCCGACCTGCTCGACCACGTCGACGGCGCGCTGCTCGTCGAGCTCTGGGGCGAGCTGGCCCTGCCGGCCGCAGTTCGCGCCGCCTGGTCGCCTCTGGTGGAGGAGAACAGGCAAGAGGCCGGAGTAATGAATTGACGATGTTTTCGACGGCCTGTTCCATCCGGGTAACCTGCACGCCGACCCGCGAACGTAATACCCTCAGCCACGGACAAGCGGGTAATTCCGCGTTGTCTCCTGCCTTCCCTTGTCCGGCCGACACCTGGATACGCTGAAATCATGACTGCCCCTAGGCGCGCCGCACATGTGCTGGCCCATGCGCCGTTCCGCCGGCTCTGGACGGCCATGTCGGTGTGCAGTCTGGGCGACTGGCTCAACATCCTGGCCCTGACCGCCCTCGCCGGAAACCTCAACCAGGGCGACTACCGCATGCAGTCGCTGGCGGTGGGCGGCGTGTTCATCGCCAAGATGTTGCCCGCCGTGCTGCTCGGGCCGCTGGCCGGGGTGTTCGCCGACCGGTTCGACCGGCGGCTGACCATGTTCACCGCGGACCTGGCCAGGTTCGCGGTCGTGTTGTCGATCCCGGTCATCGGCACCTACCAGTGGGTGATCGTCGCGACCGTCCTGGTCGAGTGCGTCAACCTGTTCTGGGTCCCGGCCAAGGACGCCACGGTGCCCAACCTGGTGCCCAAGGACCAGCTCGAATCCGCCAACCGGCTCAACCTGCTGGTCACCTACGGCAGCGCGCCGATCGCGGCCCTGCTGTTCGCCGCGCTGTCCCTCGCCGGCGACATGGGACGCAGCGTCCTGCCCCTGCTGAACGGCATGGACCCGACCGCTCCTGCGCTGATCGTCAACGCCCTGGCCTACCTGGTGTCGGCCTTCCTGATCTTCACGTTGCGCGGCATCCCCAAGCGCGACGGCGCGATCTCGACGCCCTCGGTGCTCAAGCAGGTCGTCGAGGGCTGGCGCTTCGTGGGCAGCAACCGGCTCGTGCGCGGCCTGATCATCGGCATGCTCGGCGCGTTCGCCGCGGGCGGCGCCGTGGTGGGCGTGGCGAAGATCTACGTGGTGGCCCTCGGCGGCGGCGACGCGGCCTACGGCGTCGTGTTCGGCGCGGTCTTCGTCGGCATGGCGCTGGGCATGTTCGCCGGCCTCAGGCTGCTGCGCGGGCTGTCGCGGCGGCGGCTGTTCGGCCTGGCCATCACCGTGGCCGGGGTGGTGCTCGTGGCCATCGCGCTGATCCACAACCTGCCGATCGTCGTCATGCTGACCGTCCTGCTCGGGGCGTGCGCGGGCATCGCGTGGATCATCGGCTACACCCTGATCGGGCTGGAGGTCGAAGACGCGCTGCGCGGGCGCACGTTCTCGTTCCTGCAGTCCACGGCGCGGGTCACCCTGCTGCTCGTGGTGGCGGTGGCCAACCCGCTGGCGGCGCTCTTCGGCGCTCACGAGTTCGGCCTCGGCGCCGTCGCCTACCGCTTCGACGGCACCAACCTGGTGCTGGTCATCGGCGGCGGGCTCGCGATGGCCGTCGGGATCCTGGCGCTGCGCCACATGGACGACAGGCAGGGCGTCTCGCTGTCGGCCGACCTGCTCGCGGCGGTGCGCGGCGAGCGTTACCCCGCCGAGCCGGCCGAGCACGTGCCGGGGCTGTTCATCGCGTTCGAGGGCGGCGAGGGCTCGGGCAAGACCACCCAGTCGCGGCTGATCGCCATCTGGCTGCGCGACCAGGGCTACGACGTGGTCCAGACGCGGGAGCCCGGCTCCACCAAGATCGGCATGCGGTTGCGGGCCATCCTGCTCGACGCGGCCGAGCGAGGTCTGTCGGCCCGGTCCGAGGCCCTGCTCTACGCGGCCGACCGGGCCGAGCACGTCGAGAAGGTGATCCGCCCGGCGCTCCACCGGGGCTCGCTGGTGATCAGTGACCGCTACGTCGACTCGTCCCTGGCCTACCAGGGCGCCGGCCGGGCGCTCGACCCCGAAGACGTGTCCAGGGTCAACGCGTGGGCGACGGGCGGGCTCGTACCGCATCTGACCGTGCTCATCGACACGCCGCCCGAGGTGGGGCTGACCCGGCTGGGCGGGGCGGCCGACCGTATCGAGTCCGAGCCTCTGGAGTTCCACCAGCGGGTGCGCAAGGAGTTCCGCGCGCTGGCCGCCGCCGACCCCGGCCGCTACCTCGTGGTCGACGGCACGATGCCGCCCGAGGTGCTGACCCGCCAGATCCAGGACCGCATCCGCGAGATCCTGCCCGACCCGGTGCCCCGGGAGTCCGAAGACGCCACGGGCACGATGCCTGCGATCCGCGACTAGCCTTACGCCGTGACAGTTTTCGATGACCTCGTCGGGCAGGACCAGGCGATCTCCGTGCTGTCGCGGGCCGCTGCGGCGGCCGGCGAGGCCGTCAAGGGTGGTCGCGGCGCCGGCATGACGCACGCCTGGCTGTTCACCGGCCCGCCCGGCTCGGGCCGGGAGGAGGCCGCGCGGGCCTTCGCCGCCGCGCTGCTGTGCCCCGACGCCGGTTGCGGCCACTGCGACCAGTGCCACCAGGTGCTCATCGGCTCCCACCCCGACCTGGAGTCCGTACGTCCTGAGGGCCTGTCCTACAGCGTCAAGCAGACCCGCGAGCTCATCCTGCGGGCCGCGGGCGCCCCCACCCAGGGCCGCTGGCGGGTCATCCTGTTCGAGGACGCCGACCGCGCCACGGAGTCGGCGGCCAACGCCCTGCTCAAGGCCATCGAGGAGCCGCCGCCGCGCACGGTCTGGCTGCTGTGCGCGCCCGCTCCCGACGACCTCATGATCACTATCAGGTCGCGCTGCCGCCAGGTCACGCTGACCACGCCGTCCACCGAGGCCGTCGCGCACGTGCTGGCCACCCGCGACAGCGTGCCGTGGGAGACCGCCGCGTTCGCCGCGCGGGCCGCGCAGGGGCACATCAGCAGGGCGCGGTCACTGGCCCTCGACGAGGGCGCCCGCCACCGGCGGGAGGCCGTGCTCGGCATCCCGCGCTCGCTGACCGGGGTGGGTGAGTGCGTATCCGCCGCCGAACGCCTGGTCAAGACGGCCGAGGAAGAGGCCGCGGCGGCCACGGCGGCGCTCAACGAGAACGAGACGGCCGAGCTGCGCAAGATCTACGGCGAGGGCTCCACGGGCAAGGGGCTCAACCGGGGGCTGGTGCGCGGCGGGGCGGGCGCCCTCAAGGAGCTGGAGGACCGGCAGAAGTCCCGGGCCACCCGCATCAAACGGGACTCTCTCGACGCCGCGCTGCTGGAGCTGGTGTCGTTCTACCGCGACGTGCTGGCCATGCAGTTCGGGGCGGGGGTGGAGCTGGCCAACGACGACATCCGGTTCGATCTCGACCAGCTCGCCAGGTCGTCCACGCCGGAGGAGACGCTGCGGCGGATCGACGCGATCATGCGGTGCCGGGAGCGGCTGGGGGCCAACGTCAATCCGCAGATCGCGGTGGAGGCGATGATGTTGTCGCTGCGCGGGGCGGCCTGAGCTGATCCCGGCCGCCGCCTGTGGCGGCTGCGCCGGTTGTTCGAGGCTTCGCCTGCGGTGGCTTTCCTTGGGGGTCCGGCTGCGGTGACCTGCGGTTTCCGCCTTCTCGCTTGTCGGGAGAGCGAAAAGATAGCTGGGTGACCGGAGCAGCAAGTGAGCCCGCCAAGCGTCTCTGTAGCGTGGAAGTCGAACTGCTCTCCCAACAACAGGCCCTGGCGCGGCAACGGGTCGATGTGGCATCGATCTTCGCCGAGCATCATGTGGGCCTCGTGCGGCTCGCCCTGATCATGGTCGGCGATCAGGCCACCGCCGAAGACGTCGTACAGGAGGCGTTCGCACGTACGCACGCCGGCCGGGCCCGGCTGCGGGATGCCGACAAGGCGCTGGCCTATGTGCGTTCCGCCGTGCTCAACGGGTGCCGGTCCGTCCTGCGCAGGCGGGCGACGGTGTTCCGGCGGCCGGTGCCCTACGAGCCGCCGGTCTGGTCGGCGGAGAGCGCCGCGCTGCTGGGCGAGGAACGGCGGGAGGTGCTGCTCGCCCTGCGGGAGCTGCCGCGCAGGCAGCGTGAGGCGCTGACCCTGCGCTACTACTTCGACCTGTCCGACCAGGAGGTCGCCGCGACCATGGGCGTCAACGCGAGCACGGCCAGGTCCACGATCGCGCGAGGGCTCGCCGCCCTCGGCCGGGCGCTTGGGGAGGAATCATGAACAGCCCGATGGAAGACCGGCTTCGTGCCGCGCTCGTCGAGGCCGGCGCGACCGTCGACACCGGCGCGCTCAAGCCGTTGCGCACGCCCGAGCGGCGCCGGAGCCAGGTGGATCTCCGGCTGGTGAGCGCGGCCGTGGCGGTGGTGCTCGCGGGGGCGACGACCGCCGTCTGGCTGGGCGTGCGGGGTGACGAGCACGTGGCGACGCTGGCCGGCCCCACCGGCGGTCAGGCCGATGCGCAGGAGTTGACGATCTTCCTCTGTTCGAGGTCGGCCAGCGGGAAGGCGCCGTCCTGTCAGGGGCAGGGCGTCACGATTGAGCAGAAGAAGGCGATCCAGGAGGCGGCGGAGAAGGTCCCCGGCTTCACCTCGGGCCTGTATGTGGACCAGGCCGAAGCCTTTGAGAGCTTTCGGCGCGATTTCGCGCACAACCAGCGGCTGCTCGACGCGGTGACGGTCGACGACCTGCGGGCCTCGTTCCGGGTGCAGCTTGCGCCCGGCACGGATCCGGCGCGGGTGAAGCAGGCACTCAGCCCGCTCCCGGGGGTCGAGGACATCGACCTGGTGCCCTCCGCCGCTTCCCTTCCGTCGTCCGACACCCAGGTCAGCGTCTTCCTCTGCCAGGACGGTTCGGGGCTGCCCGCCTGCGGTGCCGTACGCGCACCGGACGACGACAAGGTCATGAAGGACGGCAAGGGAGCCACGACCAGGCAGAAGAACGAGATCTCCGCACTCCTGCGGGCGTCCAAGCAGGTCAAGTCCATCCGCTTCGAGGACCGGTCGACGGCGTACGAGAACTTCAAACGCAGCTACAAGGACAACGAGGCACTGCTCGCGGCCACCAGGGTGGAGGACATGCCGGAGTCGTACCGGTTGCAGATGAGATCGGAGCGCGACGACTGGGGTCCGCTGCTCAAGGCCCTGAGACGGCAGGGAGGTGTCGCGTCCGTCCTCGACCACCGTTGCGCGGTCGACGCGGCTCTGGCCATGGCCCGCTACCGGGTCTCGCTGCCGAAGGGCCAGGACTGCCGGACGGGCGGCTGAATCAAGATCGGGGCCGGTGCCCCTCACGCTCACCGGGCGGACACACGTAGTGTGGCAACGGAAGGCCCTAACAACCCCCGAGGCCGTCAGGGAGGCGAGCTCTAGCCCATGGGAATGATCATGGCCGTGAGCTTCACACGCTACGGGAGGCTCTACTACCTCGATCCGGGCGGGCACACCTTCAAGGTCGGCGACAAGGTGCTGGTGCCGACCGACTCGGGGCCCGAGGTGGCGGAGTGTGTGTGGGCGCCGCAGTACACGAGCGAGGACATCGACGGTCTGCCCGTGTGCGAGGGGCCGGCGGGCGAGGAACACCTCTCGCGTGACGAGTCCAACAAACGCCGCAGGGCCGAGGCCCGCAGCGTGTCCAAGAAGCTGATCAAACGGCACACGCTGCCGATGAAGGTCGTCGGCATCGACTATCTCGACCAGGACAACGTCTACACCGTCTACTTCTCGGCCCCTCACCGGGTCGACTTCCGGGCCTTGGTCCGCGACCTGGCCCGTAACCTGCGGGCCAGGGTCGAGCTACGGCAGATCGGCCCCAGGGACGAGGCACGGCTGCAGGGCGGCATCGGCCCCTGTGGCCGTGACCTGTGCTGCGCCACGTTCCTGAAGGACTTCGAGCCCGTGTCCGTGCGCATGGCCAAAGACCAGGACCTGCCGGTCAACCCGCTGCGCATCGCGGGGGCTTGCGGGCGGCTCATGTGCTGCCTGAAGTACGAGCACCCGTTGTACGTCGAGAGCCGGTACAGAATGCCTCGCGCGGGCAGCAGGGTGAGCACGCCTCAGGGCGACGGGGTCGTCACCGGGCACAACGTCCCCGCCGACACGGTGACGGTGCGCCTGGACGACGGCGGAAGGCGCTGCGCGTGCCCTTCGGCGTCGGTGTGTTCACCCCGCATCCAGCACGACACGATGTACGGCACCCGGGAGGAATCGCCCGACCACAAGCCTTCCGGCGGGGAGGACGGTTAGACACTCATCCGGTGCAGGTGACGCTCATGGGCGCGCCGGTAACAGGCTCTGACTGCTCTCCCTAAGAAGTCCTAACAGAATGATCAGCGGTTGAGGCGTCGCCAGCAGATGATCGCGGCGGCGAGGGTCATGAAGGCCTCGTGGATGTCGTCGCGG
>NZ_JBITLO010000016.1:0-233497 GCF_044465345.1 Nonomuraea sp. NPDC049684 | reverse complement strand
GACGCTAAGCGCTGGTTGACTGCGCGAAAATACGTATGTTCATCGGTAGGCATACCGACATTTCTGTTACCGCTGGTCACACCCATCCACGTGCGGATAACAGCCACGATGCTGGACAATCGACCACGTGCAGTTCGGCATCCTGGGCCCGTTGGAGGTGCGATCGGCCGACGGCGACCCGATCGCCGTGGGCGGTCCCCGGCCGCGTGCCCTGCTCGTCCTGCTGCTGCTGGAGGCGGGCCGGACGGTCGGCGTCGAGCGGCTCATCGACGCCCAGTACGGCCAGAGCCCGCCGGCCGGCGCGGCCAACGCCGTACAGGCGCAGATCTCCCGGCTGCGGCGCAACCTGCCCGCCGACCTGATCGAGTTCCACGGCGCCGGCTACCGGCTGGCGGTCCCGCCCGAGGACGTCGACGCCCACCGCTTCGAGCGGCTGGCCCGCGACGGCCGGCGGCTGCTCGCGGCGGGACGGCACGCGGCGGCGGCGGCCGTCCTCAGGGAGTGCCTGGACCTGTGGCGCGGCCCGGCGCTCGCGGACGTGCGCGAGGCCGCGTACGCGCCCGGGCAGGCCGACCGGCTGGAGGAGCTGCGCCTCGCGGCCCGGGAGGACCTGTACGAGGCCGACCTGCACCTGCCCGAGGCCGAGCCCGCGGCGGGGCTGCGCGAGCTGGTCGCCGCCCACCCGCTGCGGGAACGCCCGCGCGCCCTGCTGATGCGGGCCCTGCACGCGGCCGGACGGCAGGCCGAGGCGCTGGCCGTCTACGACGAGGCGCGGCGGCTGCTGGCCGACGAGCTGGGCGCCGACCCCTCGCCGGAGCTGGCGGCGCTGCACCTGGCGATCCTGCGCGGCGAGCAGCGGCGCGCGCACGCCACGCGGTCGGCGCCGCCGCCGCAGCTCACCACGTTCGTCGGCCGCGAGGAGGAGCTGGCGCGCCTGGCCGCGCTGCGCGATGCGCGCCTGGTCACGATCACCGGCCCCGGCGGCACCGGCAAGACCCGCCTGGCCGTCGAGGCCGCCACCCGCGGCCAGGAGCGGCAGGCGTGCTTCGCCGACCTGTCGCCCGCGGCCGGGGAGGGACAGGTGCCGCTGCTGGTGCTGAACGCGCTCGGGTTGCGCGAGTCGGCGCTCAGCCCCGGCGTCCCCGGCCTGGCCGACCCCGCCGAGCGCCTGGTCGCCGCCCTCGCCGAGCAGGACCTGCTGCTCATCCTGGACAACTGCGAGCACGTCGTCGCCGAGGCCGCCACGCTGGCCCGCCGCCTGCTGGCCGGCTGTCCCGGCGTGCGCGTCCTGGCCACCAGCAGGGAGCCGCTGGGCATCACCGGCGAGCAGCTGGTGCCGCTCCCGCCGCTGGGCACCCCGCCGCCGGGCACTCCGGCCGGGGACGCGCTCGCCTACCCGGCGGTCAGGCTGTTCGCCGACCGGGCCGCCGCCGTACGGCCCGGACTGGAGCTGGACCTCGACGCGACGCTGAGCATCTGCGCGGCGCTGGACGGCCTGCCGCTGGCCATCGAGCTGGCCGCGGCCCGGGTGCGCACGTTCCCCGTGGCGGAGATCGCCGCGCGGCTGGCCGAGCACGGCCGGTTCCGGCTGCTCTCGCGCGGCGACCGCACGGCCGCCGCCCGGCACCGGACGCTGCACGCCGTGGTGGAGTGGAGCTGGGACCTGCTGGACGCCGAGGAGCAGGTGCTGGCCAGGCGGTTCTCGGTGTTCTCCGGCGGGGCCCGGCTGGAGGCGGTCGAGCGGGTGTGCGGCGAGGACAGCGCCGTGCTCCTGGCCGACCTGGTGGACAAGTCGCTGGTGGAGACCGCCGGCGACCGCTACCGCATGCTCGACACCGTCCGGCTGTTCTGCGCCGGGCGGCTGGCCGAGGCGGGCGAGGAGGAGCGGATGCGCGCCGCGCACGCCGCCTGGCACCTGGAGCACGCCCGGCGCGCCGAACCCCACCTCTACCGTGCCGAGCAGCTCGAATGGCTGGCCCGCCTGGGCGCCGACGACGCCGATCTCCAGTCCGCGCTGCGCTGGAGCGTCGAGCACGACCCGCCGACCGCGCTGCGGCTGATCGCCGCCCTGGCCATGTACTGGTATCTGAGCGGTCGGCGCGGCCAGGCCGTCCAGCCCGCCCGGCGGCTGCTCGACGTGATCGGCCCCGAGCCGCCGGCGGGCCTGACCGACGAGTACGTGCTCGCCGTCCTGCACGCCGCCCCCGGCACCGGATCGCCGCACTGGAAGCGGGCCGTCGAGATCACGACGGATCCGGACGGGCCGGTACGGCATCCGTTCGCCGCCGCGCTGTGGGGCATGACCGCGGGCCCGCCCGAGCGCGGCGCGGAACGGCCGCGGCAGCGCGAGCTCGGCGGCGACCCGTGGAGCCGGGCGCTCGGCCGGCTCGGTGAGTCGCTGCTCCTGCTGCTGAACGGCGGCGTCGCGGCGGCCGAGCGGGAGCTGGAGATCGTCCTGGCGGAGTTCGGCGCGCTGGGCGAGCGCTGGGGGAAGGCGCAGGGGCTCGACTGGCTGGCGGTCATCGCGGGCTGGCGCGGCGAGTGGAACCGGGCGACGGAGCTGTGGGCGCAGGCGCTCGACCTGCTCGACGAGCTCGGGGCGCTGGACGAGCTGGTGGACGTGCTGTGCCGGCGGGCCGACGCCCGGTCGCGCGCGGGCGACCTGGCCGCTGCCAGGGCCGACTGCCTGCGCGCCCGCGAGCTGGCCCGCGAGCTGGGACGGCCCGAGCGGACGGCGGCCGTGCACGTCAGGCTGGGCGACCTGGCCAGGATCGAGGGGGATCTCGACGAGGCCGCCGAACGGCTGCGGGACGCGCTGGCCGCCACCGCTCCGGGCTCCCCGCTGGCCGGCAGCACGGATCCGCAGGTGCTCACGGCGCTGGCCCGGCTGGCCCAGGCCAGGGGCGAGGCGGGCGAGGCCGCGGCCCGGCACCGGGAGGCGGTGGCCCTAGCGCTGCGCTCGCCGGTCGACAGCGACCTGGCCGGCGCCGTCGAGGGCCTGGCCGGGGCCGCCCTGCTCGACGACCCGCCGGAACGGGCGGCGCTGCTGCTCGGCGTGGGGGTGGCGCTGCGCGGGACGGCGGTGACCGGCGACCACGACGTCGCCGCGACGGCCGCCGCCGCCACGGCCGCGCTCGGCCCGGAGCGCTTCGCCGCCCTGTACGCCCGCGGCGCCGCGATGACCAGGGACGAGGCCCGCTCCACGATCCTCGCCTGACAGCCCGGGACGGCCCCTGACAGTGCGGCACGGCCTCTGACAGCCCGGGACGGCCTCTGACAGTGCGGCACGGCCGGGCCGGGGACTGTCAGCCGGTCGTCGCCGGGCTGTCAGCGCTCCCGGCGAGGCTTACCGGCATGAGAGACAACCTGCACAACACCCGCGTACTGATCTCCGGCGCCAGCATCGGCGGCCCCGCGCTGGCCCACTGCCTGGCCCGCCACGGCTGCAGCGTCACCGTCGTCGAGAAGGCGCCGGACCTGCGCGAGGGCGGCCAGGCGGTGGACTTCAAGGGCGAGACCCACCGCACCGTCCTGACCCGCATGGGCATCATGGACGACGTGCGCCGCCTCCAGACCGGCGGCACCGACCAGTACTTCGTGGACGCCGCCGGCCGCACCCTCGGCGTCCTGCCCGGCGAGTTCACCGGCGGCGACATCGAGATCCGCCGCGGCGACCTGGCCCGCCTGCTGTACGAGCGCACCGCGTCCACCTGCGAGTACGTCTTCGGCGACTCCATCACCTCGCTCACCGACACCCCGGGCGGCGTGCACGTCACCTTCGAACGCTCCGCCCCCCGCACGTTCGACCTGGTCGTGGGCGCGGACGGCATCCACTCCAACGTCCGCAGGCTGGCCTTCGGCCCCGAGTCCGACTGCGTGGACTTCCTCGGCCACTACTACGCGCTGGTGGAGCTGGACACCGACTTCGGGCCGCACGGCCAGATGTACAACGAGCCGGGCAGGATGATCGCGGTCGGCGGGCCGAAGGCGCCGGCGTTCTTCGTCTTCGCCTCCGAGCGGCTCGACTACGACCGTTACGACGTCGAGCAGCAGAAGGCGATCCTGGAGCGGGCCTACGCCGGCATGGGCTGGCGCACCCCGCAGGTCCTCGACGCGGTGCGCGGCGCCAAGGACGTCTACCTCGACTCGATCAGCCGGGTGAGCATCGACCGGTACGTCCACGGCCGGGTGGCGCTGCTGGGCGACGCGGCGTACGGCAGCACGCTGGGCGGGTTCGGCAGCGGGCTGGCGCTGGTGGGGGCGTACGTGCTGGCCGAGGAGCTGGCCGCGGCGGGCGGCGACCACCGCGTGGCCTTCGCCGAGTACGAGCGCCAGATGCGCCGCTACTCCAAGGTCACGCGGAGCGGCAACAACGCGGGCACGTTCCTGGCGCCCGGCTCCCCCGCCGGGATCCGCATGCGGAACTGGACCTTCAAGTTCGGCTTCCTGCTCGGCCTGATGATGAAGGTGACCGACAAGTTCGCCACCAACATCGCGCTGAAGGACTACTGAACGGGCACCCGGCCCACGCCTCCGTCGAGCCGGAGCCGGGGCGGGCCGTCGAGCAGCGGGAGGTGGTCGTCGTCCGCGAGCCGCCAGTCCTGGACGGGTACCAGGCCGGGCCCGATCAGCTCGAACCCGTCGAACAGCCGCAGCACCTCGTCGTGGCTGCGGAACGCGCCCTGGGCGGGCGAGCCGGCCGTGGCCAGGTCGAGCTGGGCGATGGCCTCGGGGGAGCTCTCGGCCATCGCGTGGGAGAGCACCAGATGGCTGCCGGGCACCATGGGCTTCCTGAAGGCGGCCACGATGCCGGCCGGGTCCTCGGCGTCCGTGACGAAGTGCAGCACGCCGGCCATCAGCACGCAGACCGGCTGGTCGAAGTCGATGAGGCCGGTGACGTGCGGGTCGGCGAGCACGTCGGCGGGCCTGCGCAGGTCGCCCTGGATGCCGGCGACGCCGGGCTGGTCGGCGAGCAGCACCTGGGCGTGCAGGCGGACCATCGGGTCGTGGTCCACGTAGACCACGCGGCAGGCCGGGCTCACCTCGCGGACGGTCTCGTGGATGCTGGGCGAGGTGGGGATGCCGGTGCCGAGGTCGATGAACTGGCGCACGCCCTGGCGGGCGACGTGGCGCACGGCCTGGATCTGGAAGCGGCGGTTGGCCCTGGCGACGGCCCGGGCGTCGGGGGCGACGGCCAGCAGCCTCTCGGCGACCGCGCGGTCGACGGCGACGTTGTCCTTGCCGCCGAGCAGGTAGTCGTACACCCGGGCAGAGCTTGGCACGTTCGGATCCACTCCGGGCGGAACACGTTCTAGCTCAGACATGGTGGCCCATTTCCTCGCCTACCACTGTTCGGTGGTCATACTACTCGGTAACTTACCGGAACGTGTTCTATTTGGCCGCGTAGCCGCAGGGGCGGGCGTCGCCGAACTCGGGGTCGAGCTCGATCCTGCTCAGCACCGTCGCGTCGATCGGACGGCGGATCGTGCCGGCCGTGGCGCAGTCGTAGAAGACGTACGCGCCGGAGTCCTGGCCGAGCACCAGCCAGCGCTGCCCCTTCGACAGGAGCTTGCCGGAGTCGTCGCGCACCTCGGCCCACTGGTTGGAGAACCCGGTGAGCTGGAGCACGAGGTTGGCCTCGCCGCGGTCGTGCACCCTCTCGGCCCCCTGCGTCATCCAGCCGACGAGCACGAACCCCAGGCCCACCCCCACCAGCGCGCCGGTCAGCACCCGCATCGCGGCCCGTCCGGTGGGCCGCGCCCGCAGCAGCCGGTACGGCACCAGCAGGCAGAACAGCCCGACCACCGCGACCGTGACCAGCACCGGCGTGCCGGTGACGTCGAGGATGCCGAGCAGCCCCCAGTACGCGACGCCCGACAGCGCCGCGCCCACCGCGGCGGCCAGCCACGGCTGTTCCCGCCCCCGGTCGAGGACGCGCCCGGCGGCGCCGCGGGTGATCCGGTCGAGCAGCCACCAGGCGCCCACGACCAGGCCGAGCAGCGGCAGCAGGGTCAGGAAGAGCAGCACCAGCGTCGCCACCAGGTGGCCGAAGATGCTCGCCTGGGTGAGCCCGGCCTGCTCGGGGGTGATGCCGAAGGTGTCGTAGACGCTCTCGAAGCCCAGGTAGAGCAGGGCGTACACGGCGACGGCGATCGGCACGACGACCGTGCCGATCTTCTCCATCACCTCCAGCACGCTGCCCCTGGCGGACGCGGTCCCCGGTGCCGTGGCGACGGAGGGCGCGGCGGGCGGCGGGGACGCTGGGGGCGCTGGGGGCAGCGTCTGATGTGTCATGGCACAAGAGGATGCATCAGGCCAGGACCGGCGTCATCCACCGGGCGGGGCGAAGCGGCGCAGCAGCGCGTCCGCCTCGGCGAAACCGGCCACCACGTCGGCGGCCGTACGCCGTTCGTTCACCATCCCGACGGCCTGGCCCGCGTAGATGCAGGCGGTGTCGTAGTCGCCGTCGCGGCGGGCGGCGGCGATCCGCGCGGCGGCCTCCTCGTCGGCCGCCAGCTCCTCCTCGTGACCGGCCCAGCGGTCGAAGAACGTGTTGCGCAGGGCCCGGCCGCCGTACTCGGCCGGCCAGTCGAGGCGCTGGGCCACGTCGAAGACGCGGCCGTAGGCGGTGTCGGTCTCGGCCGCGGCCAGCACGCGGGCCGCCGCCGTTTCCGGCAGGGCCGTCTCCGCGCAGCCCATGAACGCCGTGCCGGCCCACGCGCCCTCGGCCCCCGCCGCCAGCACCGCGGCCAGCCCGCGCGCGGTGGCGATGCCGCCCGCCGCCAGCACCGGGACGCGGACGGCCGCCAGCACGCTCTGGAGCAGCGGCCGCGTGCCGACGTCGGCCCGGCCGTGGCCGCCCGCCTCGGCCCCGCGCGCCACGACCGCGTCGACGCCGGCCTGCTCGGCGGCGCGGGCCTCGTCGGTGGTGCCCGCCTGCGTGACGACCGTGATGCCGGCCTGCCGCAGCTCCTCCACGTACCGCTCGTACGGCCCGAAGCTCACGGAGACGAGCCGCGGCCGGGCCGCGAGCACGGCCTCGAACTGGGCCGGGTTGCCGGGCAGCGCCCAGGCCATGAGCCCGATCCCGTACGGCCGCCCGCTCCCGGCGGCGACGGCCGCCTCGGCCTCGATCCAGGAGGCGGGGGCGGCGGAGGACACCCCGATCACGCCGAGCGCGCCGGCCGCGCAGACGGCGGCGGCCAGCCGACCCGCGCCCACTCCGGCCATGGGCGCGCCCACCAGGGGCACCGTCAGCCCGAACCGCTCGGTCAACCACGTCCGCACGCCGGCCTCCTTGCACGTCGCCTGCCACCGCCAGTCTCGCACCACGCCTCCCGCGAGCATGGCGGGAGGGCGACAACGCAGGATCCGTACGAAAGTAGAGCCGGATGACCGATGCGCCGGAGGCGGAGGCTGTGCATCCTGGTGGGGACGGGTCCGGCGCGTGGCCTGTTGTGAACCCGAGAGGAGTCGCCAGGACATGGACAGCGCTGCGAGCCGCCCGACCGTGGTCTTGGACAACGGTGTCGTCGGCCGGATCATGCTGGCCCACCGGTCGAGGAGGGATCTCGTGCTCGTGCTCGGCATGGACGGCACCCTGCTGAGCTGCGACCTCGACGGCATCGCCTGCGTGGTCGGCGGCCGGCCCCTGTGCCGCGACGGCTGAGCCCCCGCGCCCTCAGGAGCGGGCGATCAGGGCGGCCAGCTCGCCGACGGCGGCGAAGTCGTTGGTGAGGCGGTTCTTGGTGAGGGCGACGGCGGTGCCGGTCGCGGTGTCGGCCCACGCGTAGCTGCCGCCCGCGCCGCCGATGCCGAACGCCGTCGCGCTCTCCTGCGGCGAGCCGCCGGGAAGCCCGATGGTGAAGCCGAGCCCCCACGTCGAGGGCATGCCGAAGACCTCGTCCGGGCCGCTGTAGGCCACCGTGGTGGCCTCGCGCAGCCGCTCCGGCGAGATCAGCCGCACGCCGTCCACCTCGCCGAGCAGGGCGGCGTACATGCGCGCGATCGCCCTGGCCGAGGTCTTGCCGCCGGCCGGGATGTCGGCGGTCAGGTAGTCGGGCCTGCTGCCGAGGGCGGCGTTGGGCATCAGCTCCATCGGCCCGGCCCTGAACATCGGCAGGTCGGCCGGCAGGTCGCCGAACGCCGACGGGTCCATCGGCTCGTCCTCCAGCCGGGCCAGGCGGTGCTGCTCCGCCGGGGGCATGCCGAAGTAGAGCTCGCGGGCCACGCCCAGCGGGCCGGAGACCTCCTCCAGCAGCACCTGCGAGATGCGCTTGCCGGTGGCCCTGCGGACGATCTCGCCGACGAGGAAGCCGAAGGTGTAGGCGTGGTAGCCCATCTTCGTGCCCGGCTCCCACCACAGCTCGGCGTTCTCCAGGGCGGCGACCATCTTGTCCCAGTCGCAGACGTCCTCGGGCGTCGTGTCGAGCGGCACGCCGGGCACGCCGGCCGTGTGGGTCAGCACGTGGCGGACGGTCACGCCGCCCTTGCCGTTCCCGGCGAACTCCGGCCACAGGTCGGCGACCGGGGTGTCGTAGTCGTACAGGCCGCGCTCGGCCAGCATGTGGGCGAGCGTCGAGGTCGCGCCCTTGCCGATGGAGAAGTTGTAGAACGGGGTGTCGGCGGTGACCGGGCGGCCGGTCTCCGGGTCGGCCACGCCCGCCACCACGTCCACGATCTGCACGCCGTCGCGGTAGACGGCCACCTGCAACCCGCGTTCGGCGCCTGACTCGACCAGCTTGTCGGCGGTCTGCTGCACCTGCTGCTGAAGGTCGCTCATGAGGTCGTCACTCCTGTTCGTTTCGGGAACTGGACGGTACAGTACCCACATGAGTACGGAACTGTCCAGTACTATGCGAACTCATGATCGAAAAGGTGGCGTGACGGTGACCGACGAGGACGGCCGGACGGCCCGCAAGCGCAGGCAGATCCTGGACGCGGCGCGCGCGGTGTTCCTGCGCAACGGCTACGTGGGCGCGAGCATGGACGAGGTCGCCTCGATCGCCGCGGTCTCGAAACAGACCGTCTACAAGCACTTCAGCGACAAGGAACAGCTGTTCACCACGATCATCCTGGACACCACGGCGCAGATCGAGGGCCTGGCCAAGCTGATCACCGAGTCGCTGGAGGGCAACGACGACCTGGACAAGGGGCTGCGCAAGCTGGCCCGCGAGTTCCTGGCCTCGATCATGCAGCCCGAGGTGCTGCGGCTGCGGCGGCTGATCATCGCCGAGGCCGACCGCTTCCCCGACCTCGGCCGCACCTGGTACGAGCAGGGCTTCGAGCGTTCGCTGGAGAGCATGTCCACGGCCTTCGGCCGCCTGGCCGGGCACGGCCTGCGTCCCATGGACGACCCCCGGCTGGCCGCCGACCACTTCGTCGGCCTGCTGCTGTGGATCCCGGTGAACAGGGTCATGTTCGCGGGCGGCGGCGAGCACCACACCGAGGCCGAGCTCGACCGGCTCGCCGACGCCGCGGTCGAGGTCTTCCTGCGCGCCTACGGGGCCTAACCGGTCAGGAACTGCTTGAGCCCGGCGGCCAGCGAGCCGGCCATCTCCCCGCGGAACTCCCCGTCGGACATCTTGGCGGCGTCGCCCGGGTTGGCCATGTTGCCGCACTCGATGAACACCGCCGGGCGGGTGGACAGGTTGAGCCCGCCCAGGTCGGTGCGGGTCTGCAGGCCCTGCTCGCCGGTGTAGGTGGCGTACGGCATGCCGGTGCCGTCGCGGAAGGCGTTCCGGACGGCCACGCCGAGCTTCCTGGACGGCTGGATGATCGCGTCGTTGTGCCCCGGCACCAGGCCCGGCAGGATCACGTGGAAGCCGTGGCCGGCCGGCGGCGCGCCGTCGGCGTGGATGGACAGGACGGCGTCCGCCCGCGCCCTGTTGCCGATGGCCGCCCGCTCGTTGACGCAGGGGCCGACGCCGGTGTCGTCCGGCCTGGTCAGCACCACCTTGGCGCCCATGTCTTCGAGCAGCGGCTTCAGGCGGTTCGCGACGTCCCAGGTGAAGGCGTGCTCGGTGTAGCCGGCGGCGGTCTGGGTGCCGGTGGTGTTGCAGGGTTTGCGTCCGGTGATGATGTCGACCGGGCGGCTGATCTCCTTGGGATGGGAGGCGTTGCCGCCGTTGTGCCCGGGGTCGAGCACGACGACCTTCCCGGCCAGCGCGTTCCGCGTCTGCGACGGCGAGGCGGAGGTCACGACCACCCCCTGGGTGGTGCGCACGGGGCCGCCGCCGCAGGCCGCCGACAGCGCGGCCAGGGCGGTCAGCACCACGGGGACGGCTGGGTGAACGCGCATGCGACCGACGCTAACCCGGACCGGCCCGCGGGCTCGGCCACCCGCTTCGACCTGCGGGAACAATGACCTGGATTTGGTCTGCACCGGCTCTCCCGACGACCGGCGGCGAGGCTAGTCGCGGTCCCAGTTCAGGCCGGGCACCGGCGGCTCCTCGCGCTTGCGGATCAGGTACGGCGGCATGACCAGGGCGTGCAGGCCCGTCGTGAGCAGGGTGTCGATCGACTGCTCGGGCGTCTCGGTCAGCGGCTCGCCGGGGCCGTTGAGCGAGGCGTTGACCAGCACCGGGGAGCCCGTGGCCGCGTGCCAGCCGGTCAGCAGGGCGTGCAGGAACGGCGTGGCCCCCTCCTCGACGGTCTGGATCCGCGCCGTGCCGTCCACGTGGGTCACGCCCGGCAGGCTCGCGCGGTGCTCGGGGCGCACGTCCACGACGCACTGCGGGAACGGGGCCGGGCGGTCGACGCCGAACAGGCGCTCGGCGTGCTCGGCCAGCACCAGCGCGGCCAGCGGGCGGAACCACTCGCGGCCCTTGATCTCGAAGTTGACGTAGTCCTGCATGTCGGGCCTGGCCGGGTCGGCCAGCACGCTGCGGTTGCCGAGCGCGCTCGGGCCCGACTCGCTGCGGCCCTGGTGCAGGCCCACGACCCGGCCGCTCTCCAGCAGCGACACCGTCGCGCCGACGAGGTCGGCCGGCTGCTCGGCCACCAGGCCGTCCGGCAGGCTCCGCACCGCGGCGGCGATCTCGGTCTCGTCCGGGTCGGGGCCGAGGAAGTCGTCGGTCCAGCGGAAGCGGCTCTCGACGCCGAGGCATTCGATGAGCCCGTACAGGGCGCAGCCCACGGCGGTGCCGCCGTCGTGCGTGCTCGGCGGGATGAACACCTCGCGGAACGGCGACTCGCGGACGATCCGGCCGTTGGCCGTGGCGTTGAGCGCGGCGCCGCCGGCGTAGACCAGCCGGTCCAGGCCGGTCTGCCCGTGCAGCCAGGCGACCACCTGGACGAGGGCGTTCTCGAAGACCCGCTGGCCGGCCGCGGCCAGGTCCGCCGCCCGGGAGAAGCGCTCGCCGCCGGGCTCGTAGACGTAGGCGTCCCGCTGGGCGAAGGTCTCGATCCACTCCTCGGGGATGAACACCTCGTGGCCGCGTACGTCGAGGTCGGGCAGGCCGTACACGTACGCGTCGCCGAAGGGGGCCAGGCCCATGACCTTCGCCTCGTTGCCCTCGCCCTCGGGCCACAGCAGCCTGGTCAGCAGGGTGTAGAAGCAGCCGAGGCCGGTCGGCCGGGCCCAGTCGCCGTCCCAGAGCTGTTTGGCCAGGCACTCGACCGGGCGGCCGCGCTCGCAGCGGTAGAAGGAGGCGACCTCCAGCATGTCGTCGCGGGTGCCCTTCGGCAGCGGGGCCGGCTCGGTGAGGTCCCCGACCCGGCTGCCCTGCGCGCCGATCACCAGGCCCGCCGCCCGGTCGAACGGCGAGGGCGGGAACGCGCTGTAGAGGTGGCTGAGATGGTGGGAGACCAGGACGACCCGGGCGTCCTCCTTGAGGCTCAGCGTCTCGCGCAGCTCCTCCTCGTAGGCGCCCTTGTGCTCGATCTCGGTGTCGCCGGCGTATCCCTCGACCACGAGGTCCACGGGCTCCTTGAGCAGCGGCATCTCGGGCAGGTACAGGTCCGGCAGGTCGCCCAGGCGGCCCCAGTGGTGCCTGCGCCGGGTGATGCGCTCCTTCTGCAGGCTGTACATGCCCGACTCGCCCACAGCGACAGCAACAGAACCATCCTGAGTACGATTTATGCCGACAACGATAGGAACATCCGTCATCTCTGGTGCCTCCTGGGCTGTGATCACCGGCACCAGTACCCGGGCCTGGGACAAGACCATCCCTCAACCGCGTAACGGACACGTCAGCCCGCAGCCGCCCGCGAACCGGGCGAACTTGTGCGCCCGCCGCGCAGTCAAACCCTGCATGACGACGAAGCACATCATCGCGGCGGCGACCCTCGCGGCGGGCGTCGCGCTGGCCGGGATCGCCTCCCCCGCGCTCGCCGCCCCCGCCTTCGGCCCCAACGGGTACGGCGGGGTCACGCTGGGCATGAGCGCCAAGGCCGCCCAGGCCACCGGGAAGATCGTCCACAAGCCCGGCCTCGACTCCGAGACCTGCTCCGGCTGGGACCTCAAGGCCCAGCGCACCGGCCGCGACGCGGTCGGCCTCTTCATCTCCAAGAAGCAGGGCGTGGCGATCATCTTCGCCCCGAAGGGCGCCAGGACGCCGCAGGGCATCGGCATCGGCTCGACCGGCGCCCAGCTCAAGCGCGCGTACGCGAACAAGCTGCGGACGGCCGCGAGCGGCTTCCCGTACGTCGCCGTGCCGGGCAACGCCAAGGCCCATTACTACTTCCTGCTCCGCAACGGCAAGATCTACGAGATGGGCCTGGCCCTCGACAAGCAGGACTGCGCGAACTGACGATCCGGAACCCCGGCGGCGATCCACGTCATCCGGCCCGTCCCGGCGGGCGCGCGCCCGATCCGGTCGCGACCGCGGCGGCCCGCCCATCAGGCGATCATCCGCTGACGGGCCCCGATCGGGCGGCACCGGCTTCTCCATGAAGCCGGTGCTTTTTTTATTTCCCGATAAATAGGGTCTAGCCCGGAGATGCCGGTTTTTGGTAGAAATTGCCGCTGGCGGCTACACGCTGCTTCCTGAACCGGTCATCCACCAATTCCTATAGTGAGCGGGCCGATTTTTGCTTGCCGATGATTTCTTCTTCGTCTGCTGGGACGCGACGGGCTCGGGCAAGCCTCGGCTGCACGTCCCGGGCGTGGCGCTCGGCCTGGCCGGGGCGCTGCTCGCGGAGCTGGTGCTGGAGCAGCGGATCACCGTCGAGGGGGTCCGGCTGCGGGTGGCCGACCGGCGCCGGGTCCCGGACGAGCTGGCCGGAAAGGTGCTGACCGAAATAGGCAATTCCCCGCAGCACACCGATGTGCGGACCTGGCTGGCCTACCTCGCACAACGCTCGGTCACCGAAGTCACCGGCCGGTTGATGGGTAATGGTCTGCTCGAACGCGAATCCCCGCGGCTACTCAAGCGTAAACAATTCCGCTATTTCTCCACCGACTTCAACCGGGCCATGTGGCCCTCCGCCCGGCTGCGGCTCGCGCTGGTGAAGTGGCAGCCGCTGACCCCGCACGACATGGCGCTGGCGGCGCTGGCCGAGGCCTGCGACCTGACCGACGTCGTCGTCGAGGACCCGGCCGACCGGCGCGGCGCCCACCAGTACCTGACCACGGTGCTGGCCGCGATGCCCCAGCCGCTCAGCGACCTCGGCCGCCAGGTGAGCGCGGCCGTCGGCGACGCCGTCCTGACCTACCGGACGTGAGCCCCGCACCGCCGATCCGACCACACCGCACCTGAACCCCCCAGAAAGGAACGCGATGCCTTCCGCGAGATCCGGCGCCGCGCCCGACCCGATCGCCGGCGCCCTGGCCGCCGACCGGCTCGGCGCGCCCTCGGTCGTCTACTTCGTCCTGTCGGCCGCCGCGCCGCTCACCGTCGTCGCCGGGGTGATCACCACCGGCTACGCCGTCACCGGCATCACCGGGCTGCCGATCGCGTTCCTGGTCGTGGGCGTGGTGCTGGCGGTGTTCGCGGTCGGGTACGTGGCCATGGCCCGCCACATGGCCAACGCAGGCGCGTTCTACACCTACATCAGCCGGGGGCTCGGCCGTCCGGCGGGCATCGCGGCGGCCTGGGTGGCGCTGATCGCCTACAACGCCCTCCAGGTCGGCCTGTACGGCGCCTTCGGCGCGGCGGCCACCCCGCTGCTCGAACGCTGGTTCGGCGGCGCGCCGCCCTGGTGGACCATCTCGCTGGTCGCCTGGGCGCTGGTGGGCGTCCTCGGGCTGATGCGGGTGGACGTCAACGGGCGGCTGCTGGCCGTCCTGCTCACCGCCGAGGTGGCGGTGATCCTGCTGTTCGACCTGGCGGACCTGGTCAACCCGGCGCCGTCGGGGTTCTCGGCCGAGACGTTGTCGCCCGCGGCGCTGTTCGTGCCGGGGGTGGGGGCGCTGCTGGTCATCGCGACGCTCGGGTTCGTCGGGTTCGAGTCGTCGGTGGTGTTCTCGGAGGAGAGCCGGGATCCGCGGCGTACCGTGCCGCTGGCCACGTACGCGTCGGTGGCGATCATCGCCGGGTTGTACGCGCTGTCGTCCTGGGCGATGACGGTCGCCACGGGACCGGCGGCCATCGTGGACGCCGCGCGCCGCGACCAGGCCGAGACGATCTTCGTCATCGCGAACCAGCACCTCGGCGGCGCGGTCGTGGACGTCGCCCGGGTGCTCTTCGTCACCAGCGTGTTCGCCGCCATGATCTCCTTCCACAACACCACCGCCCGGTACTTCTTCGCGCTCGGCCGCGAGCGGGTGCTGCCCGCCTTCTTCGGCCGCACCCGGCCGCGCAGCGGCGCGCCCCGGTCGGGCTCGATCGCGCAGACCGTGCTCGGGCTGGTCGTCATCGTGGTCTACGCGGTCCTGGGGCTCGACCCGCTGGTGCAGCTCTTCTTCTACGGCGGCTCGTTCGGCGGGTTCGGGGTGCTGCTGCTGGTGTTCGTGACCTCGATCGCGATCGTCGCCTTCTTCGCCCGGCAGCCGAGCGGCGAGAGCCTCGCGCGGCGGTTCCTGGCCCCCGTGCCCGCCGCGCTGGCGCTGGCGGTGATGGTGTGGCTGGCGCTGGACAACTTCTCGACGCTGCTCGGGGTGCCCGAGGGCGATCCGCTCGCCTGGATCCTGCCGGTCGTGTACGCGCTGGCCGCGCTGGTCGGCGCGGGCTGGGCGCTGGTCCTGCGCACGGGACAGCCGAGCGTGTACTCGCTGGTGGGCATGGGCGCCAAGGCCGCCGCCACGCCGGAGGCCGTCCGTTGACCCGCGCGCAGGACGTGGCGGCGCACGACGTCCGCCGGGCGACGGCCGGGGACGCCGGCGCGGTCGCCGAGCTGATCGCGACCGCGTTCGCGCGGCTGCCCGCCGTGTCGTACCTGGTGCCGGAGCCGGCCGGGCGGCACGAGATCATGGTGGCCGACTTCCTGATCCTCGTCTCGCACGCCATCGAGCACGGCGAGGTGGACCTGCTCGACGAGGGCCGCGCGGTCGCGGTCTGGCTCAGGCACACCGCCGACGCGCCGCTGCCCGGGCCGCCCGACTACGACCGCCGCCTGGCCGCCGCCACCGGCCGGTGGGCCGACCGCTTCCGGGTGCTGGACGAGCTGTTCGAACGGCACCACCCGGAGCCGCCGTACCACCACCTGGCGTTCCTGGCCGTGCACCCGGACCACCAGGGCCGGGGGCTCGGATCGGCGCTGCTGCGCCGCCACCACGCCCTGCTGGACGGCGCGCCCGCCTACCTGGAGGCCAGCAGCGCCCGCAGCCGCGACCTGTACGCCAGGCACGGCTACCAGGCCGAGGAGCCGTTCGCGCTGCCCGACGGCGCCCTCTTCTGGCCGATGTGGCGCCCGGGCGTCACCGGATGACGCAGCGGCGCCCGGGCGTCACCGGATGACGCAGCGGCGCCCGGGCGTCACCGGATGACGCAGCGGCGCCCGGGCGTCACTGGGTGACGCAGGGTCCTTCGCAGACGTCGGCGACCACGCCGGTCTTGAGGAACACCGACTTCTGGAGCTGGGCGGCCGGGGTCCTGCGCGGCTTCTCGTGCGGGTCCTCGCCCTGCGTGGGCGGGGTGTTGGTGAGCGGCGGCGCGGGGGCGCCGCTGTCCCACATCACCAGGGCCGAGCCGGGATGGGCCCGGCCGCGGATGCCGGGGATGCCCCAGAAGGGCACGGCGTCCGGGCTGCGTCCCGGGGCGAGGGCCGGGGTGAGCAGCCGGGCGCCGACGGTCCGTGCCTCGACCTCGGCGGTGACCGTGGCCACCTGGTGGTCGCCGAAGGCCACGTGCATGAGCACCCGGTGCCGCGGCGTCCCCGGGTAGGGGCGGTCGGTCAGGTGGGCGGCGTAGCCGTCGGCCTCGCCGCGGTCCCACAGCATCTGCATGAGCGCCAGGATGAGCTGCTGGTCCAGCTTGTCGGGGTAGGCCCGGTCGAAGGCGGCCTGGAAGGGGGCGGCGTCGGCGCTGCGGTTGAACAGGGTGCTGTAGTTCATGCCGGTCACGCCGAGCACGCCGCGCTCGATGTCCGTCGACAGCGCGACCAGCGCGCCGCCCAGGATGCCGCCCTGGCTGTTGCCGTCGTACACCAGGCCGTGGCGCAGGTCGATCAGCGGGCGGCCGGCGGCGGTGCGGAAGGCGGGGTGCGCGGCGAAGCCGTCGCGGCCGGTCATGGCGCGGCCCAGGAACATGAAGTTGACGAAGCCCTGCAGCGTGCGGTCAGGGATCGTGCCGAACCGGGAGATGTCGGTGAAGACGGAGACGACGTTGGGGATGTCCTCGTCGGCCATGCCGATCCACTTGGTGGCGCAGAAGAGGAAGCCGTGCTCCTGCGCCATGGTTCTCACGTTCGACGCGCCCACCTCGGCGTGCCTGCCGAGCAGGCCGTGGCCGTACAGGGAGGGCCGGGCGGGGCGGTCGAAGGCGACGCGGGGGATCTCGCAGCGGAAGGGCGCCACCTGCTCGTTGCCGGGCAGGCGGGCCGGCAGGCCGTCGGGGCCGCGGTTGAGCGCCGACCCGGGCGGGCCGCCGGGCCGGTCGAGGTAGCTCGGCACGCGGAAGGTGCCCTCGACCCGGCGGGCGATCTGGGCGTCCTGCTCGGGGGTGAGGTCGGTGACCGAGGTGACCTCGAAGGCGGGCGCGCGGCCGCGCAGCGTGCGCAGGGCGTCGTCGCGCATGGCCAGCGCGGGACCGGCCAGGCCGCGCGCACTGGCGACGGTGAAGTCCCAGGCCAGGTAGAGGCCGCGGGCGCCGACGCCGGCGCGGCGCAGCGCGGACAGCGCGGGCTGGAGGCGGCGCTGACGGTCGTGCAGCTCGTGGTCCGGCGGCAGGGGCGGCCCGGCGACCGCGGCGAAGGCGGGGTTCGGCGGGATCGGGGCCCCGGCGGCGTCGCGCAGGTCGCGCAGGGCGACGGCGTAGCGGTGGCCCTCGCTCAGGTTGCGGGCCGGGCGGACGATCAGGGCCTGGCGGCCGGCGGGCGCGTTCGCGTCGAGCTCGGCCCAGTACGGCCACCGCTCCCCCGTCACGGTGTCCAGCAGCACGACGGGCGCGTCCCGGTCCAGCGACCTGCCGATGTCGGTGATCGGCGCGGCGCCCGTCCTGGCCAGGTCGAGCCCCGGCACCCTGGCCAGCAGCATCGAGCCCGGGGAAAAGCCGTCGTTCCTGTTCCACTCGGCGGGCGCGATCGGCACGCCGGCGGCCGAGACCGGCATGGAATCGGCCGCGAAGGCCACCCGGCGGCCCGTGCCGGTGCCGCGGTCGGCGACGGTGAACCAGTCGTTCGGGAACGGCAGCAGGCAGGCCGCCGGGTCGATCGGGTCGCAGCCGGACGGTACGGGGGCCGCCGAAGCCGGTGACGCCGGCGGGGCCGCGAGCGTCGTGCAGGCCAGGGCGAGGGCGGTGAGGAGACGGGGAAGCACGCGCACGGGCACCTCGGGAGCTGATCGAGGCCGGGGGTTCGGGCCATGGTTCATCGCTGCGGGGCCGCCGTCAATGGCTTCACGAAATGCCGCGCAGATTTGTGAGGCGTCACAGATTTGACCGTCCGGATTTACCGCCCTGTCCAGTTCACAGAAGGACGAGCAGGGCTCATCGTCATGTCTGCGAATTCAAACGACCTCGAACGACGCGAGCCACGTGGAGTGATGATGCGCCGTCGCACCTTTCTCAGGACCGTCTCCGCGGCGGTCGCGTTCTCCGGGGCGATGTGGCACGACGCCGTCGCCTCCGCGGCGGGCGCGGGCGTGAGCCCGTACGGGCCGCTCGGCGCCCCGGACGCGAACGGCATGGCGCTGCCCGCCGGTTTCACCAGCCGGGTGGTGGCCAGGTCGGGCCGGGTCGTCGGCGGCACGCTGTGGCACCCCGCTCCTGACGGCGGCGCGTGCTTCGCCGACGGCTCCGGCTGGATCTACGTGTCCAACTCCGAGGTGCCGCTGGTGGGCGGGGCCTCGGCGATCAGATTCAGGGCCGACGGCTCGATCGACCGGGCGTACCGGATCCTGAGCGGCACGAACCTCAACTGCGCGGGCGGCGCGACCCCGTGGGGCACCTGGCTGTCCTGCGAGGAGATCTTCCGCGGCAAGGTCTACGAGACCGACCCGTACGGCAACCGCTCCGCCCAGCAGCGCCCCGCGATGGGCAAGTTCAAGCACGAGGCCGCGGCCTGCGACCCCGACCACAAGGTCGTCTACCTGACCGAGGACGAGGGCGACGGCTGCTTCTACCGCTTCACCCCCACCACCTGGGGCGACCTGTCCAGCGGCCGGCTCGACGTGCTCTGCGGCCTCGGCGGCGACAGCGTCGAGTGGCGGCCCGTGCCCGACGCGACGCCCGGCGTCTTCGACACCCAGACCAGGCACCAGGTCTCGGCGGCCCGCCACTTCAGCGGCGGCGAGGGCTGCCACTACGCCGCCGGGATCTGCTACTTCACCGCCAAGGGCGACCGCAAGGTCTGGGCCTACGACACCGCCCGGCAGACGGTCACCGCGATCTACGAGGGCGGCGGCACCCTCGACGGCGTCGACAACATCACCGGCCGCCCGTCCGGCGACCTGTACGTGGCCGAGGACGGCGGCAACATGGAGATCAACATCATCACCCCCGACCGCGTGGTCGCCCCCGTCATGCGCCTGGACGGCCAGGCCAAGTCGGAGATCACCGGCCCCGCGTTCTCCCCCGACGGCACCCGGCTCTACTTCTCCTCCCAGCGCGGCACCAGCGGCGAGACCGCCGGGACCGGCGGGATCACGTACGAGGTGACCGGGCCCTTCCGCCGCTGACCAGCACGGTTCCACCCCCCGCCGGACCAGCGCGGCCGGCGCGGCCTCCGCACCCCCCACCCCCGCCGAAGGAGTCCTCCATGGTCCGACGGTTGCTCGTCCTGCTCTCCGCGACCGCCCTGGCGCTCGGCGTCGCGCCCCCCGCACACGCCGCCCAGGGCGAGGTGTACGTGGCGCTCGGCGACTCCGCCGCGTCGGGTCCCCTGGTGCCCAACCAGGTCGTGCCCGACCTCGGGTGCTGGCGTTCCGACCACAACTACGCCCACCTGACCGCCCAGGCCATCGGCGCCGCCACCTTCAGGGACGTCACCTGCTCCGGCGCCAAGACCCGCGACATGTACAACTCCCAGGGCACCGACCTCGGCAGCGTCGCGCCCCAGCTCGACGCGCTCAGCTCGGACACCACCCTGGTCACGGTGCAGATCGGCGCCAACGACGTCGGCCTGACCGGCTTCATCGAGGACTGCCTGAACCTGCTGCCCCCGCCCATCGGCGACGCCTGCAACGACGACTACGTCGTCAACGGCCAGGACTCCTGGCGGGTCAAGACCGACGCGCTGCGGCCCAAGCTGACCACGCTGGTGACCGACATCCGCGCCCGCGCCCCGCGCGCCCGGATCTTCATGGTCGGCTACGCCACCTACGCGCCGCCGAACGGCTGCTACCCGACCGTCCCGATCATCAAGGCCGACGCCAACTACATCCGGGCCACGCTCCAGTACTTCAACCAGATGCTGGCCGAGCAGGCCGCCGCCGCGGGCGTGTCGTTCGTCGACCTGCAGACGCCGAGCGTGGGCCACGACCCGTGCAAGGCCCCCGGCGTGCGCTGGATCGAGCCGTACGTGCCGGCCTCGCCCGCCGCCCCGTTCCACCCCAACGGTCTCGGGATGAAGAACTTCGCCACCGTGGTGACCGCCGCGGTGTCCTCGGTCTGAACGCTCCGGATCGTGCGACGGGAGCCGTCCCCTGCCGGGGGACGGCTCCCGTTCACTTGCGGTGCTGGCGTCTGGCGGCCAGCGCGGCGCCGATGCGTTGCAGGTGGGCCGGGTCCACGGGGTCGAGGCCGGTCAGGCTGACGGCCCTGCGCAGGCGGTAGTCGACCGTGTTGGGGTGCACGTGCAGCAGCTCGGCCGTACGGCGGCGGTCGAGGCCGGTGTCCAGGTAGACCGTGAGCGTCCTGAGCAGGTCGGGGTTGTCGAGCAGCGGGTCGAGCAGCCCGGCCAGCACGGCGGTGGCCTGGCTCGGCCGGGTGAGCTGGTACTCCAGCAGCACGTCGGCCAGCCGGTAGGCTCCCGGCGGCTGCTCGAAGATCCGCACCACCTCCAGGACCTCCTCGGCCAGCTTGACCGCCTCCGGCACCCCGGCCGGCGCGGCGATCTCGGCCGCCGCCCACACCGGCACGCCGGCCGCCTTGGCCATCGCGGCGGCCGTCTCGCCGACCTCGTACCAGTCGGGGTCCTCGCCGGTGACCGGCACGAACACCAGGCCGCCCGTCGTGTCCAGCACCGACAGCACCGGCTCGGCCGCGCCGCGCTGGAGCGCCGTCCTGATCCGGTGGAGCTTGCGGCGGCCCGCGATCGACCCGCCCGGCTCGTCGCTCTCCTCGTCGGGATGCCGGCCGACGGAGAGCGCCAGCACCAGGTAGCGGGGGGCCAGCCGCACCCCGGCCAGGGCCGCCCGGTCGCCGCCGAGCAGCGCGGACACGGCGGCGTGCAGCGCGTGCTGCTCGTGGCTGAGCATGCCCTCGCGCTCCTCCAGGTACGCGGTGCACACGGCGGCCGTCACCGACTCCGTGTAGAGCAGGATGAGGCGGTTGGCCGTCAGCACGTCCTCGAAGTCGGCGGGCGTGGCCGCGGCGAACAGGTGCTCCCACACCTTGCGCGCGCCCAGGTGGTAGGCGGCCAGCAGGGCCTCCAGCGGCACGCCCTCCTGGGCGCGGCGGGCCGCCGACGAGCGCAGGGGGGCCAGCTCGGCCCTGGTGGGCGGGCGGCGGTCGCGGAACATGCGGGCGATCAGCCGCAGGTTGTGCTCGGTGATGACGGTGATCTCGCCGTCGAGCTCCTCCTTCGGCAGCCGCCGGTAGAGGGGGATCTCCTCGGCGAAGCCGCGGACGAGCTGCCTGGCCAGCTTGGCGGTCTGGCGTTCGAGCAGCTCGTGCGCGGCGCACCCGGCCAGGGTGAGGGCAGGGACCACGTTCGAAACCCTCCCAGAACATCCGGCGTCAGTGAAGGCCCCGCCGGCGTGCGGCGGGGCCTCGCGCAGGTCAGGGCCTCTCGGGTCACTGCCTGGTCAGCTTGAGCCGGACGGTGTAGGTGTAGTCCGTCTCGTCGGTGCCCTCGACGATGGTCGTCTCCGTCGTGTCCGCGCCGACGGCCAGGCCCGCGCAGACCGAGCCGTGCGCGGTGGCCTTGCCCAGGCTGTCGCCCTCGCCCACGATCGGCGGGGTGACCTCGCGCAGGTCGAACTTGACGTCCTCGCTGCCCACGAGGAGCGTGGACGGGTACTCGAAGTCGGCCGGGTCGCCGTCGCCGCCGGTCTTCATCGAGAAGTAGTTGGCGCTGAACTTGGGGAACAGGTTCCCGTCGACCTTGAAGCGGAGTTCGTCCTTGCCGTCGCGTTCGGCCACGTTGTTGGCGTCGATGTCGTACAGGGTGATGACGCAGGAGGCGGTCGTGGCGGTCGTCGCGGCGGCCGGGCCCGCGGTCAGGGCCGCGGGGGCGGCGACGCCGGCGGCCAGGGCGAGCGTGGCGATCAGTCGGTGAGCGTGCATGCTGTCGTGTCCTTCGGTCCGTGCCTCGCGGCGGTCGCGAAGCCGGTCCTCAGAGTGCGGACGGCATCGTGAGCACATCGTGAGAGCACAGGTCAGTGGCGCGGAACACGCGCTGTCTGTGGCTTTTGCCGCAGTCTGTCCGGGCGGGCCCGCCTACTGTCGTCCGCCATGGGAGAGTCGCTGACCCTGCTGCTGCTCGGGCCGCCCGACCTGGCCGTCGGGGGCGCGCCGGTGGGCCTGCGCGCGGCCAAGTCCAGGGCCCTGCTGTGCTACCTCGCCACCACGACCGGGCCGCGGTCGCGGTCGGAGCTGGCCGCGCTGCTGTGGGGCGAGCGCCCGGACGCCAACGCGCGCGGCAGCCTGCGGCTGGCCCTGTCGGAGCTGCGCAGGGAGGTCGGCGGCTGGCTCGACATCACCCGCGACCACGTGCGCTTCCTCGGCGACCTGGACGGCTGCTTCGTGGACCACCGGCAGCTCACGGCCGCCTCGACGGTCACGCAGGCGCTGGCCCTGTGGCGCGGGGAGTTCCTGGACGGCGTCTGCATCGGCGACGCCCCCGCCTTCGCGGGCTGGCTGGCGGAGGAACGCGGCCGGGTGCGCACGCTGCTGCGCGACCTGCTCACGCAGGCCGGGGCCGACGGTTCCGCGCCGGTGGTGCGGCTGGCGCGGATCGTGGCGGCGCTGGACCCGTTCGACGAGGAGGCGCACCGGCTGCTGATGGCGTCCCTGGCCGAAGCGGGGAACCGGGCGGCGGCGCTGGCCTGCTACGACGACCTGCGCCACCGCCTGGCCGCCGAACTGGGCGTCGCCCCCGCCCCGGAGACCCAGGCCCTGCGCCGCGACCTGCTCCCCCGCCGCCCCGCCGCCGCGACGGCCGGGACCGGGCGGGCGCCCCTGCCCGTTCCCGGTTCCACGCTTTTCGGGCGCGCGGACGAGGTCCGGCGGGTGCGCGCGCTGGTGACGGGGCGGCGGCTGGTGACGCTGGTCGGGCCCGGAGGGGTCGGCAAGACCCGGCTGGCCGTCGCGGCCGCCGCCGTCCGCGACGGCCGGGAGGTGGCGTTCGTCTCGTTCGTTGGGGTACGTCCCGAGGCCGCCGTCACTACGCTGGCCCGCCGCCTCGGCGTGGACCTCTCGCCGCCGCGTCCCGCCCTCGACCTCCTGCTGGCCGCCCTCGCCGGACGCCGGCTCCTCCTCGTCCTGGACAATCTGGAGCACCTTCCCGGCTTCGACGCGGTCGTGGGCGAGATCCTGCGCGCCGCGCCCGGCGTACGGGTCCTGGCGACCAGCCGGCGGCGTCCCGACCTGCCCGGCCAGGTGGCCGTCGAGGTGGCGGGGCTGCCGGGGCCGGCCGCCGAGGCGCTGTTCGCGGCCAGGGCGGTGCGGGCGCAGCCGTCCTTCGACCCCGACGCCGAAGCCGCCATGGTGGCCGCGATCTGCGCCGCCACCTGCGGTTTCCCCCTGGCCATCGAGCTGGCGGCCGGGCTGCTGCGCGCCGTCCCGTGCGCGGAGCTGGCCCGGCGGCTCGGCGTGGACCTGGAGCTCCTCACGGCCGGCGGTCCCGCCGTCCGCCCGCGGCACGCGTGCATGAGGACGGTCTTCGAGACGTCCTGGAGCCTGCTCGGGCCGCCGGAGCGGGCGGCGCTGGCCGCGCTGTCGGTGTTCGGCGGCGGCTGCACGCCGCCGCACGCGCTGGAGGTCGCCGGCACGACCCCGCGGGTGCTGGTCCGCCTGGTCGACCAGAGCATGCTGCACCTCACCCCGGCCGGACGGTACGCGGTCCACCCGCTCGTCCAGCAGTTCGCCGCCGCCCGCCTGGCCGAGGACCCGGCGACCCGGGACGCGGTGCGAAGACGGCACGCCGCCTGCTTCGCCCGCCTGCTCGACCGGCACGCCGCGGCGCTCCAGGACGCGTCGGACACCGAGGCCGTCCGGGTGCTCGGCGCCGACCTGGACAACATCAGGACGGCCTGGGCCGCGTCCGGCGACCCCGCCTTCCTCGATCACTACTGGACGTTGTGCCTGCGGTTACGCCTGTACGAGGAGTCGGCGGCCGTCGTGGGGCGGCGGCTGGAGAGCGGCGCGGACGTGCCGTGCCTGCGGGCGCGGTGGTTGCGGATGGCGGGGATCAGCGCGTACCAGCTGGCCCGCGAGGGCGAGGCGGCCCACCTGGCCCGAACCGCACTGACCACCCTCGGCCAACCCCTCCCCACCATCCTGGGCCGGTCCAGCACGGCCGTCCCGACCTGGTCCAGCGCGGGCGTCCCGGCCTGGGCCGTCGCGGGCGTCCCGGCCGCCGTGCGGTGGGCCGGGCCTTTGGTGGTGGTGCTGGGCGCCGTCGTGCGGTGGGCCGGGCCTGTTGTGGGTGTGCTGGGCGCCGTCGTGCGGCAGGCCGTCCATCGCCTGGTGCCGCCGCGGCGGACGGACGCGGCCGACGCGGAGGCCGCCCAGGCGCTCACGTTGCTGGCCCGGCTCGCCTACCACCAGCAGGACCTGCCGACGATGCTGGTGGCCTCGCTCCGCCAGCTCAACGCCGCCGAACGCGCGCCGGACCCCGCCCTGCGGGCCGAGGCGTACGCGAACTTCGCCACGATCGCCCGGATCGCCGGCCGCCACGGGATCGCCGCCCGCTACGGCGGACTCGCCGACCGAGCACTTGACGGCGTCCCGCACCCGACGGAGGCGGCCAGCCGGGCACGGCTCGCGCGCGGGCTGGACCAGCTCCACGCGGGCGCGTTCGGAGCGGCCCGCCGGTCGTTCGCCGAGGGACGGTCCCGGACGCTCGACCCCCGGATGGCGGAGAACTGCGCGGGCATGCTGGCCGAGACCGCCCTGTGGGAGGGGAGGTTCGCGGAGGCGGCGGAACTGTTCGCCGAGACCGAGGAGCTGTCGGTCAATCGCGTGGGCGGGGACGACATCGGCCGCCACTGGTGTCTGGCGGGCCGCGCGGAGGCGCTGCTGCGGCTCGACGACGTGCCCGCCGGGCGGATCGCGGAGGTGCTGGCGGCGGCCCGCGCGTCCATGGAACGGCGGCGCGCCCTCGCCGCCCGGCTCGGCCTCCATGACAGCCCGTCCCTGCACACCATCCAGTCCCTACGCCTCCTGACCGCCACCACCCGCCTGACCATCACCCCCACCCCTGCCACAGCGCACCCGATCGGCGCAGTGGACGCGATGGGCCTGGCACTCCCGAAGGTCCCGGTGGGTGCGGCGGGTGCGGCGGCCTTGGGCGCTTCGGTGGACTTGGCGGGTTCTGGGGGCGCGGTGGTGCTTGACGTTGGCGGGGTGCGGGGGGCGCTGGTTCGGGCGCTCGGGATGGCGGACGGGTTGCCGTCGGCGCAGCCCGGCATGCTGGAGTGCTGGGCGGGGCTGGCGGAGTTGATGTGGCACGTAGGCGACCACGTGGACCGCGCGACCGCCCGCCGCCTCCACGCCCACCTGGCCCGTTACCTGGCCCGCAACCCGGGCGCGGCGGCCAGGATCGGGTGGGCCCGCGCCCTGGTGCTGGCCGTCGCGGGCCGGAGACGGGCCGCCGTCCGGGCCGCCGAACAGGCGCTGGCCGCCGCCGACCGCCTCGCCACCCCCTACGACCGCCGCAGAGCCACAGACCTCCTCCACCACCTGACCTCCGAGCTGCCACGATCCCCCGACCGGTGCCAGCCCGGCCTCTCACCGTCCCCCGGCCCGTAACAGGCGGGGCTGTCGCATTCCCCCGGCCCGCGAGAAGCAGGGCTGTCGATCCCAGGCCCGTGAAACGAGCCCAAGCCCGTGAAGCGGGCCTGCCCCCGCCGTACGAGCCCAAGTGCGCGAAACGGGGCCCAAGCCCGTGCAGCGGGCCCAGGCGTGAAAGTTTCAGGGTCTTCGGGCGCGATCGGGTGCAGCCGTTGACGGGGCGGCGGTGGGCAAGGAGGATCGGGATCGCTCCATTGGGAGCGCTCCCAACCCCCCGAAGGACCTCCATGACCCGATGCCGGGCCGCGCTGCTGGCCCTCCTCACCATGGTCGCCCTGTCCCCCGCCGCGTCCGCCCGCGCCGCCGACGAGGGACCCGAGCAGATCGTGAACGGCACCTTCGACGCCGGCACCGCCCCCTGGTGGAGCACCGGCAACACCACCCTGACCCTCGACGGCGGCAGGCTGTGCGCCGACGTCCCCGGCGGCACCGCCAACCCCTGGGACGTCATCATCGGCCAGGACGGCGTCCCGCTGGTCGCCGGCGACACCTACGCCTACCGGTTCTCGGCCTCCGCCACCCCCGCCAAGGTCGGCAAGGCCCTGATCCAGCTCCCGGCGGACCCGTGGACGCAGTACCTGTCGGCCGCCCCGGAGCTGAGCGTCTCGGGGAACGACTACTCCTACACCTTCACCGCCCCGGTCTCGCTGCCGAACGCCCAGGTGGCGTTCCAGCTGGGCGGCAGCGCCGAGCCCTGGAGGTTCTGCATGGACGACGTGTCGCTGAAGGGCGGCGCCGAACCCGAGGTCTACGAGCCGGACACGGGCCCGCGCGTCCGCGTGAACATGGTCGGCTACCTGCCTTCGGGCCCGAAGAAGGCCACCCTGGTCACCGAGGCGACCACGCCCCTGGACTGGGAGCTGCGGAACGCGGCACGGGAAACGGTCGCGAACGGACGTACCGCCCCGAAGGGCACGGACGCCAGCTCCGGCCAGAACGTGCACACCATCGACTTCGGCGCCTACGCCAAACCCGGCGAGGGCTACACGCTGACCGCCGACGGCGAGACCAGCAGGCCGTTCGACATCGGCGCGGACGTCTACGACTCCCTCCCCACGGACGCGCTGAAGTTCTACTACACCCAGCGCAGCGGCATCGAGATCCTCGACAGCCTGCGTCCCGGCTACGGACGCCCGGCCGGCCACGCGGGCACGTCCCCCAACCAGGGCGACACGAACGTGCCCTGTCAGCCGGGCGGCTGCGACTACACGCTGAACGTCAAGGGCGGCTGGTACGACGCCGGCGACCACGGCAAGTACGTGGTCAACGGCGGCATCGCGGTCCACCAGCTCATGGCGGCCTACGAGCGCGACAGGGCCGCCTTCACCGACGGTCAGCTCAAGATCCCCGAGAGCGGCAACGGCGTCCCGGACGTGCTGGACGAGGCCCGCTGGGAGCAGGAGTTCATCCTGAGCATGCAGGTGCCGGACGGCGAGCCGGACGCGGGGATGGCCCACCACAAGGTGCACGACCAGAACTGGACCGGCCTGCCGCTGCTGCCGCACCTCGACCCGCAGAAGCGCGAGCTGCACCCGCCGTCCACGGCCGCGACGCTCAACCTGGCCGCGACGGCGGCGCAGGCGGCCCGGCTGTTCGCGCCCTACGACGCGGCCTTCGCGGCGAGGAACCTCAAGGCGGCGCGCAAGGCGTGGGCGGCGGCGAAGGCGAACCCGGCCCGGTACGCCGACCCCGCCGACGGCGTGGGCGGCGGGGCCTACGACGACGCCGACGTGAGCGACGAGTTCTACTGGGCGGCGGCCGAGCTCTACCTGACGACGGGCGAGAAGGAGTTCGCGGACTTCGTCCTGGCCTCGCCGCACCACACGGGCGACATCTGGCGCGAGCGCGGCTTCGACTGGGGCAACACCGCCCAGCTCGGCCGGCTGGGCCTGGCGACCGTGCCCAACGCGCTGCCGGGCCGGGACAAGGTGCGGCGGTCGGTCGTCGAGGGGGCGGAGAAGTACCTGGCGATCCAGCGGGCGCACCCGTACGGGCTGCCGTACGCGCCGGCGGACTTCGACTGGGGCTCCAACAACCTCGTCCTCAACAACCTGGTCGTCCTGGCCACCGCCTACGACCTGACCGGCGAGGAGAAGTACCGGGCCGCCGTCCGGGAGGGGATGGACTACCTGCTCGGCCGCAACGCGCTCAACATTTCCTACGTCACCGGCTACGGCGAGGTCTCCGCCCAGAACCAGCACAGCCGCTGGTACGCCCACCAGCTCGACCACGCGCTGCCCCACCCGCCGCGCGGTTCGCTGGCCGGCGGCCCCAACTCCGCCATCCAGGACCCGGTCGCCCAGCGGCTGCTGCGCGGCTGCAAGCCGCAGTTCTGCTACATCGACGACATCGAGTCCTGGTCCACCAACGAGCTGACGATCAACTGGAACTCGCCGCTGGCGTGGGTGTCGGCGTTCCTGGCGGACAAGGGCGAGCAATCGGCCTGCCGGGTGCGCTACTCGGCGCACGGCTCGTGGCCCGGCGGCTTCACCAGCCAGATCGTGATCGAGAACACCGGCCGGGAGAGCGTGGACGGCTGGACCCTGAGCTGGTCGTTCCCCGGCGACCAGCGGATCAAGGAGGGCTGGGGGGCCGACCTCGCCCAGTCCGGCGCGGCGGTGACGGCGCGCAGCCTCGGCTACAACGGCCGGATCAGGCCCGGCGGGACCGTGACGTTCGGTTTCGTCGGCACGCACGCCTCGGGGCCCAACCCGGCCCCGGAGGTCTTCCGCCTGAACGGCGACCGCTGCCGGTGACGCGCGACGCGGGCGGGCCCGGGGGTCCGCCCACGTTGCCCACACTCCGTTGAACGGATTAATGTCTCCCCCATGCCCAGGGGAACCTCAGAAGTCAGCGAGCCGATGTACTTCGTGCTCGCCGCGCTGCGCGCCGGCCCGCTGCACGGCCACGCGATCAGCAAGTCGGTCAAGGAGCTGTCCGGCGGCCGGGTCCAGCCGTCCGTCGGCACGCTCTACGGCATCCTGGAACGCCTGAACGAGCGCGGCGTCATCACCGTCGACCGCGAGGAGACGGTCAACGGGCGCAACCGGCGCTACTTCCGGATCACCGACGAGGGCCAGGCGCTGGTGGAGGCCGAGGCGAGACGCATGCAGGCGGCCGCCTCGCTCGTCCTGCGGCCGTCGGCCGGATGACGGCCGTCGGGCCGGCAGGAGTGTCGGCGCTCGAACGGCGCTACCGCAGGCTCCTGCTCGCCTACCCCAGGACCTACCGCACCGCCCACGGCGACGAGCTGCTCGACGTGCTCCTGGAGTCGGCCGCGCCGGGCCGGCGGATCCCGGTGCCGCGCGAGGCGTGGGGGCTGCTCACGGGCGGGGTGCGCAGCCGGGTCGTCCATCTGGCGAGCGGCAGCCCCTGGGCGGACGGCGTGCACCTCGCCGTCACCGCCGTCGCGGCGGCGAACCTGGCCGCGCTGCTGCCCTACGCCGGCACGCTGCCGCTCTGGACGCTGCTGTCGGCGCTCACGCTGCTGGCGACCGCCCGCGGACGCCTGCGCACGGCGGCGGCGCTGACGCTGCTCACCGGGGCCAAGGCGGTGGCACTGGCCGGCGGCTGGCGACTGTTCGACACGACGCTGTTACCGGTCTATCCGACGTTCCTCCAGGCCCGGCCGTTGTTCATGGACAGCGACCCCTACCTGGTGGCGGGCACCTACGCGGTGGCGCTGGCCGGCCTGCTCGCGCTGCGGCGGGCGCCGCGCACGAGGTCGTGGTGGTGGTTGGCGGCGGCCGTCGCGGCGAGCTGGGCGGGCCCCGAGTGGATGGAGGACCCGTCAAGGCTCCCGATCAGCCTGAGCAGGCTGGTGGTGGAGGCGGTGGCGTTCGGGCTCGCGGCGGGGAGCGCCTACCTGGCCCGCGACCACCGGTGGACGCTGGCGGCGGCGATCTACCTGGCGACGGCGTCGGGCGAGCTGGTGCTGCACTCCGACGCCCTGACCCGGCAGCACCTGGCCTATTGGGGGGTGCTCGCGCTGCTGGTCGTGGGGGCTGCCTTCGCGCCCTTCCGCCAGCGGCGGCACTGCCTGGATTGACCATACTTCGTTCAACGGAGTATGGTCTTCGCCATGCTCAACAGATCCCGCCTGGCCATCGCCATGTCGCTCTCGGCGGCCGTGCTCTGCGGCTGCGGGGGCGCCGCCGAGCCGACCGGCGGCGCCGAGACCGCCCAGCCGTCTCAGGCCGCCGCCGCCAAGGACAGGAAGCACCAGTTCGAGGCGGCCAAGGCCGACTGCATGAAGCAGAAGGGCTTCAAGTACGTGCCGTACGTGAAGCCCGAGGACGACAGCGACGAGGAGCGCAAGCGCGGCTCCGGCGACTACCAGGCAATGCGGAAATATCGCGCCAAATACGGGTTTGGAGTGTTCGCTGTCCACGTCTATCCCAAGGAGATGCACGCCCCGGACGCCGAGGGCGACACGGACCCCAACATAAAGATCCAGGACGACCTCTCCGCCGCCCAGAACGACGCCTACTACAAGGCCAAGAACGCCTGCATGGCCACAGCCGGCAAGCAGGTCCTCGGCATCACCGTGAAGTCGAACATCGACTACTTCAACCAGTACGGCTTGGCCCGCAAGCGGGCGCGGGCCGCCGAGCTGGACGGCGACCCCAAGCTGGTCGAGCTGGCCGGCCCCATGGCCACCTGTCTCACGGGCAAGGGGTACTCGATCACCGACACCAAGCCGACGGCCCTGAGCACGCGCGGCGAGAGGGAGTTCATGCGGCAGCAGGACAAGATCGGCCGCCGGCAGCAGGACAACCTTCCCCCGGCGAAGAAGACGGCGACGGGAACGTTCACCATGCCGAACCTCACCCCCGAGGACGCCAAGCCGTACCTCGCCAAGGAGATCAAGGCGGGGCTCGACGACCTGGAGTGCGGCAAGGACTTCTACGCGGCGTACACGCCGAAGGAGACGGCGCTCCTGCAGAAGATCGACGACCAGTACGCCTTCTGACGAGCCCATGGGATCCCCTCGAAGGCTTCTGGCCGTCGTGATCTCCGGCGTCGTGCTCGTCGCGCTGGCCGGGTGGGCGGTGAGCACCCGGCTGCGCTCGCCGGCCGACGAGGCGAGCAGGCGCGCCGCGCCCAAGCCCTCCCTGGTCACCGCCGCCGTCGAGCGCCGCAGGCTGGTCAGCTCCGTGGTGGTCAACGGCACCCTTGAGTACGGCTCCCCGCTGCCGATCAGCCTGGCCGGAGCCGTCGGGGGCACGGCCGAGGCGCAGCGGGCCACCAGGGCGCCGCGTCCCGGCCGCTTCGCCGAGGGCGCGGTGCTGATGGAGGTCAACGGCCGCCCGGTGTTCGTCCTGCGCGGCTCGGTGCCGATGCACCGCACGATCACGCCGGGCAGCGAGGGCGACGACGTCACCCAGTTGCAG
This sequence comes from Nonomuraea sp. NPDC049684, assembly GCF_044465345.1. Classification (NCBI taxonomy): domain Bacteria; kingdom Bacillati; phylum Actinomycetota; class Actinomycetes; order Streptosporangiales; family Streptosporangiaceae; genus Nonomuraea; species Nonomuraea sp. NPDC049684. Next base: position 202,389 of record NZ_JBITLO010000016.1, on the reverse strand, counting down.
CGGGCGCTGCGCCGTCTGGGTCACCGCGCCCCCTCCACCGGCGTCTTCGACCAGGCCACGATCACCGCCGTCACCCGGCTCTACGCCGCCAAGGGTTACCAGGCCCAGCGGCCCACGCTCGCCGACCGGCAGGCTCACGACACGCTGCGCAAGGCGGTGCAGACCGCCGAGGAGACGCTGGCGTCCGAGAAGCAGGCCCTCGACCAGGGACGCGACGTGCTGCCGCTGAAGATCAAGCTGGCCAACGCCAAGGACGCGCTCAAGACGGCCCGCCGCGCCCTGACGGCGGCCCGCGCCGGGGAGCTCTCCCCGGCGGACGAGGCGAGGCTGACGGCCGCCGACTCGGCGGTTCGGACGGCCGAGGAGAGGCTGCTGGAGGCCGAACAGGCCCTCGACGCCGCCGGGAAGCGCCCCGCCGGCTCCCCCACCGGCTCCCCCGCGAGCACGCCCGCGCCCACGGCCGCTCCTGAGCCCACGACCGACACGCGGCTGCTTGAGCTGCGGGTCGCGAACGCGCGCGCCGATCTGGCGGCGGCCCAGGAGGCCCGCGAGCTGATCCTGAAGGAGGCCGAGCAGACCCGCGCGGCCAAGGTCGAGGAGCTCCGTACGGCCGTGCGCACCGCCGAGGAGAACCTGGCGACCGCCGAGCAGGCGCTGCGCCAGGCCAGGCAGCTCTCCCCCGTCAGGCTCAAGGTGGCCGGCGCCCGCAGGGACGTGGCGGCGGCCAAGGAGATGCTGGCCGAGTACACGCGCACGTACGGGGTCTCGATCCCGCCCGGTGAGGTGGTGTTCGTGCCGAAGCTGCCCGCCCGGGTGCGCAAGGTGTCGGTGAAGGCCGGGCAGACCGTGGAGGGCGAGGTCGCCACCGTGACCAGTTCGTCGTTCATGGTCACGGCGTCGGTCGGGGCGGAGGAGTCCGAGCTGCTGCGTCCGGGCATGCAGGCGACCGTCGAGCTGGACTCGGGCCGGTCGTACCCGGCCGGGCTGACCGCCGTGGGCGACAAGGCGAGGGTGCCGGACGCCGAGGCGGCCGAGACGGGGGCGGTGCCCGTCCTGATCACGCCGCGGTCGGCGAAGGGCCTCAAGGCCGGGACCGCGGTGACCGCGCGGATCACGGTGGGCGCGACGAAGGAGCCGGTCCTGGTGGTGCCCGTGGCGGCCGTGATCACCTCGGCCGACGGCAGGGCCCGCGTCCGGGTTGAGTACGCCACCGACAGGACCAGGGACGTCGAGGTCCGCACGGGCCTGTCCGCCGACGGGAACGTCCAGGTCACCGGCCCGCTCAAGGAGGGCGACAGGGTGGTGGTCAGCAATGCCTGAGCCGGTCATCGAGCTGGTCGGGGTGGGGCGGCGGTATCCGGCCGAGCCGCCGGTCCTGGCGCTCGATGACGTCTCGCTCCGGATCGGCGGCGGCGACCACGTGGCCGTCATGGGCCCGTCCGGCTCCGGCAAGTCCACGCTGCTCAACGTGCTCGGCCTGCTCGACCGGCCCGACTCCGGCAGCTACCGGCTCGACGGCGCCGAGACCACCACGCTCCCCGACGGCGCCAGGACCAGGCTGCGCGGCGAGCGCATCGGTTTCGTCTTCCAGTCCTTCCACCTGCTGGCCCACCGCAGCGTGCTGGAGAACGTCATGCTCGCCGAGCTCTACACCCGCCGCCCGCGCAAGGGCAGGCGGGAACGGGCCCTGGCGGCGCTCGACCGCGTCGGCCTCGGTCACCGTACGGGCTTCCCGCCCGGCCGGCTGTCCGGGGGCGAGCGGCAGCGCGCGGCCATCGCCAGGGCCCTCATGGGCTCCCCGTCGCTGCTGCTGTGCGACGAGCCGACCGGCAACCTCGACAGCCGCAACACCGAGGCGGTGCTCGACCTGTTCGACGAGCTGCGCGGGCAGGGCCTGACCATCGTCGTCATCACGCACGAGCAGGAGGTCGGCGCGCGCGCCGGGCGGCGGGTGCGGATCACCGACGGCGTCCTGGTGGAGGAGTGATGGACCTGCGCGACCTGGCCTCCGAGGCCGTCGCCGGGCTGCTGGCCCGGCCGCTGCGCACGGCGCTCACCACGCTCGGCACCGTGCTCGGCATCACCACCCTCGTCGTGACGCTCGGCGTGGCCGCCACCGCCGGCAACCAGGTCGTGGGCCACTTCGACGCGCTGGTGGCCACGGCCATCACCGTCGAGGTGCCCGGCACGCCGGGCGCCCCCCTGGTGACCTGGGACGCCGTCGACCGGCTGACCAGGCTGCGCGGCGTGGAGTCGGCCGCCGCGCTGTCGGAGAGCGAGGACACCGCGAACCTGTCCGTGCGCTCCAACGACATCGTCGATCCGGCGCGCATCACCACGCAGTCGCTGCCCGTGGTCGCCGCGACCACCGGCCTTCCCGGGGCCCTGCGCGGCACGATGCTGCGCGGCAGGTTCTACGACGCCGGGCACGTCCGGCGCGGCGACCGGGTGGCCGTGCTCGGCGACCAGGCGGCCAGGCTGCTCGGGATCACCCGGCTCGACGGGGCGCCCGCGGTCTTCGTCGGGAGGCACGCGTACACGGTGATCGGCGTGCTCGGCGGGCTGCGGCGGGAGCGTGACCTGGGCGCGGCGGTGTTCGTGCCGCCGACCGCCGGGGCCGGGTTCGGGCTGCGGACGGTCACCAGGGTGCTGGTCAACACCGGCCTGGGCGCCACCGCGCTGGTCGCGAGCCAGACGCCGGTCGCGCTCAGCCCCGGCAACGAGGACCTGCTCCGGGTGGTCGCGCCGCCCGCCCCCACCCGGGCCCGCGACGCCGCCCAGGACGACGTCAACGCGCTGTTCCTGATCCTCGGCCTGGTCTCGCTCGTCGTCGGCGCGGTCGGCATCGCCAACGTCACGCTCGTCACCGTGATGGAACGGGTGCCCGAGATCGGGCTGCGCCGGGCGCTCGGCGCGGCGCGGCGGCACGTGGCCGCCCAGTTCCTGCTGGAGTCGACGCTGGTCGGGCTGGCCGGCGGCGTGATCGGCACGAGCCTCGGCGTGGTCGCCGTCGTGGCCGTCTCGGCCGCCAGGGAGTGGACGCCGCTCCTGGACGCCTGGCTGGCGCTGGCCGCGCCGGTGGCCGGGGCGGTGGTGGGGTTGCTGGCCGGGCTCTATCCGGCGCTGCGGGCGGCGAAGATGCAGCCGGTGGACTCTCTGCGATAGCGGTTCCGGCACTTATGATGTGCCCGACATATGGCGAAAAACGTCCGGCGGGTGCTGCTCAGAGCGGTCAGACCGCTGCTCGTCAAGGCAGCGGTCCTGTCCGGGCTGCGCGGACGCGAGCGGACCCTCCTCCTGCTCAACCGCTCCCTGGTCTACCTCGCGCTGACCGCCGTGGTCGGCGCCGTCTACTTCGGGGTCGGCGCGCTCGACGCCGTGCTCGGCTCGTGGTCCGACCTGATCGCCGCGCTGGCCGCGGGCGCGCTGTTCCAGCCCGTACGGCTGCGCCTGCGGAGCGCGGCGGACCGGCTGTTCCGGTGGGAGCGCGACCCGTACCGGCTGGCCGACCGGGTGAGCCGGAGCGTGCAGGAGGCCAGGGGGCCGGCCGAGGCCCTGGCGTCGGCGGCCCACGCCATCCGGCTGGCCCTGGGGGCGCCCGGCGTCGCGGTGGAGGTCGTCCTGCCCGGCGGACGGGTGCGCAGCGTCATCGCGGGCGAGATGGGCCCGGCCCCCTCGGTCGAACGCCTGGTCTGGCACGGCAAGTCGATGGGCTGGCTGTCGGTCAGCGGCGAGCCGCGCGACCGGGCGCTGCTGGACATGCTGGCCAGGCAGCTCGCCGAGGTCGCCCACGCCGTACGGCTCAGCGCCGACCTGCAACGCTCGCGCGAGCGCATGATGGTCACCCGCGAGGAGGAGCGCCGCGAGCTCCGCCGCAACCTGCACGACGGCCTCGGACCGGCGCTGACGAACCTGGCGATGAGCGTCGACCAGGCCCGGCTCAGACTGGCCAGCGACCCCGGCTCGGTCGAGCCCCTGCTCAGCACGGCACGCCGGCAGATGACCGAGGCCATCGTGGACGTCCGCGACCTGGTGTACGGCCTGCGTCCGCCCGCGCTCGACGGCGCCCGGCTGGACGAGCTCGGCCTGGAGGGCGCCTTACGGCTGCTCGCCGACGCGCCCGGCCCGAGGGTGGACGTGGTGGTCTCGGGCTCGCTGGCCGACCTGCCGGCCGCGGTGGAGGTGGCGGCGTACAAGATCGCGCATGAGGCGGTGGCGAACGTGCGCAGGCACGCCCGCGCCACCACCGCCCTGATCAGGGTGGAGCGGCGCGACGGGCTCCGGCTGACGGTGTCCGACGACGGGATCGGGCTGCCCGAGCAGCGCCGCCAGGGGGCCGCCCTGATGCGCGGGCGGGCCGAGGAGGTGGGCGGCGTGTGCGAGCTGGATGTCCGCCCCGGCGGCGGCACCGAGGTCGTCGCGGAACTGCCGCTCAAGGAGCCACGATGACCTCTGCCGACCACGACGATCCCGGTCCCGTCGCGGAGGGGCCCGGCCGCACGCCGGCGTGGCGGCGGCGGCTGGTGCTGGCGGCGGTGTGGACGGCGGCCGGGGCCTCGCTCGCGGCCGTGGTGACGGCGGCGGTGCTGGCGGCGCAGCTCGGCGGGCTGGCCGAGACGCAGGGGCTCGACCCGATCGGGCTGATGTTCCCCCTCGCCGGCGCGTTCCTGATCAGCCGGCGGCCCCGGCTGCTGATCCCGTGGCTCATGTGGGCGACAGGCGTGATCTGGTCGGCGTACTCGTTGCTGTTCGCGCTGACCGGCTGGATGTACTTCCACGCGCCCGGCCCGCTGCTGCCCTACGTCGCCTGGCCGGCCATCTGGCTGTGGCTGCTGCCGGTGCCCGCGTTCACCGGGATCATGCCGCTGCTCTTCCCGGACGGGCGGCTGCCGTCGAGGCGCTGGCGGCCGGTGCTCTACGGCAACCTGGCGCTCATGGCCGGGCACTCGCTGCTGCTCGGCCTGTCCCCCGACCCGTCGTTCGAGCTTGAGGTGCCGCTGGGCAACCCGTTCGGGGTGGCGGCGCTGGGCCGGATCCCCGAGGTCGTGGAGTCGTGGATCGGGCTCCCGATGATCCTGCTGTGCCTGCTCGGCGTGGTCTCGCTGGGCTTCAGGTACCGGGCGGCGACGCCCGAGGTGCGCCGCCAGATCACCTGGTACTTCCACGCCATGGTGATCTTCGTCGTCTACTGGATCGCCAGCGCGGGCACCCAGGACACCTTCACCATCGCCGTACGGGTCTTCCTGGCCGCGGGCATCCCCATCTCGATCATCGCCGCCGTGCTGCGCCACCAGCTCTACGGCATCCGGCTCATCCTCAACCGCACGCTGGTGTACGGCACGCTCGCGGTCGGGGCCGGCCTGACGTACTCGGCGCTCATCTGGGCGTCCAACAGCGTGGCCGACGGCTACGGCGGGGCGGCCGGGCTCGCCTCCGCGATGGTCACCGGCGCGGCCTTCCATCCCGTGCGCCTGCGCCTCCAGCGCTCGGTGGACCGGCTGTTCAACGTGGAACGCGACCCGTACCGGGCGGCCGACCTGCTCAGCCGTACCGTGCAGCGGGCCGGGGATCCGGCGGGGGCGCTGGCCGAGGCGATCTCCGTCGTGCGCACGTCGCTGGTCGCCCGCGGGGTGGGCGTGGAGGTGCCGGGCGAGCCCGCGCTGTCGTTCGTGGACGGCGAGCTGGGCGCCCGGCCCCGGTCCGTCGAGCTGACCTGGCACGGCGAGCCGGTCGGGCGGCTGCGGATCGCCGGGGCGCGGCCGGGCCGCGAGCCGCTGGACGTCATGGCCAAGCACCTGGCCGGGCTGGCGCACGCCGTACGGCTGAGCACCGACCTGCGGGACTCCCACGAGCGCATCAGCGCCACCCGCGACGAGGAGCGGCGCCGGCTGGGCAGGGAGCTGCACGACGGGCTCGGCCCCACGCTGACCAGCGTGACGATGACCCTGGACGAGGCGCGGCGGCGGCTGGAGCGCGACCCCGAGTCGGTGGAGGAGCTGCTGGTCCGGGTGCGCGAGGAGATGACCAGCACGCTGATGTCGGTGCGCGAGCTGGTGGACGGCCTGCGCCCGCCGGTGCTGGACGAGCTGGGCCTCGCGGGCGCCCTGCGCGTCTTCGGCCAGGCCCCGGGCCCGCGGGTCGAGGTCGTCGTGCCCCCGTCCGCCGACGGTTCCGAAGGGCCCCTCGACGGCTTGCCGGCGGCGGTGGAGACGGCCGCGTACCGGATCGCGCAGGAGGCGCTGACGAACGTGCGCCGCCACGCCCAGGCCGCCTCGGTGCTGGTCACGTTACGGCGGGAGGCCGGGAAGCTGCGGGTGTCGGTCGCCGACGACGGCACCGGACTGCCCGACGAGCCGTCGCCGGGCGTGGGACTGACGTCGATGCGCGAGCGGGCGGCCGAGATCGGCGGCACCTGCGCGATCGGCCCCCGGCCGGGCGGCGGCACGGAGGTGACCGCCGTCCTGCCGCTCACGCCGCCGGCCTAGGACGTCAGGCTCGGACGCAGCGCGAGCAGCGCGCCGAGGGTGGCGTACCCGATGATCAGGTGGAGGCCGCCGATCCAGTTGGAGATCGACTCGCCGAACACCACGTACGCCGGCACCGTCACCACGGCCCAGCTCTCGGCGACGAGCGGCCACCACCGCAGCGCCCCGCGCCAGCGCCCGGCGAAGGCGATCTTGATGCCGATGGCCATCATGCCCAGCATGGACACCGGCCAGAACACGTCGAGCACCTGCATCACCGGCCCGTCCTGGAGGTCGTCGGGCAGGACGCCGTGCAGCAGGGACCAGACACTCGCCAGCCCGAGCAGCGCCAGCTCGACCTTGAGCATCATCCTGGCCAAGCCGGACGTGCCCGTCGCCCGGGTCCGGATCTGCACGGCGAGCAGGGCGAAGAGGCCGAGCTGGAAGAGCAGCCCGGTCAGGTCGCCGACCCGCTCGCCGAACCCCTGGGCCTGCGTGCCGTAGACGAAGATGCTGGCGGTCCAGGCGAGCGTGCCGGCGCTCAGCGCGAGGCCGAGCCTGCGGACGGCGGCCGGGGCGACGGCGGGCTCCGCGGATGGGGGCGGGGCGGCGGGCACGTCGGTGCGGGCCCTGGCGGGAGTGGTGGTGATCTTGCCGTCCACGGGAGGTCCTCTCTCTCCTTGCGGGGATGTCGTGCCTCCAGGTTCGCGACGGGCTGCCCCGGGCCGGCAGAGCCACGGGTCCCGCCTCCGACGGGACCGGTGTCCCGGGACATCAGGACACGACATCGGGTGTAATACGTCCCGTGCTACAAACCGGACCTTCCGCCCATCCGGCGGCAGCGACGTCCCCCGCCGCCGCGCGCGGGTGGTGGGCCGTCGGGGTGGCCGTGGCCGGGGCCGGGATCGCGGTCGCCACGGTGGCGCTGGACGTGGCCGCCGGGGACGTGCGGTTGCCCGCGGCCTCGGAGCTGGAGCCCGGGTGGCCGGCCGCGCTGACCGGGCTCGCGCAGCTCGTCCCGGGCGCGCTGCTGCTGCGCCGGCTGCCGCGGCATCCGGTGGCCTGGGTCCTGGCGGTGTTCGGGCTGCTGTGGCTGCTGGACGGGCTCGCGGGAAGCTGGGCGACCTACGCCGCCTACGTCTCGCCCGGCCTGCCGGGGGCCGCGGCGGCGTACTGGTCCTACTCGCGGTTCGGGGCGTCGCTGCTGCTGGGGCTGCCGCTGCTGATCCTGCTGTTCCCGGACGGCCGGCTGCCGCCGGGGCGGGTGTGGCGGGCGCTGTCGGTGACGAGCCTCGTCCTGACCGGGCTGCTCACGGCCCTGCTGGTGACCGCGCCGACGGCGGTGATGGAGCGCTACCACGACCAGGCGATGCCGCCGGAGATCGCCCGGCTCGGCCTCGACTTCCTGTCCGTGGACCTGCCGTACGGGTTCTGGGAGCCGGCGCTGGCGCTGGCGTACGCGTCCGTCCTGGTGAGCCTGGTGGTGCCGTTCGCGTCGATGGTGCGCAGGTACGTGGTCGCCGACGCCGAGCGGCGGGCCCAGATCCGCTGGCTGATGTGGGCCGCGCTGGTGGACATGATCGTGCTCCTGCTGCCGCTGTCGCTGTCCCCGCAGATCCCGGCGGTGCTGCTGACGCTGGCCATCGCGTTCACCGCCGCGGCCGTGGTGGTGGCGGTGACCAAATACCGCCTGTACGACATCGACCGGCTGCTGTCGGCCACCGTGGCCTACGGCCTGCTCGCCGCGCTCGTGGTGCTCATGGACGTGGTGGTGTTCACGCTGGTGGGCAGCGTCCTCGGGGAGCGGGACTCGGCCCTGGCCGCCATCGCGATCGTCGCCGTCCTGTACGCCCCGCTGCGCACCTGGCTCTGGCGGGCGGTGCGCAGGCTGGTGCGCGGCTCCAGGGACGACCCGTACGCCGCGGTCTCGACGCTGGCCGAGCGGCTGGAGCTGGCCGCGGACCCGGACGAGCAGCTGCTCGCGGTGGCCACGACGCTGGCGGAGGCGTTCCGGCTGTCCTACGTGCGGGTGGAGATCGAGCGGCCGGGCGGGGAACGTTCCGTGGTGGAGCACGGGTCGCCGCGCGGGCCGTCGGTGTCGCTGCCGGTGGCCTACCGGGGCGAGAGCGTGGGGCGGCTGGTGTTGTGCCGTACCGACCTGACCGAGCGGGACCAGCGGCTGCTCGGCGACCTGGTCCGCCAGGCCGCCGCCGCGGCGCGGGCCGTCGAGCTGAGCACCGACCTGCAGCGCATCCGCGCCCGGCTGGTGCTGGCCCGCGAGGAGGAGCGCCGCAGGCTCCGGCGCGACCTGCACGACGGGCTCGGCCCGAGCCTGGGCGCGGTGGCGCTGCGCATCGAGGCGGCCCGCAACCTGGCCGCGAGCGCGCCCGAGCAGGCCGACCGCATCCTGGAGCAGACGGCCGCCGAGGTCGGCGGCGTGCTGGCGGACGTGCGCAGGCTGGTCCACGACCTGCGCCCGCCCGCGCTCGACGAACTGGGCCTGCTGCGCGCGATCGAGCAGCAGGCGGGCCGGTTCCGCACCGCCGCCCTCGATGTCCGCGTCACCGGCGACGGCCCGCTGGGGGCGGCGGGGGCGGCGGGGGCGGCAGGCGCGCTGCCCGCGGCGGTGGAGGTGGCGGCCTACCGTATCGTGTCCGAAGCGCTGGCCAACGTGGCCAGGCACGCGGGCGCGGCACGCTGCGACATCGCGCTCACCGCGCGGGAGGGGGCGCTTGAGGTGTCGGTACGCGACGACGGCTCGGGCATCGGCCCCGACGTGGCGGCGGGCGTGGGCATGCTCTCGCTGCGCGAGCGCGCGGCCGAGCTGGGCGGCGACTGCCAGGTGAGCTGCCCGCCCGGCGGCGGCACCCTGGTCCTGGCCCGCCTGCCGATGCCGGCGGAGGCCGCCGATGCCTGACGAGGAGCCGATCAGGGTGGAAGCCGCAGATGTCTGACGAGGAGCCGATCAGGGTCCTGCTGGCCGACGATCATCCGGTCTACCGCGACGGGCTCGCGCTGCTGCTCGGCTCGATCCCGGGCATCGAGGTGGCCGGCACCGCCGCCGACGGCCCCGAGGCGGTCGAGCGCGCCGCCGGCCTCCAGCCGGACGTCGTGGTGATGGACGTCCGCATGCCGGGGCTCGACGGCATCGAGGCCACCAGGCGGATCGTGGCCGACAGCCCGCACGTCGCCGTCGTCGTGCTGACCATGTCGGAGGAGGACGCCACGCTGTTCGCCGCGATGCGCGCGGGGGCCCGCGGCTACCTGCTCAAGGGCGCGGGCCAGGGCGAGATCGTCCGGGCGATCACCGCGGTCGCGCACGGCGAGGCGATCTTCGGCCCGGCGGTGGCGCTGCGCGTCGCCGAGTTCTTCCAGGGGGCCGCCGCTGCCTCCGGCGACCCGGTCTTCCCGCAGCTCACGCCGCGCGAGCGGGAGATCCTGTCGCTGGTGGCGGCCGGCCGCTCGAACGCGCAGATCGCCTCGGCCCTGTTCCTGTCGCCGAAGACCGTGCGCAACAACGTCTCCAACATCTTCGCCAAGCTCCACGTCGCCGACCGCGCCGAGGCCATCGTCCGGGCCCGCGACGCGGGTCTCGGGACGTGAGCCGTTCGGGGCTCCCGTACGTCATAGAGGTATGAAGATCTGGCGAATCGTGCTTCTGCCGGCGCTCGCGCTGGCCGTCACGGCCTCCGCGCTGCCCGCCGAGGCGGTGACCACGCAGCGGAAGGTGCTGGTCGACCTGCGCGAGGAGGGCGGCTTCGCGGGGCTGCTGAACCGCGTGACGGTCTACACCGACGGCTGCTTCCGGCTCAGCCGCCGCACCGGCCCGGTGGTGACCAGGTGCCTCACGGCCAGGGAAGACCGCCGGCTGCGCGGCTACCTGAAGGAGCTGCGGATCGGCCGGTCCGAACGCCCGCCGCAGGGCGCGGACTTCCTCAAGTACACGCTGACCCACAAGGGCCACCACGCCACGCGGTACACGCTGCCCCGCACGTGGAAGCCGGTGGTGGCGCATCTGGACAAGGTCCTCGTCAAGTACTGGGCTCCGGACTGACCGGAAACCTCTCCATCAAGCGATTGACCAAGGGGGCGGGGCGGAACTACGGTCGGTCGTATGACACCTGCCGACAGCGGACAGCCGGCCGTGATCCTCAAGGCGGCCACCCAGCTCTTCGCCGCGCTCGGCTACGACGGCACCTCGACGCGCCAGATCGCCGACGCGGCGGGGATGAACATCGCCACCGTCAACTACCACGTGGGCGGCAAGCGGGAGCTGTACCTGGCCGTCATGGAACGCGCGCACCGGGCGGAGAAGGCGGCGCTGGACAAGGCGCTGGCCCATCTGCCCGGTGACGACCCGGTCGCCGCCATCCACCGCCTGGTGGACGACTACCTCGACTTCTGCGCGGACAACCCGGAGATCCCCGCGCTGTGGATGCACCGCTGGCTCTCCGACGCCGGCGACATCACCGAGCTGGAACGCCAGTACGTCCAGCCGCTGATCGCCGCCGTCACCGGCGCGCTGCGCCCGGCCGTCGAGGCCGGCGTCATCGACGGCACCGTCGACCTGGAGTACGCCATGTGGACGGTCATCTGGTCGATCCACGGCTTCGCCAAGGGCGGCGTGCTCGACGCCGACGGCCGCCGCAGGGGCGCGGGCGACCGGGCCGCGCTCCGCCGCTTCCGCGCCCACCTGCACCTCACCCTCCACCGCACCCTCGCCCTCCCCGGCCCCCTCGCCCTCCCGGACGCCCCGGAGGGACCCCCGTCCGGCGACGCGGGACGCCACCTTCCCGGCGACCCCCGATGACCGACGCCCGGCCCTCCGGGACGGCCCCGGCGGTCACCGGCCGGCTGAGCCGCGGACGGCTGCTCGGCTACGGCGTCGGCTCGGTCGGCACCGGTGTGTTCTCCGCCGTGCCCGGCCTGCTGCTGCTCTACTACCTGACCGACATGCTCGGCGTGCCCGCCGCCGTCGCGGGCGCCGTCCTGGTCGCGCCGAAGATCTGGGACGTGCTGCTCAACCCGCTCGTCGGGGCCGCCAGCGACCGCGAGGCCGTGTGCACCGGCCGCCGGACCCGGCTGCTGGCGCTCGGCGCGGCCACGCTGCCGGTGGCGTTCGCGCTGATGTTCGCCGTGCCCGGCGGCCTCTCCGGGGCCGCGTGGTCCGGGGTGGCGTTCCTGCTGGCCGCGACCGCCTTCGCGAGCTTCCAGGTGCCGTACGTGGCGCTGCCGGCCGAGATGTCGGCGAGCCCGGCCGAGCGGACCAGGATCATGTCCTGGCGGGTGGTCTGCCTGACCGTCGGCATCCTGGTCGCGGGCGGCCTGGCCCCCGCCGTGGTGGACCTGGCGGGCGGCGGCCGGCCGGGGTACGCGGTCACGGGCGTCGCGATCGGCCTGGTCATGGCCGCCGCCCTGGTGGCCGCCACGCTGGGCACGCGGTGGGTGTCGTCGCGTCCGGGGCCCCGGCAGCTCGGCCCGGCGGCGGCCTTCCGGCTGGCCCGGGGCAACCGGCCGTTCTTCGCGCTGCTGGCGGCGTTCGTCACGCAGGCGCTCGGGGTGGCGGTGATGCTGGCGGGAGCCCCGTACGTGGCCTCGTACCGGCTGGGCGACTACGGGCTGACCTCGGCGATGTTCGTCTGCCTGGTGGGCCCGAGCATGCTCGCCGTGCCGGCCTGGGCCCGGCTGGCCCGCGCGTACGGGACCGTGCGCTGCTACCTGGCCGCCTCGGCCGGGTTCGCCGTCGTGGCGCTCGCCCTGGTCCCCGCCATCGCGGCGGGCAGCCTGGTCGCCACGCTGGCGCTGACCGCGCTGGCCGGGGTCTGCTACGCCGCGCTGCAACTGCTGCCGCTGTCGCTGCTGCCCGACACCGTGCACGCCGACGCCGCCCGTACCGGCCACGCCCAGGCCGGCGCGTTCACCGGCCTGTGGACGGCCGGCGAGACCGCCGGGCTCGCGCTCGGCCCCGGCCTGTTCGCGCTGGTCCTGACGGTGTCGGGGTTCGTCTCCGCGCCCGTCGAGTCGCCCGTCGAGTCGCCCGTCGCCCAGCCGGCCGGCGCGCTGACCGGGCTGCTGCTCGGCTTCACCGCGCTGCCCGCCCTGCTCATGCTGATCAGCCTGCCGTTCGTCGTCCGCTACGGCAGGCTCGCCACCGCCACCACCCCCGTCCTCGCCAAGGAGAACGTGTGACCCTCCCCCCGTCCGGAAGAACCGCCGAGGACCTGCTGTCCGAGGTGGCCAGGATGAAGCAGCACGACCTGCCGGTGCGGGGCGGGCAGGTGACCGCGTACGTCTACGACACCGGCCGGCCCGAGGTGCACGAGGCGGCGGCCCGCGCGTACGCCGAGATGCTGGAGGTCAACTGCCTGGACCCGACGGCGTTCCCGAGCATCGTGGAGATGGAGAAGCAGGTCGTGGGCGCGGTCGCCGAGCTGCTCGGCGGCGGCCACGGCGTCTTCACCAGCGGCGGCACCGAGTCGATCATGCTGGCCGTCAAGGCGGCGCGGGACGCCGCCGGGCGGTCCGGCGCCAACCTCGTGCTGCCGGTGACCGCCCATCCGGCCTTCCACAAGGCGGCCCACTACCTGGGCCTGCGGGTCAAGGCCGTGCCGGTGGACCTGGAGACGTACAAGGTGCGGGTGGCGGACGTCGCGGCGGCGATCGACGAGGACACGGTCCTGGTGGTGGTCTCGGCGCCGTCGTACCCGCAGGGCGTGATCGACCCGGTCGCGGAGGTCGCCGCCGTGGCGGCCGAGGCGGGCGTGGCCTGTCACGTGGACGCGTGCGTGGGCGGCTGGCTGCTGCCGTGGCTGCGGGAGGCGGGGGCCGACGTGCCGCCGTTCGACCTGTCGGTGCCGGGGGTCACCTCGCTCTCCTGCGACCTGCACAAGTTCGGCTACGCGCCGAAGGGCGCCTCGGTGGTGCTGTTCGCCGACCCGGCGACGCGGCGCAGGGCGTACTTCGCCTCGGCCGCCTGGCCCGGTTACACGATCATCAACGCCACCGTGCAGAGCTCCAGGTCGGCCGGGCCGCTCGGCGGCGCGTGGGCCACGCTCCAGGCGCTCGGCCGGGAGGGGTACGTGGAGCTCGGCCGCGCCACCCTCAAGGCGGCGGCCCGGCTCAGGGAGGGCATCGCCGCGATCCCGGGCCTGCGGGTCCTGGGCGCGCCCGAGTCGTCGCTGGTGGCCTTCGCCGGGGACGACCTCGACGTGTTCGTGCTGGCCGACGCGGCCCGCGAGCGCGGCTGGTTCCTGCAACCGCAGCTCTCCTACGCCGGGATCCCCGCGAACCTGCACGTCACGGTCACCGGCGTGACGCTGAACGGCGTGGAGGCGATGCTCAGGGTGATCGCCGACGCGGCTGCGGAGGCCCGCCGTCGCGGCCCCGCGTCGGTGCCGGACGGCCTGGTGGAGCTGATCATCGGCCTCGACCTGGACGCCCTGGACGACGCGACCTTCGCCGAACTGGCCGCCTCGGTGGGCGTGGACCTGCGTCCGGGCGCGGGCCAGCCGGGGATGGCGACGGTCAACGCCGTCCTCGACGCCCTGCCCGCCGAGACCCGGGAAGCCTTGCTCCTCCGCTTCCTCTCGGTGATCTACGGCTCCTGACAGGGCAGGTCGAACTCCCCCTTGGCGGCCCCGTCGAGAAAGGCCAGCCATTCGTCCCGAGTGAAGGCCAGAATCGGGCCTTCACCCCGGTCCTTGGTGTCCCTGACGAGCACGCTGTCATCCACCCGCCGCATCACCTCGACACAGCTCCCGCCGTTGTCGCCCGACGCCGTGGCCTTGGTCCATTCGCCCGTACGGAGACCGCTCGCCTCACTCATAGCTCTCCATCACTTCGCGGATGATCACGCGGCTCCTGTCCACGGGATACGCCATGCCGGACAGGGCCTCCCATCGCACAATAAGCGCTTGCACCGTACTGGCGCGATTGGTCACCCGCCCTTCCTCGGCGCTTTCCAGGTAGGCGTGATCGGGTCCTCCGTCCAGGAGCGTCGCCACCTCGAAGGCTCCGAGACAGCCCACGGTGAGCCCCGCCTTCAACGGGACGATCCGCAGCGTGACATAGGGCGGGTTGAGCACATCGAGCAGCTTGGCGAGTTGCTCTCGCATCACCTCCGGACCGCCGACCGGCCGGTGCAGGACGCTCTCATCGACGAGGGCCGAGTACATGGGCGGGGACAGGCTGGCGAAGACGCTTTGCCTGTGGAGACGGAACTGCACGGCCCGCTCTGCTTCCTGCTCCGTGGCTCCCGGTGCTCCGAGGAACACCCGCCTGGCGTAGCTCTCCGTCTGCAGCAGGCCGGGGATCAGCAGGGGCTCGGACGTCCTGATGGTGTGGGCCGCCGCCTCGACCTTGGGCCACTCGCGGAACCAGCGCGGGCCGAGTGCGCCGTGGATCTGCGGCAGCAGCTCCGTCAGCTGGCCCTTGAGGCCGAGGGCCTTCTCCACTTCGCGGGTGAAGTCCTCGCTCGGCTTACGCAGGAGGCGTTCCACGTGCCCGACCGCGCTCTCGCTGTAGGCCAGCCGGTCCGCCAGACGCTCCTGGCTCAACCCGTGGTCCGTACGGAAGGCACGCAGGCGTCTGGCGTACTCGGCCCACGCTTCCGCTTCCTCTTCCTTCGGCATGTCACGCCCTTCCCACACCGTTCACGCAGAGGCATGGCGTACTCACTGTAAGGAACTGTACGGCCGATCACAGGGGCTGGTCAGCCGAATCAACCGCATCCTGAGAACCCGCGTACACGCGACCTCGGCCTGTACGCCCATCCCGGAGGAGATCATGTCCAGTTCCCTGCATGCGGGCGTCAAGGTGTGGACGGTCGGCGAGCTCGACGACCCGGCGATGCTGCCCCGGCTGGCGCGTACCGAACTGGCGGCGTGGCTGGGGGCGGATCACCAAGCCCTGGACGACCTGCGGCTGATCGCCTCGGAGCTGGTCACGAACGCGTTGCAGCACGCGGCGGCACAGTGGGTCCGGCTGTCCCTCGCCCCCGAGGCGGGGTTCTGGCGGCTGGCCGTGACCGATCCGGGCCGGAACGGCCTGGTTCCGCGTCCCCGCGTGCCGGCGGACACGGACGCGTCAGGACGCGGACTCCGGCTGGTGCACGAGCTGACCACCGGACTGTGGGGGACCTACCAGGACAGGGCCGGGGAGCGGGTCGTGTGGGCGTTGCTGCGCCGGTAGCCGAGTTTCGATACCCGGGTTGCGTAATACTGCCGTGCGGGCTTACGCTACTCAGGTAGCGAAAAGGAGGCAGGGCATGGTGGGACGGCCGCGCAGGAGTGACGTCGACGAGGGTGTGCTCAGGGCCGCCACCGAGCTGCTGCTCGCGCGCGGCTACGCCGGCCTGTCCCCCGACGAGGTCGCCGAGCGGGCCGGCATCGCCAAGACCACGCTCTACCGCCGCTGGCCGACCAAGGACCACCTGGCCCTGGCCGTCGTCAACCGGCTCCAGGACCACGACGAGATCACCGACACCGGCGACATCCGCCGCGACCTGCCCGCGTACCTGGAGAAGATCGCGGCCGGGCTCAACCGGATGCGCGCGGCGGGCCGCGTGCCCGGCGACGACGACGGGTCGGCGGGCACGGTGGCCGAGCTCGTGGCCGCCGCCGCCCGCCACGCCGACGTCGGCGAGCTGGAGCGGCAGATGTACGCCCGCCGCAACACCCTGGCCCGCGCCCTGCTCGAACGGGCCAGGGACCGCGGCCAGCTACGCGCCGACCTCGACGTTGAGGCCCTGTTCGACCAGCTCGCCGGGGCCCTGTACTACCGCGTCCTGATCACCGGCCTCCCCGTCGGCCGCGCCTACGCCGAACGCCTCGTGGAGACAGCACTCCGCGGCGCCCTCTCCGAGAACGGATAACACCATGTCGCTCATCGACCCCCGCAGCACCGCCGTCATCCGCTCCGTCGACGCCGAGGTCATCGGCGGCCCGCCCAGCACGGGCCGCATGCTGCTCGACTCCAGCGCCACCGGCGGCGCCCTGAGCACCGTGCGCATCACGCTCGGCGCGGGCGCCGACGGCGCCGTGCCGCACACCCACACCACCGCCTCGGAGATGTTCTACGTCCTCGACGGCCGGGCGCAGGTGCTGGCCGGCGACGAGGTGATCACGCTGGAGCAGGGCGACGTCGCCGTCGTCCCGCCCCACGTGGCCCACGCCTTCGCCGCGGCCCCCGGCGCCGAGGCCGACCTGCTGATCGTCATCACGCCGGGCGTCGAGCGGTTCGAGTACTTCCGCCTGCTGGCCCGGCTCAAGACCGGCGAGGCCACGCTCGAAGAGCTGCTGGCCTCGCAGGACCGCTTCGACAACCACTTCATCGACAGCCCCGCCTGGGCGAAGGCCCGCTCCTGAGGCGTCAGACCTTGGTGATGCGCACGGCGTCGGCGATCACGTAGCCGGTCGCCGAGGTCCACCGGCTCACCCCGACCACGTTGTACGTCCCGGCCGCCAGCGTGTACGTGCCCAGCACCCGCCACGCCCCGCCGCCGGTGCGCTGGTCCACGTTGACCGTCTGGTTGCCGCCCGAGGCCGCCACGATGTGCGGCGCGGAGCCGTTGTAGCCCGCGTTGGCCGGGTACCAGACCTCCACCCGGTAGCTGCCCGCGCTCGGGATCGCCGCCCGGAACCAGGCCGGGTCGCTGGCCGCGACCGGGTCGGCGAAGCGGTAGTCGGCGCCGTTGGCCTGGGTGGAGTAGCTGGAGGTGCCCCAGGAGGAGGAGGCCGTGAAACCGGCGTCGGCGTTGTCGATCACGACGCTGAAGCCGCCCGTGCCGCCTGACGCCCGGCCCGCGCTCGGCGCGCTCTCCTGGTGGGTCCTGCTCAGCGCGGTCACGTAGTAGGTGGACGCCCCGCCGCCGGGGTCGGTGAACGACTTCTGCCTGGTCGTGCCGATCAGGTTGCGGGCGTCGGCGAAGAAGCACGGATCGGCCGAGGGCGGGGTGCCGGCCACGCGGTAGACCGCGTACGCCGTGCCGGAGCCGGTCCAGGTGAGCTGGACGCCGTTCGAGCCCGCGGTGGCCGCGGTGATCGCCGGCGCGGCGGGCGCGGCCCCGGAGCCCCGGGCGGGCAGCAGGGCGGGCTTGGCGTAGTGGTCGGTGACCAGCTTGGTGATCGCCCCGATCCGGTCGGCCTTGACGTCCTTGGCGCTGAAGTACACGTCACCGGCGATCTCGGGATGTTTCCTGTTGTCGTACAGGTGGTCGCTCAGCTCGGCCGGGTCCTGCCAGGCGGCCTCCTGGCCCGAGGCGCCGGCCCGGTAGGCGGCCTGTCCCACGACGAGCTGCACGCCGGTGCCGCGCACGACGTCCGACCACCACGCGGTCAGCACCTCGTAGGCGGCCGTGGAGAACCCGATGTGCCAGTAGATCTGCGGCGCGAGGTAGTCGATCCAGCCCTGCTTGACCCACTGCCGGCTGTCGGCGTAGATCGCGTCGTAGGACTGGAGGCCGGAGGTGCGCGAGCCGAGCGGGTCGGTCGAGGAGTTGCGCCAGATCCCGAAGGGGCTGATCCCGAACGACACCCACGACTTGGCGGTGTGGATGCGCTGGCCGAGCTCGCGGACGAGCAGGTTGACGTTGTCCCGCCGCCAGTCGGCGATGTTCGGGAACGCGCCGCCGTACTGGGCGTAGGCGGCCGAGTCCGGGATGGCCTGGCCGCTGACGGGATAGGGGTAGAAGTAGTCGTCGAGGTGCACGCCGTCCACGTCGTAGCGGGTGACGGCGTCCATGATCGCGTCCTCGATGAAGTCGCGTACCGCCGGGATGCCCGGGTTGTAGTAGAGCTTCCCGCCGTAGGCGAAGCGCCAGTCGGGGTGCTGCCGGGCGGGGTGCGTGGAGATCAGCTTGGTCGGGTCGTCGTTGTTGGCGACCCGGTACGGGTTGAACCAGGCATGGAACTCCAGGTTCCGCGCGTGGGCCTCGCCGACCATGAACGCCAGCGGGTCGTAGCCGGGGTTCGTCCCCTGGGTGCCGGTCAGCCATTGCGACCACGGCTCGTACGGGGACGGCCAGAACGCGTCCGCCGTCGGCCTGACCTGCACGATCACGGCGTTCATGCGCTTGGCGACGGCCAGGTCGAGCCAGGCGCGGAACTCGGCCTGCTGGGCGGAGACGCTGAGCCCGGTACGGCTCGGCCAGTCGATGTTGGCGACCGAGGAGATCCACATCGCCCGGAGCTGCCGCTTGGGCGTCGCGGGATCGGTCGCGCAGGCTG
Source organism: Nonomuraea sp. NPDC049684 (assembly GCF_044465345.1). Classification (NCBI taxonomy): domain Bacteria; kingdom Bacillati; phylum Actinomycetota; class Actinomycetes; order Streptosporangiales; family Streptosporangiaceae; genus Nonomuraea; species Nonomuraea sp. NPDC049684. Next base: position 183,701 of record NZ_JBITLO010000016.1, on the reverse strand, counting down.
CGGAGGCGGAGACGGGGGCTGCGGAGACGGGAGCGGAGGCCACGATGGCGACGACGACGGTGACGACTGCGGCGGTGAGCGCCGCCAGGACGGTACGCAGGAGCGCGGTCACGAAAGGAAGTTTCAGTCCCCTGATCGCAGAGCGCAATAGTTTTCAGGGGCCCAACTTTCGCGCCGCCTCCTGGACGGCGGGCGGAAAGTTTCACCTAACACGTCTGTAATGTCAATTATCGACATTGTGTCAGGGGTGACATACCTTGGGCCGCATTCGGCGGCCAAACGCGGGCCGCGGACACGCGCCCGCGTTCCACCCGTCACCCCCCAACGAGGAGCACCCCCATGATTCTCGCCCGCACGCGATTAGCTGCCCTCGCCACCTCCGCCCTGACCGTCGCCCTGATCGCCGCGGGCCAGCCCGCCGCCCAGGCCGCCAGAGAGCCCGCGCTGCCGGCGGCGTTCGCCAAGGCCGCCTCGGCCAGCGACGTGCCGCGCGACCTGCTGGTCGCGCTCGCCTACGCCGAGACCCACCTCGACGACCACCAGGGCAAGCCCAGCGCCAGCGGCGGCTACGGCCTGATGCACCTGGTCAGCAACCCCACGACCCACGCGCTGGAGAAGGCCGCCGAGCTCACCAGCCTGCCGGTCGAGAAGCTGCGCTCCGACAACGCCGCCAACATCCTCGGCGGCGCCGCCCTGCTCCGCTCCTACGCCGACGAGCTCGGCCTCGACGACGCCGGACGCAAGGACGCCGGCCGCTGGTACCAGGCCGTCGCCAAGTACGGCAACGCCTCCTCGCCGGAGATCGCCCGGCTGTACGCCGACTCGGTCTACGAGCAGCTCGGCCTCGGCATCACGGCCAGGGGCGTGACGGTCAAGCCCCAGGAGGTCACCGCCGACCGCGGCGACTACGCCAAGGCCCGCGACCTGAGCGCCCAAGGCGACGTCGGCGTGCTCAGCACCGACTACGGCCCGGCCGCCTGGGTCCCGGCCAGCTCCAGCAACTACACCGCCTCCAGCCGGCCGTCGAGCTACGCGATCGACCGCGTGGTCATCCACGTGACGCAGGGCTCGTACGCCGGGACGATCTCCTGGTTCCAGAACTCGGCCGCGCAGGTCTCGGCGCACTACGTCGTGAAGTCGTCCAGCGGCGCCATCACCCAGATGGTCCGCGAGAAGGACGTCGCCTGGCACGCCGGCAACTGGACGTACAACACCAGGTCGATCGGCATCGAGCACGAGGGCTACGTCAGCGAGTCCTCGTGGTTCACCGACGCCATGTACCGGGCGTCGGCGGCCCTGACCAAGGCCATCTGCGACAAGTACGGCATCCCGAAGGACCGCTCCCACATCATCGGGCACAACGAGGTTCCCGGGGCCGACCACACCGACCCGGGGCCGTACTGGAACTGGACCACGTACATGAACTACGTGACCGGCGGCGGCACGCCCTCGTGGTCCACCACGGTGGACAACGCCACCTCCGGCAAGTTCACCGCCAGCGCCAACTGGGGCACCTCCGCCTACTCCAGCCAGCGTTACGGCGCCGACTACCGCTTCGCCGACCCGGTCGCCTCCAGCGACCCGGCCTGGTACCAGGCCGCGATCCCCAGCGCGGGCACGTACAAGGTGGAGGTCTGGTACCCCTCCGATCCCGGTTACAACAGCTCGGCGCCGTACATCGTGGCGGCCTCGGGCGGCAACCAGACCGTCTACGTCGATCAGCGCTCCGGCGGCGGAGGCTGGCGCAGCATCGGCACGTTCTCGCTGAACGCCGGCACCTACAACGCCGTCGGCATCAGCCGGTGGACCGCCGGCACGGGCCTCGTCATCGCCGACGCCGTCCGGATCAGCAAGGTCTGACGGGCCCGGAGAGCCCGAACCCGCGAAGCCGGCTCACACCCTCTCCCCCGGGGGTGTGAGCCATTTCACTTTGCCAATCATGTAATCGATTTCATAAGCTGCCGTGTAATCGATTACACGGAGGAACGATGGCAAGGATCAAGGACGTCGCCGCGCAGGCCGGTGTCTCCGTCGCCACGGTCTCCCGCGTGCTCAACGACAACCCCTCGGTCAACGAGGAGACCCGGCGCCGGGTTTACGACGCGATGAGCGCGCTCAACTACGTGCCGAACGCCGTCGCCCGCTCCCTGCGCACCACCGCGACCAGGACGATCGGCCTGATCATCGGCGACGTCCTGAACCCGTTCTTCACCGAGCTGGCCAGGAGCGTCGAGGACGAGGCCAGGCGCGAGGGCTTCACGGTCGTCATGGGCAACGCCGACGAGCGCGCCGACCAGCAGGACCACTACGTGCGCACGCTGCTGGAGCAGCGCGTCGACGGGCTGCTGATCTGCCCGACCGCCGAGGTCACCCCGCTGGTGCAGCAGCTCGCCGAGGCCGGCCGGCCGGTGGTGTTCCTCGACCGCACGATCTCCGGGCTCGACGTGCCCTCCGTGCGCTCCGACGGCGCCGCCGCCATCGCCGAGCTGGTCCGCCACCTGCGCGAGCAGGGCCACCGCCGGATCGCGCTGGCCTCCGGCCCGGCCACCCTGTCCACCGGCCGCGAGCGCACGGCCGCCTTCGCCGCCGCGATGGCCGCCGAGGGCCTGGAGGTGCGCCCCGAGTACGTGCGCCCCGGCGACTTCCGCGAGGGCAGCGGCCGGCGCATCACCGCCGAGCTGCTCGACCTGCCCGAGCCGCCCGAGGCGATCTTCTTCGGCGACAACCTGATGACGCTCGGCGGGCTGGAGGAGATCCAGGCGAGGGGCCTGCGCATCCCCGCCGACGTGGCCGTCGCCTCCTTCGACGACGTGACCTGGTTCAAGCACACCGCCCCGCCGATCACCGCCATCGCCCAGCCGACGGCCGAGATGGGGCGCCTGGCCGTGCGGCTCGTGATCGGCCGGATCCAGAGCGGGCAGGCGGCCGACTCGCACGTCCTGCCGGCGCGCCTGGTGATTCGCCGATCATGCGAGCGGAAAGGGATCATGGAGTGAGCGCGGAGATACTCAAGGCCGAGGGCCTGCGCAAGGTCTTCCCCGGCGTCGTCGCACTCGACGGGGTCGATCTGAGCCTGCGCGCCGGCGAGGTGCACGTCCTGCTCGGCGAGAACGGCGCGGGCAAGAGCACGCTGATCAAGATCCTGTCGGGCGCGTACCGGCCGGACGGCGGGCAGGTCACCGTCGACGGGCAGCCGGTCGACATCCGGACGGCCGGCGACGCCCAGCGGCTCGGCATCGCCACCATCTACCAGGAGTTCAACCTGGTCCCCCAGCTCACCGTCGCCGAGAACCTGGCGCTCGGCCGCCCCCCGCGCCGGTTCGGGCTGGTGGACAAGAAGCGCATGGAACGGCAGGCCAAGGCGCTGCTCGACCGCGTCGGCGTGGACGTCGACCCGGCGACGCCGATCTCCCGGCTCGGCATCGCCCGCATGCAGATGGTGGAGATCGCCAAGGCGCTCGCGCTCGACGCCCGCGTCCTCATCATGGACGAGCCCACCGCCGTGCTCACCTCCGGCGAGGTCGCCAAGCTGTTCACGATCGTCCGCCAGCTCCGCGACGAGGGCGTCTCGATCGTGTTCATCACCCACCACCTGGAGGAGATCGCCGAGATCGGCGACCGGGTGACCGTGCTGCGCGACGGCAGGTCCGTCACCGAGATCCCCGCGGACACCGCCCAGGACGAGCTGGTCAGGCTCATGGTGGGCCGCCCGATCGACCAGCAGTTCCCGCGGCAGGCCACCGAGCGCGGCGAGGCCCTGCTCAAGGTCTCCGGCCTCGGCCGCAGGGGCGTCTTCGACGACGTCTCGTTCGAGGTGCGCGCGGGCGAGGTGGTCGGGGTCGCCGGGCTGGTCGGCGCCGGCCGCACCGAGGTCGCGCGGGCCGTCTTCGGCGCCGACCGCTACGACGCCGGCGAGGTGGTCGTCCGCGGCACGCGCCTGGCGCCCGGCGACGTGCACGCCGCCATGGAGGCCGGGCTCGGCCTGGTCCCCGAGGACCGCAAGGGCCAGGGCCTGGTGCTCGGCGCGGACGTGGCCGAGAACCTGGGCCTGGTCACCATGCGCGCCGCCACCCGCGCCGGCTTCGTCGACCGCGCCGGCCAGCGGAAGGCCGCCGGGAAGGTGGCCGAGCAGCTCGGCATCCGGATGACCGGCCTGGACCAGGAGGTCCGCACGCTGTCGGGCGGCAACCAGCAGAAGGTCGTCATCGGCAAGTGGCTGGTCGCCGACGCGGGCGTGCTCATCCTCGACGAGCCGACCCGCGGCATCGACGTCGGGGCCAAGGTCGAGATCTACCAGCTCATCAACGCGCTCACCGCCTCCGGGCACGCCGTGCTCATGATCTCCAGCGATCTGCCGGAGGTGCTCGGCATGAGCGACCGCATTCTGGTCATGGCCCGCGGCAGGCTCGTCGGCGAGCTGCCCGCGGCCGGGGCCACGCAAGACGACGTCATGGCCCTCGCGGTCACGGATGTGGAGGGTCCCCGTGCCAAGTAGCACCGTTCCGAACAAGCTCACCGGCCGCCGGTCGCCCGCCGCGGCCTGGTTCGCCGAGAACGGCGCGCTCGCCGCGCTCGTCGTGCTGGTCGTGGCGCTGTCGTTGTTGTCCTCCGACTTCCTCAGCGTGACGAACCTGCTCAACGTCGGCGTCCAGGCGGCCGTCACCGCGATCCTGGCCTTCGGGGCCACGTTCGTGATCGTCACCGGCGGCATCGACCTGTCCGTCGGCTCGGTCGCCGCGCTGTCGGCGATCGTGCTGGCCTGGACGGCCACCAGCGCCGGGCTGCCGTGGCCGGTCGCCGTCGTGGTCTCGCTGGCCGTCGGCGTCGTGTGCGGCCTGGTCAACGCCGCCCTGATCGCGTACGGCAAGCTGCCGCCGTTCATCGCCACGCTGGCCATGCTGGGCATCGCCCGCGGCCTGGCGCTGGTCATCTCGCAGGGCAGCCCGATCGCGATGCCCGACTCGGTCTCGCACCTGGGCGACACGCTCGGCGACTACCTGCCGATCCCGGTGCTGGTGATGCTGGTCATGGGCGTGATCGCGGCCGTGGTGCTCAACCGCACGTACCCGGGCCGGGCCATGTACGCCATCGGCGGCAACGAGGAGGCCGCCCGGCTGTCCGGCATCAAGGTCAACCGGCAGAAGCTCATCACGTACGCGCTGTCCGGCGTCTTCGCGGCGGTGGCCGGCATCGTCCTGGCCAGCCGGCTGGCCTCGGCCCAGCCACAGGCCGCGGCGGGCTACGAACTGGACGCGATCGCGGCCGTCGTCATCGGCGGCGCGAGCCTGTCCGGCGGCAAGGGCAGGGCGCTCGGCACCTTCGTCGGCGCGCTCATCCTCGCCGTGCTGCGCAACGGGCTGAACCTGCTGTCCGTCTCGGCGTTCTGGCAGCAGGTCGTGATCGGCGTGGTGATCGCGCTCGCGGTCCTCGTCGACACCCTGCGGCGCAGGGGAACGAACTAGGAAAAGGAAGTAAAGATCATGCGGATTCCCGCGATTGTCATGGCCGGCGCCGCGCTCACGCTCGGCCTGGCCGCGTGCGGCTCCTCCGGCTCCTCCGGCGACGGCGGCTCCGGTGGCACGTCCTCGGGGGGCGGGGACATCAAGATCGGCATGTCGGTGTCGACCCTGAACAACCCCTACTTCGTGCAGCTGCGCAGCGGCGCGGAGGCGGAGGCCAAGAAGGAGGGCGTCACGCTGACCGTCACCGACGCCCAGAACGACGCCTCCCAGCAGGTGAACCAGGTCCAGAACTTCACCAGCCAGAACATGAAGGCGATCATCATCAACCCGGTCGACTCCGACGCGGCGGCCCCGGCGGTTAAGGCGGCGGACCGGGTCAAGATCCCGGTGATCGCGGCCGACCGCGGCGTCAACGGCGCGGAGGTGGCCCAGACCGTGGCCTCCGACAACGTCGCCGGCGGCAAGCTGGCCGCCCAGGAGCTGGCCAAGCAGCTCGGCGAGAAGGGCAGCGTGGTCGTGCTCCAGGGCACGGCGGGCACGTCCGCCTCGCGTGACCGGGGCCAGGGCTTCGCCGACGGCATCGCCGCGTACCCGAACATCAAGGTCGTGGCCAAGCAGCCGGCCGACTTCGACCGCACCAAGGGCCTGGACGTCATGACCAACATGCTCCAGTCGAACCCCGGCATCACCGGCGTCTTCGCCGAGAACGACGAGATGGCGCTGGGCGCGATCAAGGCCCTGGGCGCCAAGGCCGGCCAGCAGGTCAAGGTCGTCGGCTTCGACGGCACTCCCGACGGCCTGAAGGCGGTGCAGGCGGGCACGCTGGCCGCCAGCGTCGCCCAGCAGCCGTCGCTGCTCGGCCGGCAGGCGGTGCAGGCCGCGGTCAAGGCCGCCAAGGGCGAGACCATCGACAAGACGGTGGCCGTGCCCGTCAAGGTGGCGACCAAGGAGAACGTCGCGGACTTCCAGTGAAACGCGCGGGGATTCTGAACGCCGAGCTGGCGGGGGCCATGGCCCGGCTCGGCCACACCGACCAGGTGCTGGTCTGTGACAGCGGGATGCCTGTGCCGCCCGGCGTGCGGGTCGTCGACCTGGCCTTCCTGCCGGGCATCCCGTCCTTCGCCGACGTGCTCGGCGGGCTGCTCGTCGAGCTCGTCGTCGAGGGGGCCACGGCGGCCGAGGAGGTGCGCGCGGGCAACCCCGGCTGCGCCGAGCTGCTCGCGGCCCGGCTGCCGGGGCTGGCCTACGTGCCGCACGAGGAGCTGAAGCGGCTGTCGGCGGGGGTGCGGCTGGCCGTGCGCACCGGAGAGGCCACGCCGTACGCGAACGTGATCCTGCGGTGCGGGGTGGCGTTCTAGGGACGCCTGCCCCGGCCCACTGGGAAGCGGGCGGAGGAAGATCTACTCTGGCGTCGAGGGAGGCGCCATGACCCACGAGGCAGCAGAGCCGGACCCCGCCCAACTCCGTCGCGTCGCCATGGCGAGCGCGGTCGGCACCACGATCGAGTGGTACGACTACTTCATCTACTCCACGGCCGCCGCGCTGGTCTTCGGCTCCCAGTTCTTCTCCCCCCTCTCGCCCGCGTCGGGCACCCTGGCCGCGTTCGCCACGCTCGGCGTCGGGTTCCTGGCCCGGCCCGTGGGCGGCCTGGTGTGGGGGCACTTCGGCGACCGGCTCGGGCGCAAGGCGATGCTGGTCGCGTCCCTGCTGCTGATGGGCGTGGCCACGGTCGGCGTCGGGCTGCTGCCCACCTACCACCAGATCGGGGTGCTGGCCCCGATCCTGCTGCTGGTCCTGCGGCTGCTCCAGGGGCTCAGCGCCGGCGGCGAGTGGGGCGGCGCGGCGCTGCTCGCCGTCGAGCACGCCCCGCCGGGAAAGCGCGGCCGTTACGGGCTGTACTCCCAGGTGGGCGTGCCCGCCGGGCTGATCCTGGCGCAACTGGTGTACGTCGCGGTGACGGCCGGGCTGTCGGAGGCCCAGTTCGCGAGCTGGGGCTGGCGGCTGCCGTTCCTGTTCAGCGTCGTGCTGGTCGCGGTCGGGCTGTTCATCAGGCTGCGGGTGGCCGAGACGCCGGTGTTCCGGGCGCTCGCCGCCGAGCAGGCGCGCAGCAGGCGGCCCGTCCTCGACGTCTTCCGCGAGCGGCCGCGGGCGCTGCTGCTCGCCTCGGCCAGCTTCGTCGCCAACACCGCGATCGGCTACGTCTTCCTCGCCTACCTGCTGTCCTACGGCACCCAGGTGCTGAAGGTGAGCAGGAACCTCATGCTCGTCGTGGTGATCATCGGCAGCCTGACCTGGCTGGCCGGGATCGTGGCCACGGCGATCTGGTCCGACCGGATCGGCCGCAAGCCGGTCTACCTGGCCGGCTCGGTGCTCCTCGTGGTGTGGGCCGTGCCGTTCTTCCTGCTGGTGGACACCAGGGCGGCGGCGCTGATGGTGGTCGCCGTGGTGGTGCTCAACGTGGGGCTCGCCGCGACGTACGGGCCGCAGTCGGCGCTGTTCGCCGAGATGTTCGAGCCCCGCTACCGCTACAGCGGGGTCTCCTTCTCGTACGCCGTCGGCGCGCTGCTCGGCGGCGGGTTCGCCCCGCTGGTCGCGACCGCCCTGCACGAGGCGACCGGCACGTCGTTGTCGGTGTCGGCGTACATGGCCGGGGTCGGGCTGATCAGCCTGGTGGCGGTGCTGGCCATGAAGGAGACCCGCCCGCCCGTGGCCGCCGGCTGAGTCAGGCCGTGGCGCCGCCGTCGATGACGTGGTCCTGGCCGACGACGAAGCTGGACTCCGGCGAGGACAGCCACAGCGCGGCGGCGGCGATCTCCTCCGGGGCGGCGACGCGGCCGATGGGCAGAGCGTGCCGCATGCGCTCGTCGCGCTCGGCGGGCGTCTCGCCGGGACGCGTGGACATGGGCGAGTCGATGGGACCGGGGCTGACGGCGTTGACGCGGACGCCGTCGGCGATGTGGTCGCGGGCGGCGGTGCGGGTCAGGTGGCTCACCGCGGCCTTGGAGGCGGCGTAGGCGGCGGCCCCGGGCAGGCGCCAGTGGGCGCCGAGGTTGCTGGCCACGTTGACGATCACGCCGCCGCCGTGCTCGCGCATGTAGGCGATCTCGTGCTTCATCGACAGGAACACGCCCTTGAGGTTGACCGCGAGCACGGTGTCCCAGGTGTCCTCGTCGTAGTCGGCCACCGGGGCCAGCATGCCGAAGACGCCGGCGGCGTTCAGCGCCACGTCGAGCCCGCCATAGCGGGTGACGGCGGCCTCCACCATGGCGGCGACGGAGGCCGAGTCGGTGACGTCCGCGGTGAAGCCGCTGGCCCGGCCGCCCGCCGCCTCGATCTCCTTGACCACCGCGCCGAGCCGCGCGGCGTCCCGCCCGGCGGCCAGCACGGACGCGCCCTTCCTGGCGTACGCCAGCGCGGCGGCCCGGCCCACGACCCCGGTGGCCCCGGTGACGAGCACGACTTTTCCTTCGAACACGACAAGCTCCTAGAACGATCGGTCTCAAATTTGCACGGCAATCATGGCCTGTTCGACCGCGTCGCGCAGGCGGCGCGGGTCCGGGTCGGCCCGCCCGAGCACGCGCAGGCCCTGGAGCAGCACGAGCAGGAACCTGGCCAGCGCGTGGGGGTCCTTCGACTCGGGGATCTCCCCCTGGGCGCGGGCGCGCACCAGCGCGGCGGCCAGCGCGGTCTCCAGCTCCGCCCAGCTCGCCGTCACCCGGCGGGCCAGCTCGGCGTCGCGCGAGGCGAACTCCACGGCCGTGTTGACGACCATGCAGCCGCGCCGCAGCTCGTCGGCCAGGATCTCGGCCACGTACGCGTCGAGGAAGGCGCGGACGGCCGGCACCGCGGGCCCCGGCTGGGCCAGCGGCTCGACCACGTCGCGCCGGGCCAGGTAGCGCTCCAGCGCCTTGACGTAGAGCTCCCGCTTGCCGCCGAAGGTGCCGTAGATGCTGGCCCGCGCCAGCCCCAGCCGCTCGACCAGGTCGGCCATCGAGGTCGCCTCGTAACCGCGCTCCCAGAACAGGTCGAGCGCCCGGTCGAGCGCGACCTCGGGATCGAACTCCTTGCTCCGTGCCACGCGGCGAAGCTACCACATTCGAGAACGAACGGTCTAATTAGAAGAGCCTCTACGGTTCGCGGAACTCCGGGGTCTGGCCGTCGTCCGGCCGGGTCTGGGGCGGGTTGAGGGATTCGAGCGGCGTGTCGTCGGCGACAGCCCGCTCCGCGGCCGCGGTCTCCTCCACCGGCCGCTGCCGCGGGATGCTCAGCAGGCCCAGGCTGTCCTGCTCGCCGCGCCGCCTGATCACGTCGTTGATCGCCTCGGCCATCTCCTCCCTGGAGTAGCTGCCCTCGGGCAGCTCGTTGAGATGGGCCAGCATGTCGGCGGGGATGTGCACGTGCGCGGAGACCCGGGCGTACACCTCGCGCATCGCCACCCGGTCCCGTCCCCGGAACGCCTCGTCCAGGGCTTCCTGCAGTTCGTCCAGCACGGCCTGGTCAGTCATCTCGATATCCCTTCAGTAGGTCTTCGGCCTGTTCTGTCACGTCGTCCACCGAGACGTCGGCGACCCACGTCCCGTCGTGCTCGCAGCGTTCGGCCTCCACGTCCACGCCGCTCGCGCCGCAGGTCGGGCACCGGGTGGTCCAGGAGATCAGCGGCCGGTGCGCGGTCCTGCTGAGCGGCCCCGCGTTGATCACGTTGACGCACGAGTAGACGGCGACCGTGGGCGTGCCGACGGCCGCGGCGAGGTGGCGCGGGCCGGTGTCGTTGGCGACCACCAGGGCGCAGCGCTCGTACAGGGCGGCCAGGCCGCCGAGGGTGAGCGTGCCGACGACGGGGATCACCGGGTGCGCGCGCCCGCGCATCGCCGCGACCGTCGCCTCCACCAGGTCCTTCTCGGCCCAGCTCCCGGTCACCGCGACGGGCCGGGCCAGCCGGTCGGCCACCTCGGCGAAACGTTCTGGGGGCCAGCGCCGCCGCGGGTCCGTCGCCCCCGGATGCAGCGCGACCAGCCCGGCCGGCGGCTCGCCGAACGACTCGGCCAGCTCCGCCCGGTCGCGGGCGGTGACGGCCACCAGCGGTTCGAGCCGCTCGGCGACCCCGCCGACCAGCTCGGCGACCTGGAGGAAGCGCAGCGTCTCGTGCTGGAAGTACGTGTAGGGCACCCACCGGTCCAGTTGCTCGGCGTCCGGGGAACGCAGCCCGGCGGTCACCCTGGCCCCGAGCGAGCGCAGGAACGGGTTGGAGAAGCGCCCGCCGCCGTGGATCTGCACCGCCAGGTCGAACGCCCGTTCCCGCAGCTCGGCGCGGGCCCCGCCGGGCACCGGGTAGCCGGTCTCGGACGTCGAGACGCCCGTGATCGGCGGCAGCGCCACCACGTCGTCCACCGGTCCCGGCCGCCCGGACAGGAACTCGGCGTGCCACGGCGTGCCCAGCAGGGTGAGCCGGGCGTCGGGGTAGGCCAGCTTGATCGCCTCGATGGCCGGCAGCGCGACCAGGTAGTCGCCGATCGCGTTGGCCCGCAGGACGGCGATGCTCCGCACGCCCTCGACCAGGCCGGGCCGGGCCGTCATGGGGTCCCCGGCATGTAGTCGTAGCATTCCGCGCTCCTGTCCGCGACAGTGGCCGGCAGCTCCAGGTGGCAGGCCCGCCTGGAGCGGCAGCCCGGTGTCCGAAGGGCCGTACATAGCGGCCCGGCTACCCGGCAGGGATGGCCCATAACTTCGGTTCCGGACGAACCTAATTGAGCTGATATGCGTTTGAGCTGGGCTTTTACAGGTACTCGCCCTCTATGGGCACCCTGAGGGAAGAGACGGTCAGCGCGGTCGTCGTCGGCGACGTCATGCTCGACTCGTGGCTGCACGGCTCGGCCAAGCGGCTGGCCCAGGAGGCGCCGGTGCCCGTGATGAGCCTGGAGGCGGTCGAGGACGCGCCGGGCGGGGCCGGCAACACCGCGGCCAACCTGGCGGCGCTCGGGGCCCGCGTCCGGCTCGTCGGCGTGGTGGGCGACGACGCCTGCGGCGACCAGCTCGTCCAGGCGTTGCGGCTGCTCGGCGTGGAGACGGACCTGCAGGCGGTGCCGGGACGGCGTACCGCGCACAAGCGGCGGCTGGTCACCAGCGGCCAGCTCACCGCCCGCTACGACGAGGAGGACCTCGACGTCATCCCGCCCGAGGCAGAACGCGCGCTGCTGGCCCGCGTCTCCGCGGCCGTGGCCGGCGCGGACGTCGTCGTGGCCTGCGACTACGGCGGCGGCGTGTTCACCCCGGCGGTGCGCCGGGCGCTGGCCGGGCTGCCGCTGCTCGTCGTGGACGCGCACGCGGTCGCGCCCTGGGTCGAGTGCGCGCCGGCGGCGGTGCTGCCCAACTACGCCGAGGTGGTCAGCCTGCTCGGCGAGGTGGACGCCGCGGCCGACCGGCCGGCGTACCTGATGGCGCGCTCCGCGCAGATTCTGGCCGCCACCGGGGCCGGGATCGTGGTGACCACCCTGGACGGCGAGGGCACGCTGCTGCACCGGGCCGGCTGCCCGCCGTACCGGACCTACGCCCGGCCCGCGCCGCAGCACATGGCGACCGGCGCGGGCGACACCTACACCGCGGCCTTCTCGCTGTGGCTGGCCGCCGGCGCGACGCCGGAGGAGGCCGCCGAGGCGGGCCAGGCCGCGGCCGGCGTGGTCGTCCGCCGTTCCGGCACGTCCATCTGCACCCGTTACGAGCTGCTGCGCGCCCTGCGCCGCCAGGAGGGCACCGTGCAGGCGGCCGAGCGCCTGGCCCAGCTCCTGGACGAGCACCGGCGCAGGGGCGAGCGCATCGTGTTCACCAACGGCTGCTTCGACGTGCTGCACCGGGGCCACGTCAGCTACCTGGAGCAGGCCGGGCAGCTCGGGGACGTGCTCGTGGTCGCGGTCAACAGCGACGCCAGCGTCACCCGGCTCAAGGGCCCGGGACGCCCGCTCAACCCGTGCGAGGACCGCATGTCGGTGCTGGCCGCCCTGAACGACGTGGACTACGTGACCGAGTTCGACGAGGACACCCCGGAACGCCTGCTCAGGCTCATCAGGCCGGAGATCTACGTCAAGGGCGGCGACTACACGCCGGAGATGCTGCCGGAGGCGCCGCTGGTGCGCTCGCTCGGCGGCGAGGTGCTGGTGCTCGACTACCTGCCCGACCGCTCGACGACCGCCATCATCGGCCGCATGCGCTCGGTGCCCGGCGAGCCGGACGGGTTCGGGCCCGTCCCCCCGGCGCGTCCGTCACGAGCGGACGGGGTCAGGCCCGTTCCGCCAGCAGGTCCATGACGAGCGAGCGCACCATCCGCACCGCCTCCTCGACCGCCCCGCGCACCGGCTCGCTCAGCTCCACCAGCACGTCGTCGGTGACCAGCCGGGCCGGCTCGCAGCACAGGACGAGCACCCGCGCGGGCACCCGGCCGAGCTCGCGCGCCATGCGCAGCACCTTGACCGGGTCGAGTCCGTGGCTCTCGGCCGCGATGCCGCCGGGGCCGCCCGGACCGGGCATGTCCGGTTCGAGCAGGGTGAGCGTGCCGGGCGGCTCGCCGCGCGGCGCGGCGTCCACCAGGATCGCGGCCTCGTAGTCGCGCTGGAGCGCGTAGGCCAGGTCGAGGCCGCGGCTGCCGAAGTCGAGCACGTCGGCGGGCAGGTCGTCGTCGGCCAGGCGGCGCACGACCTCGACGCCGAAGCCGTCGTCGCCGAGGAAGACGTTGCCGATCCCGGCCACCAGCACGCGCGGGCGGCAGCCCCCTCCGACGGGTTCGAGCTCCTCGGCCGAGTAGAAGAACCGGTGGCAGGGCAGCCTGGACTCGCCCAGGTCGCGCAGCGGGTCGCCGGCGAGGGTGACGCCGACGTGGAAGCCGCCGTCGTCGTCCCGCTCGACGCTCTCGATCACCGCGAGGCGGCCGTTGAGCGCGAGGTCGAGGATGTCGGCGCGGCTCTTCGGGCGCAGGCGCACCCGGCTGCCCGGGGCCAGCCGCACGCCGTCTACGATCGCCTCGGCCGGGGCCGGCCGTTCCGTCGGGTACCGAGTGTCCATGTCACGTCTCCCGCATGGTGCCGTGCAGGCGCATGAGCTCTTCCGGGGTGAGCGCGGCGCAGTGGTCGAGGAGCTGGTCGATCTCCGTGGCGTCGAACGTGCCGCTCTCGGGCGCGACCTTGGGATGGTCGTAGAGGATGACCGGGGCCGACAGCATCGTGTGCCGGTCGCCCTCCTCGCCGACCAGCACCGGCCAGGTGCCGATGTTGTGGCAGCCCGCGGCCAGCGCGCGCAGCCCGTCGGGCGGCTCCGTCAGCGAGACGAACCGGCCGCCCGGCGAGCTCACGACCGTGTGCGCGGAGATCAGGGTGTGCTTCATGGCCTCCGCGCGCGAGTCGCCCTGCCACGGGCTGGTGTTAGCCACCCGGACGGTGAGCCGGAACAGGCCCTCGCGCAGCCGCTCGGCGAACACCTCGGCCCGGCCGCTCAGCGCCTCCCAGCCGCGCAGCAGCACGCCCTCGCCGTCGAGCCATTCGGCGCGCTGGCCCGGCGGCACGTGGATCTCCATTCCGGCCGGGCGGGCCAGCAGGTCGGCCAGGCGCAGCCCCGTCTCGGCCACCTCGCGCTCCTTGGCCTCCTCCCGGGGCAGGTGGCGGGCGCCGCCGACGGTCAGCTCCGGCACGCAGACCAGCTCGCCCTCGCGCTGGACGGCCACCTCGCAGGTGACCAGGTGCAGGAAGCGCACGTGCACGTCCACGACGTCGTCGCCGCCGGCCTCCAGCAGGCACTGGGTCTGGGTCAGCCACGGGTTGCCCTCGTGCGCCCGGCCGTAGGACTCGGGGTGCACGCCGCCGAACGTCCAGCGCCGCCGGTCGGGCGGGGCGGAGTGGCGGCTGGGCCACAGCAGGTAGCCCCCGTAGAGGACGGCTCGGGCGATGCGCCTCACGTGGTCCATCTGCCGGCCCCCACGCCGGGCGCCGACCGGACGATCTCGACCTGCTCGACCTCGGGGGCCGCGTCGCGCACCGCCCGGCGCGCCGCGTCCGCCGCGTTCCCGTCGTCGTCCGGAAGGCGCAGGCGGACGAGGTCGCCCTCGACGTCGATCACCTCGGCGCCGGTGCCGCGCAGCGCGTCCTCGACCCGGGTCCGCACGTCGATCGGGTGGAGGTCGTGCAGCAGCAGCAGGTGGGCCACCACGTCGTCGGCGGCCAGCCGGGCGGCCAGGTCGTCGTCGGCCGCCGCCATGATCCGCGTCAGGCCCTCGCCGTAGAGGTCGAGCAGGGCCTGGGCCAGCTCGACGGCGGGCGGTTCGGCCCGTTCGAGCAGGCTCTCGATCCTGCCGATGCGTGCGTTCAGCGACATGACGCCTCCAGGACGGTCACGCCGTCAGGAAACCAGTCGTATTTAGCGGCATTCATCGGCCTTAAGCCCCCCAAGTGGCCATTGCAGAGGTTAAGCGATGGCGTCGTTCGGTATCCGATCAGTACCTCTACGTAGCGGGCATACCGCGTCGACGAAGGCGGCAAACCATGACCCGGACCCTGCGCGCCCGCGGCGCTAGACCAGACGGACCGGTCCGGCGTCGATCGGCACCCGGAACAGCGCGTACGGGTACCGCCGCCGGTCGTGCCCCTCCTGGAACCTGGCCTGCCGGTGCAGCTGGTTGGCCGTCACGTACAGGTGGCCGTCGGCCACCGACAGCGTGTCCGGCCACAGCAGGCGGGCGTCGTGGACCAGGGTGTCGATCGTGCCGTCGGGCGCCCGGCGCAGCACCGCGTTGTGCTCCCAGTCGGTCAGGTAGATGTGCCCGGCGTCGTCGGCCTCCAGGCCGTCGGCCGAGCCGCCCTTGTCGCCCTCGTCCCTGACCGTCGCCGCCACTTCTGCGTCGTCCAGCGCGCGGTCGACCAGGGCGTCCGTGGACACGCTGTACCAGCGGCGGGAGAGCAGCGGGCAGTACCAGAGCCGCTCGCCGCCGGCCGGGAGCGCGATGCCGTCGGCCCCCATCAGGACGGGCGACGGCGGCCCGTCCTGCGGCCTCTCCAGGAACGGCCTGCCCTCCACGACCGGCACGAAGTCCGGCGGCCGCTCCGCCTTGGTGCTCGGGTGGTCGTGCAGCCGGCGCCACGCCTGCCCGCTGGCCAGATCGACCACGATGATCCCGTTGGGCCCCTTGTCGGCGGAGTCGGTGAGGTAGGCGACCCCTTTGCGCAGGTCGAAGCGCACGTCGTTGAGATAGGACGTCTCCAGGGCGACACCGCGGTCGAACATGATGACCTTGACCACGGTGTCGGTCTCCAGGTCCACGCAGACGAGCTTGGGCCCGCCCTTCCTGGTGGGCCGGAACATCGGGCTGCCGGTGTCGAGGATCCACAGCCGGTCAATGGGATCGACGACCACGCTCTGCACCGAGACCAGCCACTTCGACGGCTCGTCGGCCTCGATGTTCCACTCCTGGTCGGGGTAGGGGACGGCCTTGCCGTCCCGCAGTTCGACCACGGTCGCCGGCACGTCGTCACCCCATTTGGGGAAGTTCACGAATATCCGGCCGGCCCGGGAGACCGTGACGCCGGTCGGCATCGGGCCGGACTCGAAGGCGTGCACGAGCTCCAGCTTCCCGATGGGCTCATCGACCGGCTGAACGCCGTCGCGGCCGTTCCCCTTCGCCATGTCCCCCCCGTTCCCGGCCCCCCGTTCCCGGACCCGCGGGGCATCTGCCCAGCTCAGGCCGGGAGAAACAGCGCCCTCTCCAGCCAGGGCCGCAGGACGGGCAGCACGTTCGCCGCCTGCATGGCCCCGGCGTGGTCGAGCCCGTCGAGCACCTCGACGTCCCAGCCCAGCGCCTCGATGGCGGCCCGCTCGCGGACCACCGGGCCGGCGATGCTGACGTGGGCGCCGCCCCACCGCTCGTCGTAGACGATCTCGTCGGCCGAGCCGACGAAGCACAGGCGGGGGCAGGACAGGCGCACCTGGCTGTCGTCGAACCCGCGCAGCGCCCGGTACAGGGTGGCGAACTGCCTGGCCTGGCCCTCGCTCAGGGTCACCTCGGTGGACGACCAGTCGCCCGGCTCGCCCGTCCCCGCGGCCGGCGGCGTGGCGGTCTTCGGCGCGACGGCCATCCGGTACGTGGCCTCGGTGACCTTCAGCATCTCGGCGTAGGGCCCGCCGAGCGGCGGGTAGCCGCCCATGACCAGCGCCGAGAGCCGGTCGGTGCGCAGGGCGAGCTGAAGCCCGCTGAGCGCCAGCCAGGAGTAGCCGTAATAGGCGAACCGGTCGGCCCCCGCCGCGTCGGCCACCGACAAGATGTCGGCCGCCACGTTGTCGGGGGTGAGCGTGTCCGGCTTGGGATGGGCGAGGACGTGGCCCTCGTAGTCGAAGGCCACGACGCGGAAGCCGTCGGACAGGCCGTCGATGAGCGAGCGGCCGAGCGCGGGGTCGGCCCCCCACTTCCGCATCTCCTCGGCCGCCTCGCCCTCGATCGGCTTGGGGTTGACGGCCAGGAGCACGACCGGGCCCGAGCCGTGGACCTCTGCCTCGATGGTGCTTCCGTCGTGCAGCGTCGCCGTGGTCACCGGCGGCCTCCCTGAATTCGATACACCATAAACTGTTGTCCTCGGCGAGGATAGCTTATGGCGTAAAGAGTCGCAAAGGGCTGGGCATCGGCACGCAGCGCATGTCCGCGCCGTCCGCCTCCAGCCAGCGCAGCAGCAGGTTGGCCTTGGCGGGCACGGACGCGGCGGCGAGCAGGTCGCGCAGCTCCTCGGGTTCGCCGTGGTCCTCGGCGCAGCCGGCGAACACCGATCTCGCCTCGGTCCACAGCTCGGTCCACAGCTCGGCGCGCAGCTCCGGATGCCGCTCGGCCACGGCTCCGGCGATCTCGCACAGGTTGTTGACGACCAGGCAGTACAGCAGCCGTTCCCAGCCGTAGGCGGGGCTCACGACGGGCGTGCGGGCGCCGGGCAGGCTGTGGCGGTCCGCGGTCAGCTTGACCCCCTCGTGGTCGCGGAAGATCGCCTGGCCGGGCAGGCCCCGCGCGTCCACGCCGATGAGCACGTTCTGCAGGTGGCATTCGAGCACCACGCCGTGGCGGAAGTAGGCGTGCAGGACCGGCGGCACGACGTGGTCGAGGTAGCGCCGCCACCACCCGAGCGCCTGGCCGGCGTTGAGGCCGTCCAGCGGGTTGCCGGGGAAGCCCTCGCTGACCCCGGCGGCCAGCAGCGCCGTCAGCCCCGGCCGCAGGTGCCCGCCGAGCCCGTCGCGGACGATCACCGCCAGCGCCTCGCCGCCGTCCCCGCCCAGCTCCAGGCTGCGGTAACCGCGGTCGCCGAGGACGGCGGGCCGCGGCCGGTGCTCGGGCAGGTCGTCGAAGGCCGCGCCCAGCAGGTCGTCGATCAGGCCCAGCCAGCGCAGGTCGTGCAGCCACAGGCGGCGGATGTCGTTGGTGATCCGCACGTCCAGGCTGAACTTGCAGAACAGGTCGGCCTCCGGCAGGTACACCGTGCGGATCGAGGCCGTCGCCACCGCCCGTTCGGGCGTGAGGCCGAGGTGGCGCTGCTCCCTGAGCCCGCCCAGCAGCTCCACCTGCCAGGGGTGGGCGGGCAGCAGCGTCAGGCCGTCGGGGGCGGGCGGGCCCAGCCGGTCGAGCGCGCTCGCGTCGCCCTGCTCGACCAGCGCCTCGGCGGGCACCCCGAGCAGCGGCAGCGCGAAGCTCGCGCGCGCCTCCGGCGAGTAGGGCAGCCAGGCGTCCGGGCCCGATCCGCCGCGCGCCTTGGGGGCCGGGTGGTAGCGGTGACCGGCGACGAGCGCCTGCTCCGAGCGCAGGTACAGGTCGGCGGGCGGGGTGGTGGCGCGCTGGGCCGACAGCAGCGCGGCCATGACGTCCCTGCTCTCCATGATCTCCTTGGCCAGGGACGGGTTGGCGTGGCCGGTGCGCGCCCGCAGCTCGTCCTCGGTGAGCGCCACCAGGCCGGCCAGGGAGAGCGGGCGCGGGCCGCCGGGGGTGCGCAGGGCGGGCGCGCCGGGGTACCGTCCGGGGCGGACGTGCAGGACGTGCCCGGTCGCGGGCAGCACCCATACGCCGTCCTCGGCGGTCGCGGGTTCGGCCACCTCGCGGAGCAGGCAGTTGAGCAGGGCCGTCACCGCGAGGGCCGTGGCCTCGTCCGCGGCCTGGTGGTCTCGCGCCTCGGGTGCCGGACCGGCCGGTGGGAGGAGGCCGTCGATATATGCCATGGCGACCTGTCCTACCCTTTTGTACCGATCAGTGTCCACAGGGTTCCTACCTGGGCATGTTCCTGGATACGGGGGGGTTCATGCGGCATACTGCGGCGCGGTTCGCGAGGGAGCTGGCCGCGGTGCGCCCGGACCTCACGCCCGGCTACGCCGCGGCCCTGCCGGGGGCGCGGGCCGCCGTCATGGGACGGCTGTGGCGGGGCCTGCTCTGCGAGCCCCTGCCCGGCCTCGCCGAGCCGGTCGCCGTAGGAGGCGACCTGCGCGTACGGCTCTCGGACGGGCGCGAGCTGACCGGACGGCACCGGCTGCCCTACGACCTGGCCGACGAGCCGGAGCTGCGGCTGGACGGCGTCCCGTACCCGGACCCGGCCGAGCTGCTGGCGGCGCTCGGCCTGCCCGGCGCGCAGGGGCTGGTCGCCGACCTGGACAACAGCGTCGCCTCCCTGGCGTTGTCGCGGGCGGGCGCGGCCTCCCCGCTGCGCGAGCCGGGCCCGGAGCGGTACGAGCAGAGCGTGGTCGACGGCCATCCCTACCATCCGGGCTGCCGCAACCGGCCGGGGGTGTCGGTGGCCGAGCAACTGGCGTACATGCCGGAGCACCGGCCCGTCGTCGCGCTCGACCTGGTCGCGGTGCCCGCCGCCGAATGCCTGGTCACCGGGCCGTGGCCGGGCTCGCTCATGGACGGCGACCGGCTGCTGCTGCCCGTCCACCCCTGGCAGACCCGGCACGTGCTGGCCGGGCTGGGGGTGCGCCCGTACGCGGTCGGGGCGTTGCCGTGCCATCCGCTGATGTCCGTACGGACCCTCGCCCCCCTGGACGGCGGCCCGCACCTCAAGACGGCGTTCACCACCCGGATGACCTCCGGCGTCAGGGACATCTCCCCCGGCTCAGTGCGCGACTGCGTCCCCCTGTCGGACCTGCTCACCGCCCTGTCGGCGCGGCTCGGCGGCCGTCCGCGCATCGCCCGCTACCTGTCCGGGGCCGCGGGGGCCGTGCGCGGCGAGCACACCGCCGACCTGTCCGTCATGCTGCGCGATCCGACGCCCCGTGTGCCCGGCCACACCGTGCTGCCCGTCGCCGCCCTCACCGCCCCCGCCCAGTGGGACGCGCCGCGCGGCGAGGAGGCCGGCGAGTGGCTGGCGGCCTTCGCCGGCGTGGCGACGGCGGCGGCGCTCGGCCTGCTGGCCCTGGGGGTGGCGCTGGAGGCCCACGGCCAGAACCTGCTGGTCGTGCTGGACCGGCGGGGCCGTCCGGTCGAGCTGGTCTACCGCGACCTGGCCGACGTCCGGATCAGCCCGGCCCGGCTGGCCCGCAACGGCTTCGGGACGCCGCCGGTCAGCCCCCGGCTGCTCAGCGACGACCCCGGCGTCCTGCACGCCAAGCTGTTCGGCTCGCTCGTCGGCACCACGTTCGGCAGCCTCGTCTCCCTGCTGGGAGAGGGCGACCGTACCGAGGAGTCACGCCTGTGGGCGGTCGTGGCGCGGGCCGCGCGGCGGGCCTTCGACGCGCTCCCCGACACCGCCGACGTGCGCGCCGACCGCGCGGCCCTGTTCGGCGAGCGGATCCGGGTGAAGGCCCACCTGCTCGCCCAGCTCGCGGGCGCCCCGCCCGGCGACAGCTGGACGACGCTGCCCAACCCCCTCACCCAAGGAGCCTCCTGGGCCCTCGCTCACGCACGGTGAGCGCCTGGCTCTTTTCCCGCAGGAGGAGGAATATGGGGCATGCAGCCGGACCCTGCGGCGCGTCGATCAACGATCACGCAGAGTTCAGGGAAGGAGCGAATCCGATGATGCAGCTCTCCGTACGGCTCGTGCCCGTGGGCGACACCACCCTGGTGGTCGCCCTGGCGGGCGAGCTCGACTCGACGACCAGCCCCATCCTGGCCGCCTTCCTCGACCCCCTGCCGCGCTCGCGGGTGAAACACGTGATCGTCGCGGCGGGCGACCTGTGGTTCTGCGACCTGAACGGCCTCGAACAGCTCGCGATCACCCACCGGGCCATGCAGGAGAAGGGCGGCCACCTGGCCGTCGCCGAGGCCCAGCCCGCGCTGTGCCGCCTCATCGCGCTCATGACCGAGCACGGCGGCACCGCGATCCCCCTGTTCAGCACGATGCCCGACGCCCTGGCCGGGACCGGCGTCGAGATCTACGAGCAGACCGGCCCGCCCAGGCCGGTCAGCCGCCACCTGGCCTGCTTCCGCCGGGCCCGCGACCCCCGCTCCGAGCAGCACCACGGCACCCGCCGGCTGCGGCCGCAGGAGACGCCCATCACCCCCGACCGCCAGGAGAACCTGCCGCCGCCCGGCCGCTGGTCCGCGATCGTCGGCCGGCTGCGCTCGGCCAACGCCGACCTGCGACGCGCGAACGACGAGCTGCGCTCGGCCAACGCCGAGCTGCGCCACGCCAACGACGCGCTCACCGCCCGCGCCGCCGAGCTGCGCCGCGCCAACGACGCGCTGGTCGCCCGCACGGCCGAGCTCGACGAGGTCGGCCGGATCACCGCCTCGCTGGTCCACGGGCTGGGCGACGCGGCGGTGGTACTCGACGCCGACATGCGGGTGCTCATCTGGGGGGCGGGGGCCGAGGAGTTGTGGGGGGTGCGGGCCGGGGAGGCGGTGGGCCGTCCGCTGGCCTCGCTGGGCACGGGGTTGCCGGTGGAGCGGATCGTCCCGCTCGTGCGCGACGCGCCGGCCGGGGGCACGAGCCGGGCCGGAGCCAGGAGGGTCGCGCTCGACGCGGTCAACGGCCGGGGCCGGCCGACGCAGCTCACCGTCGAGCTGTCGCGCCTGCGTCCCGGCGACGACTCCGGGCACGGCCTGATCATCGCCATGAAGGTGCCGCGCCCCGGCGACTCACATGATCGCTAGCTGGCCGCCGTCGATCACCAGCTCGGTGCCATGGACGAACGCGGCGTCGTCGGAGGCGAGGAAGGCGTAGGCGGCGGCGACCTCCTCGGCGAGCCCGGCCCGGCCCAGCGGGATGTGGTCGCGCTCGTAGGCGGAGACGAAGTCGTCGGCGAGCTCCGACGAGATCGAGGCGTTCAGCGGGGTGCGGATGTAGCCGGGGCACAGGGCGTTCACCCGGATGCCGTGCCCGCCGAGCTCAACGGCCATGGTCCTGGTCAGCAGCAGCACGCCGCCCTTGGAGGCGTTGTAGTGGGCGTAGTCGGCCTCGCCGCCGAGGCCGTTGGTCGAGGACATGTTCAGGATCACGCCGCCCGTCCCACGTTCCACCAGGTGGCGGGCGACGGCCTGGGCCATCAGGAACATGCCGCGCAGGTTCACCGCGATGATCCGGTCCCAGTGGCCGGGGGTGATCTCCAGGAACGGCTCCCGCCAGGCGGTGCCGGCGTTGTTGATCAGCACGTCCACGCCGCCCAGGGCCTCGATCGCACCCGCGACCAGCCGTGCGACGTCCTCCTCCGAGCTGACGTCGCCGGTCAGCCCGCCCACGTCGCCGAGCGGCGCGAGCTCGGCGACGGTGCGCTCGACCTCGTCGCCGTCCAGGCCGGTGAGGACCACCCGCGAGCCCTCCTCCAGGAACCTGCGGGCGGTGGCGGCCCCGATGCCGCTGCTGCCCCCACTGATCAGCACCCGCTTGCCGGCCAGTCCGCGCATGACGCCGTCCTTCCTCAACGTGCCGCGACGCGCAGACCTGTGGTGACCTGCCCGTTGGGTCATCAGAAAATAGCATTGATTCCGTATCCTGCACTGTCGTTCCGTTACACGGAACCGGAGACCACGTCGGGGATCTCGGAACTGCATTCTGTGACCACATCAGGCGGGGGTGTCACGGCCGGACGACCGTGACACCTCCGCCGTGGCCCTAGCCCGGGACGGGCACGGCCCCCGTCACTTGCACGGCTTGTACGGCGTGTCCTTCAGCGAGTAGTCCACGGCCTTCTTGATCGCGTTGATGCCGAGCTTGGCCGCCTTGGGGCAGAAGGACGACGGCGCCGTCTTGTACTCCACCTGGAACACCGGCTTGCCCGCCTTGACGAAGACGCTCAGCTCGCCGCACTCGTCGAACTGGAAGCACTCCTCGTTGACGGCGTAGTCGAAGCTGGACACCAGCTCGGCCGCCTGGCTGAGGTCGTTCTTGAGCGCCGCGGACAGGCCCTTGCGGTGGGCCAGGTCGGCCAGCGCCTTGTTGTAGACGAGCTGGGTGGCGGGGCTGACGGTCCAGCCGGTGACCGACTTGCCCTCTTCGTGGGCGTTGACGACGTCGAACTCGACCCCGTCGAAGCCGGCCTGGACGCACTTGTCGACCCGGGCCTCCATCATCTTCAGCAGGAAGTCCCGCTGGCCCTGGTCGTTGTTGATGTTGGCCCAGCGCTCGTTGGGGAACTCCGCGCTGAACGGCTTGCCGAGCAGGGAGTTGCCGTGGCTCTTGTGCCAGGCGACGAACTGCTGGTAGTCGGGCCGGTACTCCTCGATCGAGCCGGCGTCGACGTAGCAGACGGCCTTCGCGCCGCGGGCGTGGACGGCCTTCACCGCCGCGGTGTTGAGCGTGGTGTTGTTGCCCACCACGTCGCCGTCGGCGTACAGGTCGATGTCGAACACCGCCGGCCGGACGCAGGCGCCGCCCGACTGGGGGACCACGCAGATGTCGACGTTGACGCCGCCGGTGGCGGCGTACTTGGCGTTGCCCTGGAGCTGGTACTGCCAGCGGCTCTGCAGCGGCGGCCGCCACGGCCCCGCCTGCGCGGTCTGCGCTGCCTCCCCCGTCTGTGCCGTCTGGGCTGTCTGGGCCGCTTGGGCCGGTGCGGCGAGCGCCGCGAGCGGCGCGCAGCTCAGGGCCGCGACCGCGGCCAGCCGGGCTAAGAGAGTCATGGTTCGCACGTTCGCGCCCTCATTCCGTCTGGTGGAACTCTAGTCTGCATCGTGGATGCGTGACTATACTCGCCGCACGCAGCGGGCCGCCACGCCCGCCGTGCTCTGTGGAGGGAACCCCATGGCACGACTCATTCACCACATCCGCGAGACCGCCCGATGAGGCCCCGTACGACGCTGGCCGTCGTCGCCCTGGCTCTGGCCGCGGCGAGCTGCGGCGGCGGAGGACAGGAACGGGCGAGCGGCCCCGTCGAGATCACCATCTGGCACGGCCAGGAGGACGCCTCGGCGAAGTCGATCGAGAAACTGGTCGCCCGGTTCAACCAGAGTCACCCCGACGTCAAGGTCAGCACCGAGTCCGGCGGCGCGACCGCAGACGGCATGCTACCCAAGATCACTGCCGCGCTCACCTCGGACGCCTACCCCGACATCGCCTACCTGTACGGCTCCTGGGCCCCCAACGTGGCCAGGAACCCCAAGACCGCCGACCTCACCTCCCAGGTCAAGGACCCGGCCGTCGGCTGGGACGACTTCTGGGCCAACGAGCGCGAGGCGGTCACCGTCCAGGGCAAGGTCATCGGCTTCCCCGCCGTCGTGGACAACATGGTGGTCCTCTACAACAAGGAGCTGCTGGCCAAGGCTGGCGTCAAGGCCCCCGGCCCCGACTGGACCTGGGACGACTTCCGCGACATCGCCAGGAAGACCACCGACGCGCAGAAGGGCGTCTTCGGCACCACCTGGGCGATCAGCGGCGGCGAGGAGGCCGTCTGGGGGCTGTGGCCGCTGCTGTGGCAGGCGGGCGGCGACATCCTCACCCCCGACCACAAGAGGTCGGCGTTCAACTCCGCGGCCGGGCAGCAGGCGCTCGGCCTGGTCCGGAGCATGGCCGTGGACGACAAGTCGGTCTATCTCGACTCCAGCCCGGCCGAGAAGGGCCAGAAGCTGTTCGAGTCCGGACGGCTGGCCATGTTCCTCTCCGGCCCCTGGGTGCTGCCCGACCTCCAGGCGGCCAAGGTCGACTACGGCGTCGCGCGGCTGCCCGGCACCGGCGGCAACCACGAGACCGTCTCCGGCCCGGACAACTGGGTGGTCTTCGAGCACGACGAGCGCCGCGTCAAGGCGGCGACCACGTTCCTGAGCTGGCTGACGGCCGCGGAGCAGCAGCTCGTGTGGATGAGCGACACGGGCTCGCTGCCCATCAGGGAGTCGATCACCAAGCTGCCCGGCTACCAGCAGTATCTGCAGAAATATCCGGGCATCGAGGTGATCTCCGAGAACCTGGCCAACGCCAAGCGGGTCAGGCCGCCCACCACCAAGTACCCCCGCGTGTCGTCCTTCGTCGCCGAGGCCATCGCGCAGGCGCTGCTGGGCAGGGCCGACGCCAAGACCGCCCTGGACGAGGCCGCCGCCAAGTCCGACGCGGTGCTGGCGGTGCCGGGCTCATGAGCAGCGCCGCCGTCGGCGCGCCCGCCGCCCGGCACGCCAGGAGGACCCGCGGGCTCGGCGACCACGTCGCGGGCTGGTCGTTCGCGGGCCCCGCCACGCTGATCATCCTCGGGTTCGCGCTGGTGCCGATGGCGTGGGCGCTGGCGCTGTCGTTCACCGACTCCGACCTGATGAAGACGCCCGAGAACGTCGGCCTGGACAACTACCGGGCGCTGTTCCAGGACCCGGTGTTCTTCCAGGCCGTGCGCAACACCGGGCTGCTGCTGGTGCTCTACATCCCCGCCTCGCTGGTCTTCGGCCTGGTGGTGGCGGTGCTGCTGAACAGGAAGGTGCGCGGGATCGGGTTCTACCGGACCGCCTTCCTGGTTCCGTACGTGGCCTCGGCCACTTCGGCCGGCCTACTCATGGGCTACATCTTCGACCGCGACTTCGGCCTGATGAACGGCGTGCTCGGCCGGCTCGGCCTGCCGCTCCAGGGCTTCCTGAGCAGCCCGTCCCAGGCCATGTACGTGCTCACGCTGATCTTCTTCTGGACCCGGTTCGGCTTCGCCGTGGTGATCTACCTGGCCGCCATTCAGGAGATCGACAAGGCGGTGCTGGAGGCGGCCTCCATCGACGGCGCGGGCCGGTGGGCCACGTTCCGGCACATCATCGTCCCGTCCGTACGGCCGATCACGGTCTTCCTCGCGGTCTGGGGCGTGATCGACGCGCTGCAGTTCTTCGACCTGGTCATGACCACCACCCAGGGCGGCCCGGCCAGCGCGACCGTGACCATCGTCTACTACGTCTGGCAGCTCGCCTTCCGCTACTCGGCCGCCGGGTACGGCGCGGCCGTGGCGTACACGCTGTTCGCCGGGACGCTGCTGCTGATCGCCGTCGGCCTGGTGGTCGCGCGGCGGAGAGGGGCCGTGCGATGAGGCGACGCCTGCCCAGCAAGTGGCATCTGGTGCTCGCGCCGATGTCGGTGGTGACGCTGCTGCCGTTCGTGTGGCTGGTGCTCAGCTCGGTCATGACGCAGGCCGAGCTGAACAGGTTCCCGCCGCCGATCCTGCCGGAGGGCATCGACCTCGGCGGCTACCGCACGGTCATGGAGCGCTCCGACTTCCCCCGCTGGTTCCTCAACAGCGTGCTGGTGTCGAGCGCCATCGTGGCGGCCCAGGTCGTGCTCTGCAGCATGGCCGGGTACGCCTTCGCCCGGATCCGCTTCATCGGCTCCCGGCTGACGCTGGTCCTGATCATCGCGACCGCGCTGATCCCGTTCCAGCTCACCGTGATCCCGACGTTCCTGATGTTCAGCCGGGCCGGGCTGGTGGACACGCTCGGGGCGCTGGTCATCCCGCAGCTCAGCTCGTCGGTCGGGATCTACCTGATGACGTCGTTCTTCCAGTCCTTCCCGAGGGAGCTGGAGGAGGCGGCGCGGATCGACGGGTGCTCGCGGGTCGCGCTGTTCTTCCGGGTGGTGCTGCCGGTCGCCAAGCCGGCGCTGGCGGCGCTCGCCGTGATCACGTTCATCACCGCCTGGAACGACCTCTTCTGGCCGCTGGTGGTGATCAACTCCGAGGCGAACTACACCGTGCAGGCGGGGCTGACCACGTTCCAGGGCCAGCACCGGGCCGACTGGCCCGCGATCATGGCGGGCACGGTGCTGACCACGCTGCCGGTGCTGGCGGTGTTCCTGTTCGGCCAGCGCCGGTTCGTGCAGGCGCTGACCGGGGCGGTCAAGGGGTGAGGCCGCGGTAGGGGTTGGCGGGCAGGCCGGTGTGGGGGGTGCGGCAGCGCCACAGCTCCCCGCCGGCGCCGCCGTCCCAGGCGGTGGTCACGTAGAGCACGTCGAGGTCGGGGCCGCCGAAGGCGCAGCTCGTCACGTTGGCCGCGGGGACCTCCACGGTGAGGTCCGTACGCCCGTCCGGCCGCAGCCGCACGACCGCCGCGCCGCCCCACAGCGCGACCCATACGTGGCCGGCGGCGTCCACCGTCAGGCCGTCGGGGCCCGGGAGGGCGGCGAACTCCCGGCGGGCGTCGAGCGTGCCGGTCGCCGGGTCGTAGTCGAAGACGTCGATCCGGTCGGTCGCGGTGTCCACGTAGTACATCAGGCGCTCGTCGGGGCTCCAGCCGACGCCGTTCGAGATCGTGACGCCGTCCAGCACCTTGTCGCACGTACGGTCCTGGGTCAGGCGGTAGAGCGAGCCCGCGCCGGGGGTGTCGTCCTCGGCCTTGGTGCCGGCGAAGAAGCGGCCCGCGCGGTCGCAGGCGCCGTCGTTCATCCGGTTGCCCTCGGGCTCCGGCGGCCGGGCGACCAGCTCGGTGCGGCCGTCCGCGTGCCGGGCGAAGCCGTCCCTGAGGGCCAGCATGAGGCCGCCGGAGGCGTGCGGCACGGCGACGCCGACCGGCTGCCCCAGCTCGATCGTCTCCCGCTCGTCGCCGGCCGGGTCCAGCCGGTGCACGTGGCCGGCGGGGATGTCGACCCACAGCAGGGTGCCCGTGGCGGCGTCCCACCTCGGGCCCTCTGCCAGGGCGGCACGGGGGACGGGGACCTTCTCCAGCTTCATGCCTTGCGTCCTTCTGATCCGTGATACGGAACGGGATTCCGCATTCCCTCCGACCGTAGCCGGTCGAGGTCCCTTTGAGGAGAAGGGGTGGAGGTGGGTGTTCGGGCGTGGGGTCAGACCTGGGCGGAGATGGCGCGGCGGAGGCCGAGGCCGACCTCTTCGAGGCGGGCGACCGACATGCGGTCCTTGATCGCGGTCACGCTCACCGCCGCCACCGGCGCGGTCTTGCCCAGGAAGACCGGCGCCGCCACGCACCGCACCCCCGGCTCGTTCTCCTCCAGGTCGAGCGCGTAGCCCCGCTGCCTGACCTGGTCGAGGTGGGTGGCCAGCTTGGCGGGGTTGGTGATCGTGTTCCTGGTCCTGGCCGACAGCGGCCCGTAGCGCTCGGCCCACGCCTTGACCGCCTCGTCCGTCGGGTACGTCCAGGCCAGCAGCGCCTTGCCGACGCCCGTGCAGTGGGCCGCGTTGCGCCCGCCGACCACCGAGGTCATGGTGATCGACCGCACCGCCTCGACCTTGTCCAGGTAGACGACCTCGCAGCCGTCGAGCATGGCCATGTGCACGGTCTCGGAGAACTCCTCGCTCAGCCGCAGCAGCAGCGGCCGGACGAGCGTGCGCAGGTCCATCGTCTCGTAGAACCGGAAGGCCGTGGCCAGCATCTCGGTGCCCAGGAAGTACGGCCCGCTCGGCTCCGGCTGGGCCGCGAAACCCCGGTGCTTCAACGCCCCGAGCAGGCGGTGGAGCGAGCTCTTCGGCAGCCGCAGCCGGGTGGCCAGCTCGTCGAGCGTCACGCCCCTGCTGTGTCTCCCGATCTCCTGCAGGATCAGCAGGGCACGATCGACGCTCCCCACAGGGGACTGGGTCTCAGCCACTGAACTCTCCCTCGCCTGTTCCGCTGATCGGAATGCTAGCGCGTAATGCGGAACAGTCCGCACACGCGGTCGCACAGTGGTCGTCTCAGCGTAGTCAGCACAGCCCTGTGTCAGCACAGAGCTCAGGGAAAGGAACAGGCGGCTACGCCCGGCGGGGGTCGAGCTCGGCGACCGGGATGCGCCGGAAGGCGATGCGCTCGTACGGCCCGAAGTCGCCGGTCTCGAACAGCAGCCCCACCGTGTCGCCGTCCACCCTGACCAGGTCGGAGTAGGCGGCGGGCAGGCCCGACACGGTGTGCACCGGATGCCAGGTGGCCCCGGCGTCGGTGCTCGCCCGTACCGTCATCAGGGCCCGCGCGTCGGGCGCGGCCGGGCCGGAGAACAGCAGCACGCCGGGCGGCTCGCACCACAGCACGCTGCCCTCCACCACCGGCCCCACCAGCCCGGCCTGCGGGCGGAAGGGCAGATCGAGCCGCTGGCCGCCGTCGGAGGAGCAGGCGTCGGCGCGGGTGCCCGGCGCGGCGGAGTCCGTCCTGGCGTTGAGGTAGAGGCGGCCGTCGGGCAGCTCGGTCGCGGTCGTCTCGTTGACGTTGACGTAGCCGTCGGGGTTGTCGTCCACGTAGCCGATGCGCCAGGTACGGCCGCCGTCGTCGCTGAGCAGCGCGTGGCCGCCGTTGTAGCGGCCCTCGGTGCCGTCGTCCGAGCCGGACGGGGGCAGGGAGTGGTTGCCCGGCACCACGACGCGCCCGCTCCGGAGCCGGACGGCGTGCCCGGGGCCGGTGGCGTACCAGCGCCACTCCGGCCGCCTGACCTGGGCGGTGATCTCGCGCGGGGCCGGCCAGGTGACCCCGTCGTCCGCGCTGACCTGGACGAACACCCGCCGCCCGGCGGCCGCCGGCACCTGACCGCGTCTGATCTTCTCCTCCGTCGCCGACGGGCCCTGCCGGACGGTGACGAGCAGGATCCGGCCGTCGTCCAGCACCACGGGCGCGGGATTGCCGACCGTGCCGCGGTTCGGCTCCGTGGCGACCACCTGGAGCGGGCCCCACGTCAGGCCGCCGTCGGACGACCGCCTGAGCACCAGGTCGATGTGCCCCGAGTCGCCGGCGGACCCGCGCCGCCCCTCGGCGAAGGCGAGGAGCGTCCCGGCCCCGGTCACCACGACCGCCGGGATGCGGAAGGTGTGATAGCCCTCGGTCGCCGCCCGGTACACCACCGACGTGGGGTAAGGAGTCATGCGCGAACGCTAGGCCCGGCAGGTGAACGTCTGCCGACCTCCGGCGGACGTCCCGATGCCAGCCCGGCGGCCAGGCAGGCCAGCGGGAGAGCCGGTACGACGTACCGCACGTCGTACCCGGTCAGGAAGGACGGCGCCACGACCAGCACGGCGGCGGCCACGCCGGGCAGCAGCGCGTCCGGCCGCCGCCGTACGGCCGCCACCGCGAGCGCGCCTCCGAGCAGCGCCAGGAGCACCGGGTACGGCAGGTAGCCGAAGCGCTGGTAGGCCCGCAGCCAGCCCGCGTAGGGCTCGACGATCCGCAGGTCCGCCGGCCCGCCCTCGTACGCCCCGGCGATCCGCCGTACGGACGCGCGCAGCGGGCGCTCCTCGTAGGGGAACCAGTACGGATTGACCTTGCTGTTCGACGCCTTCCTGGCCGTGGTGCGCTCCCAGCGCAGCAGCCACCGCAGGTCGCGCCCGACGGCGGCCAGGTAGTCGCCGGGCTGGGCGAGGACGGCCTCGCGGGCGAAGCGGCCGGCCAGCGCGTTCCGGTCGCCTCGGACGGCGGTCAAGGTGGGCCCCCACATCCAGTGGGCGGGAGAGGGCCGCCCGGCCACCGGCGTCCGCGGGCAGAGGGGGGCCAGCTCGGGCTCCGGCCTGATGACCGAGCAGTCGGCGAAGGTCGTCGTGCGGGCCCACAGGAACAGGCCGTCGGCCTTGGTCAGGCCGAAGGTGCCGCTGGTGGCCCACATCCAGGAGGCGTACCCGAGCAGCGGCGCCGCGCCCGCCAGGACCAGGCAGACCAGCGCGCGCGGCCCGGGACGGCGCAGCAGCAGGCAGGCGGCGGCCACCACGAGGACGGCCACCCCGATCGTGCGGGTGACGGCGGCCAGCCCGAGCAGGACGCCGCCGGCGGCCGCCGTGACCGGGGTGAGCCGGCCCGACAGCGCCAGGATCCCGGCCGTGACCAGCACGGTGAACAGCGCGTCCGCCATGATCATGTGTTCCAGCAGGATCAGGAGCTCGTCGTACAGCAGCGGCGCGACGACGGCCGTCGCGCCCCACCCCGGCAGGCCGCGCCGCCGCAGCAGGGCGTAGACGGCCACGGCGAGCGCCGGCCCGGACGCGTGCTGCACGGCGGCCACCAGCGCCAGGCTCTTCCCGGGCCCGAGCGCGGCCAGGAAGAGCGAGTACCCGAGCGGCCGGAACGTCCCGGGCACGGGGTCGCCGGCGGCCTCCAGATAGGAGAACGAGTCCGCCCAGAACCACAGCGCGGGCCGGTACCCCGCCATCGCGAGCAGCCGCAGCGCGACGGCGGGCACCAGCGCGACCAGCAGCGCCCGATGCCGCCTCAGGGCGTTTCCGGGCAGCACGAACACAGGAGACGGCGCCGGCATGGGGAAGCTCCTTCAGGAGGGTGCCGAGCGGGCTCCCCCGGACGGCGCGGGCATCTACCCGGTCTCTCCGTCGCGGGCCGGAAGGGTTCACGCGTGGCCACCTCGGGCGGCGCGAGCAGGGCATGAAAGAGTGCGAATCGAAGACGAGTGTGGGGAGGCAGCGTGGCTGAGGAGTTCGACGTCATCGTGATCGGGGCCGGTCCGGCGGGCGAGAACGTCGTCGCGCGGGCGGTGCGCGGCGGGTTGAGCGCCGCGATCGTCGAGGAGCGGCTGGCCGGCGGCGAGTGCTCCTACTGGGCGTGCATCCCGAGCAAGGCGCTGCTGCGCCCGGTCGACCTGGCCGGCGAGGTGTCCCGGGTGCCCGGGCTCTCGCTCGGGCCGATCGACGTGGCCGCGGTGCTCGCCCGGCGCGACGAGGCGGTCTCACGCTACGACGACTCCGGGCAGGTGAGCTGGGTCGAGGGCGTGCCGGCGGAGTTCGTCCGCGGCAGGGGGCGGCTCGACGGCGAGCGGCGGGTGGTCGTCACGACCCCCGACGGCGGCGAGCGGGTGCTCACGGCCCGTCAGGCGGTCGTGCTGGCCACCGGCAGCACGGCGGCGGTCCCGCCGGTGCCGGGCATGGCCGAGGCCAAGCCGTGGACCAGCCACGAGGTCACCGCCGCGACCAAGGTGCCCGAACGCCTGGTGGTGATCGGCGGCGGCGTGGTCGCCTGCGAGATGGCGCAGGCCATGCACGGGCTCGGCGCCCGGCAGACGACCGTGCTGGTGCGCGGCGGCGGGCTGCTCGCCAGGATCGAGCCGTTCGCGGGCGAGCTGGTGGCCCGGTCGTTCGCCGAGGCGGGCATCGACGTGCGCCTGCACACCGACGTGGTCAGGGTCGAGCGGCCCGAGCCGGGCGGCAAGGTGACCGTGCACCTGTCGGAGGGCCCGCCGCTGGAGGCCGACGAGCTGCTGGTGGCCACCGGCCGCAAGGTCGCCACGCGCGGGATCGGGCTGGACACGGTCGGCCTGCCCGACGACGCCCCCGTCGAGGTCGACGACAGCATGCGTGCCACCGGCGTGCCGGGCGGCTGGCTCTACGCTGTCGGCGACGTCAACGGCCGCGCGCTGCTCACCCACATGGGCAAGTACCAGGCCAGGATCTGCGGCGACGTGATCGCGGCGCGGGCGCACGGCGACGACCTGCCCGCCATGCGCGACGTCGCCGACGGCTTCGGCGCGCCGCAGGTGGTCTTCACCGACCCGCAGGTCTGCGCGGTCGGCCGTACGGAGGCCGAGGCCAGGGAGGCCGGCTTCCGGGTGCGCGCGGTGGAGTACGACCTCGGCTCGGTGTCGGGCGCGTACCTGCTGGGCGACGGCTACCGGGGCCACGCCAAGGCCGTGGTGGACGAGGACAGGAAGGTGCTGCTCGGCGTCACCTTCGCCGGTCCCGGCGTCGGCGAGCTGCTGCACGCCGCCACGATCGCGGTCACCGGCGAGGTGCCGCTCGACCGGCTCTGGCACGCCGTGCCGTCGTTCCCGACCGTGAGCGAGATCTGGCTGCGGCTGCTGGAGACCTACGGATTGTAGGAGGCCACGTCCGGCATCCCCCCGGGCCAGGGCGGGGGGACGGCGCCCACCGTCAGCTCCGCCACGGTCTCATCGACGCTGCCGCGCAGCTCGACGTGGGAGAGCAGGTCCGTCAGCCGCAGCACCGACAGCAGGTGCTCGGACGGGCTGACCACGATGATCCGCCCGCCCGGCTCCGCCTCCATCCGCTGGATCGCCGTGGCCAGCACGCCGATGGCCGAGGAGTCGTAGAAGACCAGGTCGGCCAGGTCGAAGACGAGGACGGGTCCCGGCGACCAGTCCCACACCGTGTCGATGTGGGCGCTGAACCTGACCCGTCCCGCGTGGTCGAGCTCGCCCGTGGCGCGCATGACCGTGCACTGCTGATGCCGGATCGTCTCGATGCTCAAACCGTTCCCGCCCACCCATGACAACTGCCCTCAGAGCGGCGTTATCACCGGTGATCACTATTTTCCGGGAAATGTCAGATGCTCACCGGCTCTAGTCTGACGTTCCGGACTCCAGCGTCGGCAGGACCCCCGGCACCCGCTCGATCACCACGAGGAACGGCGAGACCGTCGGGCTCGGCAGGACGAGCTCGGTGACGTTCCCGTGGACGGTCTGCCCGAAGGGCCCGGCCACGCCGTCCCTGAGGCTGTAGACGCGCTCCACCGTGGGGGCCGCCGTGCCGAGGAGCTTCTTGGTGGCGTGCCGCAGCCAGCGCAGCTCGCTGTTGACCCGCCGCCAGGTCGCCGGGATCATGCTGGCCGCCTCCGCCTTCGTGCCCAGCCGCAGCGTGATCCGCCCGCTGGCGCCGAAGGTGTCGCGCAGCACCGGGTTGACCACGAACATGCCCGACCGCAGGACGCGCACGCCCTGCCGGTTGACGTTGGCCAGGCCGCCGCCGCTGATCAGCGAGGACAGCTCGCAGCGGGAGCCGTCGAGCGTGTCGGGGTCGTAGTCGACGGCCGGCGGCTCCTCGAACACGATCTTGTTCAGCCGCAGCCCGGCCGCTCCGTCGTCCTGGACCCGGCCGGACAGGAACGTGCGCACCTCGTCGCAGACGCCGTCGCCCTCCATGATGTCCAGGGCCTCGACGCAGATCAGCCCGTCGTCCGGGATCTCCTCGGGGGTCAGGTCGAAGGCCACGCGGGCGTGCGGGTTGCGGCCGCGCAGCAGCACGCACTGGCGCAGGCGTCCCTGGGAACGGATCTGGACGCACCGGGGCGTCGTGAAGTCGGGGCCCGTCCTGCCGTTGTGCCAGCCGCTGACCGACCGCTCGTCCATGGACAGCGACATCTGCACCCGCAGCGGCCGCCCCTGCGCGGACACCTTGAAGCCGACCAGCCCAGACGTCTCGAACCTGCCCACGATCTGGCTGCCCCGGTGCAACCGGTCGATCACCTGCAGCGCGGGGAACCGCCCGCTGGTCACGTGGACGGGCGGGATCGCGGGCAGGATCACCGGGTCGAGCTCTGTGATGGGTCCTGTTCCGGTCATCGGGCGCTCCTCGCGGGGGTCAGTGTGGTCTTGGCCAGGTCCTGGAAGTCGAATCGGGTGAGTACGGGGTCGCGGCGCTCCCACATGCGGCGCACCGCGTCGAAGAGCGGGTCGCCGTCGGGCTCGGCGTGCCGCAGGGCGACCGCCAGGGCCCGCGGATAGTCGGGGCCGAGCTCCCAGCGCGGCAGGATCTGGGTCGGCACGTCGGCGCCGCAGCGGCGCAGCCACAGCCACAGGCGGGCGCGCTCGCGCTGCTCCGGGCCGAGGATCGTCTCCGCCTTGCCGTGCACGGCGACGGCCTCGCCGAGCCGGTCGCGCAGCTCCTCCGGCGTGCGCGCGAGGTGGGTGGCCCCGCAGGCGGCGCCCTCCGACCAGCCGGCCTGGATGACGGGGACGCCGAAGGCGGGCAGGTCGCTGCCGCCGAACGTGACCGCGACGTCGGTCATGCTCCACAGGATGTTCGGCGACAGCAGGCCGGAGCGCAGGCGGTCGAGGAACAGCCAGTTGGCCGACTCCTCGGCGGCCGCGTACCGCTCGGTCTCCTCGAACAGCTCGGTGTCGCGGCCCGGCATGTGGCCGAAGACCGTGACCGTGGGCCGGCCGGGGTCCAGGCGCAGCCTGGAGCAGCCGTAGAGGCGGAGCTGGCGGCGTTCGGTGTCGGTGCGGACCTGGTAGCCCTCCTTGGCCCGCCAGGCCGTACGCTCGGCGCTCGGCCGGATCGCCTCCCTGTTGGGCCAGATCTGACGCTCGAAGAACTCCGCCACCCGGCCGGGCAGCTCCTCGCCGAAGGAGACCGGGGTCTGGTCCGGGAACAGCGCGTACGCCTGCAGCGACCCGGTGCCGTGCACGTGCACGACCGGGATGTCGGTGCGCACGCCGGGATCGACCCGGCTGGTGACGAGCGCGTCGGGCGGCCCGAGATCGGCGGCGGCCCCGAACGCCTCGGCCAGCGGCCGCCACCGCGGGTCGGTGAGCACGACCAGCCGGGCCGACAGCAGCCCGCACACGGCCTTGGCGACCAGGACGGTGCGCACCACCGCCCGGACGTCCTCGTCGAACGCCTCGGCCACCACGCAACCCGTGTCGCCCGCGCTGTCCCCCCAGTACGCCCTGGCGGCCGAGACCAGTTGATCGACCTGCTCCTCGTCGTCCACGACACGACGCATGAAACCCTCCACCAAGGCCAGGAAGAATCGCCCCGGTGAACGTTGCCAGACCCCCGCGCGCGCACCCGCGCGACAACACGCTTCTTTGCCCGGCGCTGCCCGAATCTCAGACGGCCTCGACCTGGTCGATGACGAAACGGCTGTTGGGGATGGCCGGAGCCCGCCACGACGGCATGCGCAGGTCCTGGGCCGGCACGCCGTACGTCATCCAGCGGGTCAGCGCGGTCACCGCCAGCTTCATCAGGTCCACGGTGATCCACTCGCCGGGGCACCGGTGGCCTTCGTAGTGGTCGCCGCCGCCCTGGGGGACGAAGTCGTACTCGCCGCCGTCCCATTCGGCGAACCGTTCCGGGCGGAACTCGCCTGGACGGTCCCACAGGCGCGGGTCGTGGTCGATGCCGTACAGGTCGAGCAGTGCCCGCCGGCCCTGCGGGAAGTGCTCGCCGTGCCAGGTGAAGGGCCTGGCCACCTTGGCGGCGACGAACGGGAAGAACGGGTAGAACCGGCGTACCTCCTGGACGAAGTGCTCGACGAACTGCTCGTCGCCCTCGCGGACGCGCTCGTAGTACTCCGGGTGGGCGTGCAGGGCCATGGCCGCGAACGTCACGAACCTGGCCACCGCCACCGTGGGCCGCAGCACGTTGTGCAGCTCGACGGCCGCGGTCCTGGCCGGGAGCAGGGTGCCGTCGGGGTCGCGGTAGCCCGCGATCAGGCCGGTCACCGTGCCGGCGAAGCGGCCGGGCTCTTCCCGGGCGAGGCGGATCAGGCCGGACAGCCACAGGTCGCCCTTGATCCGGGCGTACCGGCCGCGCAGGTAGCGGGGGCCGAGCCCGCCGCCGCCCTCGATGGCCGCCTGGAGGGTGGCGGTGACCTCGGGCACCCGCGCGGGCGGCAGCGGCACGCCCGTCCAGTCGCAGACCGCCTGGCACAGCAGCCTGCTGACCTCCTCGTACAGGACGACCCGCGGCATGCCCTGCCAGGCGCGGATGCGCTCGCGCCAGCGCCGGCCGGCCAGCTCGGCCAGCCGGTCGCGGCCCTCCCGGCCCATCAGCGACATGAACATGGCCTTGCGCGCCCGGTGGGTCTCGCCGTCGAGGGCCTGCACGCCGTTCCTGCCGAACAGCGTCGCCTGGAGCCGCCGGGGGGCGGCGCCGTCCCGGACGAACAGCTCGGGGTCGTAGAAGACCTCGGCGGCCTGCGCGCCGGTCATGCAGATCGTCGGCTGGAGCAGCAGCCGCGTCTCGAAGACGTCGGAGCCGAGCCGCCGCGCCCGGTCGCCGATGAAGCGGTACGGGTCGAGCAGCAGGGTCAGGGTGTCGTCCAGGACCGGTCTCCGGCGCGGAGCGGTGACCGGCTCACGGACCCGCGCCTGCTCGCGTGGCAACACTCGGTGAGAAGTCATGACCACGCCCTATCCCCGCAGACCCACAGGAAACGAATTCGACGGGAAACCCGGCGAACCAAATCCCGTGCTTCGGCGTCTCACCCGGGGTAGAAGCATCCACCGCCGGCGCGCGCTTCGTCTTTTTTACAGAGAGCAGGTCATGGGCGGGTTTAGGATGCACCCAAAAGCCGAGATGGGGAGGTTTTTCCGCATGGGTTCCCGAATGTCGAGCATCGTGCGCCTGACCGGGGCTGCGATGGCCGCGGGAGTGGTGGCCGCGGCCATCGCGCTGCCGGCGGTCGGCGGCACCGGAGCGATGTTCGTCTCGGCGTCCGAGGAACTGAACATCAAACCGGAAGACCTCAAAGAACCGCCGCTCGCCGAGAAGACGACGGTCCTCGACGCCAAGGGCAACCAGATCGCCCAGTTCTACGAGGAGTACCGCGAGAACGTCTCGCTCGACGAGGTGGCCGACATCATGAAGACGGCCATCATCTCCATCGAGGACTACCGCTTCTACGAGCACGGCGCGATCGACATCGAGGGCACCGTGCGCGCCCTGGCCAAGAACCTCAGCAGGGGCGGCATCGCCCAGGGTGGCTCCTCCATCACCCAGCAGTACGTCAAGCAGGTGCTGCTCAACTCGGCCACCACCGAGAAGGAGAAGAACGCGGCCCTCGAAGCCAGCTACGCCCGCAAGCTCAAGGAGCTGCGCTACGCGATGGCGGTCGAGGAGAAGTACAGCAAGAACGAGATCCTCGGCAAGTACCTCAACATCGCCTACTTCGGCGCCGGCGCGTACGGCGTCGAGGCGGCGGCCAAGCGCTTCTTCGGCGTGTCGGCGGCCGAGCTGACGCTCCCCCAGGCGGCCACGCTGGCCGGCGCGGTCCAGGACCCGAACCGCACCGACCCCAACCTCGGCAAGGACTCGCGCGCCCAGCTGCTCAACCGGCGCAACGTGGTGCTCGACCGGATGCTGGAGCTCAAGAAGATCACGCCTGAGCAGCACCAGGAGGCCAGGGCCAAGAAGCTCGGCTACAAGGGCACCCCGCTGCCCGGCGGCTGCGGCGCCAGCCAGTACCCGTACTTCTGCATGTACGTGCGCAACGAGATCCTGAGCAACCCGGCCTTCGGCAAGACCAAGAAGGCCCGCACCCAGTTCCTCAACCGGGGCGGCCTGGAGATCAAGACCACGATCGACCCGAAGATGCAGAAGGCCGCCGAGGAGGCCATCAAGAAGCACGTCTACGCCTCCGACAACCCGGTCGCCTCCGAGGCCCTGGTCAAGCCGGGCACGGGCGAGATCAAGGCCATGGCCGCCAGCCGCAAGTACGGCAACTCCAAGCGCAAGCACGAGATGTCGTACAACGTGGTGGCCGACGCGGTGCACGGCGGCGGCGTCGGCTTCCAGGCCGGCTCGACGTTCAAGACGTTCACCCTGCTCACCGCGCTCAAGCAGGGCATGAAGATCAACGACGGCTTCAACGTGGGCAGCGGCTACACCGCCCCCAACTACTGGGCGTTCAAGAACTGCAAGGGCCAGAACGTCGGCGACCCGAGCCACACCGTCACCAACGACGAGGGCGGCGGCGGCTTCAAGTCGCTGGCCACCGGCACCTGGGGCTCGGTGAACACGTTCTTCATGACGCTGGAGCAGAAGGTCGGCCTCTGCAAGGTGGTCGAGACCGCCAAGTCGCTCGGCATCAAGCGCTCCGACGGCGGCAAGCTCCAGGAGTTCGAGACGTTCACGCTCGGCATCAACGAGATGGACCCGGTGACCGTGGCCACGGCCTACGCGGCGATCGGCGCGCGCGGCAAGTACTGCCCGCCGACGGCCATCACCCAGATCAAGGACCGCAACGGCAAGGTGACCGAGTACAAGCCGAAGTGCACCCAGGCGTTCGACCCGGAGGTCGCCGACGCGGCGGCGAACATCCTGTCCGGCGTCTTCACCAAGGGCACGATGCGCGGGGTCGGCGGCATCGGCCGCCCGGCGGCGGGCAAGACCGGCACCACCGACGACCAGGCCACCGCCTGGTTCGCCGGGTTCACCCCCGACCTGGCCGGCGCGGTCAGCATCGGCGACCCGCGCGGCTCGACGACCCACAAGCTGAACAGCATCACCATCGGCGGCAAGTACTACCCCTCGGTCTTCGGCGCCTCGATCCCCGGCCCGATCTGGAACGCCACCATGAAGGCCGCGCTCAAGGGCACCCCGGCGACGGCCTTCACCCCGGTCGACTCCTCCCGCTTCGGCGGCTGCGGCCAGGGCTGCGCCCCCCGCAGGGAGGAGCCCGACGACCGGGGCCAGGACCTCGTCGACGTCAACCCCAACCCCGACGGCGACTTCGGCCCCGGCCAGGGTTACCAGAACGGCGACGGCAACGGTCAC
Source organism: Nonomuraea sp. NPDC049684 (assembly GCF_044465345.1). Taxonomy (NCBI): domain Bacteria; kingdom Bacillati; phylum Actinomycetota; class Actinomycetes; order Streptosporangiales; family Streptosporangiaceae; genus Nonomuraea; species Nonomuraea sp. NPDC049684. The sequence continues at coordinate 144,720 of NZ_JBITLO010000016.1, read as the reverse complement.
GGCCGCGGCCGGGGCAGGCGCTAGAGACGGACGTCAGGGGTATCCGGCGCGTCCCGGATACCCCTAACGGATGGTCAATATGTCGTGATCCACCTGCGGCGGGAAAACCTCCGGCGGGAACCACCGCCCCCACCTGAGCAGATTCGGCGGGCGTCCGCACAACCGGACGCACCCCCTGCAAAGGCCCTATTAACAGCGGCGAAACATTGGTAACGTGGGAGCGCTCCCAGGATCTTTCCGCGAGGTGCTCCATGACCGAGCAGCCCACACTGGCACAGGTGGCGGCCGCTGCAGGGGTTTCCCCCGCGACCGCATCTCGAGTCCTCACGGGCTCGGTGCGGGTCAGTACCTCGACCCGCCGGCAAGTCTACGACGCCGTCTCCCGCATGGGCTACGTCCGACAACGCGCCCCCAGGGGCAGCGCCGCCAAGACGCTGACCGACGGCGTCACGGCGGTGATCTGCGACCATCTCCCCCGCCTGTTCTCCGAGCCCTACTACGCCAGGCTCCTGTCCGCCGCCGGAGCGGTGATCGCCGAGCACGGCACCCACCTCATGGTGACGACCGTGACGCCCACCTCCTCCACGCTGCCCGCGCTGTCGGGCGCCGTCCTCATCGTCGGCGCGCGGGAACGCCATCCGCTGGCCATCAAGCTGTCCACCGCCGGCATCCCGGTCCGCAACATCGGCCGGCCGCCCCACGACCTCAAGCTGCCCTACGCCGACGTGGACAACCTCGACGGCGGCCGGCAGGCGGCCGAGCACCTGCTGTTGCAGGGCCGCAGGAACGTGGCGGCCATCGGCGGCCCGCCCTCCCTGCCCGCCGCCCGCGACCGGCTCGAAGGGCTCGTCCGCACCCTGCGGTCGGCAGGCGCCCCCGACGTGCCCGTGGCCTACGGCGACTTCACCGCGGCCTCGGGCACGCACGCCATGCAGTGGCTGTTACGCCACGCGCCGGGCCTGGACGCCGTCTTCGTCGCCTCCGACCTGATGGCGGCCGGCGCGATCCAGGCCCTGCGCCGGGCCGGCCGCAAGGTGCCCGCGGACGTCGCCGTGATCGGCTTCGACGACGCCCCCGTGGCCCGGCACACCGTCCCGGCGCTGACCACCATCCGCCAGCCCGTCGAGGAGCTCGCCACGGTCGCCACCCGCCTGCTCCTGACCGGGGCGACGGGGATCGACCCCGTCCTCCCCACGGAACTGGTCATCCGTGAGTCAGCTTGAGCCGGGGGACGTGCTGGCCCGGCGGTACCTGCTGCTGGACCCGCTGGCCCACGGCGGCATGTCGGTCATCTGGCGTGCCTTCGACCAGTCGTTGCAGCGGCTGGTCGCGGTCAAGGTGCTGACCGCCTCCCTCCACACCGACCACGGCGAACGCGTCCGGGTGCGCAGCGAGGCCCGCGCCGCGGCCCGGTTCATCCACCGGGACTCGATCGAGATCTACGACTACGGCGAGACCGTCACCGCGAAGGGCGGCGTGGCCGCGTACGTGGTGATGCCCCTGCTCGACGGCACCCCGCTGGCCGAGCGCATCGCCGAGGGGCCGCTGCCGTGGACCGAGGCGGCGGCCATCGCCCTGCGGCTGGCCCGGGTGCTGATGGCCGGGCACGCCCGCGGCCTGGTCCACCGGGACGTCACCGCCGAGAACGTGCTGCTCACCGCCGACGGCCCCAAGCTGCTCGACTTCGGCATCGCGGCCTGGGCCGGCGACCCGGACGACGACCGCGGCACCCCGCCCTACGTCGCCCCCGAACGCCTCCACGGCGCCCCCACCCACCCGGCCGTGGACGTGTACGCCCTGGGCGTGCTGCTGTTCGCCATGCTCACCGGGCGCACCCCGTACCCGGAGACGACGTGGGAGGAGATCGAGGCGGCGCGCCGGACCGATCCCCCGCCCCGGGTGACCGGCGTGCCGCACGGCGTCGCCTCGCTCTGCCAGAGCTGCCTGGCGCACCTGCCCGAGGAGCGGCCCACGGCCGAGGAGATCGTCGGCGCGCTGACCTCGGCGCTCGGCACGGCCGGGATCGCCCGGCAGGTGCGGCGCGGGGTGACGGTGGCCGGGTCGGCGCTGCTGGCGCTCACCGTGCTGCTGTGGTTCCAGCGGTCCGAGCCGGAGCCGGTGCTGTCGCCGCAGGTCACGCCGTCGATCGCACGGTCGGCCACGCCGTCGGTCACGCCCTCCGCCGCGGCGTCGGCCGGCCGGGCGCTGCGGAGCTCACCGGCCGGATCGGTCACCGTCGAGCAGGCCGTGGACGGCTTCCACGACTCGCTCGAAGACGGCGAACCGTGCGACGCGACCGACGCCGACGTGGTGCTCGACCTCAAGCAGGTGCTCGACTCGCTGGTCCGCGGCCCGGCGGTCACCGGCACGGCCGAGGTGCGGCGCAAGGTCGCCGACCGGGCCAGGGAGGGCCGCCTGGCCCCCGCCTGCCGGGCGGAGCTGGAGGCCAGGCTCAAGGTGATCGACCGGGCCATGGAACCCGGCTGAGCGGCACGGCGGGATCCGCGCCCCTCGCGACGGCCGGGTCAGGCGCAGGCGTACCCGGAGGGCAGCCGCGTGTCGCCGTCGGACCGGCCGGCCTGGAAGCCGAACGTCGTGCTCGCGTTCGGGGCCAGGGTGCCGTTGTAGGGGAGGTTCCGCACGGTCACGGCGCCGCCGCTGACGGAGACGTTCGCGCCCCACGAGCCGGTGATCGTGTGGCCCGGCGGGAGGGTGAAGGTGACGGTCCAGCCGTCGAGGGTGGCGGTGCCGCGGTTGGTGACGGTGACCGGCTGGATGACGTAGCCGTTGCTCCAGGCGTTCTGGGTGGTCGCGGTCGCGGTCGCGGCGCAGCCGCCGCCTCCGCCGCCGCTCTGGGTGGTGACCGTGACGGCCGCGGACTCGGGTGAGAGGTTGCCGGCGCCGTCACGGGCCCTGACGCGGTAGCGGTAGGTCGTGGCGGGGGTCAGGCCGGTGTCGGTGTAGGACGTCGTGGCGCTGGTGCCGACCTGGGTGAAGGTGTCGCCGGTGGCGCGCAGGACGTCGTAGCCGGCCAGGCCGCTGCCGCCGGTGTCGGTGGAGGCGCCCCAGGTGAGCGTGGTGGCGGCGGAGGTCGTGCCGGAGGCGGCCGGGGTGCCCGGCGTGGTCGGCGGCGTCCGGTCGGTGGTGCCGCCGCCCGAGCCGAAGGAGAAGGAGTCCACGGCCAGCCCCGCACCGCCCACCCAGGGCTCGAACCCGGCCTGGACGCTGGTCAGGTACCACGACCGCTGCGCGTAACCGCGGCTGACGGCGTCGGCGTAGAAGGTGTCGACGGCGAAGTCCAGCGAGGAGGCCGCCGAGGTGCGCACGTAGGAGACGACGTTCCAGCCGATGTTGCCGTACCAGACCTGCCAGGTGCCGCCGGCCAGGGTCGCGGTGCCGACCTGGGAGCCGACCGGCTGGATCGAGCCGCGCTTGTTGAGCCAGATCATCACCTCCGCGCCGGTGTTCTGGCCGTCGGTGCGGGGGGTGGGGTCGAACCAGATGTCGTAGGCGGCGTCCCAGGTGCCGGAGGCGGGGTAGGTCATGGCGACCGTGGACCTCAGCGCGCCGAAGCCCGGCGAGCTCGCCTGCGCGGGCAGGCCGCTGCCGGTGGTGCAGGCGGCGTAGTGGCAGCCCGCGTAGACGGCCGGGTAGGCGGCGGGGGCGCCGTTCGTGGCCTTGTCGTGGTCGGCCCGGGTGACGGTGAAGCCGCCGTTCTGGTTGACGTCGACGCACTGCGCGGTGTCGGCGCCCCAGACGTTGTTCATGACGATGTAGCGGCCGTTCTGGACCGTGGCCGAGCCCCACTTCTCGCACAGCACCGGGGCGGCCTGCGCCGGTGCCGCGAGCAGGCCGGCGCCGAGCAGCGCCGCGACGGCCAGGATCATGATCTGCACGCGCCTCATGGCATGTTGCTCCCGCTTCTCTGGTCGGGGGAGGTGCCGGGAGCGCTCTCCGGTCGAGGGGGACGATGGGAGCGCTCCCATCGTCCAGACTCCCGGCGTCGCCCTGCCCACGGCAAGCGGCCGGGCCCGCGCCCGCCGGGCCGGTGCCGGGCCACCAGGGCAACCGTGACCGGGATCGGCTGAAAGTTTCACACCGCATTGTCGGGACGGCGCCGCCCATGGTTCAATGCGCTGGCCGGGCGGGCTGATCGTGGGCGTTCCTGTGTTCCCCTGCGCGAAGGAATCCCCATGAAACACTTTCGGACGGCGGCGCTGACCGCCGCCCTGGTCCTGCTGGCCACCGTCCTGATCGCGCCGCCGCAGGCGCAGGCCCACGGCGTGTCCATGTTCCCCGGCGCCCGCACCTTCCTGTGCTGGCAGGACGGCCTGCGCGAGAACGGCCAGATCCAGTCCTACAACCCGGCCTGCGCGGCGGCCGTCGCCCAGAGCGGCGCGACCCCGCTCTACAACTGGTTCGCCGTGCTGCGTTCCGACGGCGCCGGGCGCACCAGCGGCTTCATCCCCGACGGCCAGCTCTGCAGCGGCGGCACCGGCGGCCCCTACGACTTCACCGCCTACAACGCCGTCCGCTCCGACTGGCCGCAGACCCACCTGACCTCGGGCGCGACCATCCAGATGCGGCACAGCAACTGGGCCCAGCACCCCGGCACCTTCGTCTACTACGTCACCAAGAACGGCTGGAACCCCGACGGCCCGCTCAAGTGGTCGGACCTGGAGGCGTTCGGCAGCGTCACCAACCCGCCCGCCAGCGGCGGCCCCGGCGGGCTCAACTACTACTACTGGAACGCCCAGCTCCCCTCCGGCAAGACCGGGCGGCACATCATCTACACCCACTGGATCCGCTCCGACAGCAACGAGAACTTCTACAGCTGCTCCGACGTCGTCTTCGACGGCGGCAACGGCCAGGTCACCGGGGTCGGCCCCGGCGGCGGCACGCCCACGTCCACCCCGACGGTCACCCCCACGGTGACCCCGACGGTCACCCCGCCCCCCGGCGGCTGCACCGCCACCTGGAAGGCCACCGACACCGGCTGGGCCGGTCACTTCCAGGGCGAGGTGACGGTGAAGAACACCGGCACGGCGTCGCTGAACGGCTGGACGGTCAAGTGGACCTACTCCGGCGGCCAGGGCTTCGACGGCGCCCCCTGGAACGGCGTGCTGTCCGCCCAGCCGCCGAACGTCTCCGTCAGGAACGCCTCCTACAACGGCCAGCTCGCGCCGAACGCGTCCACCACGTTCGGCTTCAACGCCACGGGCTCGATCCCGAGCCCCGCACCTGCGCTGACCTGCACGAGCCCGTGACCGGATCACGTCGCGGGAAGATCGCGGCAGGCGTCGCCCTGGCCGGCCTGACGCTGGCCGGGGCGACGCTGTTCGCCGCCCACCAGGAGTCGGCGCGGCTCGACCAGGAGCTCGCCGCCCAGGTCACGCTGATCCTCGAACGGGCCACGCCGGAAGAGCACCACGACCACGGGCACGGGTTCGGGTCGCGGGTGGTGTGCGCGGTGGAGCCGTTCGGCACGGACCCGCCGGACGCCGCCGGCCTGGCCGAGGTGCGCTGGGTCTACGCCCGGCACCTGTGCGCGATCGTCGGCGAGAGCCGCGACTGGGCGATGTCCGTCCGGGCCTCGGGGCCCATCGCCGTCCGGCTGGGCGTGCCGCCGCAGGTCAAGGTGCCCGCCGCCGGGCCCGGATATCCGGAGCGGGTCCGGGCGCTGATCCCCGCTCGCTACCACGACGAGGCGTTCGCCGACTTCTCGGACGAGGCGGCCATCGACGCGGCCCGCGAGCGTTTCTCCCACGCCCAGGACCCGCGCTGACCGCTGCGCGAGGCCGGCGGGCGGCGCGAACGGACGCGGCCGGCTTGGGGGTTCGCCGGCCGCGTCCGCCCCATCCGGGCGGGATGGTGTCGCGGGCAGGATCAGTTGATCGGCCTCACCTCCTCCATCTCCGGCCGGCTCGTTCAGCCGGCGCAGGCGTAGCCGGACGGAACGGACGTGTCGCCGTCCGGACGACCGGCCTGGACCCCGAAACCGGTGGCGGCGCCGGGCGCGAGCGTGCCGTTGTAGCTCAGGTTCCGCGCAGTCACAGTCCGCCCGCTGACCGTCACCGCGGCGTTCCAGAAGCCGGTCACGGTGTGGCCGGCGGGCAGCGTGAACGTCACCGTCCAGCCGTTCCTGGCGGTCGTGCCGGTGTTGGTCACCGTGACGGGCTGCAGGACGTACCCGTTGCCCCACTGGCTCTGGACGGTCCCCGCGGCCGCGCAGCCGCCGTCGCCACCGCCGGCCAGGGTGGTGAAGGAGGCCGTGGGCGAGGCGGCCGACTGGTTGCCCGCCGCGTCCCTGGCCTTGACGTGCACCTGGTAGGCGGTCGAGGGCGACAGGCCGGTCAGGGTGATCGAGGCGGTGGCCGTCGCCCCGAGCGGGACGCCGGCCGAGGTGTAGACGTCGTAGCCGGTCACGCCCACGTTGTCGGTGGCGGCCGGCCAGGTCAGGGTGGCGCCGGACGAGGTGACGTTCGAGACCGCCGGGACGCCGGGGGCGCTCGGCGGCGTCGGGTCGGTGGCGCCGCCGCCGTAGACGGACGCCGGTCTGGCCGTGGCGGCGATGCCGTTGGCGCCGTTGAACAGCCGCTGCCCCCACGAGGTGAGCCGGGTGACGTCGAAGCCGGTGACCTGGTCGAGGTACTCCACGCCGCCGCCGTTGCCGCTCCACGACCAGCCCAGGTAGCCGAGGCCGCGGCTCACGGCCTGGGCCATGATCGTGTCCTCGTCGGGGTCGCCGTCGGAGTGGTTGAACCCGAACTCGCCGATGACCAGCGGCAGCCCGGCCGTCCGGAACGCGTCCAGGTAGGACGTGATCTCGGCGGCGGTGTCGTAGACGCCGTACATGTGCACCGAGAAGATCGTGTTCTTGTCGGGGTCGGCGGCGAGAACGGAGGCGGCGTTGTCCCGCATGACGTTCTGCCAGTCCTGGCCCCACGCGGGGGCGTCCACCATCAGCGCGTGGTGGATGCCGTTGGCGCGCAGCTTGGAGATCGCGGCCTTGGTGGCCTCGGCCCAGCCGGGCGTGGTGGCGTTGTTGCCGATCGGCTCGTTGCCGATGTTGACGACGACGTAGTCCTCCTGCCCGGCCAGGGCGCTCTTGACGCTGATCCAGTAGTCGGCGGCCTGGTCGAGCGTGTACGCGCCGCTCTGCTCGCCGTACCCGGTGGTGTCGTGGTCCTCCAGCACGCAGATGAGCTTGTTCTGCTTGCACAGGGAGACCACGCCGGCCACGTCGGAGGCGGAGTTGGCGCTCCACCGGCCGCCGCTGAGCACGACGCGCACGGTGTTGGCCTTCAGCGACTTGATGTCGGCGAACGCCTTGGTCTGGGACGGGTACCAGGTGTGGGCGTGGCTGGTGCCGCGCATCACGAACTCCTGGCCGTCGCCTTCCAGGATCTTCGTGCCGCTCACGTGGATGCCGGTGGCGGCCTGCGCCGCGGCGCCCGGCACGAGCAAGGAAGCGGCCACGAGCGCGGCGGCGAGCGCCGGCGCGGTGAACAGTGATCGCATGTGCTGCCTTTCCCTGGGCCGGTGGCTCCGCCCTCGCCCCCGCCCGGCGGCCGGGGCGAGGGCGGAGCCGGTGGGCCTCAGGCGGGGGTGCAGGTGAGGTCGGGGGTGGACGGGGTGCCGTTGGCGATGAAGCCGAACGTGGTCGTGGCCCCGGCGGCGAGCCCGCCGTTCCACGCCTCGTTCCTGACGGTCACGGACGAGCCGGTCTGGGTGAGCCTGCCGCCCCAGAGCTGGGTGATCTGGTTCGCGGACGTCCAGGCGGCCGTCCAGCCCGTGATGGCCGCCGAGCCGGCGTTCTTGACGGTCACCTCGGCCTGGTACGCGCCGCCCCAGGAGTTGGTGACCTTGAACGTGGCCGCGCAGCCGCCCTGGGGCGGGTCGGCGGTCGTGAACGACGTGCCGTCGGACGGCGTCGAGCTGTTGCCCGCCGCGTCCCTGGCCACCACCGAGACCGTGTACGCCGTGGCCGGGCTGAGCCCGGTCAGGTCGTACGAGGCGCCGGTGGCCGTGCCCGCCTTGGCGGACCCCAGGTAGACGTCGTAGCCGGTCACGCCCACGTCGTCCGTGGAGGCCGTCCAGGTGACCTTCGCGCCCGAGCCGGTGATGCCCGAGACGGAAGGTTTGCCGGGCTTGGTGGGGGCCGTCTCGTCCTCGGAGTCCGCGGTGGTGAACGTCGTCTCGTCCGAGGACGCCGAGGTGTTGCCGGCCGCGTCCCTGGCCACCACGTGGGCGGCGTAGGCCGTGGCAGGGGTGAGCCCGCTCAGGTCGAAGGAGGTGCCGGTCGCCGTGCCCGCCTTGGTGGACCCCAGGTAGACGTCGTAACCGGTCACGCCCACGTTGTCCGTGGAGGCCGTCCAGCTCAGCTTCGCCGCCGTGCCCGTGATCCCGGAGACCGCGGGCCTGCCCGGCTTGCTGGGCGGTGTCGTGTCCTGCTCCTGCGGACCCGGGGGCTCACCCCAGATCTTGGTGGCGCCGCTGTAGAGGGTGATGTTCTTCGTCTGCACAGGCGTCGCGCCCGGCGTGGCCGGGATGCCCTGGTACGACCAGTCGTCGGCCGGGTTCCAGGCGCCCGCGCTGGTGATCCTGAACTGCACCTCCCTGCGGTGCTGCGACTGCCCGGCCGGGGCGATGGCCTGCCCCGAGCAGTCGACGTCCACGTAGAGCACGCTCCCGCCGGCCGAGCCGAGCGTGGGGGCCTTGCACTGCGTGTAGGCCGACGACACGCTGATCTGCGAGGCGGTCGTCGAGCCGTCGAGGGTGAAGTAGTAGCGGAACGAGCCGTCCGACAGGACCCGGGCGGGCCAGGCCGACTGGTTGCGCACGATGGCCTTGATCTCGGTGAAGTTGGTGCCGGAGGCGTTCACGCCGGCCTCGACGAAGATCTCCGGGCCGTCCGGGGTCTCGGCGGGCGGGAAGTTCGCCGCGGGCGCTCCCCCGTACTCCTTGTAGAGCCGGGCCAGGGCGCTGGTGAAGCCGGCGTTGTAGTCGGTCGCGACCTCGTTCATGACGTAGTCGTCGCGCTTGTCGGCGTAGACGTCGTCGGGGTCGGGCGGGCCGCCGACCAGCGCGCCGTACAGCGTGTGGCGGCTGTTGACCGGGTTGGTGATCTGGTCGGTCCACGAGCCGTGCGCCGTGCGGTGGTGCGGGTTCTTCGGCGGGTTGGCCCCGAACCCGATCAGGTACGAGGAGTTGCGCGGATTGTCGCCGAGCGCGTAGTTGATCTGCCGGACCGCGAAGTCGTGGTAGCGGGCCTTGCGCGCCGGGTCGCTGATCGAGTCGCTGTGCACGAGCGCGACGAACGAGGTGTTGGCCGCGTACCGCAGCGACCCCCACCGGTCCAGCACGGCCTGGCCGCCCGGCGAGTACCTGACCTTGGAGCCGTTGACGCCGACCGTCCACCAGTCGAGCCAGCGGTCGGCGTCGTCCAGGTACTTCTGCTTGCCGGTGAGCTTGTGCAGCAGCACGTACGCGCCGTACGACTTGTCGTCCCAGGCGATCGTCCACTTGTACGACTTCGTCGTGGTCTGCGGTTCGTTGCCCAGGTTGTCGTAGCCGGCCTCGGCCTTGGCCAGGTAGGCGGCGTCGTTCGTGGCCCGGTAGAGCCAGATCGCCCCCCAGACCAGCTCGTCGTTGTAGCCGCTCCAGGAGTTGTAGTAGCCCTGGGCGTCGCTGATGCAGTCGCTGTACTTCTTCCTGACCGTGTCGGCGAAGGAGTAGAGCTGCTTGGCGTGCGTCACCAGCTTGTCGGCGTAGGCCGGATCGGTCGGGCGGAAGACGATCGAGGAGGCCGCCATCGCCGCCGCCGTCTCCCCCGCCAGGTCCGAGCCGCCGCAGGAGGCGTCGATCTTGTAGGCGGGCCGGTTCATCTGCATGGCCTCGGCCGGTCCCCACCAGGCGTGGTCGGTGCCGCCGTTGCCGACCTGCCCGTACAGCACGTTCGCCGACGGGTGGGCCTTGACGAAGTAGTCGTTGACGAACCTCAGGTTGTTCAGCAGGTGGGTGAGCTGGCCGGAGCCCGCGTAGGCGTCGCGGTACTCCACGCCGCCCCAGGCCAGCATCGTGGCCGAGAAGGCCATCGGGAAGCCGAACTTGACGTGGTCGCCCGCGTCGTACCAGCCTCCGGTCAGGTCCAGCCCGGCGTCCTTGCCGTCGTTCAGGCCCGAGTCGCCGCGCCAGGAGACGCGGTTCCAGGCGGGCAGGTCGCCCGACTGCTGGGCCTCGTAGAACCACAGCGACTTCTGCAGCGCCTCACCGTAGGCGAAGGCGGGCGCGGCCGCGTGGGCCACCGGCCCCACCCCTGCGAGCAGGGGCAGGACCAGCGACGCCGCGGCGATCATCGCCGCCTTTCTCACGGGAAGAGCCGCCCGTACTCGGCCAGGGCCACGGCCACGTCCACCTGCGCCCAGAAGCGGTGGTAGTTGAACGTCGGCGCCGGGCCGGTGCCCTGGAGGTAGGCGTTCACCTCGGGCCAGTCGGGGTCGTTCTTGTAGAACGACCTGATGGACATGAACGTCGAGCTGGAGTTGATCGTGTCGCCGTTCGGCATCTTGCCGGTCCAGCCCGGGGGCACGTAGACCGGGTCGTTCAGCCGCTTGTAGTCGGTCTTGGTCTCCGACACCGACACGCCCTTGGCGTCGCGGTTCTTCCACACGCCGTCCAGCAGCGCCTTGGCCATGGTCCTGGCCGCGGCGTTGTTCGCCTTGGCCGCGTAGTACATCAGGGCCTTGGCGTACGAGCCGGCCACGCCGACGTCGTTGGTGTAGTCGGCGACCGTCACGTGCAGGCCGGGGTTGGGCGGCGGCATGCCGTTCGGGTCGCTGAAGTCACCGGCGGGCTGGCCGGTCCACTTGAGCGTCGACGGCATCTGGTACGTGCCGTCCGCGTTGATCGTGGTGTTGGCCATCGCCCAGGTGACCCACTTGTCCAGCAGCGCCTTGGCGTCGGCGTTGCCCGAGGCGTAGTAGAGCTCGGCCACCCGCTCCATCGTCCACGCCTGGAACCCGAACCACTGGTTGGACGGCGGGTCGTGGTAGACGGGCTGCCAGTCGTAGGTCATGCCGTGGAACTTCGGCAGGCCGGTCGGCGGGGTGGCGTAGTGGCCCTCCCAGCTGTTGGTCGCGCCGCCCGCGATGGCGCCCTCGGCCGACTGCAGCCAGGTGTAGAACTGCAGCTGCCGGGTCAGGCTGGTGCTCCAGTCGGCCGCGCCGGTGCCGCTCTTGGGCTTCAGCTCGGCCACGTTGGCCAGCGCCCAGGCCGCGAGCGGGTTCTGGTAGCCGGAGTGGTTGTGGCTGGAGCCGATCCGCCAGGCCCAGCCCGCGCTGGTGTCGCTCGCGCCGCCCCAGGCGTAGTACCAGGACAGCAGGTAGTTGGAGGCGTCCTTGCCGGTGCCCGCGGCGCACGAGGTGCTGGTGCAGCCGGGCTTCTTGAAGTACTTGTCGTACATCGCGTACCGCAGGTAGTCGCCCATCTTGGCGGCCTTGGCGACCGACGCGGAGATCTGCGACTCCTTGCCCTGCTGCTTGGCCCACGTCTGCGCCCAGTACGCCGCCTGGACGGCCCGCGCGTCGGCGTCGGGCGCGTTGGTGTACTTCCACTGCTTGGCGTAGTTGCTGTCCTTGGTGAACAGGTCGAGGTAGCCGTTGGGGCCGCCGAACTTGAAGGTGTCGCAGGACGGCTGCGGGATGGTCTCGAAGACCGACTCCTCCGGGCCGCGCTGGTAGGTGTTGATGTAGGTGTTCTTGCTCGTGCCGTCGCCGCAGTGGCCGAAGCCGTAGGTGTTGTCGACGTCGAGCAGCCAGTGCATGCCGTAGACGTCACTCGTGTTGTACGCGCTCTTCAGCTCGTTGGCCAGCGGGTCGGAGCCCACGGACACCCCGGAGTCGAGCTGCGTCGGGTACTGCTTGATGTCGTTCCACTCACCGGCGTACGTGGCCGGCTTGGAGGGGTTGTAGAAGGAGTTCGTCGGCTGGTCGGCGGTCGAGGGGATGATGTACTTCTCCATCGAGGCCCACGCGTTGTTGAACTTCGCCCAGTCGCCGGTCACCTGCCCGTAGGTCGCCTCCAGCCACAGGTAGTAGCTGTAGGCCTCGGACGTGGTCTCGTGCCCGTGGTCGGGCGCCTCGACCATGAACGTCTCCACCGAGTGGTACGGCACGCCGTCGGGCGAGAAGTACCCGTTGGCCGGGTCGTGCAGCTCGTTGTACATCTCGACGAACCGCTTGACGTACTCGTTGTCGCCGCCGAGGTCGTCGTCCGCCTCGCTGGCGGTGACCTTGACCGGGGTGTAGCCGGTCGCGCTCACCGTGAACTCGGCGGTGCCGCTGGTGGTGTCGGCGTCGTCCGCCGCGGCCAGGGTGACGTTCTGGACGGTGTTCCAGTTGGCCGGGGTGAAGGTGAGCGAGCCGCCCGAGCCGACGGTCAGGTCGGCGTCGCCGCTGGTGCGGGCCGTGGTGACGGTCACGTTCGCGGCGGGGGCCTGCGAGAGCTTCACGCCGAAGCCCGCGGTGCCCTTCTCCGGCACGGAGATCGTGGTCGGGCTCACCACGAGGGCGGGCCCGGTGTTCTGCGAGACGGTGATCCCGACGGGGGCCGAGGTCGTGGTCGCGCCGCCGTTGTCGGTGGCCTTCGCGGTGATCGAGTAGCTGCCCGCGGCCACGTTCTGCCAGGTGTAGCCGTACGGCGCCGAGGTGTCGGTGCCGAGCAGCGTGGAGCCCTGGTAGAAGTCGACCTTGGCCACGGTGCCGTCGGCGTCGGCGGCGTTCGCGGCGATGGCCACGGTGGCCGGGGCGGTGTACGTCTGGCCGGCGGTGGGCGAGGTCAGCGCGACCGTGGGCGGGGTGTTGGCGCCGCCGCAGCTCACGCCGTTCACGGTGAACGAGGTCGGGCTCGGGTTGCTGCCCGTCCAGGTGCCGTTGAAGCCGAGCGTGGTCGAGGCGCCGGTGGCCAGGCTGCCGTTCCACGGCATGTTCGTCGCGGTGACGTGCGTGCCCGACTGCGTCCAGTTGGCGCTCCAGCCGGTGGGCGTGTACTTCTGGCCCGCGGTCGGGAAGTCGAAGCCGAGCGTCCACGAGGTGATCGGGTCGCCGGTGTTCTTCAGCGTCAGGTTGGCGGTGAACCCGCCCTGATCCGGGCCGCTCGTCCACTGGTTGGCGGTGTACGTCACGTCGCAGGCGACGGCGGCGTGCGCGGGCAGCGCCGCGAGGGTCGTGGTCGTGCCCGCCGCGAGCACGAGCGTCGTGGCTGCGGCGAGCCGCCTCGACAGGCGGGAAAGCCGGGAAGGAGGTCTGTGTTTCAAGGGATCTCCATGGGAGTAGGGGGTGTGGGAGCGCTCCCAAGGGGGATTGTGGGTGACCCGCGGCGTATGTCAACGGATCGCCCGTCCGCCGGCCCCCGCGTTTCCTCTCACCAGGCTGCCGATGATGAAAGTTTCATCCACGTTACGGGGCATTCGGCGAGCATGCGGCCCGGGAACGCCCGCCGCGGAGCCGCCCTCATTTACAGGGCCGGGAGGGCGTCTCACTATGGGAGCGCTCCCAGCCAACTGACGTTCTGGAGATGATCGCTAGTGAGACTCCACAGCGGCCCACGCCGATGGGCCGTGACCATGACCGCCGCGAGCGTCGCGGCCCTCGGGCTCGTCGTCGGCCAGACCACGGCCGCCAGCGCCGCGGTGAACTGCGACGTGACCTACTCCGCCAACTCGTGGACGAGCAGTCCCGGTCAGGGCGGTTTCACCGCGAACATCACGCTGAAGAACACCGGCGACCCGATCACCTCGTGGACGCTGGGCTTCGACTTCCCCGGCACCGGCCAGCAGTACACCCCGACCGGCTGGAGCGCCAACTGGACGCAGTCGGGCACGCACGTCACCGCGACGAACATGCCCTACAACGGCAGCCTGGCCACCGGCGCCTCCACCACCATGGGCTTCAACGGCACCTGGACGGGCAGCAACAACCCGCCCACCTCGTTCACCGTGAACGGCGTCACCTGCGGCGGCGTCACCCCCACCACCCCCGCGGTGGTCACCTCCGCCAGCTCGGTCGCGGTCAACGAGGGCGGCACCGCCACCTTCACCGCCAAGCTGTCCTCCGCCCCCTCCTCGAACGTCACCGTCACCACCCAGCGGACCAGCGGTGACAGCGACCTGACCGTCTCCGGCGGCGGCAGCCTCACCTTCACCCCCGCCAACTGGAACACCGCCCAGACGGTCACCCTGGCCGCCGCCCAGGACGCCGACACCACCGCGGGCACGGCGGCCTTCTCCGTCGGCGGCACCGGCGTCACCTCGGCCACCGTCAACGCCACCGAGGTGGACGACGACGCGGTCGTGGAGCAGGCGCTGCTCGTGACGCCCACGTCGGTGACCGTGCCCGAGGGCGGGACGGCGGCGTACACGGTCAAGCTGGCCGCGCAGCCGTCCGCGAACGTGACCGTCACCTCGACGGCGGGCAGCGGCGACGCCGACCTGACCGTCTCCGGCGGCGGCAGCCTCACCTTCACCACGGCCAACTGGAACACCGCCCAGACGGTGACCCTGGCCGCCGCCCAGGACGCCGACACCACCAACGGCACCCGTCCCTTCACGGTCGCCGCCACCGGCCTGACCAGCAAGACGGTCACCGCCACCGAGGCCGACGACGACGGCCAGCCGCCCACCGGCCACGTCGAGAACCCGTACGCCGGCGCGACCGGCTACGTGAACCCGCAGTGGAAGGCCAAGGCCGCGGCCGAGCCCGGCGGCGCCGCCGTCGCCAACACCTCCACCGCCGTGTGGCTGGACCGCATCGCGGCCATCGCCGGCTCCTCCTCGGCCATGGGCCTCCAGGCCCACCTGGACGAGGCCGTGGCCCAGGACGCGCTCAACGGCTCGGCCCCGCTGACCGTGCAGTTCGTCATCTACGACCTGCCCAACCGCGACTGCTCGGCGCTGGCCTCCAACGGCGAGCTGCTGATGGCCGAGAACGGCTTCAACCGCTACAAGGCCGAGTACATCGACGTGATCGCGAACATCCTGCGCGACCCCAAGTACGCCAACCTGCGCATCGTCACGATCATCGAGCCCGACTCGCTGCCCAACCTGATCACCAACATCAACAACTTCCCGAAGTGCGCCGAGGCGAACCAGGCCGGCGGCTACGTCGACGGCGTCCGGTACGCGCTCAACAAGCTGCACGCCATCACCAACGTCTACACCTACGTGGACGCCGCCCACCACGCCTGGCTCGGCTGGGACTCGAACTTCGGCCCCGCCGTGAACCTCTTCTACAACATGGCCGCGGGCACCACGGCCGGCGTGGACAGCGTGGACGGCTTCATCGTCAACACCGCCAACTACTCCGCCACCAAGGAGCCGTACTTCACGATCAACACCATGGTGAACGGCCAGACCGTGCGCCAGTCCAAGTGGGTCGACTGGAACTACTACGTGGACGAGTCCACCTTCGCCGCCGCGCTGCGCACCGCGCTGGTCAACAAGGGCTTCAAGTCCGGGCTCGGCATGCTGGTCGACACCTCGCGCAACGGCTGGGGCGGCACCGCCCGTCCGGGCGGCGCGAGCACCTCGACGGACGTGAACACCTTCGTCAACCAGTCACGCATCGACCGGCGCATCCACGCCGGCAACTGGTGCAACCAGAGCGGCGCGGGCCTCGGCGCCCGGCCGACGGCCAGCCCCGAGGCCGGCTTCGACGCCTACGTCTGGATCAAGCCGCCGGGCGAGTCCGACGGCGCCAGCACCGACATCCCGAACGACGAGGGCAAGAAGTTCGACCGGATGTGCGACCCGACCTACACCGGCAACAACCTCAACGGCAACAACATGTCGGGCGCCCTCGGCGGCGCCCCGCTGTCCGGCCAGTGGTTCTCCGCCCAGTTCCAGGAGCTGGTCAGGAACGCCTACCCGCCGGTCAGCTAGCTCACCGAGCCGGCCGGGGGCTCCGGGGCCCCCGGCCACCGACCGAGGGGCCCGCCTGACCCGGGCCCCTCGTCCGGCGAAGGGGCCCGGGCCGGCACCCGGGCCCCTTCCCCCTCGCCCGGCGCGCGGGAAGGGGCCCGAACGCCGGTCACCGGCTCTGGCGCCACTCCGACACGACGCGATCGACGTCGAAGGGCATCAGGTTGAGCGGCGGCCCCGGCAGGCCCTTCCTGATCGCCTCGCGGATCTTCTCGTTGACCTCTTCGAGGATCTGCCGCACCTCGGTCTCGGACCGGGCCCCGCGGGCCTGCCGCAGCGCCTCCTCGGCCTCCTTGCGCAGCGCCAGCGTCGGGGGCAGCGGCATGGACAGCCCCTCGCTCTCCAGCTTCTGCTTGATCCACCACATCTCGTCGTGCCGCCGGTCGAGGCCGGGCAGCGGCTTGCCCGCGCCCGGCAGGTCGTCGAACTCCCCACGCTCGGCCGCCTCGCGGATCTGACGGTCGATCCAGCTCTCGAACGGCATGCCCGCCGGCTTGCGGTCGGTCACGGACGCGGCTCCTCTCACGCCAGGTTGTGGCTCGGCGCGACCGGCCCGCGCCAGCCGAGCACGGCCTCGGTCATGCGCACGGACGCGACCGTCGCGGCCACGTCGTGCACCCGCAGGATCCGGGCGCCCTTGAGGATGGAGACGACGTTCGCGGCGATCGTCCCCTCCTTGCGCTCGCCCTGCGGGCGGTCGATGGTCTCGCCGATGAAGTCCTTGTTCGACAGCGCGACCAGGGTGGGATAACCGATGGCGGTGATCTCCTCCAGCCGCCGGGTCAGCTCCAGGGAGTGGAAGGTGTTCTTGTTCAGGTCGTGGCCCGGGTCGATGATGATCCGGTCGGGGGCGATGCCCGCCTTGAGCGCGAAGGCGACCCGCTCCCGCAGGAAGCCGGCGACCTCGGCCACGACGTCGTCGTAGCTCGGGCGGAAGACCCTGCGGCCGGGGCCGCCGAGGCTGTGGGTGACGACCACGCTGGCGCCGGTCTCGGCCGCGACCTCGGCCAGGCCGGGCTCGCGCAGGCCGTTGGTGTCGTTGATGACGTCGGCGCCGGCCTCGACGGCCGCCCTGGCGACCTCGGGGCGGTGGGTGTCGACCGAGATGACGGCGTCGGTGGCGGCCCTGACCTTGGCGATCACCGGGACCACGCGCTCGATCTCCTCCTCGACGCCGATCGCGGCCTGGGCGGCGCTGAAGGCGAACCCGCCGATGTCCACCCAGTCGGCGCCCTCCTCGACGGCCCGCGCGCAGGCCGCGACCGCGCGGTCGAGCTCGTAGGTGCGCCCCTGGTCGTGGAAGGAGTTGGGGGTCCTGTTGACGATGGCCATGATGGCGATCTGGCGTTCGAAATCGAACTCCCGCCGCCCGATGCGGCGGACCGGGGAGATGATCTCGGGGGGATTGTTTCCGCCGCTCACGTAGTGGCCCCTTCCGTCTCCTGCCGAGCCTACCCGGGGCCGTGGCAGGGCGGTCGGGCGCGCCCGCGCTCAGACCTGGAACCTCCCGGACGGCCCGCCGCCGCCGGTGACCCGGATCCGTTTCATGGACCCCGGGGAGACGGACGCGTGCGGCAGGCGCATGGTGAGCCGGACCGTGGTGCCGTCCGGGCCGGTGCGGACGTCCACGACGTCGCACAGCCGCCGGATCAGGTAGATGCCGCGGCCGGTGTAGGAGAGGCTGGACGGCCGGACGTCCCCGTCGAGGTACGGCTGCGGGATGCCCGTCCCCTGGTCCGTCGTCTCCGCGCGGATGACGCCGTCGACCGTCCACAACGTCAGGTGCCCGCGCCCGCCCGCGTGCTCCACGGCGTTGACCACGCTCTCGTGCACGGCGAGCACGAAGTCGTCGAGCCGGCCGTCGCGCAGCCCGCTGCTCTCCGCCTGCTCGGCGACCGCGCGGCGCAGCTTGGTGACGTCGTGGAGGGTGAAGACCTGGGTCAGGAGAAGGGCCATGGCGCTCTTTCGTGTCGTCACGACACGCAGGCCACGCCTCTGGACCTTGCGTAGAGAACCGTCCCCTTCCCCGGCCGGGCGGTCTTACACCTCCGGATCACGGGTGGGCCCCGACCCCCGTGGCCAGCTCCTTGACCCGGCGCAGCGGGCCGCCGTCGGGGGCGAGCGGCGGGGTCTCCATGCCGGCGCCGTCGTGCAGGCCGTCCAGCAGCTCGCGCATGGCGTCCCAGGAGGAGTACCGCGGCCGCCAGCCCAGCACGTCCCTGGCCTTGTCGGTCTTCATGACGGGGATGCGCAGGGCCAGTTCGAGCAGGCCGGGCGAGGCGGGCACCAGCCGCAGGTGCCAGCCGGCCGACATCAGCGTCCTGGCCAGCCAGGGCGTGACCGGTATCGTCCGGGTGCCGAGGAGCTTGGCCAGGTCCGCGGGGTCGAGCACGGGCTCGGCGGCCAGGTTGAAGGCCCCCGACACCGTCCTGGTCACGGCCAGCCGGTACGCCTCGGCCGCGTCGTCGGCGTGCAGCACCTGGAGCCGCAGTCCGGGCACGTCGGGCACGAACGGGATGCGTCCGGGCCGGATCAGCCGGCGCGGCAGGAACGGCCCGGCGAACAGGCGGCGCTGCTCGGTGGCCGCCGCCCGCTGGAAGATGAACCCCGGCCGCATCCGCACCACGCGGATCGCCGGGTGGTCGTGCTCGAAGACGTCGAGCACCCGCTCGACGTACGCCTTCTCCCGGCCGTACGCGGCCCCCGGCCAGCCGTGCGTGGGCCAGCTCTCGTCCACCGGCCGGTCCTTGGGGCCGGGCGAGTACGCGCCGACCGAGGAGGCGTGCACCAGCGCGGGCACCCCGGCCTCGGCCACCGCGCGGAAGACCCGCATGCTGCCCAGGACGTTCGCCCGCCAGGTCACGGCCGGGTCCCTGGTGGGCTGGAACAGCCACGCGAGGTGCACGACGGCGTCGGCGCCCTCGAAGATGCGGGACAGGTCGCCGGTGGCGACGTCGGCCTGCCGCCACTCGGTGCGGTCGATGCGCCATCCCGGCAGCCGGCGGGCCACGCCCACGATCGACGTCACGTTGTCATCCGCGGCGAGCGCGCGTACGACGCTCGTGCCGACATTGCCGGTAGCCCCGACCACCACGACTCTCATGACCGCACCGCTGCCCGCGCTCTGAAGGGTGAAACCCCTGGTCAGGGCTGTAGCAGGATCTTTATCGCGCCGTTCGCCTTCTTCTGGAACATCTCGTACGCCTGCGGCGCCTCCTCCAGCCGCATGCGGTGGGTGGTCAGGTCCATGACGCCGAGCGGGTCGGAGTCGTCGGTGACCAGGGGCATGAGCCGGTTGATCCACCGCCGCACGTGGGCCTGGCCCATCCGCAGCGTGACGCCCTTGTCGAACATGCGCAGCATCGGCATCGGGTCGGTCATGCCGCCGTAGACGCCGATGACGGAGATGACGCCGCCCCGGCGGACGGTGTCGATGGCCTGGTTGAGCGCGGCCAGCCGGTCGACGCCCGCGTGGGACATCAGCGGCGCGGCCAGCGCGTCGGGCAGCAGCCCGGTGAGCGTCTGGGCGATCTTGGCGGCCGGCGAGCCGTGCGCCTCCATGCCGACGGCGTCGATCACCGAGTCGGTGCCGCGCCCCGAGGTGAGCTCGCGGATGGCGCCGGGCACGTCGGAGGTCTCGCTGCCGTCCACGACCTCGATGCCGTGGCGGCGGGCCATCTCCAGGCGTTCGGTGACGCCGTCCACGCCGATCACGCGGTGGCCGAGGTGGCGGGCGATGCGGGCGCACATCTGGCCGATGGGGCCGAGGCCGAAGACGGTGACGCTGCCGCCGTCCGGGATCTCCGCGTAGTCCACGGCCTGCCAGGCGGTCGGCAGCACGTCGGACAGGAACAGGAAACGCTCGTCCGGCGGGCCCTCGGGCACTTTGATCGGGCCGAACTGGGCCTCGGGCACGCGCAGGAACTCGGCCTGGCCGCCGGGCACCTGGCCGTACAGCCTGGTGTAGCCGAACAGCGCGGCGCCCATGCCCTGCTCCTTGACCTGCGTGGTCTCGCACTGCGCGTACAGCTCCAGGCCGCACATGTGGCAGTGGCCGCAGGAGATGTTGAACGGGATGACGACGCGGTCGCCTGGCCTGATGTCCGTGACGGCGGCTCCGACGGCCTCGACGACGCCCATGGGCTCGTGGCCGAGGATGTCGCCCTCGGCCATGAAGGGCCCGAGCACCTCGTACAGGTGCAGGTCGGAGCCGCAGATGCCGGAGCTGGTCACCCTGATCACCGCGTCGTTGGGCTCCTTGATGGCCGGGTCGGGGACCTCCTCGACCCGTACGTCCCGCTTGCCGTGCCAGGTGACGGCCTTCATGACGCCTCCAGGTGGGATTCGGACGGCACAAATCCCGCATACCCCCACATAGAGGTCCAAACGGTTTACCCCATAACACCGTGATAGGGGTGTTTTGAGACGACCACTCCTCGTATTCGGGCTCGTACCGTGCAGACACCCCCCTGTACGCGAGGAGACGTGCACATGCTCCCCAGGAAAACCGTGACGGCGGGCATCGCGATCGCCGTCACCATGATCAGCGTCCCGGCCCTGGCCTTCTCGGCCAAGGGCGCCACGGCCCAGGACGAGACCCCCTACTCCATCGCCCGCACCCAGGCCGAAGCCGTCGCCGACCCCCCGCAGGGCCTGGTCGACGCCATGAGCCGGGACCTCGGCATCACCGGCGGGCAGGCCGAGGCCCGCCTGGTCAACGAGGCCGCCGCGGCCGCCCTCGAACCCACCCTGCGCGCCCGGTTAGGCGCCTCCTACGCCGGTTCCTGGGTGACCGGCCCCACCTCCACCCCGATCACCGCCACCACCGACCCGGCGCAGGTGGCCGCCATCGCCGCGGCCGGTGTGCAGGCCCGCGTGGTGACCCGCTCGCTGAGCAGCCTCGACGGGGTCAAGGCCCGGCTCGACGCCGCGTCGGCCAAGGCCCCGAAGAGCGCCCCCGTCTGGTACGTGGACGTCGTCAACAACACCGTCGTCGTCCTCAGCTCCAACCCCGCCAAGGCCGCCGCCTGGGTGAAGGCCAGCGGCGCGGACGCCTCCGCCGTCCAGGTCGTGCGCTCGGCCGAGAAGCCGACGCTGTTCTACGACGTCCGCGGCGGCGACGCCTACTACATCGGCTCCGGCACCCGCTGCTCCGTCGGCTTCTCGGTGACCAAGGCCGGCTCGCAGGGCGGCTTCGTCAGCGCCGGCCACTGCGGCACCGCCGGGTCCAGCACGTCCGGCTCCAACCGGGTCGCCATGGGCGCCTTCCGCGGCTCGTCCTTCCCGGGCAACGACTACTCCTGGGTCGAGGTCAACTCCCAGTGGACCCCGACCGGCGTGGTGTACGGCTACAGCGCCGGCATCCTGCCCGTACGCGGCTCGACCGTGGCCCAGGTGGGCTCGGCCGTCTGCCGCGCCGGATCGACCACCGGCTACCACTGCGGCTCGGTCCAGCAGCTCAACACCAGCGTCACCTACCAGGAGGGCACCGTCTCCGGCGTGACACGGACCAACGTCTGCGCCGAGCCCGGCGACTCCGGCGGCTCGTTCATCTCCGGCGACCAGGCCCAGGGCGTGACGTCGGGCGGCTCGGGCAACTGCAGCTCCGGCGGCACGACGTACTTCCAGCCGGTCAACGAGATCCTGTCCGCCTACGGCCTGACCCTCGCCACCCAGGGCGGCGGCCCCGGCCCGACCAGCACGCCGACCGTCACCCCGACCGACAACCCGGGCGGCACGTGGGCCGCGGGCACGACGTACGCGGCCGGCGCGACGGTGACGTACGGCGGCTCGACCTACCGCTGCCTCCAGGGGCACACCGCCCAGCCCGGCTGGGAGCCCCCGAACGTGCCGGCCCTCTGGCAGCGCGTCTGACCCCCTAGACGTCCAGGGCGGAGATACCCCCTCACGACCTGGACCGCGCGGCCGGGCGATGTCCCACTCCTCCGTCAGGGACATCGCCCGGCCCATGCGCTTCCAGCGACCCTCAGGACGCCTCCGCGGCCGGCCGCAGGGCCTCCTGCGTCTCCACGATGGCCGACTCGGGGACGGCGCGGACCGCCTCGCCCCTGACGACGATGCGCGTCGCCCCCACCGGCACGGACCCCACCATCACCTGGCTGGACGCCCTGCGCGCCCGATGCCGCACCGGCACTCCGAGATCTACAGCGGCCACCTGTCCAGCTCCCGTCGAACGGTGTGCGCGATGCCCTGACCGGTGAGCCCGGCCTCGGCCAGCAGCCCGGCCCGGCTCCCGTGCGCGACGAACTCGCGCGGCAGGCCGAGGTTGACGATGTGCTGCCGGGGCCCGCACTCGTGCCGGAGCAGGGCGCCGGCCCCGCAGGCGGCCAGGCCGTCCTCGACGGTCACCACCAGCCGGGCGGCGCCGGCCGGCCCGCGCAGACCGTCCGGGACCGGGATCACCCAGCGGGGGTCGACCACGGTCACGCCGATCCCGGCGGCCGACAACATGGCCGCCGCGCCCAGGCACGGCCCGGCCATCGGCCCGACCGCCACCAGCAGCACGTCGGGACCGCCCGCGAACAGCACGTCGACGTCGCCGGCCCGCCCCACCCGCGGAAGCTCGGGACCGGCGGCCGCCTTGGGGAAGCGCAGCGCGGTGGGCCCGGGGTGCTCGACCGCCTCCTCCAGCAGCTCGCACAGCCGGCGGGCGTCGCGCGGCGCGGCCACCCGCATGCCGGGCACCATGGCCAGCGCCGCCAGGTCCCACATGCCGTGGTGGCTGGCCCCGTCGGGGCCGGTGAGCCCGGCCCGGTCGAGCACGAGCGTCACCGGCAGCCGGTGCAGGGCGACGTCCATCAGCACCTGGTCGAGGGCGCGCCCGAGGAACGTCGCGTAGACGGCGACCACGGGGTGCAGGCCCGCCATGGCCATGCCCGCCGCCGAGGCCAGCGCCTGCTGCTCGGCGATGCCGACGTCGAACATGCGGCCGGGGAAGCGCCGCCCGAAGCGGGCCAGCCCGGTCGGCCCCGGCATCGCGGCGGTGACGGCCACCAGGTCGTCGCGGCGCTCGCCGAGCACGCACAGGTGGCGGGCGAACGCGTCGGTCCAGGTGGCGGCGCCGGCCGTGAGCGGGCGGCCGGTGGCCGGGTCGGTGGCCGGGATCGCGTGCAGGTGCTCGTCGTGGTCGCGCTCGGCCGGGTCGTAGCCGCGGCCCTTGCGGGTGACGCAGTGGACCACGACGGGGGCGCGCAGCTCGCGGGCGGCGCGCAGGGCGGCTTCGAGCGCGGCGATGTCGTGGCCGTCGACCGGGCCCAGGTAGCGCAGGCCGAGCTGCTCGAAGACGGTCACGTCGACGGCCGTGCGCAGGCGGGCGAGGTGGTCGGCGACGCCGCCGTGGGTGGGGGCGTAGGAGCGGCCGTTGTCGTTGAGCACGACGACGACCGGCCGGTGGCGGGCGGCGCCCAGGTTGTTGAGCGCCTCCCAGGCCATCCCGCCGGTGAGCGCGCCGTCGCCGACCACGGCGACCACCGCCCGATCGGCGTCGCCGGTCAGCAGGCGCGCCTTGGCCAGGCCGTCGGCGTAGGCGAGCGCGGTGGAGGCGTGGGAGTTGTCGACGTGGTCGTGCACGGACTCCTCCCGGCTCGGGTACCCGCTGAGGCCGCCGCGGCAGCGCAGGGCGTCGAAGGAGGCGCGCCGCCCGGTCAGGATCTTGTGGACGTACGCCTGGTGCCCGGTGTCGAAGACGATGGCGTCGCCGGGCGAGTCGAAGACGCGGTGGAGGGCGATCGTGAGCTCGACGACGCCGAGGTTGGAGCCGAGGTGCCCGCCGCGGGCGCTCACCTTCTCGACCAGGAAGTCGCGGATCTCGCGGGCCAGGCCCGGCAGCAGCTCAGCGGGCAGGGCGCGCAGGTCTTGGGGACTGGAAACGTACGGCAACAGGGTCGTCATGACATCCCCTGACGGTGTTGCGGTGAGCCAAAAGATTAGTTGAAAGGCCCAAGACACTTTACACGCTCTGTATTCAAGTAGTAACTATTGGTAGTGCGTCCCGACCAGAAGGAGCCGAGCGGATGCCGGTGAGCTTCACTCAGCACTACCTCGGATCGCGGATCGAGCGACGCCTCGCCGACTTCCTGGAGACGTGGCGGGCGCCCGTCTCCGATCCCGACGTGCAGACGGCCTATCGGCTGCTGACCGAGTTCATCCTCGGCGGCGGCAAGCGCATCCGTCCCCTGCTGTGCTACTGGGGCTGGCGGGGCGCGGGCGGCGCCGACTGCGAGGAGATCGTCAGCGCCGCGGCGGCCCTGGAGCTGTGCCACGCCGGGCTGCTCATCCACGACGACATCATGGACGGCAGCGAGCTGCGCCGGGGCCGGGCGACCATCCACCGCAACCTCGCCGACCTCCACAAGGGCCCGTCGGCGGAGGCGTTCGGTCACGCGGGCGGCATCCTGCTCGGCACGCTGAGCCTGGCCTGGTCCGACACCCTGCTGTCGTCGTGCGGCGTGGAGCCCGTCCGCCTGCGCGCCGCCCACCACCTCTTCGACGCCATGCGCACCGAGGTCATCAGCGGCCAGTACCTCGACATCCTCGCCCAGCTCCGCGCCGGCGCGAGCGTGCCGGAGGCGCTCACGGTGATCCGCTACAAGACGGCCAAGTACACCGTCGAGCGGCCGTTGCAGATCGGCGGCGCCCTGGCCGGCGCCTCACCCGAGCTGCTCGACGCCTTCTCCCGGTTCGGCGTGCCGCTCGGCGAGGCGTTCCAGCTCCGCGACGACGTGCTGGGCACGTTCGGCTCGGCG
This sequence comes from Nonomuraea sp. NPDC049684, assembly GCF_044465345.1. Lineage (NCBI taxonomy): Bacteria > Bacillati > Actinomycetota > Actinomycetes > Streptosporangiales > Streptosporangiaceae > Nonomuraea > Nonomuraea sp. NPDC049684. Next base: position 119,979 of record NZ_JBITLO010000016.1, on the reverse strand, counting down.
GCCGAGACCGGCAAGTCCGCGCTCGACGACCTGCGCGAAGGCAAGCACACGGTGCTGATCGCGCACGCCGTGACGCACGCCTCGCCCGCGCAGCTCGGCTACCTGCGCGCCTGGCACGGCAACCCGGATCTCACCGAGGAGCGGGCCGCCGGGCTGCGCACCATCCTCATCGACACCGGCGCGCTCGACCAGGTCGAGTCGATGATCGACGAACGCGTGGGCGAGGCCACGGCCGCCCTGGTCCGGGCGCCGATCGGGCCCGAGGCCGGCAGCGCGCTGTCCGTCCTGGCCGACCAGCTCGCGCACCGTACCAAGTAGGGGGCTCTCCGATGGGACGCGTACTGCTCGCGGCCCCGCGCGGTTACTGCGCGGGCGTCGAACGGGCCATCTTCTCCGTGGAGGAGGCGCTGCGGCGCTTCGGGCCACCGGTTTACGTGCGCAAGCAGATCGTGCACAACACGTTCGTGGTGGCCGACCTCACCGAGCGCGGGGCGGTCTTCGTCGACGAGCTCGACGAGGTGCCGGACGGCGCGCTGGTGATCTTCTCGGCCCACGGCGTCTCCCCCGCGGTCCGGCAGGAGGCCGGGGGCCGCGGCCTGCGCACGATCGACGCCACCTGCCCCCTGGTCACCAAGGTGCACAAGGAGGCGGTGCGGCTGGCCGAGGCCGGTCACGAGATCGTGCTCATCGGCCACGCCGAGCACGAGGAGGTCGAGGGCACCCTCGGCGAGGCGCCCGGCCGCATCCACGTCGTCGATCCGGCCCGGCCCCACGAGGTCACCGCGAGCGGCGCGGCGCGCATGACCTGGCTGTCGCAGACCACCCTGTCGGTCGACGAGACCATGGGCGCCGTCGCCGAGCTGCGCGACCGTTTCCCCCAGCTCGCCGACCCGCCGAGCGACGACATCTGCTACGCCAGCCAGAACCGCCAGGAGGCGATCACCCGCATCGCCCCCCGCTGCGACCTGGTCATCGTCGTCGGCTCGGCCAACTCCTCCAACTCCCGGCGGCTGGTCGAGGTCGCGCTGCACGCCGGCGCCCCCGCGGCCCACCTGGTCGACCGCGCCGCCGACGCCGACCCGCGATGGCTCGACGGCGTCGGCACGGTCGGGGTCAGCTCCGGCGCGTCCGTGCCCGACGTGCTGGTCGACGACCTGCTCGGCTGGCTCGCCGGCCACGGCTACGCCGACGTGGAGCCGGTGACCGTGACCGAGGAGACGCTCACCTTCTCCCTCCCCCTGGAACTCCGTTCCTCCCGCAACCCCGGCTAGACCCCACACCGAGATTGGCGGTGCACCATGACAGAAACGACCGACTCCAGCGTGCCTGTGAACGGCAACGGACAGCTCAGCCTCAGTACCGAGGCCGCCAAACAGCTCGCGACCACCACCAAGACGCCCCCGCAGATGCAGGAGATCACCTCCAGGTGGCTGCTGCGGCTGCTGCCGTGGGTGCAGTGCTCCGGTGGCGTGTTCCGGGTCAACAGGCGCCTGACGTACACGCTCGGCGACGGGCGCATCACGTTCTCCACGACCGGCTCGGACGTGCGGGTCATCCCGGCCGAGCTGACCGAGCTGCCCATGCTGCGCGGTTTCGACGACATGGAGGTGCTCGAAGCGCTGGCCGACCGCTTCCAGCAGCGCGAGGTCGAGCCGGGCGAGGCCATCGTCAGGGAGGACGACCCGGCCGACCAGCTCGTGCTGATCGCCCACGGCCGGGTCGGCAAGGTCGGGCAGGGCGCCTACGGCGACGAGCAGAACCTCGGCGTCCTGGCCGACGGCGACCACCTCGGCGAGCAGGCGCTGACCGGCGGCGGCACGTACGACTTCACCGCCACGGCCAAGACGCACACCACCGTGCTCACCCTGTCCAGGCAGACCTTCGAGCAGCTCGCCGAGCAGTCCCCGTCGCTGCGCGAGCACATCCAGAACTGGCGCGCCTCCGGCGACCACGCCACGAACGCCTACGGCGAGGCCGCGATCGACATGTCCTCCGGCCACTCCGGCGAGGTCGCGCTGCCCGGCACGTTCGTGGACTACGAGCAGTCCCCCCGCGAGTACGAGCTGAGCGTCGCCCAGACGGTCCTGCGGGTGCACAGCCGGGTCTCCGACCTGTACAACCAGCCGATGAGCCAGCTCGACCAGCAGCTCCGCCTCACGATCGAGGCGCTGCGCGAGCGCCAGGAGCACGAGCTGATCAACAACCGGGAGTTCGGCCTGCTGCACAACGCCGACTTCAGCCAGCGCATCCGCACCCGTTCCGGGCCGCCCACGCCCGACGACCTCGACGACCTGCTGGCCGTGGTCTGGAAGGAGCCGGCCTTCTTCCTCGCGCACCCGCAGGCCATCGCCGCGTTCGGCAGGGAGTGCAGCAAGCGCGGCCTCTACCCGCAGGCCAGCGAGGTCAACGGCCACCGCATCCCGGCCTGGCGGGGCGTGCCGATCTTCCCGTGCAGCAAGATCCCGGTCTCCGGCAAGCGCACCACGTCGTTCCTGCTCATGCGGACGGGCCAGGAGAACCAGGGCGTCGTCGGCCTGCACCAGACGGGCATCCCCGACGAGTACCAGCCGAGCCTGTCGGTGCGCTTCATGAACATCAACGAGAAGGCGATCATCTCCTACCTGGTCAGCGCCTACTACTCGGCCGCCGTCCTGGTGCCCGACGCGCTCGGCGTCCTGGAGGACGTCGAGCTCGGCAGGAACGGCTAGCAGCCCCTTCGTCCGTCCGGTCCAAGAATTGGTGGTGTTTGTGTTGACGGAGTCGGATCAGCGGCTGAGCCTGGATACCGCCGCGGCGCGAAAACTCGCCACGACGACCAAGACGCCTCCGCAGATGCAGGAGATCTCCTCCCGCTGGTTGCTGCGGATGCTTCCGTGGGTGGACACCGCCGGCACCTATCGGGTGAACCGGCGGCTCACCTACATGGTCGGCGGTGGCCGGGTGAGCTTCTCGCGCACCGGCGCCCGGGTGCGGGTGGCGCCGCCGAGCCTGACCGAGCTGCCGCCGCTGCACGGGCTCGACGACGACCGCCTGCTCGACACCCTCGCGGGCCTGTTCGAGCAGCGGGAGTACGCCCGCGGCGACACGATCGCGCGGGCCGGACGGCCGGCTGACGAGATCATCCTGGTCGCCGATGGCCGGGTCACCCGGTTCCAGCCGGGCGACTACGGCAACCGCCTGGTGCTCGGCACCCTCGGCGAGGGCGACCACGCCGGGACCGAGCCGCCGGGCGAGCGGGCCGTACGGCACGACACGCTGGAGGCCGCCACCAGGTGCACGGTGCTGGTGCTGCCGTGGGAGGAGCTGCGCGCGCTGGCCGAGAGCACGCCCGCCCTGCGCGACCGGCTCGAACGCCACCGCGCCCGGCGGGCGGCCCCCCAGACCAAGCACGGCGAGGCGGCCATCGAGCTGTCAGCCGGCCACCACGGCGAGCACGCGCTGCCGGGCACGTTCGTGGACTACGACCCGGGCCCGCGCGAGTACGAGCTGAGCGTGTCGCAGACCGTGCTGCGCGTGCACACCCGGGTCGCGGACCTGTTCGGCGACCCGATGGACCAGACCGAGCAGCAGCTCAGGCTCACCGTCCAGGCGGTGCGCGAGTCGCAGGAGCACGAGCTGGTCAACAACCGCGACTTCGGCCTGCTGCACAACGTCGACCCGAGCCAGCGCATCCGCACGCTGACCGGGCCGCCCACCCCCGACGACCTGGACGACCTGGTCAGCCGGCGCAAGAAGTCGCGGTTCTTCCTGGCCCACCCGCGGGCCATCGCGGCCTTCGGCCGGCAGTGCAGCGCGAGGGGCGTCTATCCCGACACCGCCGAGATCGAGGGCGTGCCCGTGCAGTCGTGGCGGGGGGTGCCCATCCTGCCGTGCGACAAGATCCCGATCAGCCGGGCCGGCACCACCTCGATCCTGTGCATGCGCACCGGCGAGAAGGACCAGGGCGTCGTGGGCCTGTTCCAGACCGGCGTCCCCGACGAGCGGGAGCCGGGGCTCAGCGTGAAGCTCACCGGCATCGACCGGAAGGCGGTCATGTCGTACCTGGTCAGCGCCTACTACTCGTGCGCGGTGCTGGTGCCCGACGCGCTCGGGGTGCTTGAGGACGTGGAGGTCGCGAGCTGATGGCTCAACCGTTCGAGCTGCCCGACTTCTACATGCCGTACCCGGCGCGGCTCAACCCGCACCTGGAGGAGGCCCGTACGCACGCCAAGCAGTGGGCGCGCGAGATGGGCATGCTGGAGGGATCGGGCGTCTGGGAGGAGGCCGACCTCGACGGCCATGACTACTCCCTGATGTGCGCCTACACCCACCCCGACTGCGACGGCGCCGAGCTGTGCCTGATCACCGACTGGTACGTCTGGGTGTTCTTCTTCGACGACCACTTCCTTGAGGTCTTCAAGCGCTCCGGCGACATCCAGGGCGGCAAGCGGCACCTCGACCGGCTGCCCCGGTTCATGCCGATGGGCGATGACCTGTCCATGCCGGAGCCGGCCAACCCGGTCGAGGCGGGCCTGGCCGACCTGTGGCTGCGCACGGTGCCGGGGATGTCGGCCGACTGGCGGCGGCGGTTCGCCGAGAGCACCCGCCACCTGCTCAACGAGTCGATCTGGGAGCTGTCCAACATCAACGAGGGCCGGATCGCCAACCCGGTCGAGTACATCGAGATGCGCCGCAAGGTGGGCGGCGCGCCCTGGTCGGCGGGGCTGGTCGAGCACGCGGTGGGGGCCGAGATCCCCGCGCGGCTGGCCGGCACCAGGCCGCTGCGGGTGCTGAAGGACAGCTTCTCCGACGCCGTGCACCTGCGCAACGACCTGTTCTCCTACGAGCGCGAGGTCAGGGACGAGGGCGAGCTGAGCAACGGCGTGCTGGTGCTGGAGACGTTCCTCGGCTGCACGACGCAGGAGGCCGCCGACGCCGTCAACGACCTGCTCACCTCGCGCATGCAGCAGTTCGAGCACACCGCGCTGGCCGAGCTGGGCCCGCTCTTCGTCGAGCACGCCGTCGATCCGCTGTCGGCGATGGGCGTGCTGGCCTACGTCAAGGGGCTGCAGGACTGGCAGTCCGGCGGGCACGAGTGGCACCTGCGGTCGAGCCGCTACATGAACAAGGGCGCGAAGACGGCCCGGCCGCTCGGCGCGAAGTCGCTGATCGCCGGCACGGGGGCCAAGCGGCTGCGCAACTTCGCCCACACCGGGCGGCAGCGCGTCGGCCCCTCGCAGATTCCCGAGCTGTACATGCCCTTCGAGCTGCGCCTGTCCCCCCACCTCGACCGGGCCCGGCGCAACGCGGTGACCTGGTGCGCGTCCATGGGCCTGCTGGAGGCCCAGCCGGGTGTCGTGGGCTCGGCGGTCTGGGACGCCGGCAAGCTGGCCGACTACGACCTGCCGTTGTGCGCGGCGGGCCTGCATCCCGACGCCACCCCCGAGGAGCTGGACCTGGCCTCGTACTGGCTGTGCTGGGGCACCTACGGCGACGACTACTTCCCCGTGGTCTTCGGCCGGTCGGGCAACCTGGCGGCGGCCAAGGTCACGGTGTCCAGGCTCGCGGCGTTCATGCCGCTGGACGGCACGCCGGCGCCGCCGCCGGTGAGCGCGCTCGAACGCGGCCTGGCCGATCTGTGGGCGCGTACGGCGGGGCCGATGCCGGCCGGCGCCCGCGCGCAACTGCGGCGGTCGGTCGTGACGATGTGCGAGGGCTGGCTCTGGGAGCTGGGCAACGAGACGGCCCGGCACATCCCCGACCCGGTGGACTACCTGGAGATGCGCCGGCTCACCTTCGGCTCGGAGCTGACGATGAGCCTGTGCCGGCTGCGGCACGCGTACGCGCTGCCCGATGCGCTGTACGAGAGCGGCCCGATGCGGGCGCTGGAAAACGCGGTCATGGACTGCGGGATGTTGCTGAACGACATCTTCTCGTACCAGAAGGAGATCGAGTTCGAGGGCGAGCTGCACAACTGCGTCCTGGTGGTCCAGAACTTCTTCGACTGCGACTACCCGGCCGCGCTCGGCATCGTCAACGACCTGCTGACCTCGCGGATGAAGCAGTTCCAGCACATCGCCGCGCACGAGCTGCCGATCCTGTGCGACGACCTCGGGCTCGACTGCGCGGCCAGGCAGGCGCTCGACGCGTTCCTGGCCGACTGCCGCCACTGGCTGACCGGCATCCTCAACTGGCATCGCGGCTGCCTGCGCTACGACGAGCCGTCCCTGCGCCGGCACCACCGGCCGCCGGTCTTCCGGCTGTCGGGCCCGCACGGGCTGGGCACGTCGGCGGCGACCCTGGTCTACAGCGGCACGTCGTACGGGCGCGGAGCGTAGAACCAGCCCATCATGCGCAGCAGCCGTCGCAGGTGCGGCGTGACGTTGTGCAGCCGGATCCACCGTTCGTCCGGGGGCAGCGCGGGCAGCGCCAGCACCCGCAGCCCGGACAGGTCGACGAAGGCCAGCTCGCCGGTGTCGACCACGATGTACGTGCTGCCCCCGCGCGAGTCGGACAGCGTGCTGGCGAGCGCGGAACTGTTGGTGACGTCGACCTCTCCGGACAGGGCGACGGCCGGGGCTCCGGGGACGACCCGCAGCCTGATGCTGAGCTGCCCGTCCTGATAGAGCAGCCGCTCTCCGAGATCGTTCACGACGTGCGCACCCCCCAACAGCTATGGACAGGGGGTTGCCGGTGGGATGACCGTCAGGTTCCCCCCGGCCGTGGTGGCCGCCCTGAGGAGGTCGCGGTTCCTTCGCCGCGCTGACGATTAACCCGAAACCAGATTACACGAAGTATGTTTCACTATGTGATGTTCAGGAGAATATGACCGAATTGCAGCCCAATAATGAAGGGCTGCACCGGTCCCCGCAGACGCACGAAGCCGGCCCAGCACGCAGGGCTGGGCCGGCTTCGGACCGTCCTCGTGGCGGGGCCCGCACGTGTCCCGCCGCGGCCGATCCAGAGGCGTTCGGCAAGGTGCCGCCACGAGGGTCGTGGCTGCCGGAACGCCTTCAGGTCAGCCTGACGGGCGCGCGGACGGGCCGCCGCCGGTCAAGCGGTCTCAGTTGTTGTCGCCGTAGTTGCTCTGGGCGTCCAGGACGTTGAGCTCGATGTCCTGGAGGTGCAGGGCGGTGAGGACGTCGATGTACTTGACGGAGTCGTTGAGGACGTCGTTGGCCAGCGTCAGGTCGTCCAGGATGGACAGCTGGCTCAGGATGGCCTTGCCGCCGTTGTAGGCGTTGGGGCCGACGTCGGCCGAGGCGCTCGTGGCGGTGAACCCGAACAGCGCGCCGGCGATGGCTGCACCGGTGAGAATGCGACGCATCATTTTTTACTTCCCTTTCATCGGAATCGGCGCAGCGGTGCGCGTCATCATTTATTACCCGCCTCCCGAGTGGCAGGATTTTCGCGAATAACGATCTCGTGGGGTCGCGGTGGGCCGCAAGGAAAATATGCTAAGCCAAAGTCAAGTACCCGCACTTATTCCTTGGCCGTCGGCCGGGCGAAAGACATCCCGAAATGCCCCGAAATAATGTGACTCGTCGGGCACGGCGGGTTGTTTTATCCCCATACTCCCGGAGCAGGTAATCGGGAGAAGTCGCTTGAAACGCCGTGCCGTGACGGTGGCACGGCCGGCCACGCGGGGGTGCCGAATATGCCATGAACGGACTACTGCGCTTGTTGGCAATTGCATTGGCGCACACCATTGTGTGCGTTTCCCATTCGATGCCCGCGCAGGGCGCTGTGGGCTGCCATCCGCACGGGTGCCGCGCGCAGGCTCCGGCCGTCCGGTCGGCGGCCGGCTCGATCGCGCTGCGGGCGGCGATCGAGATGATCGGCGTCCCGTACTCGTGGGGCGGCGGCGGTCCGGGCGGCCCCGGATTCGGAATCGGCAAAGGGGCCAGGACCTGGGGATTCGACTGCTCGGGCCTCACCGAGTACGCGTGGGCGCGGGCCGGCGTGGCCATCGGGACGACGACGTACGAGCAGTGGCGGTCCGGGATCCGGATACCGCGGGAGGAGATCCAGCCCGGGGACCTGGTGTTCTACGACAGCGACGTCGACACCCCCGGCCCCGAGCACGTGGCGCTCGCGGTGGACGGCACGCAGATCGTGCACGCGCCCTTCAGCGGCGAGTTCGTCCGGCTCGACGCGCTGGAACGGCCGCGCTTCCTGGGCGTCGTACGCCCGAGCCCGGGCCGCTCCGACGCCTAGGCCGAGCCTGGTGCGCCTACGCGTGAGCCCCGCGGCCCAGGTCGTCCTGCAGTGATCGTCCTGGGCCGCGAGGCGTTCAGAGCTCGGTGCGCACCAAGCCCGTGCCGTGGCCTCGCGAAATGCCACGGCCCGTACTTTCGGTCCACCTCAAGGCACCAGGAAGGCGACCTTGGCCGGGCGGCTCCGCGCATTCTCCCGCGGGTCGCCGATCGTCTTCCTGCCTACGCCACGCGAGGAGGCTCAGTTGTTGTCGCCGTACTTGTCCTGGTTGTTGAGGACGTTGGCCTCGATGTCGTTCAGGTGCAGCAGGGTGAGGATGTCGATGTACTTGATGGAGTCGTTGGCGACATCGTTCAGCGCCGTCAGGTCGTCGAGGATGCTCAGCTGGCTCAGGATGCTCTGCCCGTTGTTGTACGGGTTGGGGCCGACGTCGGCGGACGCGGCGGAGGCGGAGAAGCCGAGAGCGGTGACCGCGATAGCTGCACCGGCCAGAATGCGACGGATCATGTTTGCTTTCCTCCATGGATCGGCGCTGAATTTGTGCGCCATGGTCGTTTGTGCAGGGCTGTGAGGTGCCGCAAATAACCATCGCGGCAGGCAGCGAAAATCGCAACTCGGAAAGCCCTAACGAAGGTCAAGGGGACGCCTCGATTTCTTGGCACTCGGTTTCCGCGCTCATCGACGGGGCACTGCATATATCCCGGTGCGGCTGCCCGGCGAACGGGATTCTTTTGGCCTTCCGGCGGTGATGTTGGGGCGTTCGTGCCCGGCCGTTCAGGCAACGATCACCCGAAACTTGAGGAACGACCTACGACGAACGGCGCACCCGGGGCGCCATTGGTTATCCAGGTGATTGCCCCGCCGGACGGTTCCGCTATTACCGGACGGCGGCCGAGCCCGGCGTCCCCTCCCCGGCCGGACGGCGAGAACGGCCCGCACCAAAACCGCTCCCTCCCCAAGGAGCGGGAGGGAGCGGGGTGGGGGCCGGGTCAGGGGGTGATCAGGTGATCGAGGGCGCTGGTCAGGCGGTGGAGGGCGGCCAGGGATTCGCGGGCGGCGTCGTGGCCGAGCACGTCCACCAGGCGCTCGGCGAAGTCACGGTGGCCCGGGACGATCCCGGCGACCGCCTCGCGGCCCGCCTCCGTCGGCTGGAGGAGCTTGGCGCGGCGGTGGGCGGGGTTGGGCCGGTATTCGGCCAGGCCCCTCTCCACCAGCAGGTCGGCGATCCGCTGCACCCCCTGGCGGGTCATGCCCATCACCCGGGCGATCCCCGCCACGGGCAGCGGCTCCCCCAGGACCGCGCCCAGCACCTGCCACCAGGCCGCCGTCATGCCCGCCGGCCTGGCCAGCTCCTCGGCCACGTGCAGGAACTGGCCGTTGAGCCGGAACGAGGCCAGAGCCAGACCGGACAGCAGCTCGGCCGCCACGCTCTCCCCGCCGTCACCGCTTCCGCCACCGCCCCCGTCGCGGCGGGCGGGGTGATCTTCGGGGGCGGGGCCGCCGGCGGGGGTCATGCGGCCATCAGCACCTCGAACGCCGAGGCGTCGCTCTCGCCGAACAGGCGGTACCAGGCGTCGAGGACGTCGGGCCGGTAGACGTCGAGCCGGCGGAAGATCTCCCGGGCGAAGGCGACGGGCTCGGTGGGGCCGGCGGTGACCAGGTCGCCGTCGAGCACGGCGTCCGTCTCCTGGTAGCGCCCGGCTCCGGCGTAGCCCCGCTGGGCCCCCAGGTACGGCAGCGCCGCGCTGGTGTGGTCGCGCTCGTCGAGCAGGCCCTCGCGGGCGAGGCCGGCCGTGGCGCCGCAGATGGCCGCCACCGGCACCTCCGCCTCCAGGAACTCGCGCGCCTTGCGGGCGAAGGGCGCCAGCTCGTCACCCGCGTCCCACAGGTCGGCCCCCGGCAGGATGAGCAGCGAGCTGCCCTCGGGCGTGAGCCGGTCGAGCGCGAGGCCCGGGGTGACCCGCAGGCCGCCCATGCTGACGACGGGCTCGCCGGTCAGGCCGACGTTGACGATCTCGTACGCCCCCGGCTCGCGCTGGAAGCGCCCGCTGCGCAGATGGGCGGTCGCGTGCCCGGTCTCCCAGTCGGCGAAGGTGTCGTAGACGGCGTGGTGAATGATTCCCTTCATGACAATATGCTGTCATTTCGACAGCATGTTGTCAATGGAGAACCGTGCGAGGATAGGCGCCATGGCACAGATCGTCGGCGGAGGACGGCCGGTCAACGACGCCGAACGGCGCGTGATCTCCTACTTGCGCGACCACGCCCCCGCCGACTGGCTGCTGCTGCACAACGTCGAGGTCCCGCGCGGCGACGACGTGTTCGAGGTCGACCTGCTCGTGCTGACCGCCCACTCGCTCGTGGTCGTCGACGTCAAGGGCACCCGCGGCCGCATCGAGGTGTCCGGCACCCGCTGGTACCCGCCGCGCCGGGAGGCGTTCGGCTCTCCGGTGACCAAGCTGCGGGGCACGGCCAAGGCGCTCAAGGGCCTGCTGGTGTCCAGGGCCACCCAGCTCGAACGCGTCTACGTCGACAGCCTGGTCGTGCTCACCTCGCCCGACGCCGAGCTGGTCGACCAGGCCGGCCGCGACGCCCCCAACGTCACCGACCTGCCCGGCCTGGTGGCCACGCTGGGCGACGTCTCGCGGGTCAGGCGGGGATGCAGCCCCGACGTGCGGCCCTACCTGACGGCGGTGCTCGACGCGCTCAACCAGACCGTGCGCCGCAGCACCGCGCCGCCCAGGTTCGGCAACTGGGAGGTCGAGGAGCAGCTCGGCGGCGACGCCAAGGTCACCGAATACCGCGCGTTCAACGCCACGCTGCCGGGCAGCGAGACCGTGCTGCTGCGCGTCTACCAGGCCGACCCGCTGGCCGACCAGGAGGCGCGGGCCGCCGAGCGCCAGCGCATCGCCAACGCCTACCAGTCGCTGGCCCGCATCCCGCCCCATCCGTGCGTCGTGCGCTCGCGCGACTTCTTCGCCATCGACGACGAGAGCCGGTTCGTGCTGGTGCTCGACGACGTCCACGGCGAGGCGCTGCACCTGTCGCTGGGCAAGGGGGCCCGGCTGGGCGTGATCCAGGACCTGCTGCGCGGGCTCGCGCACGCGCACGCCAACGGCGTCGTCCACCGGGCGCTCACCCCTGGCTGCGTGCTGGTCACCGACGACGGGCACGCGGTGCTGACCGGCTTCGACTACGCCAAGCCGGGCCCGCGCAACTACACGGTCGCCCACGAGCTGGGCAACGTGCTCGACGCCCATTACGTGGCGCCCGAGTGCCAGGAGCGTCCCGACCGGATGACCACCGCGTCCGACGTCTACGCGGCGGGGGCCATCGCCTACCAGCTGCTCACCGGGCAGCTCCCGACCAGCTCCGACGCCCACGGTCCCGACGTCCCCGACGTGGTGCGCCGGATGCTCGACCACTCCCCGGCCAAGCGGCCGACCGCCGCCGAGGCGCTCGACGCGCTCCAGGGCGTGCCGTTGCAGCAGTCGCGGCTGCGGCGGCTGGTCCGCCGTCTGGTCTCCGGCCCCTGACGTCCTCCTCAGGCCGGCAGGCTGCGGCGCAGGGCGCTGGCGTGCCTGAGGTAGTCGAGGGCCAGGCCGGTGCGTCCGGCCGAGCGGTGCAGCTCGCCGAGCAGCTGGGTGGCCGACGCCTCACCGCTGCGGTCGCCGAGCTCCTGGAAGACCTCCAGCGAGCGTTCGAGGCCGGTCGAGGCGCGGGTCAGGTCGCCGCGCGCCGCCTGGAGGCCCGCGAGGCTCTGCAGCGCGTACGCCCCGCAGTGCCGGTCGCCGAGCGACTCGAAGATCTCCAGGGCGTGCCGGTGGAACGACATCGCCTGGTGCAGCCGGCCCATCTGGAGGCACACGCAGCCTTCCCGGTGGGCGTCCCCGAGCTCCTGCGCCAGCCGCATGGCCGCGCCGAGCGACTCCGCCGCCTGGACGAGGTCGCCCGAGGTCAGGCAGGCCCGGCCGATGGCCTGCCGGGCGAACGCCTCGCCGTGCCGGTCCTCTGAGGCGACGAACATGGCCAGCGCCCGGCGCAGGTGCCCGAGCGACTGGAGGTGCCGGCCGCGGAACTGGTTCACGGCGCCGAGCCCGCAGATCGAGGTCGCCTCGGCCCTGACGTCCCCTATTTCGTGAAATATCTGGCGGGAGAGGGCGAAGCCCTCGGCGGACTCCTCGTACCGGTCCTGGTAGAGGCTGACCTGGGCCAGGCCCCTGAGCATGGCGGCCTCGCCGTACCGGTCGCCGGCGGCGCGGGCGGCGGCCAGGGCGGCGGTGTGCGTACGGCGCCAGGTGCCGAGGTGACAGTGCAGGTCCAGGTAGGGCACCATGGCGGCGGCCAGCCCCCATGCCGACTCGGCCAGGCCCAGCTCGGCCGCCAGGTCCACGGCTCCGGCCAGCGCCTCGTGCTCCGACTCGAACCAGGTGATCGGGTCGGCGGTGAGCCGGTCGAGCGTGCGCGCGGGCAGCCGCCACCTGGCCGCCCTGGCCGCGGTGAGGCTGAAGACGGTGGTGGGCAGGCGGGCCATGGCGTGCTCCGTGGTGGCCGTCCAGGCCGCCAGCACCCGGGCCAGCGCGGCGCGGTCGGGGGCGCGGTCGCGGGCGTGCCTGCCGACGAGGTCGGGCACCCGGTAGCGCGGCTGGCCGACGTCGTCGGTGCCGACCGGGTCCAGCAGGTGGACGTCCACGAGCAGGTCGGTGACGTCGTGCGCGCCGTGCCGGCCGAGTGCCGCGTCCACCACCCAGCCCGGCTGCGCCCCGGCGGCCGGCCCGAGGACGCCGAGCGCGCTCAGGGTACGGGCGGCCTCCGCCGGCAGCCCGCGGTACCCGGCGTCGAGGCAGGCCCGCACCTCCTTGAGCTCGGCCAGCCAGTCCTCCTCAAGCCGCTCGCGCAGCACCGACAGCGACCAGCCGGGCCGGGCCGCCAGCCGGGCTCCGGCGGCCCGGACCGCCAGGGGCGAGCCGCCGCACAGCGCGACGACGGCCAGGGCGTCGGCCGGTTCGCGGGCCACCCTCTCGGCCCCGGCGACGCCGCCGAGCAGCGCCAGCGACTCCTCCGGCGACAGCTCGCCGAGCTCGACGCGCAGCGCGCCGGGCAGCTCGGTGATCCGCCGTCTGCTGGTCACGATCACGGCGCTGTCGTTGCCGGGGAGCAGCGGGCGTACCTGGGCGGCGTCGCGGGCGTCGTCCAGCAGGACCAGCATCGGGCGTTCGGCCAGCAGCGACCGCAGCAGCGCCGACCGCTCGCCGGGCGTCGGCGGCGCGCCGGTCACGCCGAGCGCCCGCAGCGCCTCGGCCAGCAGCTCGCCCGGCGCCCGGCCGCCCAGCTCCAGGTAGAGCTGCCCGGCGGGGAAGGCAGGGCGCAGGCGGTGGGCGGCGTGCACGGCCAGCGCCGACTTGCCCGCGCCGGGCGGGCCGGAGATCACCGCGACCGAGAACGTCCCGGCCAGCGCGGCCAGGGGGGCGGCCCGGCCGATGAAGTCCGGCAGGTCGGGCGGGAGCTGCCGGGGCACGGCCGGCGCCGCGCGGCCCTCGTCGGCCAGGATCAGCTCGTACGCGCCGCGCAGCTCGGCCCCCGGCTCGACGCCGAGCTCGTCCACGAGCTGGTCGCGGACCGCCGCGTACGTGCGCAGCGCCTCGGCCTTGCGGCCCCCGCGGTGCAGGGCGAGCAGCAGCCGGCCCCACAGGTCCTCCCGGTAGGGGTGCTCGACCAGCAGGCCGCGCAGCTCGTCGGCGGCGCCGTCGTGGTCGCCGGCCTTGAGGCGCCGCTCGATCAGCGACTCGGCGGCGCGCAGCCGCAGCCGGTGGAGGTGCTCGATCCGGCGGTCCCAGACCGGGCTGCCCGGCAGGTCGCTCAGCGGCGCGCCGCGCCAGAGGGCGAGGGCCGCGTCGTAGTCGCCCCGCCGGGCCAGCTCCTCGAACAGGCGCAGGTCGAGCGCGCCGTCGGCGACGTCGATCGTGTAGCCGGCCCCGGCGGCGCGCAGGCCGACCGGGCCGAGCTGGGACCGCAGCGAGCTGACGTAGGTGCGCACGTTGGCCAGCGCCGACCGCGGCGGACGCCCCGGCCAGAGCACCTCGGCGAGCCGGTCGGCGCCGACCACCTGCCCCGCCTCCAGCAGCAACGTGGCCAGCAGCATGCGGGGTTTGCCGCCGGAGATCCGTAGGGGACGGCCGGCGGAGCGGATCTCCAGCGGGCCGAGGACGTGGAAGGTGACCGTCATGACAGCATCAGCCCCTTTACGGGAGATCTGACAGCTCTTTGTATCGGTTCTGGATGATTCTTGTGCGGCCAATGCGGACTCTGGTGTCACAGATCCCACTGGAAAGGATCACCCCATGAAGCTCAGCCGATCAATGGTCGCCGGCCTGGCATTGTTACTCGGCCTCGGCACGACGGCCCCCGCCTTCGCCGACCCGGAGCCGGAGTCCGCGCAGGCGCAGCTCCTCGCCACGAACTTCCAGATGCCGTTCCCCTGCGGCCAGACCTGGACCGGCAACTCCAGCGCGAGCAGCGCCCACCAGTCGTGGGAGATCGACTTCAACCGGGGCAGCACCGCCGACGCCGACCTCGGCGACCCGGTCGTGGCCGCCGCCTCGGGAACGGTGGCGATCTCGGCGCACCAGGGCTCGACCAACGGCTACGGCAACCTCGTCAAGATCGACCACGGCGGCGGCTGGTCCACCTACTACGCCCACCTGAACACCCGGCTGGTCAGCGCCGGCCAGTCCGTCTCGCAGGGCCAGCAGATCGGCACGGTCGGCAACACCAGCAAGCCGGGCAACAACATCAGCCCCCACCTGCACTACGAGGTGCGGCTGGGCACCAGCTACCCGTCGAACATCCAGAAGGCCGTCTTCAACGGCGTCACCTTCGGCTACCCGGTGCAGACGCTGAGCTCGAAGAACTGCGGCGGGTCCAGCAACCCGTACACGCCGCAGGAGGCCTGCGGCGCCGGGTACGACGTGATCGACTCGGCCGGGCTCGGCAGCGACGGGACCGTCTACCTGCTCTACAACAACTCCAACGGCAACAACTGCGTGGTCACCATGAAGGCGAAGTCGCTCGGCACGCCGACCGCGACGACCGCCTACCTGGAGGTGCAGGGCAGCACCAGGAAGACGGACTCCGGCAGCTACGGCTACTACGCCGGCCCGGTCTACGCCGCGGCCGCGAACACGTGCGTCAAGTGGGGCGGCAAGGCGGGCGCCTCGGCCTACGACAGCCCGTTCGAGCACTGCGGCTGAGGCCGGCTCAGGCAGGCGTGATCGTGTCGAGGACGTCGATCACGTACAGCATGGGCCTGTCCCCCGGGGACCCCACGGCCAGCCGGCTGCCGACCTGGCTGCCGACCAGCGCCTCCAGCCAGGCGGGCGGCACCGAGCCGGGCCTGAGCGTGAAGGCGCTGGGACCGCCCTTCCGGTAGGACGAGTCCACCACCGTGCGGGACGGCCAGGACGCGGCCACGTACTGGATGACCACCTTGGAACCCGCCGTGACGTCCCGTCCCGAACCGTCGATGAGGGTCCGGGGCGGGGAGTCCGGCCGCAGGTCGGACGGGATCGCCGGCAGGGCCCGCCCGACGAGCCGCGCGTCGGGCGGGTAGCCGCCGAGGATGTCGAAGACCACCACCAGCGTGTCGGCCGGCGAGACGCCGGTCAGCGGCACGTTCGGGCCCAGGGCCTCCGACGCCGGGCTGACCAGCATCACCCGGCTGCCGGCCGGCCTGCCGATGAGCGAGGCCCGCCAGGTCTCGGAGACCTGCCTGCCGTCGAAGACGACCGTGGTGGGCTGGTTGCCGTCGTAGGTGCTGAGATACGGCTTGTTTCCCGACCATCGCCGGATGTCCACGTCGGCGAGCACGACGTCCCCCGGGACCGTACGCCGGCCGTTGCCCATGGAGAGCACCGTGATCCGCGGCGTGCGTCCCGGCTTCCCCCGAGGTATGGCGACGACGGGCTTGCTGCCGAACGCGCCCGTCACGACGGGCTGCGAGCCATCCTCGGCGACGCCACACGAGGTGGCCAGCATGAGTACGGCAGGCCAGAGCAGGCGCACGATTTCCCCCAAGATGCCAGATCCGAAGGGGTTACTTGCCGCGATCGCCAAAAGGAAAGCTGCGGGTCTCGCCATCTCACGACAAAGGGCGCGGGAGACTGGACCGCGTGAGCAAGCCCAACCTGGCCCGCAGGGTCGCAGAAGCAGCCGAGATCGCGTTGACCACCCGCCACTACGTGACGTTCATCGACGTGGTGACGGGGTTGCGCTGGCTGCGGTCCCGGCACGTGGACCTCTGGCGGCAGGGCCGCGCCGGCACGCTGGCCGAGCTGGCCGCGGTCGACGAGGAGCGGCTGCTCGTCACGGCCGGGCTGCTGCGGGAATGGGCCCTGGCCAAGGGGCTCAGGCCGGTGGACACGCCGTACGTGGCCGGCACCCGCGACCGGCGCGACCTGCGCTTCACCTCCGGCGACGGGCAGGACGCCTTCCGCGTCCACTGGCTCTCGCCCGATCTGAGCGAGGCCCGGGTGCGGCGGCTCACCGAGCGGCAGAGCAAGGCCCCCGACCTGGTGGCCGTGGTCTCGGAGGACCCGTGGACGTGCGCGTCCTGCGGCGACACCGGGCCGTACCTGATCATGGAGGACGACCGGCCCCACTGCCTGAGCTGCGCCGACCTGGACCACCTGGTGTTCCTGCCGTCGGGGAACGCGGCGCTCAGCCGGCGGGCCAAGCAGGAGAGCGCGCTGT
The DNA here is from genome assembly GCF_044465345.1 of Nonomuraea sp. NPDC049684. Taxonomy (NCBI): domain Bacteria; kingdom Bacillati; phylum Actinomycetota; class Actinomycetes; order Streptosporangiales; family Streptosporangiaceae; genus Nonomuraea; species Nonomuraea sp. NPDC049684. The sequence goes on along the minus strand of NZ_JBITLO010000016.1, from coordinate 103,035 downwards.
CGGCGGTGGTCGTCCGGTACAACCGGCGGCGCAAGGTCTACCAGCGCCAGGGCGTCCTGGTCGAGGAGGGCGCGCTGGCCGCGGCCGAGGAGCGCTGCCTGGCCGACGAGGAGGCGCGGCTGCGCCGCCGCGAGCGCGACCAGGTGCGCAGGGCCGAGCAGGACGTCGCCTTCCAGGCGGCGATGGCGGCCGAGATCGCCCGGCTGTTCCCGGGCTGCCCGGACGGGCGGGCCCGCGAGATCGCCGAGCACGCCGGCCGGCGCGGCAGCGGCCGGGTGGGCAGGACGGCGGCGGCCAGGGCGCTGGACGAGAACGCCATCACGCTGGCGGTGATCGCGTCGGTCCGGCACCTCGACACCGACTACGACCGCCTGCTCATGTCCGGCGTCCCGCGGATGGAGGCCAGGGACCGGATCAGGGACGCCATCGAGGCCAGGCTCGCGGAGTTCCGGCGACCGCCCCGGTGACCGCGCGGGCCCGCCTTCGGTACCGTCCATCCCATGGACGACTGGCACACCGTACGTGCGGAACTGCGGGCCTTCGCGCTGGGGCTGCCCGAGACCCACGAGGACCATCCGTGGGGCGAGACGGTCATCAAGGTCAACAAGAAGGTCTTCCTGTTCCTCGGCCTGGACGAGCAGACGGAGAAGTGGGCCCCGACGTTCGGCGTGAAGCTGCTGTCGGAGGCGCACGGCCACGCGCTGACCGTCGAGGGCGCGGCCCCCAGCGGGTACGGCCTGGGCAGGGCCGGCTGGGTGACCGTGCCGTTCCTGTCGGCGCTGCCCGAGACCGACGTGCTGCTCGACTGGGTCGAGGAGAGCTACCGGACCATCGCCCCGAAGCGGGCGGTCAAGCTACTGGACGGCGAGCCGTAGCGCGAAGGCGACCAGCAGCACCCCGGTCACCCGCTCGACCCTGGCCCGCACCCGGGGCCTGCGCAGCAGCGCGCTCACCCGGTCGATGATCACGTTGTAGAGGCTGAACCAGAGCACGTACAGCACGGCGATGATGGCCGACAGCAGCAGGGCCCGGCCCAGGGTGTCGCCGTGGCCGGGCAGGAACTGCGGCAGCCAGGTCACGAAGAGCAGCAGCACCTTGGGGTTGAGCAGGTTCGACAGCAGCCCCCTGCGCACGTGCACGAGCGGCGAGCCGGTCGGGGGCGCGGCGCCCTCCACGGCCTTGGCCCGGTTCCGGCTCGACAGCAGGGCGTGCACCCCGAGCCAGAGCAGGTAGCAGATGCCGAGGGCGCGCACCACGGTGAAGGCGGTGGGCGAGGCGGCCAGCAGCGCCGACAGGCCGACCGCGGCGGCCGCGGCGTGCACGGACAGGCCCAGCAGGCCGCCGAGCATGGTCAGCAGGCCGGCCACGCGGCCGTGGGCGAGGGAGTTGCGCATGATCAGGGCCGCGTCGGGGCCGGGGATCATGATCATGATGAGCGTCGTGACCGCGAAGGTCAGCAGCATGGCGGGGGTCTCCCGGAGCTGGGGGCGCGCTCCCGCCCGACCCGCCGGGTGTGCGGCGGTCGCACGGTCACGCGGGCGAACATCGTCAGTGCCTTGTGGGCACCGGCCATGATATCTGGATCAGTTTGCCGAAATACGCCAAGGAAGGCGATAAGGGACCTCTGTGACGAAAGCCACCGTGAGGTCCCTGATCCGTCCGGCGAGGGCCGCCTCTATTCGGCGAAGGCCGCCAGGGCGATGCCGAGGCCGCGTTCGTTCTGGCCCTGGGCCTTGGCGTCGGTGGAGTTGACCGAGTAGACCACGACGCGGCTCAGGTCCTGGGTGGCGCCGATGCCGGTGGAGCTGCCGTAGCGGGCGCCGGTCTTGCCGTACGCGACGATGCCGCCGGGCAACGTCAGCTCGGTCAGGCCCGAGGTGTAGTGGGCCGGCTCGTCGTCGGTGCCGTACATGGTCACCTTCGGCACGGTGAACATGGGCTTCAGCTGCTCCGCGGGCACGACCCGGCCGCCGAACAGTGCCGTGGTGAACTTCTCCAGGTCGGCGGCGGTGGAGATGAGGTCGCCGGAGGCCCAGGTGGAGGTGACCTCCATCTCGGTGACGTCCACGACGTACCCGCCGCCGTAGGGGAAGGAGTCGGGGAAGCCCTTGGGGACGACCTGGTAGCCCTGGTTGTGCCGACCGTGGATCTTGACGGACGTGCCGGGGAAGTAGCTCTGGTTCATGCCGAGCGGGCGCAGGATCCGGGCGCCGACCTCCCGCTCGTACGACCTGCCGGTGACCTTCTCGATCACCAGGCCCTCGACGAAGGTGTTGATGTTGAGGTAGTGCTGCTTGCTCCCGGGGGTGAACTCGATCGGATTGAGCACGGCCTGGCGGACGTACTCCCGCGGGGTGATCGTCTTGAGGCGGTCGGCGTAGACCCGCTCGAAGCCGCCCTCCGACTTCGGCGCGGGCAGGCCGCTGGTGTGGTTGAGCACCTGGGCCAGCTTGACCGGCGGGTAGTCGGCGGGCAGCAGCCCCGGCAGGTAGTCCTGGACCGTGCGGTCGAGGGAGACCCTGCCCTCGGCCACGAGCTGGAGCACGACCGCCGTGGTCAGCACCTTGGTCACGCTGCCCGCCCGGAACCTGGCCCCCTCCCTGGCCGGGTGCTTGCCGCGCAGATCGGTCACGCCGGAGACGCCGTGCCAGGAGCCGGCCGAGCCGCTGACCCTGACCTCGGCCGCGGTGGCGTCGGCCGCGGGCAGCCCGGCGATGCTCTTGCGCAGCGCCGCCTCGTTGATCGGCGGCACCTGGACGGCGGCGGCGCTGTGGGCGCCTGCCTCCGCGTGGGCGAGGGCGGGGGCGCTCACGGACAGGGCGGACAGGGCGGACAGGGCCAGGACGGCGGCGGCGAGACGGGTGCGCTTCATGGGGATCTCTCCAGGTCACATCGGCTTTCGATGGGACAATCCTGGCCAGGGACCCCCTGGCGGCGGATCGCCGACGACGGCGATCTTCCGGCTCGCTCTCAGGAGGGAGGGGACTCGCCCGATCAGGTGACCGCGAGCCGCCGGGCGTACCGCTCGTCCCGCCACAGCTCCTTGTCCAGCACCTCCAGCAGCGTGGTGGCCGCGTCGTGGACGTCGGCGTAGCCGATGTAGAGCGGCGCGAAGCCGAACCTCAGGACGTCGGGCGCGCGGAAGTCGCCGTGCACCCCCCGGTCGATGAGGGCCCGCATGACCGGGTAGCCGTCCGGGTGGTGGAAGCAGACCTGGCTGCCGCGCGCGTCCGGCTCGGCGGGCGAGACCGGCTTGAGCGCGTCGCCGACCAGGTCGACGAAGAGCGAGGTCAGCGCGACGCTCTTGGCCCGCACCTGGGCCATGGGCACCCGCTCCCAGATGTCCAGCGCCGCCTCCAGCGCGGCGAAGGACACCACGTGCGGCGTGCTGACCGCGAAGCGCCGGATGCCCTCGGCCGGGCGGTAGCCGGTCTCGAAGGCGAACGGCTCGGCGTGGCCGTGCCAGCCGGACAGCACGTTCTCGGCGGTGGCGTGGTGGCGCGGGTTGACGTAGAGGAAGGCGGGCGCGCCGGGTCCGGCGTTGAGGTACTTGTACGTGCACCCGACCGCGAAGTCGGCCTGCGACACGTCCACCTCCATGGCGCCGACGCTGTGGCACACGTCCCAGACCATGAGCGCCCCGGCCGCCTGGACCTGGGCGGTCACCGAGGGCACGTGCCGCCTGGCGCCGGTGCGGTAGTCCACCTCCGACAGCAGCACCACGGCCGCGTCGTCGAAGCGGCCCTCGGCGTAGTCGCGCACCTCGTAGTCGCCGAGCAGCCGGGCCAGGCCCTGGGCGATGTAGTGGTCGGTGGGGAAGTTCCGCGGGTCGGAGACGATCACCTTGCGGCCGGGGCGCAGCCGTACGGCGGCGGCCAGCGCCTGGTAGGCGGCGATCGTGGTGGTGTTGCCCACGACGACCTGGCCGGGGCCGGCCCCGATCAGCGGCGCGAGCCGGTCGCCGGCGGTCAGCGGCTGGTCGTACCAGCCGGCCGCGTTCCAGCCGCCGACCAGTTGGCCGCCCCACTCGTCCTCGACCGTGCGGCGCACCCGTTCGGCGGCGCGGCGGGGCATCGCGCCGAGCGAGTTGCCCACGAGGTAGACGACCCCTTCGGGCAGGACGAACTCGTCCTTGAACGGCCGCAGCGGATCGTCGGCGTCGAGGGCGAGGCAGGCGTCGCGGTCCAGCACGGGTTGTGCTCCTTACGGGGGTGAGATGGTGGCGATTATCCGGTTTACACCATTCTGGTACTCGCGGACGTACCAGTTCTGCACCGGATTGTGGGCCGAGTCCAGCCGGAGCGGCCCCCGCGGGCCGTCGAGCTCCCCCACCCCGGCCAGCGCCTTCGTCAGGTCGCCGCCGGCGGCCGCCGCCCGGTCGATCAGCCGCATCGCGTCCCAGCTCTGGAGCGCGACCGCGGACGGGTTCCGCCCGGTGCGCGCCCGCCACCCCGCCACGAACGCGGCGTTGGCCGGGTTCTCCAGCGCGGGCGACCAGAGCCCGACGCTGACCATGCCCTCGGCGTCCCGGCCGACCGCGCGCAGGACGTCCTCGTCGGCCAGGTTCTGGCAGGCCAGCAGCTTGATCCTGGCATCGTAGCCGAACCGCTTGAACGCCTTGACGAACGCGACCGCCTCCCCGCCCGCGTAGAAGGCGTACAGAAGCCGCGCCTCGCGCGGTATGCGCGCCAGGTACGGCTCCAGGTCGGCCTGCCCGCCGAACGGCGTCAGGATGCGCCTGAGCGGCCCGGCGCCGTATCCCTCGGCGAAGCCGGTCAGGGTCTCGGTGCCCGCGGAGTAGTCGGAGGCCATGAGCACCACGTCCTGGCCGGCGTAGTGCTCGGCGGCGTACCGGCCGGCCGCGTAGCCGTGGGCGCGGTTGGTGTAGGACACCCGGAAGACGCCGGGCCCGCCGAGCTGGTCGGCGCCCGCGTTCGCGATCACCACCGGGGTGCCGGCCGCCTCCTTGACCACCGAGACGGCGACCGGCGAGGCGATCAGGCCGGTGAGCACGTCGGCCCCGCCGTCGATCAGCTTCCTGGCCTGCTCCGCGCCGATCTCCGGGCTGCTGGCGTCGTCGGCCACGACCAGCCGGGCCGGCCGGCCGCCGAGCAGGCCGTGGTGGTCGTCCAGGTAGAGCCGCATGGCGGTCTCCATGTCGTCGCCGAGGGTGGCGTACACGCCGGTCTGCGAGATGATCGCGCCGACCCGTACGGGCTCGTCCTCCGCGGCGAGGGGCACCGCGCCGCCGCAGCCGGCGACCATCAGCGCGACCAGCCCCAGCACGGCAACGCGCATGGGAGCCCCCTTCAGCCCTCGCCCGACGCCCCGGGCACGCGCGGCGTGCGGGCGCCGGTGGCCAGCTATCCCTTGCCGGGGTGCAGCGCGCCGCACCGGTCACACGTGCGGGCCTTCTCGTCGCCGTAGAACGCCTCGAAGACCGGCGGCAGGTCCTTGACGATGTCGCGCACCTGGAGCTCGACCTCGTGGACCTTGGCGCCGCACTCGGCGCAGTACCACTGGAACCTCTCCAGCTCGCCCTCGGGCCTGATGCGCTCCACCACCAGCCCGACGGACCCCGCCTCCGGGCGCTGCGGCGAGTGCGGCATGCGCGCCGGCAGCAGCCACATCTGGCCCTCCCTGACGTGCACGGTCTCGGGGCCGTTCTCGGTCACCACGTTGACGTGCATGTTGCCGCGCACCTGGTAGAACAGCTCCTCGTACGGATCGACGTGGAAGTCGGTCCTGGAGTTGGGCCCGCCGACCACCATCACGATGAAGTCTTCGGCCCCCTCGAAGACCACCTTGTTGCCGACCGGCGGCTTGAGCAGGTGGGCGTGCTCGTCGATCCACTTGGTGAAGTCAATGGGGGGAATCATGGTCGCTCCTGTGGATGGTAGGCGACGGCCTGCATCTCGATGAGCAGGTGCGGGTGCGGGAGCTGATGCACCGCCACCGTGGTCCTGGTCGGACCCTCCTCGTCGAAGAATTCGGCGTACACCTCGTTGTAGCCCTTGAAGTCGTTCATGTTTACCAGGTACGTGGTGATCTGTACGAGATCCGCGAGCGAGCCTCCGGCGGCCGTGAGCAGGTCGCCGACGTTCTCGATGACCGCCCGCGTCTGGGCGCGGATGTCCAGGTCGGTGACGCCGAACCGGTCGGCGCGGGCGCCCGCGAAGGTGCCGTCGGGCCGGCGGGAGCTGGTGCCGGAGACGTACAGGAAGTCGCCCGCGCGCTTGACGTGCGGGAACCGTCCCCGGGGCACGGCCTTGCCGGGGACGCGGATGGCCTCGCGGCTCACGCGCCGAACACCGCCCGCACCGAGCCGAGCCCCTCGATCCTGGCCTCGAACACGTTCCCGGCCTCTACCGGCACGACCGGGCCGAGCGCGCCGGTCAGGACGACGTCCCCGGCGCGCAGCGGGCGGTCGGTGGCGGCCAGCGCGCCGGCCAGCCAGAGGGCGGCGTTCAGCGGGTTGCCCATGCACGCGGCTCCGGATCCGGCCGAGACCTCCTCGCCGTCGCGGGTCATCGTCATCGCCGCCGCGCCGAGGTCGAGGTCGGTCAGCCGCTTCGGCGTGGCGCCCAGCACGTACGCGCCGGAGGAGGCGTTGTCGGCGACGGTGTCGGCGATCGTGATGTCCCAGTCGGCGATGCGCGAGTCGGCGATCTCGATGGCGGGCAGCGCGAACTCCACCGCCCTGATCACGTCCACCAGCGTGAACGGCCCCTCGGTCAGGTCGCTGCCGAACACGAGCGCGACCTCGGCCTCGGCGCGCGGCTGCAGGAACCGCTCCACCTTGATGGGCCGGCCGTCGAGCTCGGCCATGTCGGCGAAGAGCATGCCGTGGTCGGGCTGGTCGATGCCGAACTTCCGCTGCAGCAGCGGGTTGGTGGCGCCGATCTTCCGGCCCACCGGCCGCCGGCCCTCGGCCAGCGCCCGCCGGGTGTTGATGTCCTGCACCGCGTAGGCGTCGGCCACTGTGGTGATGAGGTCCGTGAGCGGCGCGCAGGGCTTTCCGGTACGTGCGGCCTCGACGAGCCGCTCGGCGGCCTGACCCCGGGTGTCGACGGCCAGGGACCATTCGTCATGCATCGGGTTGCTCCAGTTTGATGGTGATCGTGGTGGGCTCGGAGTAGAAGTCGAGCGACTGCGTGCCGCCCTCCCTGCCGATGCCCGACAGCTTCACGCCGCCGAACGGGGTGCGCAGGTCGCGCAGGTACCAGGTGTTGACCCAGACCAGCCCCGCCTCCAGACGCTGGGCCACGCGATGGGCGCGGTCGAGGTTGGTGGTCCAGAGGGTGGCGGCCAGGCCGTACTCGCTGCCGTTGGCCAGGTCGATCGCCTCGGCCTCGCTGTCGAAAGGAGCCACGTGGCACACGGGACCGAAGATCTCCTCTCGATTGAAGCGGGACCACTCCGACAACCCTGTCATTACCGTCGGTTCCACGAAATATCCGGAATCGCGGTGGTCGCCGAACGTCGGGACGCCGCCCCCCGTGAGCACCTTGGCCCCCTCCGAGCGGGCCAGGGCGTAGTAGGACAGCACCTTCTCCCGATGCCCGGCCGAGATCATCGGCTGCGGCTCGACCTCCTGGGCGCGCGCGGCCAGGAGGCCGCAGAAGTCCTCGAAGATCGGCCGCTCGACGTAGAGCCGCTCGGTGCACAGGCACACCTGGCCGCCGTTGGTGAACACCGACTTCACCGTGCCCTCGACGGCCCTGCCCAGGTCGCAGTCCTCGAAGACCAGGCCCGCGTTCTTGCCGCCCAGCTCGAACGAGATCGGCTTGACCCGGTCGGCGGCCGTCTTCATGATCTGCGTCCCGGTCGCGGTCGAGCCGGTGAACGTCACGCCGTCCACGCCCGGGTGCTCGACGAGGAGCTGGCCCGCCGGGCCGTGCCCGAAGATGATGTTGACCACGCCCGGCGGCAGGCCGGCCTCGGCGCAGATCTCGGCGAAGACCGCGGCCGAGCCGGGCGTGTGCTCCGACGGCTTGACCACCACGGTGTTGCCGGCGACGAGGGCGGGGGCCAGCTTCCACGTCATGAGCAGGAACGGCAGGTTCCACGGCACGATCACGGCGACCACGCCGAGCGGCCTGCGCACGGTGTAGCTCAGCACGCCGGCGAGGTGGAAGGCGTCGTCGGGGCGCTGGGAGGCGATCTCGGCGAACGCGCGGAAGTTCGCGATGCCGCGCGGCACGTCGAGCGTGCGGGTCTGGCCGAGCGGCTTGCCGGTGTCGGCGATCTCGGCCGTGACCAGGTCGTCGAAGCGGACCTCGATGCCCTCGGCCAGGCGGCGCAGCCATCCGGCCCGCTCGGCCACCGGCAGCCCCGCCCAGTCGCGCGCCGCCTCCCTGGCCGCGCGCACCGCCCGGTCGACCACCTCAGGATCGGCCTCGTGCACCTGCCTGATCACCGCGCCCGTCACCGGGTCGTGGACCGGGAACGCGTTGCCCGCCGCCACCGGCAGCCCGCCGATGAAATGGGTCAGCACAGCAGCCTCCTCTAGCCTCACTCCCGGTATAGATCGTCGGGCGACGGTCAGACAACAGTCCGGCGGGGGCGGGAACCGCGCGGGCCCGTCAGGCCTCGGTGGCGCCGGTGACACTGAGCCACCCCTCGGCCGGGCCCCTGGCGGACCTGTCCATACAGACATCTTCCGGTACCCCTCGGCCGCCCGGGATGATGGCCAAATGGCGCGCACATGGGAATTGTGGGGAAATATCATCATTGCTGGGGTTATTGCGCTTCCCGTGGCCGCCCTGGTGATCGTCCTGCTCGCCCGCCGCCGGGCCAGGGCCGGGCATCCGGCGCCGCTGCGCACCTCGCTCGCCGACGTCGGCGTCGTCGTCGGGACCGCGCCGTGGGTGTGGATGATCCTCACGCCGTCCACCGGCCGGGCCGGGGTCGGGCTCGTCCCGTTCATGGACCTCGCCGACCTCGCCGGAGCCTCGTGGGAGACGGTGACGGTGCAGGTCGGGGGCAATCTGCTGGTGTTCGCCGCGCTGGGCGCCCTGCTGCCCGTACGGACCGCCGCGATGGCCTCCCACGGCCGGGTTGCGGCCGTCGCGGCGGCCTTTTCGGTCACGGTCGAGTTCCTCCAGTACGCCCTGCGACTGGGCCGGTTCTCCTCCGTGGACGACGTGATCATGAACACCGCGGGCGCGGTGCTGGCCGCGTCGGTTACTCGCCGCTGGTGGGCCCCGCGAATAGCGGCCCAGACCGTTCCACGGTAACGGTCTGCATAAACGTCCTCGCATTCATCACACAGGCACGATCAGCTCAAAAGAAGCTCGGGACCAACCTCTGTATCTGTGCGATCGTGGACAAGACGGGGCAAGTTCTCTGGAGACGCCACAACCTGGTTGGTGACAGAGGGTGATCGAAACGTGTCTGAATCCCCGGTACCCCACGAGCCCCCTATTTATCGCCGCATCGCCGACGGCCTCCGCGCCCGGATCCTGTCCGGCGAACTGCGCGACGGGGACCGCCTACCGGGCGAGAACGCGCTCATGGCCGACTACGCAATCGCACGCGCCACCGCCAGGCAGGCGCTTGCCGTACTGATCAACGAAGGGCTGGCGGTGCCCAAACGAGGTTCGGGGGTCTACGTGCGCCTGTTCAAACCGATCCGCAGACACGGCTCGCGCCGCCTGTCACGAGAGCAGTGGGGTCAGGGGCGTGCCATCTGGGACGCCGACACCCGGGGCCGTCCCTTCACCGTGGACCAGGTGGAGGTGGTGCTGGAGCGCGCATCGGAGGAGGTGGCGGGCGTCCTGGAGAGCGGCGAGGTATGGGTGCGCCGGCGCCGCTACTCCGTGGACGGCCGGCCCGTGCAACTGGCGACCTCCTCCTTCCCCGCCCGCCTGGTCCAGGGCAGCGCCATCACCATGCCCGACACCGGGCCGGGCGGCGTCTACGCCAGGCTCGGCGACCTGGGCCTGCCCCCGGCCCACTTCACCGAGGAGGTGCGGGCCCGCATGCCCGGCCCCCGCGAGACCGGGCTGCTCGACCTGCCCGGCGGAACCCCCGTCATCGTCATCGCCCGCACCGCGTACACGGCGGGCGGCAGACCCGTCGAGCTCAACGAGATGGTTTTGGACTCGGCGGCATACGTACTCCAGTACGACTTCGACGCCTAGTTCAACCCGATCTGTCAAGCGATAGGTTGACCTGTCCATCACGATCATTGATTTCTCTAGAGAGGTCCCTCATCTTCTAAGGAGATGGAACCGTACAGGAGATGGAACCTTCGCCTGGGGCCCGGGAGAGGTGCGCGGATGTCCGTTGACCGGCATCTTGCCGAGATCGCCCGGGAGTACCCCAGGTGGACCATCTGGCGGAGCGACGCGGGCCGCTGGTGGGCCACGCGGCACCATCCGCTCGACGCGGCGCAGCGCGAGGCCGGATGTGCGATGACCATCGACGCGGACGACCCGGACGGCCTGCGCGACCAGCTCCGGGACCAGGAGGAACGGACTGGCCGGCAGCCCCGCTGGTGGGCCGGCCCCGCTCCTCCCTGACGCGGGCCGTGGAGCGTTCCGCGGCTCGCACGCGAGCAGCCCGGTGCCGGGTCCAGCGTCTCGGCGGCCCCGGCACCGGGCCCCCAACGGGGCCACGAACGCGGAAGTCTCCGACCCTATCGGGGGCGGGGGCTTCCGCTCCCCGCCCCTTCACGCTCTAGGTGTGGTACTCGCCCAGCCGCAGGATGTGCACGTCGGTGTCGTCGGAGACGCTCTCCTTCGGCTTCTCCTCGTCCTGCTCGACGATGACCCGCACGTCGTCCTGCGCGGAGTGCTGCGGGGCCGGCGCGGCCTCGATGGCGGGCTCCGGCGCGGGCGCCGGAACGGCGACCGGCTGCTGAGCGGCCACCGGCTGCTGAGGGGCGACCGGCGCGGGCGGCAGCGCCGACTCCGGCACGAGCTGCCCGGCCGCCGCCTCGGTGCGCATGAGGTCGCCGAGCACCGAGCCGATCTCGGTCAGCCGCCGCACGACCTCGGTGTGGGTGTTGGTCAGGTACTCCACCCGGCGCCCGGCGTGCTCGTCGAGCGAGGCCGTGCGCTGACGCGCCGCCGCCAGCATCGACTCGGCCTCCGCGTGCGCCCCCGCCACGAGCTGCTCGGCCTGCGCGTTGGCGGCCGCCATCATGCGCTCCGCCTCGGCCTGCGCCCCGCCGACCACCCGCTCGGCCTCGGCGTGCGCGTCGCGCAGCAGGCTCTCGGCCTCGCTGCGGGCCGACCCGAGCTGCTCCTCGGCGTCCGCGCCCGCCTGGGCCAGCATGCGCTCGGCCGCCTGCGTGGCCTCGGCCACCCGCCGCTCGGCCTCCGCCTGCGCCGAGGTCAGCATCTTGTCGGACGTCTCGCGCGACGTCGTCACCAGCCGCTCGGCCTCGGCCCTGGCGCTCTCCCGCACGGCGGTCGCCTCGGCCTCCGCGTCGGCGCGCTTGGCCGCGGCCTCCTCCTCGCCCAGCTTGAGGATCTGCGCGAGCCGCGGGCTGAGGTCCTCGTAGCTCTGGGGCGCCTCGACCATCCGCCGCCTGGCCTCCGCCAGCTCGACCCGGCCCTGCTCCGCCTGGTCGATCGCCCGTGCCAGCCGCTCTTCCAGATCCCGGATCTGGTTCCGGGTACGGATCATGTAGTCGTGCACCTGACGGCGGTTGTAGCCGCGCATCACGACTTCGAAGGTGTCCTCTTGCATCAGGTCGGGAATGCTCTCGTGCTGGTTTGTCATGGGGGTTACCTAAGGGTTTGCGTGAGGCGGGGGAAAACTGCGGGTTGTGAGGGTCTGACGACGAGACGTCAGGAAACGACTTTCCTGCCATCTGCCCACGTCCGCAACCGGAACGCCACACCTGGGGCGGGAATTACGATTGGACGAATGTACATAGCAGCGTTGGACGACGGGGCAGTGCCGGACATCCACCCGGAGGCGTACATCGCGCCCGGCGCCGTCGTGGTCGGGAGTGTGCGGGTGGGCCGGGCGTCCAGCATCTGGTACGGCTCCGTTCTCCGCGGGGACGACGAGCGGATCGAGATCGGCGAGGAGTGCAACGTACAGGATCTGTGCTGCCTGCACGCCGACGCGGGCCAGCCGGCGATCCTGGAGGACCGGGTCAGCCTGGGCCACAAGGCCATGGTCCACGGCGCGCACGTCGAGACCGGCGCGCTGGTCGGCATCGGCGCGATCGTGCTGGGCGGCGCCCGGGTGGGCGCGGGCACGCTGGTCGCCGCCGGAGCGCTGGTCGGGCCGGGCAAGAAGATCCCGTCCGGGGTGCTGGTCGCCGGCGTGCCCGGCCGGATCGTGCGCGAGCTCACCGACGACGACCGGGCCTCCTTCGCCCGCACGCCGGACAACTACATGGCCAAGGCGGTCAGGCACCGGCAGGCGTCAGCAGTTTGATCAGGACCTGGTCCGACACCGAGGCGGTGTTGAGCGGGTCGGCGTACTCCGGCAGCTCGGGGCGGAGGAAGCGGACGAAGTCGACGGTCAGCTTGAGGTCGGGCACGCCCTTGACCTGCTTGGCGTTGGCCTTGGCGGCGTCCTTCTTCAGCGCGCCGTAGCTGTCCCAGTCGGTGTAGGCGGTGACACCCCATTGCAGCACCTCGGGGAGGTTCGAGGGCCAGCGTCTGGCGACCTTCCAGGCGCCGCCGTCCTCCTTGTAGAGCGCGACGGCGACCCGGCCCAGCCTGGCCAGGACGAGGTCAACCCAGCCGCCCTTGACCGCCACCTCCAGCGGCTTGGAGCTGCCGTCCTGGGTGAACTTGGCCTCGACCTGCCCGGCCGCGTCGGCGGTGCCGGTGGTGACGGACATCCACACGGGCTTGTCGTACGTGCCCGGCTGGCGGGCCATGAGCCCTCCGAGCGAGAACTTGCGCGCGGGCCTGCCGCCCTTCTTGCCGGTGACCTTGACCCGGGCGTGCATGACGATGTCCCCGGCCAGCTCCTGGTAGACGAAGGGGCCGCGGAAGGCGTCGTACCAGGTGGAGGTCTTCGGCTCCAGGTAGAGGGCGCCCTTGGCGGTCTTGTTCACGTCGAGCTTGGCGATCCTGTCGACGTCCTTCTCGGTGTCGCTCAGCTTGCTCCACACGGCCAGCTCCGCGGCGTCGGCGAACTCGCTGGAGGCCGATCCGACCTCGCCGCCGGGCGTGGGCGCCTGGGCGTTCTGGACGGTGAGCACGCCGGGACCGGTGGGAGTGGGCGGCGCCGCGGCGGTCCCGCAGCCGCTCACCACACCCGCCACTGCCAACACCCCTGCCACCTTTGCCCTCATAGCGGACATTCTGCCGTGAAATGCCGACGGGTGACGTCGGGCGGCCCAGTACGATGACGGCCGTGCGCCCCTGGGATGCGTTCACCTCGGCAGAGGCGGAGGTCCGCGCGATGGTCGCGGACCCGCGCTGGCAGGGCCTGTCCGTGCCCGACCGCGCGCACGTCCTGGCGGCCAGGGTCCTGGTGACCCAGGACGGCGACCGCTGGCTCTACGGCGCGTACGCCCGCTGGCACCTGCACGACCCCGGCGACGGCCGCTGGCACCCAGCGCCGCCGCCCAGGGGCGAACGGGCGCGCAAGGTGGGGCACGCCACGGCCGCGCTGCCGGACGAGGTGGTGCCCACCGGGCCCGACTTCGCCGCCGAGCCGGGCTCGACCCAGGCGTTCATCGGGCCCGACGTGCTGCCGGTGGTGACCGGGCAGATCGCGGAGATCGTCCGCGGGGCCGGGCGCAAGTCGGAGCTGGACTACCCGCTGACCGCCTTCGGGGAGATCTTCGCCGCCGACGTGCCGAGCACGGTCGCCGCCGTCTGGGGGACGGTCATGTGGTGCGCGTACGCGCCGGCCTTCGACGGCAACGAGCGCCTGATCACCCTGTTCGGCGAGTACCTGCGCCGCTCGCTGCCCGGCGACGAATGGGTGCGCTGGCTGCCCGCGCCGCCGCTGCTCGACCTGGTCACGCTGGTGTCCGAGCGCACCCGCGCGGGCCGGCCGCGGGCCGCGCTGCGGCTGGCCGCGCTGATCGCCGACACCGCCCAGGTGCTGCTGTCCGACATCCGGTTCAGGCCGCGGGCGCTGGCGCTGCTGACGATGGTGGAGCCGGTGCTGCGCCGGCCCGGCCGCGACGACGCCACGGCCGCGCGGGGGGACGACGCCGTGCGCCGGGCCTGGCTCGACCGCTGCCCGCCGCGGCTGGCCCTGGCCCTGCTGCCCGAGACCGATCCCGACGCCTACTTCGCCCACTCGGTGTACGACCTGGTCGAGGCGCTGGGCTTCGTGGAGGACGCGTCCGGAGCGGCGGCGGCGTACCTGGCCGACCTGTCGGACTCCAGGAGGATGCTGCCCGAGCGGCTGAACCACCGGTTGCGGCGGGCGTACGTGGAGTTGGAGCGTGCCGGGCTGACGGGCACGTCGGCGGCCGAGCGCACCGAGCCGGAGGGCTTCCCCGCCCGTCCGGGCGGGGTGCCGGCGCCGCAGGCGGCGGTGGTGACGCCGCCCGACCGGGAGAGCAAGGCGGCCGTGCTGGGCGCCGCGTACGCCACCTGCCTGGCGTGGGGACGGCTGACCGGTGCCAAGGTGCCGCAGCACGGCCTGGCCGGGCAGAGCGCGCTGGTCCGGGAGCTGATCCACGAACGCGACGACCACCACATCGGTCACCCGTAACGCACTATTACCGTTATTTCACCCTTACTCCGCCTATATCCCTCTATCACTTCAGTCACCGGGCAATTCGCTGAATTGTGATCTCGACTTCGGGAAATGATCCCTGTGGGGCCCCCGTGACGCCGAAAGGAATGACTCCGATGGGCCATGTCGCCGGAAGGGCCCTCGCCGTAACCTCGTAGAGGGTGTGGGCTGCGGAAGGAAGGACGACGCGGTGGGGCACGACGACCTGGACTCTCGGGTCCACGACCGTGTCGCGTTGGACGAGATTGCGCTCTACGCCGAGGTGCTCACGGCCGTGGCTGTCAGCGAGCGGCGGCTGACCTTGGACGAACTCGACGACGCGCTCGGATTGCGGACTTCGGCGAGTCGCTGAAGACCATCGAAAATTACCTGTCCCGGGCTCCTGTGGGGTCCGGGACAGTGGTTCCCGGCTATTACAGGTAACTAGTCAATCGAGGGTGCGCCTCTCCTACGTATGGAGGAGGCGACCCCCTACGACTTGACCAGGCGGGCGATGGCGGCCGACGCCTCCTTCACCTTCGCCTCGGCCTCCGGGCCGCCCGTGTTGATCGCGTCGGCGACGCAGTGGGAGATGTGCTCCTCCAGCAGCCCGAGCGCCACGGCCTGAAGGGCCCGCGTGGCCGCGGAGACCTGGGTGAGCACGTCGATGCAGTAGGCATCGTCGTCGACCATGCGCTGCAGGCCCCTGATCTGGCCCTCGATTCGCCGGAGCCGCGTCAGATATGCCTGCTTGTCTCCGCTGTACCCATGCATGCTTCTACGGTACCCGTAACCCGTATGAGCTAGCGGAGATCTGACAGCAGCTTCTCCCACTGTCCGGCGACTTCCTCGGCCGAATGGCGCACTGCGGTGTCGAGGGCGCCGGCCGCCAGCGAGCGGCGGCGGCGTTCGTCGTCGATGAGCGCCAGCAGCGCGCCCGCGAAGTGCTGCGCCTCGCTCTCGCTCTCCGGAACCAGCACGCCGTTGTAGCCGGTCGCCACGAACTCCCTGGGGCCCCTGGCGCCCTCGAAGGCCACCACCGGCACCCCGCACCCCATGGCCTCCAGCACGGTCATGCCCAGGTCCTCGCTGCGGGAGGGGTTGGCCACGATCGACGCCTTGGCGAACTCCCCCGCCAGGTCGGGCGTGACGCCCATGAAGTAGACGTGGTTGTGCAGGTCGAGCTCGCTCACCAGCGACCGCAGCCGCCGCTCCTCGGGGCCGCCGCCGTAGAGCCGCAGCCGCCAGTCGGGACGCTTGTCCGCCACGATCGCGAACGCCCTGATCAGCCGGTCGTACGCCTTGACCGACACCCACCGCCCCCCGGCCGCCACGATCCGGTTGTCCATCCGCGACCGCGGCCACGGGCCGCCCGGCAGCGCGTCCGGCACGGAGTGGACGGCGGACCCGTCGCCGAGCAGCCTGCCCCACTCCTCCTGGGCCGACTCCGTGGCCGTCACGACCGCGTCGAGGCGCGGGTAGAGCCGCTGCACCGGCCCGGGGACGGCGGGCCGCCCCCACTCCCTGGCGATCTTGATGGTTTCACGTGGAGCATGCCGCGCCACCTGGACGCCGATGCCCGGCCTGGTGGTGATCAGCACGTCGGACCTGAGCCCGCGCAGCAGCCGCCAGAGCGCCATCTCGGTGCGCATCTGGCCGCGCGGCAGCAGGTGGCGCACCCCTGGACGGGCGTCGACCAGGCTGCGCATGGCCACCTTGGAGCCGACGGGGAAGAACGGCTTCTCCTTCTGCCGCCGGACGCTGATGACCTCGACCTCGTGCCGCTCGGACAGGGCGGTGGCGAGGTTGAGCGTCGCCCGCACGTCGCCGCGCATGCCGTAGGCCGAGGCGAGCACCAGGCTGACCTTCATCCGCCCACCTCGATGCGCAGCTCGTCGTCGGCGGTGTAACAGGGCCGGACGGGCACGCCGTCGATCTCGGCCGAGGGATAGTGCAGCCGTCTTCGCTTGCCGTCGACGTCGTCGAGCCAGGCGCCCAGCCGCAGCGGCGTGGGCACGCCCTCGACCTCCAGCGCGGGCTCCCAGGTGCCGGCCGTGTCGGGGTCGGCCTCGACCACGTTCACCAGCGACACCGCCGCGTGGAAGCGCACCCCCTGGACGGTGGCGTTGGCCGACACCCGTTCCCTGGTCGGCCTGCGGTCGAGGGTGAGCGTGGCCTCGCGGCGCGCGTCGTCGTCCTCCAGCCCGGTGTACGCCAGCAGCCCCGTCACCTCGAACCGGCCCTCCCTGAACCAGATCGCCCGCACCTCGGCCACCGGCGCGGCGTCGGCTATCTTCAGGGCCAGAAACCCGTTCCGCGTCCGGTACGACCGGTAGGCCAGCGTCCGCCGGCACAGCGCGTACGCGTCGAGGTGGTCGAGCGAGAACCCCGGGTCGACGCTGCGCAGCCGGCTGCGGCTGCCCTCGTGCCGCAGGTAGGCGTCCCAGCGGCCGGCGGTCAGCTCCAGCGGCGCCAGCGAGACGGCCAGCGTGGCCTCCCGCGTCCGGCTTCCCGTGCGGCCCAGGCGCACGTCGCGCTCGACCCCCGTGGCGCGATGGCGCAGCACGAGCTCGGTGCCGTCACGCAGGGGCTCATCGATGGCGAGTCGCAGGGAGAGCACGTCGGCCAGGGTGACTTCGGCGTCCGTGACCACGACGCGCATCACCAGCCCCCTCCCCGTCGAATAAGGCCATGCGACGTTGAGGTTACCGTGATTTTCCCGTTATGTGGATGGGAGATTTCCAGCGAGGGGGCCCGTGACGTGCGGAACTCCTCTACAGAGCCTGTAGAGGAGTCCGACTTTTCGTGGTCAGGAAGCGCCCTTGACCGATTTGATCAACAGCTGCGCGACGTCCACGACTTCCAGCGATTCCTTGGCCTCGCCGCTGTTCTTCTTCTCGTTGATCGCGTCGCCGAGCATCACCATGCAGAACGGGCACGCGGTCGAGACGGTGTCGGGATTCGTGGTGAGCGCCTCGTCGACCCGCTCGGTGTTGATGCGCTTGCCGATGCGCTCCTCCATCCACATGCGCGCGCCGCCCGCGCCGCAGCAGAAGCCGCGGTCCTTGTGGCGGTGCATCTCCTGGGTCTGCACGCCGGGCACCTTCGACATGATGTCGCGGGGCTGGGAGTAGACCTTGTTGTGGCGGCCGAGGAAGCACGGGTCGTGGTAGGTGATCTTCTCCTCGATCGGCGTGACGGGGGTGAGCAGGCCCTCGTCCACCAGCTTCGACAGCAGCTGGGTGTGGTGCACGACCTCGTAGGTGCCGCCGAGCTGCGGGTACTCGTTGGCCAGGGTGTTGAAGCAGTGGGGGCAGGTCGCGACGATCTTCTTGACGCCGGCCTCGTTCAGCGTCTCGATGTTCTGCTGGGCGAGCATGTTGAACAGGTACTCCATGCCCAGGCGGCGGGCCGGGTCACCGGTGCACGCCTCCATCGGGCCGAGCACCGCGAACTTCACGCCCGCGATGTGCAGCAGCTCGGCGACCGCCTTGGTGGTCTTCTTGGCGCGGTCCTCCAGGGCGCCCGCGCAGCCCACCCAGAACAGGTACTCGGCGTCCTCGGGCATCTTCTCCTCGACCAGCTCGACCTCGAAGTCGAGCTCCTCGATCCAGTCGGCCCGCTTCATCTCGGACATGCCCCACGGGTTGCCCTTGTTCTCCAGGTTCTTCACCATCACCCCCGCCTCGGACGGGAACGACGACTCCACCATGACCTGGTAGCGGCGCATGTCAAGGATGTGGTCGATGTGCTCGATGTCCACCGGGCACTGCTCGACGCAGGCGCCGCAGTTGGTGCACGACCACAGCACGTCGGGGTGGATGACGCCGTCCTCGCCGACGAGCGGCTTCTCCAGCAGCGCGAGCACGTCGGTGTCGGCGTGCTCGGTGCTCGCGGCCATCAGGTACGGGGCCACCTTGAAGGCGTGGTCGCGCTGGTCGAGGATGAGCATCTTCGGCGAGAGCGGCTTGTCGGTGTTCCAGGCCGGACACTGCGACTGGCAGCGGCCGCACTCGGTGCAGGAGTAGAAGTCGAGGAAGCCCTTCCACGTGGTGTCGCCGATCTTGCCGCGGCCCAGGCGCTCGGCGTCGAGCTCCTCGTCCTCGAAGTCGACGAGCTTGCCGTCGACGCGCAGCTCGGACGCGGCGCCGAGCCCGTTGGGACGCCGGGAGAACAGCACGTTGAGCGGCGCGGTGAAGATGTGCAGGTGCTTGGAGTTCACCACGATGACCAGGAACACCAGCATGAAGCCGATGTGCAGGAGCAGCGCGATCTCCTCCAGCAGCGGGCTGGCCGGCAGCGCGTCGCCGAGCGCCAGGGAGACGAACGCGCCGGAGGAGTAGGGGAAGTTGCCGTTGGCCGCCGAGGCGCCGCGGGCCAGGAACAGCGTCCAGATGATGTTGAAGATCATGAACAGGACGAGCCACGCGCCGCCGAGGTGCGAGCCGGAGAAACGCGACTTGCGGCCCAGCGTCTTGGGCGAGTTCTTGACCCGGATGATCGCGAAGGCGACCAGGCCGAGCAGACACGCGACCGCGATGAAGTCCTGGAGGAAGCCGAGCACGCCCCAGGTGCCGATGAGCGGGATGTGGAAGTCGGGCTCGCCGGTGATCGCGCCCTGGATGATCGCGCCGTACGCCTCGATGTAGACGGTCAGCAGGATGAAGAACGCCCACATGACGAAGAAGTGGGCCGTGCCGGACGGCGTCCACTTCAGCAGCTTCTTCTGGCCGAAGACCTCGACGAGCTGGGCCTTGAGCTCGTCGGCGGCGTGCTCCTTGGCGTACTCGACGCGTTCGGGCGCGGGTGGCCCGGAGGTCGCCAGCTTGAACAGGAACAACACCCTGCGGCCGGCGACGGCCACCGCCAGGACGGTCATGACCAGCCCGATGATCGCTACCCAGAGCACGGGGTCCTCCCACAGACGACGATGGCTGCCAGCATACGGACACGTGTTTCCAGGAAGCTTACCGGCCAGTAACTTCCCGGGATGACATCCATACCCTATGGTCAGTGCCCTATACAGAACAATGCTCTACGCCGTGAAGTACCTCTGGATGGTCGGGGCTATCAGCTCGACGAGCTCCTCCGGATCGGCGCTGGCCAGCGGCTCCAATTTGATCACGTGACGGCCCATGATCACTCCGTACATCTGGCCAAAAGCAGCCTCGATGCGTAGGTGCGGAACACCAAGGCGGTCGGCCACCTGGAAGAGCAGCGCGTTGGTGATGAACTCCCGGAACATCGCCGCCGCCTGCTCGTTCGTGAGCGCCGAGCGCATCAGGGCGATCATCGGCTCGCGGGTCTCCGGCTCGGCGGTCACCCGCAGGATCATCCGCACGAGCCGCTCGCCGATCTCCTCGCGCGGGCCGTCCAGCAGCAGCGGGATGACCTCGTCGGGGGTGATCGGCAGCTGCATGGCCGCCGCGAACATGCCCTCCTTGGTCTCGAAGTAGTGGTGGACCAGAGCCGGGTCGACCTTGGCCTCCCGCGCGATCCCGCGGACCGTGGCCTTGTCGAAGCCCTTCTCGGCGAACACCCGCCGCGCCGCCGTCAGGATCTCGCCGCGCGTGTCGGCCGACCCGGGCCTGCGTCCGGGCCGGCGTCGTACGTTGCTCATGGCCGCGCCCCGCCGGTCACCGGCCCACCGCCAGGTACACCCGCATCGGCACCGACAGCACGCCCTCGGGGAAGGCCTTCCGCAGCTCCCCGCGCTGCCGCCCGACCAGCTCGTCGGCCGCGTCCGGCGACAGCGCCGCCATGTACGAGTGGGAGCGCAGGTCGAGCAGGAAGTCCTCGATGCCGACCAGCCTCGTCCACGGGATCCAGCGCTCCTGGACCACCTCGAAGGCCGCGGCGATCGGCGGCACCGACCACTCCTCGACCGCCGGCCCCCAGTACGTGGGCACCGCCTCGGCCAGCCGCGCCTCGTAGGCGGCCAGCCACTCGGCCTGGGCCGCGTGGTGCAGGTTCCAGCAGCCCACGATCGCGCCGCCGGGCCGCAGCACCCGCCTGGCCTCGGCGATCGAGACGACGGGGTCGAGCCAGTGCCACGACTGGGCGTACGTCACCAGGTCGGCCACCCCGTCGGCCAGCGGCAGCGCGTTGCCGTCGGCGATCACCGCGGCGACCGGCGGCGGCTCGCCGTCGATCCGCGTGACCAGCCGGGCCAGCATCTCCGCCCCCGGATCGACCGCGATCACCTGGGAGCCGCGGGCCCGCAGCGCGTGCGTCAGGATGCCCGTGCCCGCGCCCACGTCGATCGCGGTGGCGCCGTCGAGCTCGATCCCGGTCACCTCGGTGAGCGCGCGGTACATCTCGTCGGGATAGGTCGGGCGGCCCGCGTCGTAGGCGTCGGCCACGCTGTCGAAGACCCGCGCGAGGTCTCTGGTCGGCCCGACGTTCCTGGTCGGCCCCACGTTCATCGGGACGCCGCCAGGTGCAGGCGGGCGAAGGCCAGCGCCTCGGCCAGGTCGTCGACGCGCTCGGTGCGGCTGGCCGCCTTGCGGGTGTTGATCTCCAGCACCACCAGGCCGCCGTAGCCCGAGTTCGCCAGGCGTTCCAGCATCTGCGCGCACGGCTGGTTGCCCCTGCCGGGGACCAGGTGCTCGTCCTTGTTGGTCACGCCCATGCCGTCGGCCAGGTGGAGGTGGGCGAGCCGGTCGCCGAGCTTGGTGGCCATCTCCATGGCGTCGGAGCCGGACACCGCGGTGTGCGACAGGTCGAGGGTGACCTGCGGGAAGTCGTAGTCGATCGGGTTCCAGTCGGGCGAGTACGGCACCACGTCGTTGCCCCTGGCGCGCAGCGGGAACATGTTCTCGACCGCGAACGTGACATCGGTCTCCTCACGCATGCGGGCCAGGCCGTTCTCGAAGTCGCGGGCGTAGTCGCGCTGCCAGCGGAACGGCGGGTGCACCACGACCGTCGAGGCGCCGAGGCGCTCAGCGGCCTTCTGCGCCCTGACCAGCTTGGCCCAGGGGTCTCTGCCCCACACCCGCTGCGTCACGAGCAGACAGGGCGCGTGGATCGCCAGGACGGGCACCTGATAATGCTCCGACAGCCGCTCGATCACGTCGATGTCCTGGCTCACCGGATCGGCGCCGACCATGATCTCGACACCGTCGTAGCCCAGGCGCGCGGCCAGTTCGAACGCGTCGGGAGTGCGTTCTGGATATACCGAGGCGGTGGACAATGCGATCTTCGCATTGGGCACGCGGATGACATCAGCCACGTTGCCAGCCTAAGCCGGAGAAGCGCCTCTGGCGCGTGAGCCCCACCAGATAGCCCTACCCAACCCCTCATCCCACCCCAAAGACACACCCCCTGACCCCGCTACGGTGGGGGCCATGCCACGGATAGCCAGAGGCGCGATCCCCAGCCCGAACATCTGGAACGCTCCCCAGGTCTACGAGCTGGAGAACCGCGCCGTCGACCCCCAGGGCGCGGCCGACGCCGCGATGCGCGAGCTGCGTCCGTGGGCCGGCGCGACCGTGCTCGACATCGGCTGCGGCACCGGCTTCCACCTGCCCGTCCTGGCCGCCGACGCGGCCGCCGTGATCGGCGTCGAGCCCCACGGCGACCTGGCCGGACTGGCCCGCCGCCGCTGCGCGAACCTGCCCAACGTCTCGGTGCACGCCGCCGCCGCCCAGGACCTCCCGCTGCCCGACGCGAGCGTCGACGTGGCCATGGCCCGCTGGGCCTACTTCTTCGGCCCCGGCTGCGAGCCCGGCCTGCGCGAGCTGTCCCGCGTCGTGCGCCGCGGCGGCGCCGCGTTCGTCATCGACCTCGACGCCACCCGCGGCTCGTTCGGCCGCTGGTTCTCCCGCACGGTGCCGACGTACTCGGCGCGCGAGGTGGAGGCGTTCTGGGTCCGCCAGGGCTGGCAGCGTCGGCCGCTCGACCTCACGATGACCTTCGAGCGCCGGGCCGACCTGGAGGCCGTGCTGCGCATCGAGTTCGCCCCGGAGGTGGCCGAGCAGGCCGTCGCGGAGACCCCCGGCCTGGAGATCTTCTACCCGAACGTGCTGCGCTGGCGCTACTTCTGAACTCATGGCCTCACTCCGTGAGGCGGCTCGGTCGCCACATGCCGCCGCCTTCCCCCGCTCTGGTCGCTGCGCTCCCGCCGCTCCTCCAGGCGACGGCGCTCCCTCGCGGGCTTGACATTGACGTCGGCGTCAACGTTTACCGTGGTGGCATGCGCATCGGGGAGCTGGCGGAACGCACCGGGGTGAGCACCCGTTCACTCCGCTACTACGAGCAGCACGGCCTGCTCTCGGCCAGACGCGGCCCCAACGGCTACCGCGAGTACGCCGAGGAGGACGTCAAGCTGGTGGCCGAGATCCGGTCGCTGCTCTCGGTCGGCTTCACGCTGGAGGACACCCGTCCCTTCGTCGACTGCCTGCGCTCGGGCCACAGCACGGGCGGTTCCTGCCGGGAGTCCGTCGAGGTCTACCAGCGCAAGATCATGCAGATCGACGAGGAGATCCGGGTGCTGCTCGCCCGCCGCGCCGAGGTCGCCGCCCAGCTCGCCCAGTCGTGTCCCGGCTGCTTCGTAAGGGGAGACAAATGATCACGTTGACCACCGACAACTTCGAGGAGCAGGTGCTCAAGAGCGACAAGCCGGTGCTGGTCGACTTCTGGGCCGAGTGGTGCCCGCCGTGCCGCATGGTGGCCCCCGTCCTGGACGAGATCGAGGCCGAGCACGGCCTGGCCATCGGCAAGCTCAACACCGACGAGAACCCCGAGATCATGTCCCGCTACGGCGTGATGGGCCTGCCCACGCTGCTGCTGTTCGAGAACGGCGAGCCCGTCAGGCAGATCGTGGGCGCGCGTCCCAAGCGCCTGCTGGTGCAGGAACTGGGCCTCACGCGGTAGTCGAGGATTGTCGGCACGGGCCGCTAGCCTGCTCGACATGGCCAAGACAGCGCAGAAGCCCGGTTACCGCTGTGCCGAGTGCGGCTGGCGCACCAGCAAGTGGGTCGGCAGGTGCGGCGAGTGCCAGGCGTGGGGCACTGTCGACGAGGAGGGCGCGCGCGCCGGCGTCAACGTCGTCCAGGGCGGCGCGACCACCGGGCCCGCGCTGCCCATCGGCCAGGTCAAGGCCGAGGTGGCCGCGGCCCGCACCACCGGGGTGAGCGAGCTCGACCGGGTGCTCGGCGGCGGCCTGGTGCCCGGCGCGGTGGTGCTGCTGGCCGGCGAGCCCGGCATCGGCAAGTCCACGCTGCTGCTGGAGGCCGCGGCCCGCATCGCCGAGCGCACCACCGTCCTCTACGTGACGGGCGAGGAGTCGGCGGCCCAGGTGCGCCTGCGGGCCGACCGCATCGGTGCCATCCAGGACAACCTCTACCTCGCCGCCGAGACCGAGCTCTCGGCGCTGATCACCCACGTCGACAAGGTCGAGCCCAGCCTGCTGGTGGTCGACTCGGTCCAGACGGTCGGCTCGGCCCAGGCCACGGGCGTGCCCGGCGGCGTGACCCAGGTGCGCGAGGTGGCCGCCAACCTGGTGCGCATGGCCAAGGAGCGCAACCTCGCCACGGTCCTCGTGGGCCACGTCACCAAAGAGGGCTCGATCGCCGGCCCGCGCACCCTCGAACACCTGGTCGACGTCGTGCTCAACTTCGAGGGCGACCGCCACTCCAGGCTGCGCATGGTCCGCGCGATCAAGAACAGGTTCGGCCCCACCGACGAGGTCGGCTGCTTCGACCTGCACGAGCGCGGCATCGAGGGCATCACCGACCCGAGCGGGCTGTTCGTCTCGCGGCGCAGCGAGCCGGTCGCCGGCACCTGCGTCACCGTCACCGTCGAGGGCACCCGCCCGCTGCCCGCCGAGGTGCAGGCGCTCGTGGCCCGCACCGAGGCCCAGCAGCCGCGGCGCACGTCCTCGGGGCTCGACACCTACCGCGTCCAGATGATCCTCGCCGTGCTGGAGCGCCGGCTCAACGCCCGGCTCGGCGGCTGCGACGTGTTCACCGCCACCGTGGGCGGCATCAAGCTGGCCGATCCGGCCGTCGACCTGGCGGTCATGCTCGCCGTCGCGAGCGCCGCGGGCGACAAGCCGCTGCCGCCCGGTCTGGTGGCGCTCGGCGAGGTGGGCCTGGCGGGCGAGCTGCGTCCGGTCAAAGACGTGCGCAGGCGGCTGACGGAGGCGTCCAGGCTGGGGTTCAAGCGGGCGCTCGTGCCCGCCGGATCCCTGGAGACGGGCGCCGGGAAGCGCAACGGGCAGCGGGCTCTGGTGCCCGTCGGGCCGGTGGCGTTCGCCCCCGGGTTCGAGGTCGTCCAGGCCGAGAACGTCTGGGACGCACTCACGCACGTCACATAGCACGGCTAAGCTGGGCGTGACCAATCGACACGGGGGTCAGGTGGACAGGAGTCTTGACGACCGCCGTCGCGACGCTTTGGCCGCTGTGGCGCCGGGCACTCCGCTGCGCGACGGCCTGGAGCGCATCCTGCGCGGGCAGACCGGCGGCCTGATCGTGCTCGGCCACAACAGGACCGTCGAAGAGGTCTGCAGCGGCGGCTTCGAGCTCGACGTCGAGTTCTCGGCCACCCGCCTGCGCGAGCTGGCCAAGATGGACGGCGCGATCGTGGTGAGCAACGACCAGAAGATCGTGCGCGCGGCCGTGCACCTCGTCCCCGACCCCGCGATCCCCACCGACGAGTCGGGCACCCGCCACCGCACCGCCCAGCGCGTGGCCAGGCAGACGGGCCTGCCCATCATCGCGATCAGCAAGTCCATGCGGATCATCGCCCTCTACCTCGACGGCATCCGCTACGTGCTGGAGGAGTCGGCGGCCATCCTGTCCAAGGCCAACCAGGCCCTGGCCACCCTTGAGCGCTACAAGCACCGGCTCGACGAGGTCTCCGGCACCCTGTCGGCGCTGGAGATCGAAGACCTCGTCACCGTTCGCGACGTGTCGGCGGTGGCCCAGCGCCTGGAGATGGTCCGGCGCATCTCCGACGAGATCAAGGGCTACGTGGTCGAGCTCGGCACCGACGGCCGGCTGCTGTCGTTGCAGCTCGACGAGCTGGTGGCGGGCGTCGACTCCGAGCGCGAGCTGGTCGTGCGCGACTACCTGCCGGCCCCCGCGAGCCGCCGCCAGAAGCGCCTGGTCGAGGCCCTGCACGACCTCGACCACCTGTCGGGCTCCGAGCTGCTCGACCTGTCGGCCGTGGCGCACGTGCTGGGCCACGGCGGCGCCGAGCGGCTCGACAGCCCGGTGAGCCCGCGCGGCTTCCGGCTGCTGGCCAAGGTGCCCCGGCTGCCCGCCACGGTGGTCGACCGCCTGGTCAACCACTTCGGCGGCCTGCAGAAGCTGCTGGCGGCCAGCATCGACGACCTCCAGGAGGTGGGCGGCGTCGGCGAGTCGCGCGCCCGCAGCGTCCGCGAGGGCCTGTCCCGCCTGGCGGAGTCGTCGATCCTCGAACGTTACGTCTGAGGCCGGGCCGCTCATCGCAGGTGGAAGACGCCCTTGCCGCTGCGCAGCGCGCCCATGCGGGCGGTGGCCACGTACGTGCCGGGCAGGGCGGAGGCCGGGGTCGAGCGGCAGTCGGCGCTCGACCGGCGCCGGTCCCACTCCAGGGTGCGCACGTACGGGATCCCGCGCTGCAGCTCCCTGACCTCGGTGCCCACCCCGCTGACGCAGTCGGCGGTGGACCAGATGCGGTCGGCGCCCGAGGTGATGCGGATCTCCATGGCCCGCGGCCCGACGTCGGCCGTGCACATCACCGGCCCGGTGTTGACCAGCGTGACGATGAAGCTCGGCCGCGCCGCGCCGGTGTAGATCGGCTCCTTGCCGCCCTGGAGGCTCAGCACCAGGCTGTCCTGCGGGCACGGCTCCCCCGGCCGCCTCGGCTTGGCGGCCGGGCTCTCCTTGGGCGCGGGGGTGGGCGACGGGCTGGCCGTCCCCATGGCGAGCGTGCGCAGGCCCGCGAGCAGCGGATCGGTGGCGGGCGTCGCGCTCGGTGAGCTCTGCGCGCTGGACGAGCGTTCCGGCCCGGAGCCCCCGCTGGAGCACGCCCACGCCACCACGGCCACCACGACGAGCACGGCCACCAGCACGCTCATGCGACGCCGCCAGTAGACGTCACCGCCGTCGCCACCCATCGAATCCGGATCCATAGGCACAGCATGGTAATTGATCGGCTACCAACAGTGACGACACGCCGAACGAGCCCGTCTACGAATACGCTTGACCGCGTGGTTGAGCCGAACCTCCTGCACGCCCCCGTTCTGGACTGGTACGAGGACAACGCCCGAGACCTCCCCTGGCGCGCCGACGACGCGACCCCGTGGGGAGTGCTGGTCAGCGAGATCATGCTGCAGCAGACCCCGGTCGTCCGCGTCCTGCCGGTGTGGCTGGAGTGGATGGCCCGCTGGCCCACTCCCAAGTCGCTGGCCGCCGAGCCGCCGGGCGAGGCCGTACGGCATTGGGGCCGGCTCGGTTATCCGCGCCGGGCGCTGCGCCTGCACGCCTGCGCCCGCGCCATCGCCGACGAGCACGGCGGCGAGGTGCCCGCCGACCACGCGACGCTGCTGGCCCTGCCGGGCATCGGCGAGTACACCGCCGCCGCGGTCGCCAGCTTCGCGTACGGCGGCCGGCACGCCGTCCTGGACACCAACGTGCGGCGGGTGTTCGCGCGGGCCGTACGGGCCGAGGAGTACCCGCCCACGGCCACCTCGGCCGCAGAGCGGCGGCTGGCCGAGGCGCTGCTGCCCGAGCTGGGCGCGGCGCGCTGGGGCGTGGCGGTGATGGAGCTGGGCGCGCTGGTCTGCACGGCCCGTTCGCCGCGCTGCGCCGACTGCCCGATCGCCGACCTGTGCGCGTGGCGGCTGGCCGGCAAACCACCCCACACCGGCCCTGCCCGCAAGGGCCAGACGTACGCCGGCACCGACCGCCAGTGCCGCGGCCGCCTGCTCGCGGTGCTTCGCGCGGCCCACGGCCCGGTGCCGAAGGCGGCCCTCGACGTGGTGTGGGACGACGCGATCCAGCGCGAACGCGCCCTCGACGGCCTCGTCGCCGACGGCCTGGCCGAGGTGCTCGACGACGGCACGTACCGGCTGCCCCACTCCTGAGCGGTCGTTAGGCCATCCACGGGGGCACGGTGCGGTCCGTGCCCTTCGGCGCGAGGTCGCAGGCGTCGGGCGCGGACTCGCCATCGGGGTTGTAGACCTCCACCCCCGGCGGCGCGACCACGATCGAGACGAACCCGTGCTCGGGGTCGGCGAACATCTGCCGGCTCACGTCGGCCGGCAGGACCATGGTGTCGCCCGCCCCGACCTCGAACCGCTCGCCGCCCAGCTCGACGACCGCGCCGCCGGCCAGCCAGGTCCACACCAGCTCGCGGTCGGCGGCGTGCACCGGGCCCTCCATGCCGGGGTCGGCGTCCACCCGCCACATGACCTGCCCGGCCCGGCCCTGGGTGGGCGAGGCGAGCGTGGTCATCAGGGCGTTGGGCGTACGGACCGCACGGGCGTCGGCGGACATGACGACAGGCATCACACAAGCTCCTTCTCTGTGGCGGGCACGGCTGCGCGCCGGCCGGCTCCGGTGGTGATCAGGCGATCCACGGCGGGGTGCCGAGGTCGCCGCCCTCGGCGCTGAGGGCCCTGGCGTCCGCGGCGGCGGTGACGACGGCCGCGTAACCGGCCTCCGCGTCGGCCAGCACCCAGCGCATCACGTGGGCGGGCATGACGACGGTGTCGCCCGGCCCGACCTCGAAGCGCTCGTCGCCCAGCTCGACGGTGGCCCCGCCGGACAGCCAGCTCCACACCTGCTCGCTGTCGAAGTCGTGCCGGGGGCCCTGCGCGCCCGGCTTCGCGTCGACCCGCCAGAGCGAGCGGGAGGCCCCGCCCTGCGTCGGCGAGGCAAAGGTGGTCATGACCCCGGAGGGGGTCTCGGAACGCCGGGAATCCGCGTCACGAATGACAGACACGCTCGAACCCCTTAAGATAGGCAACTACATTGTCTATATAGTTAACCAGGTTGTCTATCTTGTCAAGCGACACCCCAGGCTTCGAACTGCCTCTACGACTTCTGCTGGCCTTCCGCACGCTCATCGACGAGCTGCACGCCGAGCTGGCCCGCCAGGGCCATCCGGACCTCCGTCCGAACCACGGGTTCGTCATGCAGGCGATCGGCACCCGCGGCACGACCGCCGTCGACCTGGGCCGCACCCTCGGCGTGTCCAAGCAGGCCGCGGGCAAGACGATCGAGACCCTGGAACGCGCCGGCTACGTCGAGCGCACCAGGGACGACTTCGACACCCGGCGCAAGATCGTGCGCCTCACACCCCGCGGCGTCGACGCACTCGACCGCTCAGCCCGCATCTTCGACGACCTGCGCGCCCGATGGGCCGCGGAGCTGGGCGAGGACCGCCTGCGGGCCCTTGAGTCGGATCTGCGCAGGATGACACCGGCGAACATGTGGCGCCTGGACACACCAGGCTGGTTCGCCGGCCTCTGAACATCCCAGCCACCGACCGAGGCCGATCAGGTCCGCACGACCCCAGCCTGGGCGGCCAGCCGCACGCCCAGACCAGTCAGGTTTGGACAGGCCGAGGCTGGGCGGGTTCGCACGGGCCCAGGCTGGTCAGGCGGCCAGTTGCAGGCCGAGGCTGGTCAGGTTCGTACGGGCCCAGGCCAGCTCCTCGGCCAGCAGCGACACCAGCGCGCCCGGCCCCTTCGCGCGCCCCGGCACGAACAGGTTGTGCGTCTCGACCTCGATGTGCGCGCTCCCGCTGACCGCGCCCGACAGCATCGCGGTCAGCGTGTCGTGCAGCACCGCGCCGGTGCTCGGCGTCTCGCCCGTGTGGTTGTGCACGTGCCCCAGCTTGACGACGGGCGCACCGGCCTCCGCCAGCCCCTTCAGCGCCGCGCCGGGCTCCTCGGCCCCGCAGGCGAGGTGACAGGCGTCCAGGCACACGCCCAGGTGCTCGGAGTCGATGCCGCCCACCCGCTCCAGCGCCTGCTCGGTCGTCTCCAGGACGCACCCCGGCCACGGCTCGAAGCCGACCCTGATGGTCTTCCCGGTCACGCTGTAGATGCCGCGCAGTTCGCGGGCCAGCCGCTCCAGGCGGCGGGTGGCGATGGCGTGCAGGTCGGCGGGCCAGTCGCGGCGCCAGCCGATCGGGATCGTCGAGATGCTGCCGAACCGTACGTCGTCGGGCAGCAGGAAGGCCAGGATCTTGGCCAGCGCCATGGTGTAGCGGTAGCGCTCGGGCTTGGCCCAGTCGGGGCCGGGCACTTCCTGGTTGCGCCCGCCGGTGCCGTTGAGGCTGACGACCTCCAGGCCGCGCTCCTCCAGGGAGCGGCGCAGCCGTACGAGCTCGATGCG
Source organism: Nonomuraea sp. NPDC049684 (assembly GCF_044465345.1). Lineage (NCBI taxonomy): Bacteria > Bacillati > Actinomycetota > Actinomycetes > Streptosporangiales > Streptosporangiaceae > Nonomuraea > Nonomuraea sp. NPDC049684. The sequence goes on along the minus strand of NZ_JBITLO010000016.1, from coordinate 73,045 downwards.
GTCGGCCGTGAGGTGGTCGGCGACGCCGGGCGACAACCACAGCCCGATGCCCATCCGCTCCACGCCCAGCCTCTTGCGCACCGGCACCGCGTAGCGGGTCAGGTGCGCGATCAGGTTCTCCAGGTCCTCGGCAGGGTGGATGCCTGCGTTGTAGGCGAGGTGAACGAGCGTTCCGTCGTTGTGACGCAGGCGCATCGGTTCCTCCACGGCTTGCTTGAGTGTTCCCGTCGCCCGCCTCAGACGCGCGAACCCTGTGTGAGCATGCCTGCTTCCGGGTGGCGCACGCGTCCGCCCTGAGTTGATTCCTTACTACTCCCCAGGGAGCAGGTCCGACTCTAGGAACACGCTCTTGCGGATCACTTGGATGAGACTTGGCGATGCTCTACGCAGTGTAGTACTACTACCGGTGGCGGCGTACCCACCCATCCAACAATTAAGCAACAACCCACCCCAGCCCCCCGAACCCAACGCCGCCGCAGCCGCCCATGAAGGGCGAACAAGGGGCCCGGCCCTCTCATCGACGGCCAGAACGGCCCCCGCACCCGGGATACACGCGCGTCACGACCAGCCTCCCCGCACGGGCTCCACCCTCGCCCCTCTGAGGCCCTCAGCCACGCACACCTGGCCGCCCCACCCACGCGCCGCAAGAAAGCCGCACCCGCAACCCAACACGCAGCACCCACACAGAACCCCCAAACAGCCCCAGCGGACCACCTTGCAGCCCATAGCGACGCACGGCGCCAAGGCCCCCCGACCCCGCAGTAAGAAACCAACACCCAAAGCCGAAGACAGCGCCACAGAAGCCAGCCGCCAGCCACATGCAGGCGTCGATCCCGTTCCCAAGAGGCCCTCAGCCGCGTACGGCGTCTCGTCCCGCCCGGCCCCGCCGCAAAGAACACACACCTGAACCAACAACGGCGCCACAGAGAACCAGCACCTGAAGAAGGGCTCCGCAGAACGCTGGCCCCTGAAGACATGCGGCACTGCAGCCCCAGCACCCGGTCGACGGTCCAGGTCGGGGGCGGGGGCGGGGGCCGGGGTGGGGGCGGGGGCGGATCGGAAGCCAGGGCCGAAGCCAAGGCCCAGCCCCCAAGACCGAGGCCAGGGCCGGGGTCAGGAGCCGGAGCCGCGGTCGTGAACCGGAGTGGCGCGGCCAGCGGCCGGAGCCAGGAGCCGAAGCCGGAGCCGAAGCCGCAGGTCGGGAGCCGGGCCGGGATCAGGAGCCGCAGCCGCGGTCGAGAGCCGAGGCGGAGCCGAAGCCAGGGCCGCAAGCCAGGGCCGAAGCCGGGAGCCGAAGCCAGGGCCAAAGCCGCAGGTCGGGAGCTGGGCCGGGGTCGAGAGCTGGGCCGGAGTCGGGGTGGGGAGGTGGGGAGCGGGGGCAGGGGGTGGGAAATGCGAAAACCCCCGCCGGGGCGGGGGTTTTCGGTGGGTGGGTGATCAGTGCTGGATCGGCGCGGCGATCGCCGCCGCCGAGTCCGGGACCGTCGAGGCGGACTCGCCCTTGAAGACGAACTTGGCGTTGTCGCCTTCGCCCTCGATCGTCACCTTCACGACCTGCCCCGGACGGAGCTCGCCGTAGAGGATCTTCTCGGACAGGGAGTCCTCCAGCTCGCGCTGGATCGTACGGCGCAGCGGCCGGGCGCCCATGACCGGGTCGTAACCGCGGTCGGCGAGCAGCTGCTTGGCCTCCGGCGAGACCTCGAGACCCATGTCGCGGTCCTTCAGCCTGGCGTCGACCTGAGCGAGCATCAGATCGACGATCTTGATGATCTCGTTCGGCGTCAGCTGGTGGAAGACCACGATGTCGTCGACACGGTTGAGGAACTCGGGACGGAAGTGCTGCTTGAGCTCCTCCTGGACCTTCGCCTTCATCCGCTCGTAGTTGGACTCGGTGTCGTTGGACTTCGCGAACCCGACCCCGATGCCCTTGGAGATGTCACGGGTGCCGAGGTTGGTGGTCATGATGATGACCGTGTTCTTGAAGTCGACCACGCGGCCCTGGGCGTCGGTCAGGCGACCGTCCTCCAGGATCTGCAGCAGCGAGTTGAAGATGTCGGGGTGGGCCTTCTCGATCTCGTCGAACAGGACCACGGAGAACGGCTTGCGCCGCACCTTCTCGGTGAGCTGGCCGCCCTCCTCGTAGCCGACGTAGCCGGGAGGCGAGCCGAACAGCCTGGAGACGGTGTGCTTCTCCATGAACTCCGACATGTCCAGGCTGATCAGAGCGTCTTCGTCGCCGAAGAGGAACTCCGCCAGAGCCTTGGACAGCTCGGTCTTACCGACACCGGACGGGCCCGCGAAGATGAACGAGCCACCGGGACGGCGCGGGTCCTTCAGACCGGCGCGGGTACGCCGGATGGACCGCGACAGGCCCTTGATGGCGTCGTCCTGGCCGATGATCCGCTTGTGGAGCTCGTCCTCCATGCGGAGCAGGCGCTGGGACTCCTCCTCGGTCAGCTTGAAGACCGGGATGCCGGTGGCGGTCGCCAGGACCTCTGCGATGAGCTCCTGGGTGACCTCAGCCACGACGTCCATGTCGCCGGCCTTCCACTCCTTCTCCCGCCGCTCGCGCTTGAGCTGGAGCTGCTTCTCCTGGTCGCGGAGCGCAGCGGCCTTCTCGAAGTCCTGCGCGTCGATCGCGGACTCCTTGTCGCGGCGGACGTTGGCGATCTTCTCGTCGTACTCGCGCAGGTCCGGCGGAGCGGTCATCCGGCGGATGCGCATCCGGGAACCGGCCTCGTCGATGAGGTCGATCGCCTTGTCGGGCAGGTAGCGGTCGCTGATGTAGCGGTCGGCCAGCTGCGCGGCGGCCACCAGGGCGTCGTCGGTGATGGAGACGCGGTGGTGGGCCTCGTAGCGGTCGCGCAGACCCTTGAGGATCTCGATCGTGTGGCTGAGAGAGGGCTCGGCCACCTGGATCGGCTGGAAGCGGCGCTCCAGCGCGGCGTCCTTCTCGAGGTACTTGCGGTACTCGTCGAGGGTGGTGGCGCCGATCGTCTGCAGCTCGCCACGGGCCAGCATCGGCTTGAGGATGCTGGCGGCGTCGATCGCGCCCTCGGCGGCGCCCGCGCCGACGAGCGTGTGAAGCTCGTCGATGAACAGGATGATGTCGCCGCGCGTGCGGATCTCCTTGAGCACCTTCTTCAGGCGCTCTTCGAAGTCACCGCGGTAGCGGGAGCCGGCGACCAGGGCGCCGAGGTCAAGCGTGTAGAGCTGCTTGTCCTTCAGCGTCTCGGGCACCTCGCCCCTGACGATCTTCTGCGACAGGCCCTCGACGACGGCGGTCTTGCCGACGCCGGGCTCGCCGATCAGTACCGGGTTGTTCTTGGTCCTCCGGGAGAGGACCTGCATGACCCGCTCGATCTCCTTCTCACGGCCGATGACCGGGTCGAGCTTGCCCTCGCGGGCCGCCTGGGTCAGGTTGCGGCCGAACTGGTCGAGCACCAGGGACGTGGACGGCGCCGACTCCTGGGGACCACCCGCGGCGGCCGGCTCCTTGCCCTGGTAACCGTGGAGCAACTGGATGACCTGCTGCCGGACACGGTTGAGATCAGCTCCAAGCTTGACCAGCACCTGGGCGGCCACACCCTCACCCTCGCGGATGAGCCCGAGCAGGATGTGCTCGGTGCCGATGTAGTTGTGACCCAGCTGCAAAGCCTCACGGAGCGACAGCTCGAGGACCTTCTTGGCCCGCGGGGTGAACGGAATGTGCCCCGACGGAGCCGACTGGCCCTGGCCGATGATCTCCTCGACCTGCTGGCGCACACCCTCAAGGCTGATGCCGAGGCTCTCCAGAGCCTTGGCGGCTACGCCCTCACCTTCATGGATCAAACCAAGAAGAATGTGCTCAGTGCCGATGTAGTTGTGGTTGAGCATCCTGGCCTCTTCTTGGGCCAAGACGACAACACGCCTCGCTCGGTCGGTGAACCTCTCGAACATCTCGTCGCTCCTCACAGAGCGGTCAGTCAGGCCGGTAAATCCGGTCCCGTCATCCCGCATGCTAGCCCTGGCTCGGCGAACCGTGCCCACTGCCGCTGACACGCTCTATAGCAGAGACGTTCCCCGAGAGCAGGGCGTTCACCCTCTATCCAACTACTGTTCGGGGGTGACGTGTTCCCGATACGCCGCAAGCGAACGATGTTTAGGCGCTTCCCGGAAGCGCCTGGAATTCGACGCCCGCGGCCCAGGGCGGACCAACACGGATCGGCCGTCGGACGCCGGGGCGAAGCCGGCCTTGGGGTGCCCGCCGGCCACGCATCTCCCGATGCCCGCGCCCGTATCTGTTACGTAATCATCGTATGTGCTGCTCCAAACCGCGTCCAAGCGCGGGCGCTACGCCCTGAGCACAACTCGGCACGCAACGCACCCCGTGCCTATTCCCCATCGGGTCAGCCGGGTTACCGATCGCCGGTGCGCACGGGGGTCCTGCGACGGGACAATGCGCGGCACACGGGAGAGGCCACCGGTTTTCCACGGTGTCCCACCAGCCGCACGCCCGCGTTTTGCCGGCCGTCCCCGGCCCGGCCCACCGAGAAGCTCGAAGAGAGGCCCGAACAGAGGCCCCAAGAGAGCCTCGAACAAGCACCGACAAGCGCCGAGAACCCCGCACAAGACCGTAAGAAGGCGGAAGTACCCGGTACCGGAAGAGGGCTTACGACGGCGCTTCGGGAAGGACCGGCCGCCCGTTTGCGTGGCGGAGCGTCACCGCTTTGCGCGTACGCCGCAGGAGCCGGGAACGGAAGATTGCGGCGGGTGACGGCATTGGCCCGTTCCGGCCGCGGCTGACGAACACGGGTGACGAACACGGGTGACGAACGCGGGTGACGAACACGGGCGGCGAACGCGGGTGACGAAGACGGCGGCGAGCCCGGCGGCGCCCGGGAAATTGACACGGACGCCGACCGCAAAGCCCGGCACGTTCCACTCCCGCGCGGCGTCTTGTCCGGCGACACGATACGAGTGGTCAATACGCCCACATTTGGGCGAATTAGAAGATCAACAAGCGGTCAGGGGATTCGCGAACTCCCCACAAAAACGATCATGCGCTTATGGCGCTCGCCGGGGTCCTAGGCGAACGGCATAAGCGCATGGTCAGGAGATGGCTCTCTCGACGAGGCTCAGTGAGCCGCTTCGTACTTCTCCACGACGGTGGAGGCGATCCTGCCGCGCTCGCTGACCGGCAGACCGTGGGCCTTGGCCCACTGCCGGATCTCCGAGCTCTTCTCGCGGCTCATCGCACGGTTGCCGCCGCGACCACGGCGACGGGCGGACACGGCTCCTGCCCTGCGGGCGTGCTGCACGAAAGGCGTGAGTGCGTCCCTCAGCTTCTTGGCGTTAACGTCGCTGAGGTCAATCTCATAGGAGGAGCCGTCAATAGCGAAGCTGACCGTCTCATTGGCCTCGCCCCCATCGAGGTCATCGATGAGAATCTCCTGGATCTGCTTGGCCATCTACGCAATCCTTTCCCGGAGCATTGTTTCATTCGCTCGCCCAAACATATACCCGGAAAGGCGCGGAGACAATTCAGCGCTACGGGGATTCGGCTGACTGGCAGATCAGTTCTGGTTCTCGGCCTGATCCTGGTGGTTTGCCCGTCGGCCGGCGGCCTCCGATCGCAGCAACTTCACCGCGCCAAAGATGAAGGCGCCGCCGACCACGACCGGGGGGATGAGCGCTGACAATACGTCTGTTACGGCTTCCATTCGTCCTCGCCTCCAGGGCTAGCAGGGTTTCGGGGGCGCTAAATACGCATCCCGGCGCGACCTGCGGGACCTGCGGGAGCACGCCGGACGCTCATGACGCCTAGGTGACAACTCACCCGGAACCGACCATAGCCACACACAGTCGCCCTCAGGGAGCAGGGGCACCGACATCCGGCAACCCGGACGTCCCATAGCCTAATGCCAGTCTCTCCAGGCTCCTTACCGGATCAAGGGAAAATTTTGCGAAAAGGCATCTTCCCAGGTGCGGATGCCTCAACGAAGATCTTTTACCACCCGCGTTCCGGCCAGCCTGTCATGCGGCCCGCGCTCCAACGGCTTGTCGATCAGGATGAGCAGCCCGACGCCGAACAGCAGCATTCCGGCCAGCAGATTGACCACCGGAATGCCCATCAGCATGACAGGCCCGGGATAGACCAGGGCCCGTTTCAGCAGGGCGCCACGCGGAAGGTCGTCCGGCGCCAGGCGAATCCTCATGATCGCCTGGCCGAAGGTCCGCCGGCGCAGGCAATGGGCCCGCCAGTCATAGGCGGTATAACCCAGACCGGCCAGGAACCAGGCCAAGAGGCCGGGCAGCCGCCCCTCGAACGCCTCCGCCATCCCGACAGTTCGGAAGACGCCCCACAGCGCGATGAACAGAATGTAATAGAAGACCCCGAAGACCAGCGCCTCAATGAAGCGGGCGGCGAGGCGTTCCCACCATTCCGCGGGCACGGCGCCCGGCCACGACGGTGTCCCGGCCATATCCCACCTCACGTGGTCGGCGGTCGTCCCCCCCCATTTTGGTACGCCCCGCACACACAAAACAGAGGCCGGCGGGAAGCCGGCCCCTGTTTTACGCTGACGCGGGATTACTTGATCTTCACGACCACCGTGCCCGCGAACTTGTCCGCGAACGTCTGCTGCAGCGGCTTGTCCCACAGCTGCGAGGCGCCGTTGACCGCGACGCACGCCCAGGCGAGCAGCGGGCCGAGGAACGGGATGACGCTCAGGATGTAGCCGCCCCAGGTGACGCCGGCGCGCTTGATCGCCAGGTCGGACGCGAGCCCGCCAGGAGGCAGGGCCTGGCCCACCGGCACGACCTTGATCCCCATGACCATCTTGCCGACCGTCTGGCCGTTCATCTTCGTCAGGAAGAACTCGTAGCAGACCCAGACGGCGGTCGTCACGATCGCCGACAGGATGCCGATGACGAAGCCCGACAGGATGCCGGAGGTCGAGCCGGTCGCCGAGTCGTAACCGATCGCGAACAGGCCCAGGATGAGGCTGACCACGAAGTTCACGACGCCGAGGATGACGCCGTCGATGATCCTCGCGACCAGACGCTGCCACCACTCCGCCAGGGGGGCCGGAGCGCCAGGAGGCTGCACGCCGACGGGCTGACCGTAGGGCTGGCCGTAGCCGGGCTGGCCGTAGGGCTGCGACTGCTGCTGCTGGCCGTATGCCTGGCCGTAACCCTGCTGCTGGTCGCCGTACTGCTGCTGGGCGTAGCCGCCCTGCTGGCCGTACTGGGCGTCCTGGCCGTAGCCCTGCTGCTGGCCGTAGTCGGACTGCGGCTGCTGGCCGTAGCCCTGCTGGCCGTACTGGGCCTCCTGGCCGTAGCCCTGCTGACCGGAGGCGGCCTGCTGGCCGTAGCCGGGCTGGGCGTACTGCTGGCCGGAGGACTGCGGCTGCTGGCCGTAGCCCTGCTGCTGACCGTAGTCGGGCTGCGACTGCGGCTGCTGGCCGTACTGGGGCTGCTGGCCGTAGCCCTGCTGACCCGACGCGGCCTGCTGGCCGTACTGGGCGTCCTGGCCGTAGCCCTGCTGACCCGAGCCGGCCTGCTGGCCGTACTGGGCCTCCTGGCCATAGCCCTGCTGACCGGAGGCGGCCTGCTGGCCGTAGCCGGGCTGGGCGTACTGCTGGCCGGAGGGGGGCTGCTGGCCGTAACCCTGCTGGCCGTACTGGGCCTCCTGGCCGTAGCCGGGCTGCGTGTACTGCTGGCCCGAGGACTGCGGCTGCTGACCGTAACCCTGCTGCTGGCCATAGCCCTGCTGGCCCGAGGCGGCCTGCTGGCCGTACTGGGCCTCCTGGCCGTAGCCGGGCTGCGTGTACTGCTGGCCCGAGGACTGCGGCTGCTGACCGTAACCCTGCTGCTGGCCGTAGCCCTGCTGACCCGTGCCGGCCTGCTGGCCGTACTGGGGCTGCTGGCCGTAGCCCTGCTGCTGGCCGTACTGCTGCTGTTGCTGGCCGTACTGCTGTTGCTGGCCATAGCCCTGTTGCTGCTGCTGACCGTATGGGGGCTGGCCGAAGGCATCGTCCGCCCGGTAGCCGACCACAGTCACGTCCGGGTCGGGCTCACCGGGCCGACGGCCGTGGTGCTGCCCGTACTCGGGGTTCTCGCCGGAATCGTCCTGTGGGTACGGCGGCTGTCCGGTGCTCACCGTGTCACCTCGCTTCGAGTGCGCATGTGGCACGTGTCAGGACACATGCCTGTGCTGCCCAACGTATCGACATAGGTATCAACAATCACCTTTCCAAGGGGTCAAGGTCCGCGTCACCCGATGTCAGATGCAGCAGCATGCGGGTGTTGCCAAGGGTGTTCGGTTTGACGTGTTCCAGATCAAGGAACTCCGCCACACCCTCGTCGTACGAGGCCAGCAACTCGGCGTAGACCTCGGGTGAGACCGGTGTGCCCTGGATGGGACGGAAACCGTGCCTCGCGAAGAAGTCGACCTCAAAAGTCAGACAGAATACACGCCGCAGCCCCAGATCCTTCGCCTGCCGGACGAGTGCCGAGACGATCCGCCGCCCGACCCCCAGCCCCCGGCACGCGGGATCGACGGCCACCGTACGGACCTCGGCGAGGTCCTCCCAGAGCACATGGAGCGCGCCGCAGCCGACGACCTCCCCGCTCCGCTCGGCCACCCAGAACTCCTGGACGTCCTCGTACAGCGTGACCGTGGCCTTCTCCAGGAGCCGCGGCCCCGCGCCCGCGTAGGTGTCCACGAGACGCCTGATCGCACGCACGTCGGGCGTGCGCGCACGCCTGACCACGACCGCGGTCTCGGGGACTGCCACTTCGGCCACCTGCTCCATGGCTCTCCAGAGTACAGATCTCATTACGGCTCGGCCCTAAATCCCACGTCTCGGGCATCTCATCACATCCCGTGGTCAGGTGAACACGAGCCGACTTGGAGCTTTCCTCCAGACCTCAGCACCCCGAATGCTGGACAAAAGGTGCAGAAGCCCGCTTCCGTACGGCTACCCACGAGATCACCTTGTGACCCTTCAGTTGTGAAACCTCTACAGACTCGGCAGTTCCGGTTGAGCGTGAACCCGGAGTGCATTAGTGTCCAGCGACGATGTTCTCCGCGTAATGCGCGCGGAAAGACACGCCCAATTCCCGCAAGGGAAGCCGGGGAACCAACGGCGGCGAGCACCTGGCGCCACCACTTGGGGTGAATCCGACCATCTCGGTAGGGCTGCTCCGGCCCGAACCCGTCAGCTAACCCGGCCGGCGTCGATGAGAGGAGCTCGGTTGGTGAAGCGGACGTTCGACCGCTCGGGGACGTCCGGGGGCAGGCACGCCCGCCCCCTGGAGCAGGCCAGGCGCGCACGCCGCCTCGGCGTCATCGGCGTCACCGTCGCCGCGATGCTGTTCGCCGTCCCCGTCGGTTCCGCCGCCGCCGACCCGAAGCCGTCGCTCTCCGAGCTCTCCGACCAGGTGGAGAAGCTGCACGAAGAGATCGAGACGCTGGCCGAGCAGTACAACGAGCAGCGCGAACGGCTGAAGGCCGCCCAGAAGGCCAACGACTCCGCCCAGAAGATCCTGGCCACCAGCGAGTCCGACCTGGCCGCCAGGCGCGCCAGGGCCTCGCTGCTCGCCCAGAACGCCTACATCACCGGCGGCCTGGACAAGGCCCTGGCCTTCGCCCAGTCCGGCGACCCCGAGACCTTCCTCGACCGGGCCGCGACCACGTACGCGCTCGAACAGCAGCAGGGCGAGGAGGTCAACCAGCTCGCCAGGGCCATGGAGGCCGCCGAGCGGGCCAGGGCCGGCGCCAAGACCCGCATCGCCGAGGTGCAGAAGATCGTCACCGATCTGGAGAGCAAGCGCTCGAAGATCACCAAGCTGGTCACCAAGGTCGAGAGCAACCTCTACCGGCGGGCCGTCGGCGAGGCGGGCCGTCCCGGCACCCGGGCCGTACGCGTCAACCTGCCGGTCATCGGCGACGGCAAGGCGGCCCAGGCGGTCAAGTGGGCCCTCACCCAGCAGCTCAAGCCGTACGTGTGGGGCGCCGAAGGGCCGCGCTCCTACGACTGCTCCGGCCTGGTGATGGCCGCCTACCAGCGCGTGGGCATCTCGCTCCCCCACTACACCGGCGACCAGTGGACGGCCGGCACGCACGTCAGCCGCGACCAGCTTCGCCCCGGCGACCTGGTGTTCTTCTACAGCGACCTGCACCACGTCGGCATCTACATCGGCGGCGGCATGATGGTCCACGCCCCGCGTACGGGTGACGTCGTGCGGGTCGCCCCGATCGGCGGACGGCCGTTCGCCGGCGGCGTGCGCATCGCGGACTGACCAGCGCGCCCCTTCACCCAGCGCCACTTCGTCCAGGGCCGCTTCGTCCAGCGGCCCTCCACCCAGCGGCCCTTCGTCCAGCGCCCCCTCGCCGAGCGCCGTTCCGATGAGCGCCGTCAGATGAGCTGGCGGCGGGCCGCCCACGCCACGGCCTCGATCGCCGTGGCCACGCCGATGCGGTCGCAGATGCCCCTCAGCCTGCGTCGTACGGTCCGTCCGCTGATATCCAGCCGCCTGCCGACCCGATCGACGGTCACCCCCCTGGCCAGCTCGGCCAGTAACGCCAAATCCGCGTGGCTCAGCTCAACGCCTTCTGTGAGCACATCCACCGGGAGCCCTCCCCCAACAGCAGAACTCGGACCTTTCAGGCGAAGCAAGCCGCTCGTCTCGGTGAAGGTAAACGCATCGCGGAAAGGTCGTCAAGCGCAACAATCGGCGCCCTTGACCAGTGCTATTGACATGATCGCTTATATGTGACGTACTCCGCATATGTTGGCACGCCGTGGTCCGCTATGAACGGTCCAAACGATCAATTCGGCGGCCCGGTTCCACCTCCGATGAGCGCCACCGACGTGCTGGGTTTTGATCCCTCGGATCCGCAATTTGTGCGCGATCCGTACGTCCGATATCGCGAGCTGCGAGCCGCCGGGCCGATCTTCAGAACGCGCGGCGGGCTGCTCGTCGTGACCACGTACGAGCTGTGCGCGGCCGTGCTGCGCGACCCCGGGTTCGGTCACGGAACGTCCCCGCCCGCGCAGGAAGAGGCAGGTCAGCCCGGCAGGTCGTTCCTGCTCATGGACCCGCCCGATCACACCCGGTTGCGCGCTCTGGTCAGCCGCGCGTTCACGCCGCGCATGGTGGGCCGCCTCAGGCCGCGGATCGAGGCGATCACCGCCGACCTGATCGGGCGGCTGCCGGAGGAGGCGGAGCTGATTTCCGGCTTCGCGTACCCGCTGCCGGTCATGGTGATCAGCGAGATGCTCGGGGTGCCGCCGGAGGACCACGACCGCTTCCGCGGATGGAGCGAGGCCCTTGCCCGCGGACTTGACCCGATGCTGACAGATGCCCTCATGTCGGAAACGGAGCGTTCCAGGAACGAGTTCCGCGACTACTTCCGCCGCCTGATCGCGCTGCGGCGCGAGCGTCCCGGCGAGGACATCCTGAGCGCCCTCGCACACGTCGGGGAGCTCACCGAGGCCGAGTTGCTGGCGACCTGCGTGCTGCTGCTCGTGGCCGGCCATGAGACCACCGTCAACCTCATCGCGAACGGCGTGCTGAACCTGCTGCGGCACGGCCTGCTGCACCGCGCCGCCGAGCGGCCGAGGGAGGTGGTGGAGGAGGTGCTGCGCTTCGATCCGCCGGTCCAGCTCACCTCCAGGATCGCGCTGGAGGACCGCGAGCTGGGCGGGACGCCGGTGCCCGCGGGCTCGGCCGTGCTCGTGCCGATCGGCGCGGCCAATCGCGACCCGGCCGCGTTCGCCGATCCCGACCGGTTCGACCCCGGTCGCGAGCCCGGCCGGCACCTGGCCTTCGGGCTCGGCCTGCACTTCTGCCTGGGGGCGACGCTGGCCAGGATGGAGGGCGAGATCGCGCTGTCGGCGCTGGCCGCGGCGGCGCCGAAGATGGAGGCCGCCGATCCGGAGCCGCCGTACAAGGAGAACGTGGTGCTGCGCGGGCTGGCCCGGCTGCCGGTGCGGCTCAGGCGGTAGCGTCGTAGCGTTCGCGGGCGGCCTCGACGTCCTCGATGTGCTGCTCGGCCCACGCCTTGATGGCGGTGACCAGCGGCATCAGGCTCTGGCCCAGCGGGGTGAGCGCGTAGTCGACGCGCACCGGCACCTGCGGCGTGATCCGGCGTGCCACCAGGCCGTCGCGCTCCAGGCCGCGCAGCGTCTGGGTGAGCATCTTCTGGCTGACCCCCGCGATGTGCCTGGCCAGGTCGCTGTAGCGGCGCTCGCCGGAGGCCAGCGCGCTGAGCACCAGCGTGACCCATTTGTCGCTGAGCCGGTCGAGCAGCTTGCGGGATGGGCATTCGGCGAAGTAGGCGTCGAAGGCGACTCTCGCCTGGTCACGCCGCTGCGCCGCCGTCGTGGTCGCCACGTCTCACTCCTCGCTGTGTGTTACGCACTTCCAGGTGCCTACTTACTGAAAGAGAGTAGCTCTTCCTAGGCTCGCCGGCATGACGAACATGCGTGCACTCATCGGCGGCTCCGGCGCTCCCCGGCTGGTGTCCGCGCCGCTGCCGACGGCGGGGCCCGGCCAGGTGCGGGTCAAGGTGGCCGCGGCCGGGGTCAACCCCTTCGACCTGGCCGTGGCGTCCGGGGCCCTGGTCTCGTACGGGCTGGCCAGGAAGCTCGACTCGTACGGGATCGGCTTCGACGCCGCGGGGACCGTGGACCAGGTCGGCCCGGGCGCCTCCTTCGGCGTGGGAGAGGAGGTGGTGGGGCTCAGCGCGCGGCTGGAGCTGCCGTACAAGGCGCAGGCCGAGTACGTCGTGCTGGACGCCTCGGCGGTGGCCCGCGCCCCGCGCGACGTGAGCCCCGTCCAGGCGGCCACGCTGCCGCTGAACGGGCTCACCGCCTGGCAGGCGCTCGACCGCACCGGCGTCGGGCCGGGCGGCACGCTGCTGGTCACGGGGGCGGCGGGGGCCGTCGGAGGCTACCTGGTGGAGCTGGCCGCCGTGCGCGGCGTCAGGGTGGTGGCCGCCGCCGGCGCCGCGGACGAGGAGCTGGTGCGCGGCTTCGGGGCGGAGTCGTTCGTCCCCCGCGAGGAGGACCTGGCCGAGGCCGTACGGGCGCGGGTGCCCGGCGGCGTGGACGCCGTGGTGGACGCGGCCGTGCTGGGCCTGCCCGCGCTCGACGCCGTACGGGACGGCGGCGCGTTCGTGGCGCTCGCCTCGGGGGTCGCGCCGGTGGCGCTGCGCGGGACGGACGTGGCCACCGTGCTGTTCCGCCCGGACGCCCGGCAGCTCGCGGAGCTGGTCCGCCTGGTCGAGGCCGGACGGCTGACGCTACGGGTGGCCGGGACGTACCCGCTGGAGAAGGCCGCCGACGCCCACGCCCGCCTGGCGGAGGGCGGCCTGCGCGGACGGCTCGTGCTGGTGCCCTGACCGCGAACGCCCTGACCGCCCCGATTGCTCGGACCGGCGTCCCGTGCCTGCGCGGGACGCCGGACCGCGGCTCAGTGGGTGGGCTTGACCAGCGGGAACAGGATGGTCTCGCGGATGTTCTTGCCGGTGAAGGCCATGATCATCCGGTCGATGCCGGCGCCCATGCCACCCGTGGGCGGCATCGCGTACTCAAGGGCCTGCAGGAAGTCCTCGTCGAGCTGCATCGCCTCAAGGTCGCCGCCCGCGGCCAGCAGCGACTGCTCCACCAGCCGGTGACGCTGGTCGATCGGGTCGTTGAGCTCGGAGTAGCCGGTGCCGAGCTCGGTGCCGAACCCGATCAGGTCCCACTTCTCGGTCAGCAGCGGGTTGTCGCGGTGGAGGCGGGCCAGCGGCGAGGTCTCCAGCGGGTAGTCCATGACGAACGTCGGCTGCACGAGCGTGTGCTCGACCAGCGCCTCGAAGAGCTCCTGGACGAGCTTGCCCGACCCCCACTTGGCGTCCCAGTGGACCTCGCGGCGGTCGGCGATCTTCCGCAGCTCCTCAAGGGTGGTCTCGGTGGTGATCTCCTCGCCCACGGCGTCGGACACCAGGTCGTAGAGCCGGATCCGCGGCCACTTCTCCATGCCGAGGTCGATCTCGACGCCGTCGTGCACGACCACGGTGGTGTCCAGGGCGGCCACGACGGCCTTCTGGTACATGCGCTGGGTCAGGTCGGCGATGTCGTTGTAGTCGAGGTAGGTGCCGTAGGCCTCGAGCATGGTGAACTCGGGGTTGTGCGTGGAGTCGGCGCCCTCGTTGCGGAAGTTGCGGTTGATCTCGAAGACCTTCTCGACGCCGCCGACCACCAGCCGCTTGAGGTAGAGCTCGATCGCGATGCGAAGGTAGAGCTCCATGTCGTAGGCGTTGATGTGGGTCTTGAACGGCCGGGCCGTCGCGCCGCCGTGGATGGGCTGCAGCATCGGGGTCTCGACCTCGAGGTAGCCCTCCTCGTGCCAGAAGTCGCGCACCGCGCGCACGGTCGCGCTGCGCACCCGCGCCATCTTCCTGGCCTCGTCGTTGACGATGAGGTCGACGTAGCGCTGGCGCACCCGCGCCTCGGGGTCGGTGAGGCCGACGTGCTTCTCCGGCAGCGGGCGCAGGCACTTGGCGGTGATCTGCCAGCTGTCGGCGAGGATCGACAGCTCGCCGCGGCGGGAGGTGATGACCTCGCCGGTCACGCCGACGTGGTCGCCCAGGTCGACGTCGCGCTTCCAGGCCGCCAGCGACTCCTCGCCGACCTTGTCGAGCGAGATCATGACCTGCAGGTCGGCGCCGCCGTCGCGGAGCGTGGCGAAGCAGAGCTTGCCGCCCACGCGGTTGAGCATGACGCGGCCCGCTACCCCGACCGTCTCACCGGTGGCGGTGTCGGGCTCCAGGCCCTGGTGTTTCTCCCTGACCTCGGCGTTGGTCGCCGTGCGTGGGAAGTTCACCGGGTAAGGGTCGACGCCCTCGCTGCGGAGGCGGTCGAGCTTTTCCCTCCGGATGCGCATCTGCTCTGGAAGTTCCTCGCTCACAACAACAAAGCGTAGGGGATACGGCGAACTGCAAGCGCTCGTGACGGTTCCCTGCAGGGGCGCTGCAAGGACCCTTTTGTACCAATGACTCACGAGCTCCGGAGGGAGCCGGCAAGGAGCCGGCCCGGGGGGAGCTCCGGGAGAGATCATGATGAAGAAGATCGCGACGGGCATCCTCGCCATCGCCGCCACCAGCGCCGTGGCCCTGTCGCTTCCTTCGGCCGCCAGCGCCACCACCGCCGACTTCGACGACTACTCCGACTACTGGGGCCCGGTGTACGCCAAGTACCACCTGGCGAAGGCCCAGGGTCACGTCAGCGTCGAGTGGGACGAGGAGGACTCCAACGAGGTCCACGTCACCGGCCGGCTGTACGACCTGGACAACCGCGACTACGACGAGGGCGGCAAGTGCGCGTACGTGAAGTTCCAGGCCGAGGACTCCGACGGCGACTGGTCCACGGTCTACACCAGGAAGTACTGCGGCTTCCCCGGCTACAAGAAGTTCCACTTCGAGGAGAACGACGTCTTCACCCTGCGGGCCAAGGTCTGCCAGGTTCCCGAGCAGGGCACCTTCGCCACCAAGTGCGGCCCCTGGAGCGAGCTCTACAGCGCCGAGAACGAGTGACCCTCGCCGGCGACACCACGATCGACAGGCGGCCCCCTTTCCGAGCGGGGGCCGCTTGTCACGTTCTAAGCGGTATTGCGGTGATAAATCAGGCGCAGGCCGATGAGGGTCAGCCACGGCTCGTGCACGTCGATCGAGCGGGACTCGCCGACCACCAGCGCGGCGTGGCCGCCGGTCGCCACGACGGTCACCTCGTCGGGGTCCTCGGCCAGCTCGGCGGCCATGCGCTCGACGATGCCGTCGACCTGGCCGGCGAAGCCGTAGATGATGCCGGCCTGCAGCGCCTCGACCGTGTTCTTGGCGATCACCGAGCGCGGCCTGACCAGCTCGACCTTGTGCAACTGGGCGCCGGCGGCGGCCAGGGCGTCGACCGAGATCTCGATGCCGGGGGCGGTGACCGCCCCGACGTACTCGCCCTTGGCCGACACCGCGTCGAAGGAGGTGGCGGTGCCGAAGTCGACGATGATGCACGGGCCGCCGTACTGGTCGATGGCGGCCAGGGCGTTCACGATGCGGTCGCTGCCCACCTCTTTGGGGTTGTCCATGCGCACCGGCACGCCCGTGCGCACGCCGGGCTCCACGATCACGGCGGTGACGTCGCCGTAGTAGCGACGGCACATCTCCCGCATCTCGTTGAGCACGCTCGGCACGGTCGAGCAGATGGCGATGCCGCTGATGTCGGCGCCCTTGAGCAGGGGTGACTGGGCCAGCAGCCCCTGGAGCACGACGGCGATCTCGTCGGCGGTGCGGCGGGCGTCGGTGGCCAGCCTCCAGTGCTCGATGACGTCCTCGCCCTCGAACAGCCCCAGCACCGTGTGCGTGTTGCCGACGTCGATCGTGAGCAGCATCAATTACCCCCGCAAATCCAGTGCGATGTCCAGGGCCGGCGCCGAGTGGGTGAGCGCTCCCACCGCAAGGTAGTCAACGCCAGTTTCAGCCACATCACGAGCCGATTCCAAGGTCAATCCCCCACTCGCTTCAAGCGCAACCCTGTTTTTCGCCCGACTTTTCACGATTTGTACGGCATGTACGGTGTCCTCGACCGTGAAGTTGTCCAGCAGGATCTCCTCGGCGCCCTCGTCCAGCAGGGGCTCCAGCTGGTCGAGCCGGTCGATCTCGACCTCGATCGGCACCTCGGGAAAACGCTCCCGCACCGCGCGGTACGCCTCGGCCACGCCGCCGGCCGCCACCACGTGGTTGTCCTTGATCAGGGCCGCGTCCGACAGCGACATGCGGTGGTTGACGCCGCCGCCGCAGCGCACGGCGTACTTCTCCAGGGACCGCAGACCCGGCAGGGTCTTGCGGCTGTCGCGCACCCGCGCGCGCGTGCCCTCGATCGCGGCCACCCACCTGGCGGTCAGCGTGGCCACCCCGGACAGGTGAGTGAGCAGGTTGAGCGCGGTGCGCTCGGCGGTCAGCACGGCCCGCGTCGGGCCCTCGACCGTCATCAGCACGTCGCCGGCCGCCACCCGCTCGCCGTCCTTGGCCCGCCGCTCGGCGCGAGCGGCGCCCAGCCGCAGGAAGACCGCCTCGGCCACGGCCAGCCCGGCCACCACGCCGTCCTTGCGGGCCACCACGTCGGCGGCCGAACGCTGCTCGGCCGGGATCGTGGCCAGGCTGGTCACGTCGCCCGCCTCCTGCAGATCCTCTTCGAGCGCGCGGTCGATCAGCGCGTCGACCTCGGCCGGGTCGAGCCCGGCGGCGGTCAGCTCCTGCGCCAGCCGCGGCGGCATCGCCTCGCCGTGCGGGGTGTACGTCATGCGAAGGCCCTCCTCGGTCAGGGTCACGTCCAGGTGGCCCAGCCACTCATTGTCGTCGCGGCTCTCGTGGTCCTCGCGCCAGTGGGAGCCGCGCGTCTCCAGCCTGGCCGCCGCCACGCCGGTCAGGACGGCGGCGACGGTGAGGAGGTTGCTCGCCTCCCACGACTCGGTGCAGACGGGCACCTCGACCGGCGTCCAGAGCGCGTCGCGCAGCGCCTTCGACGTGGCCTGCAGCGAGGCGCGGCTGCGCAGCACCCCGGCGCCGGCGCTCATGTGCGCCTGGATCCTGGGCCTGGCCCTGGGGTCCACCAGGCCCGTCGCGGCCCGCCCGGCGACCGGCTCGCCCGGCTCGGGACGCGTCCGGTGGATGTCCTCGGCGATGCGCTCGGCGAAGACCAGGCCCTCAAGGAGCGAGTTCGACGCCAGCCGGTTGGCGCCGTGGACGCCGGTGCAGGCCACCTCGCCGCAGGCGTACAGACCCTCGATCGAGGTGCGGCCGGACAGGTCGGCGCGGACGCCGCCGCTGGCGTAGTGGGCGGCCGGGGAGACGGGGATCGGCTCGGTGACCGGGTCGATGCCGTGCTCCCGGCAGACGGCGTAGATGGTGGGGAAGCGGCTCTCCCACTTGTCCCTGCCGAAGTGGCGGCCGTCGAGGAAGACGTGGTCGCGGCCGCTCTCGCGCATGGTCCTGGTGATCGCCTTGGCCACGATGTCGCGCGGGGCCAGGTCGGCCAGCTCGTGCACGCCCTGCATGAACCGGTTGCCCTCGTGGTCGACGAGGAAGGCGCCCTCGCCCCTGACCGCCTCGGAGATCAGCGGCTGCTGGCCGGTCGAGCCCTCCCCCAGCCACAGCACGGTCGGGTGGAACTGCACGAACTCGATGTCGCGCACGACCGCCCCCGCCCTGAGCGCGAGCGCCACGCCGTCGCCGGTGGACACGACCGGGTTGGTGGTCGCGGCGTAGACCTGGCCCATGCCGCCGGTGGCCAGCACGACCGCCCGCGCCAGGACCGCCCCGACGCCGTCACGGGCGCCCTCGCCCATGACGTGCAGGGTCACTCCCCTGGCCCGGCCGCGGGCGTCCTTGAGCAGGTCGAGCACGAGCGCGTGCTCGATCACCTCGATCGAGCCGGCGCGCACCGCCTCGACCAGCGCCCGCTGCACCTCGGCGCCCGTGGCGTCGCCGCCGGCGTGCACGATCCGGTGACGCCGGTGGCCGCCCTCCCTGGTGAGCTGGAGCTCGCCGTCGGGGGTGCGGTCGAACCGGGCGCCGCGCTCCATGAGCCGCCGCAGCGCGCCCGGCCCCTCGGTCACCAGGGTTCGTACGGCCCTGGTGTCGCACAGCCCGACCCCGGCGAGCAACGTGTCGCTCAGGTGCTCCTCGGGGGTGTCGCGCGGGTCGAGCACGGCGGCGATGCCCCCCTGGGCCAACTTGGTGGACCCGGCGGACAGCACGTCCTTGGTGACGACCAGGACCTTGGCCGCGGGATCCAGCTCGGCATGACGCAGCGCCACGGTCAGGCCCGCGACGCCGGAGCCGACGACGACCACGTCCGCCTCGACCGTCCAGCCGGGTTCGGGGGCCGTCAGACGCCGGGGAATCGCCGGTGCACTCATGGGGGTCTCCTCACTGAGGCGATTTCGTCACTATGACGATAACGCCTCCAGCGGCATGGACATGCCCCGGGGGCGCCCTACGGATCAGTGACGAAGGCTCAGCACGACGTTGTCGATCAGCCGGGTGCCGCCCACCCGGGCCGCCACGGCGAGCACGGCCGAGCCCTGGTAGGAGTCGTCGACCTCCTTGAACGTCGCCGGATCGACCAGCGCCAGGTAGTCGAGGTCGAGGTCGGGCCCGGCCTCGTCGAGCACCGCGCGGGCGGTGGAGCGGATCGCGCCGGCGGTGAGCTCGGCCGCGCCCGCCCGCAGGGCGCGGGACAGGGCCAGCGCCACCGTGCGGTCGCGCGCCGACAGGTAACGGTTGCGGCTGGACAGGGCCAGGCCGTCGGGCTCGCGCACGGTGGGCGCGCCGACGATCTCGACGGCCAGGTCGAGGTCGGCCACCATGCGGCGGATGACGGCGAGCTGCTGGGCGTCCTTCTGGCCGAAGATCGCCACGTCGGGACGGACCAGGTTGAACAGCTTGAGCACCACCGTCAGCACGCCGTCGAAGTGGCCAGGCCTGGAGGCGCCCTCGACGATCGAGCCCATCTCGCCCGCGCAGACGCTCACCTGCCGGTCGGGGCGGTACATGTCCTCGGGCGAGGGCGCGAACACGACGTGCACGTCCTCCTCCCGGCACACGTCGAGGTCGGCGTCGAACGTACGGGGATAGCGGGAAAAATCCTCGTTAGGACCGAATTGCAGCGGGTTGACGAAGATGCTGACGACGACCTGGTCGGCGCGCACGCGGGCGGCCCTGATCAGCGACCGGTGGCCCTCGTGCAGCGCCCCCATGGTCGGGACCAGCGCCACCCGGCCCGTGCCGCGCGCCTTCGCCAGGTCGTCCCGGTTGCCGGCCACGATCAGATCCATTGCTGCCCTCCACACCCGACGGTCAGGTCCATATATTGCCCCCAAGCGCGTCGAGCAGCCGCTCCGCCTCCTCCGGTTTGAGCAGCCCCGCGGCCAGCGCCCGGTCGGCGGTGAGCCGGGCCAGCGCGATGTAGGCGTCGGCGGCCTCCGGGGCGGCCAGGATCAGCGCGTCGACGTGTTTGCGCACCGTGCCGGCGTCGCCGCGGACGACCGGCCCGGTCAGCCCGGCGATGCCCAGCCGCAGCACGTTGTCGAGCGCCGCGCCGAGCAGCGGGCCCAGCATCCGGCCCGGGTGCTCGACGCCGATGCGCCCGAGCAGCTCCTCGGACTCGGCGATGAGCGTGACCATGTGGTTGGCGGCGTTGGCCAGGGCCGCGTGGTAGAGCGCGCGGTCGCTCTCGGCGATCCAGACCGGCTCGCCGCCCATCTCGATCACCAGCGCCTCGGCGACCGGCCGCAGCAGGTCGGGGGCGGTGACGCCGAACGAGATGCCGGTGATCTTGTTGAGGTCGTCGTCGCGGCCGGTGAAGGTCATGACCGGGTGGAGCGCGAGCGGCAGCGCGCCCACGCCGGCTGCGGGTTCGAGCACCGACAGGCCGTACGCGCCGCTGGTGTGGACGAGCAGCTTGCCCTGGAGGTCGGCGCCCGTACGGGCCAGGCCGGCCACGAGGTCGGGCAGCGCGTCGTCGGGGACGGTCAGCAGGATGAGCTGGGCGGCGGCCACCACCTCGTCGGGCCGCGTCAGCTCCACCCCGAGCCGGTCGGCGGCCCACCTTCGCGACCTGTCGGAGACCCCGCTCGCGGCCACGATCCGGTGGCCCGCCTGCGCCAGCGCGGCGCCGAGCGCGGAGCCGACCTTGCCAGCGCCGAGCACGCCGACGGTCAGCCGTGCCGGGCGATCACCTGCGTCCATGACGTCTCACCCCTGTCGACCGTGATGGCACTGCCGACCAGCGTAACCGGCGGGCGGCGCCGCACATGTCGCGGGCCGAGGAACGCGGTCAGGCATGTCCGCCGCTTTACCGACCGTTGAGTTAACGACAAATGCGACAGGGGCATACGAATCGTGCACCCCCTGTCGAAAGAGATGAGGAGAGGGGTCCACGCACGACGACGGGCGCCGGGTCCTGACAACCCGACGCCCGCCTGGATGCGACCTCTTGGAGGTGCACTGACCGGTCATCCGCCGACTGACCGGCCGGGATCAGAGCCCGGACCGCGCGCGAGCGGTCCGGGCTCTCCCTGCCTCAGCGGCTGTAGACCGCGGTGTTGGGGCTCCCCTGGCAGCCGTTGATCGGCACGGCCTGGATGCCGATGTTGTTGCCGCAGACGGGCACGACGGCGGTGATGGGGAGGTGGATCGGGCTGCCGCTCAGGATGCCGTTGTTGCCGTGGGTGACGTCGTCGGCGTACGCGGGGGCCGCCAGCGCCAGCAGGGCAATGGCACCTGCCATGACCAGAGTCTTCTTCACGGGGGGCTCCTCTCAGTATGCGGCCGTTGCGGCCGCAATGCTTTGGTGGAGCGATCCGGCTCGCCGCTTACCGCGGATGGGCGAAACGCAGTCGCTCGGTGACAGTACGTAAACGTTAGCGCAATGTAGCGACCAAGTGTAGTCAATCAATGACTTAGCGTGGTGAGAGCCGGAGTCATGAGATAGTCAGCGTCATGTGGCTCACCTGGCGCGCAGCGACCGAGCGCGCGCTCTACGGCGAGGAGGGTTTCTACCTCCGCGAACGCCCTTCGCGCCACTTCCGCACCTCGGTCGGGGCCTCGGCGGTGTTTGCCGAGGCGATCCTGACCCTGCTGGCGGAGGTCGACGACGACCTCGGCTCACCCGAGTGGCTCGACCTGGTCGACATCGGCTCGGGTGAGGGGGTGCTGGTCCGCCGCGTCCTCGACCTGGCCGAGCCCGCTCTGCGCGACCGGCTCCGGGTCACGTGCGTCGACCTGTCGCCCAGGCCCCCGGGCCTGCCCGACGAGGTCGAGTGGCGCCGCTGCCTGCCGTCCAGCATCACCGGCCTGGCCGTGGCCAACGAGTGGCTCGACAACATCCCGCTCGACGTGGCCGAGCAGACCTCCGGCGGCCCGCGCCTGGTCATGGTCAACACCCGTACCGGGGAGGAGCGCCTCGGCGGCCCGCTGCGGCCCGCCGACCGCGAGTGGCTCGAGCGCTGGTGGCCGCTGCCGCACGTGGGCACCCGCGCCGAGATCGGCCGTCCCCGTGACGACGCCTGGGCCTCCGTTCTGGTACGCCTCGCCCGCGGCCGGGCGATAGCCGTGGATTATGCACACCCTGTGGATAACCGACCGCTCTGTGGCACGCTGACCGGTTACCGCGATGGCGCGGTCGTCGCCCCCGTCCCCGACGGGACCTGCGACATCACCGCCCACGTCGCGCTCGACGCGTGCGCCGAGGCCGGGCGGCGGGCCGGCGCGATATCCACAACCTTGTCCACACAGCGTGACATGTTGCGGGCGCTGGGCCTCACCGGCGCCCGGCCGCCGGTCGAGCTCGCCCGCACCGATCCGCGCGGCTACGTGCGCGCGTTGTCGAGAGCGTCGGAGGAGGGCGAGCTGATCGATCCGGCCGGGCTCGGCGGGTTCGGCTGGCTCAGCCAGAGCCGGTGACGTCGAGGTCGAGCGAGCGCAGGCCGCGGATGACGAAGCCCGGCTTGTAGACCGGCTCGGCGCGCAGCTCGATCGTCCCGACCCGGTCCAGCAGGGCGGTGAACGACTCCGTCAGTTCGATCCTGGCCAGCGGCGCGCCCAGGCAGAAGTGGATGCCGGCGCCGAAGGAGATGTGCGGGTTGTCCGGACGGCCCAGGTCGAGCCGGTCCGGGTCCTCGAACACCTCGGGGTCCCTGTTGGCCGAGCCGAACAGGCAGGCGACCTCCGAGCCGCGCGGGATCCGCACGCCGTGCACCTCGA
Organism: Nonomuraea sp. NPDC049684; assembly: GCF_044465345.1. NCBI lineage: Bacteria > Bacillati > Actinomycetota > Actinomycetes > Streptosporangiales > Streptosporangiaceae > Nonomuraea > Nonomuraea sp. NPDC049684. Next base: position 50,250 of record NZ_JBITLO010000016.1, on the reverse strand, counting down.
TGTCCTCCAGCACCCAGCGCTCGAAGAGCTGCAGCGGGGTGTCGTAGCGCAGCAGCTCCTCGATGGCGGTCGGCAGCAGCGAACGGTCGGCGCGCAGCCGGGCCAGCTCCCCGGGGTTCTTCAGCAGGGCCCGCCAGCCGTTGCCGGTGACGTTGACCGTGGCCTCGTGGCCGGCGTTGAGCAGCAGCACGCAGGTGCCGGCCAGCTCGTCGAGGGTCAGCTCGGGGATCGCGGCCAGGGCGCTGACCAGGTCCTCGCCGGGGTTCGCGAGCCGGTCGCGGGCCAGGTCCTTGAGGTAGGACTCGAACTCCTCGGCCGCGCGGACCGCCTGGTGCTGGGTCTCCAGGCTGGGGTTGAGCTCGTACATGCCGCACATGTCGGCCGACCACGGGCGCAGCAGGTGACGGTCCTGCTCGGGCACGCCGAGCATCTCGGCGATGACGGTGACCGGCAGCGGCTCGGCGACCTCGGCGATCAGGTCGCCGCCGCCCTTCTCGACGTAGGCGTCGATCAGGCCCTCGGCGATGGCCCGGACGCGCGGGCGCAGCGACTCGACCATGCGCGGCGTGAACGCCTTGGACACCAGCCGGCGCAGCCTCGTGTGGTCCGGTGGCTCGACCTCCAGCATGCCGTTCCTGCTGACCCGCCAGAAGGCTTCCTGGAACTCCGGCGCGGGCTGCCGGCCGAACTCCTCGTGCGTGGCGACGTGGGTGTAGTCGCGGCCCAGCCGCCGGTCCCGGAGCAGCGCGTTCACGTCGGCGTGCCGGGAGATCAGCCACTGGTTGGACGGCTCGAAGTAGCGGACGGGCGCCTCGCGCCTCAGCTCGTCGTACGCCGGATAGGGGTCGACGACGAAATCCGGATTCCAGGGATCAAAGCGCACTATTTCATCTTATGAGACGGGTTGACCTGCTGAGCTTGCGAATCATGCCCGGGTGTCGGTTATAGTGCCGTCGTAGGTCATGAGTGCCAGCGACAAGCCCCGGCTAGCTGGCCGGCAACCCTCGCGTCCGCGGCGGGGTGCCCCGGGTGAAGACCTGGTCCGTCACGAGGTGTGGCGGGCAAGCGCGGGCTCCGTGGCTGCTTCCAGGGGTCCGACCGACCCGTGAGGAGCTGTGCCGTGTCCACTCTGACGATCTTCAACTCCGTCCCCGCCCAGGCCGCCGCCGAGGCCCCCGCCGCCGACTCCGGGCGGGCGATCCCCGCCGTGCTCGGCGCCGACCTCGAAGTGCCGGTCAAGGGCGGCCGGCTGGTGAGCTACGCCAACCTCGACTACGCGGCCAGCGCGCCCTGTCTTGAGCCGGTCAGCGCCGCCGTCGCCGCCGCGCTCCCGGCCTACTCCAGCGTCCACCGCGGCGCGGGCTACGCCTCCCAGCTCACCACCGCCCGCTACGAGCAGGCCCGCCACACGGTCCGGGCCTTCGTCGGCGCCCGCCCGGACGACGCCGTCATCTTCACCCGCAACACCACCGACGCCACCAACCTGCTGGCCGGCTGCCTGCCCGAGGGCACGACCGTCGTCGTCTTCGACTCCGAGCACCACGCCTCGCTGCTGCCCTGGGAGCGGTCCGTGCGCCTGGCGCCGCCCGCCTTCCCCGGCGCGGCCGTCCGCGCCGCCGACGAGGCGCTGGCCGGGATCGAGGGCCCCAAGCTGCTCGTGGTCACCGCCGCCTCCAACGTCACCGGCGAGCTGTGGCCCATCGCCGCCCTCGCCCACATCGCCCACCGGCACGGCGCCCGGATCCTGGTGGACGCGGCCCAGCTCGTCCCGCACCGCAGGCTCAACCTGACCGCGCTCGACCTGGACTACGTCGCCTTCTCCGGCCACAAGCTGTACGCGCCCTTCGGCGCCGGCGTGCTGATCGGACGCCGTGACTGGCTGGCGACGGGCGAGCCGTACCTGAAGGGCGGCGGCGCGGTGCGCTCGGTGGGCGAGGCCACCGAGTGGCACGACGACCCCGAGCCCCGCCACGAGGCCGGCACCCCCAACGTGCTCGGCGCCATCGCCCTGGCCGCCGCCTGCGACGCGCTCACCGCCACGGGGTGGACGGAGCTGGTGCGCGAGGAGGAGCGCCTGATCGCCCGGCTGCGCACCGGTCTGGCCTCGATCGACGGGGTGCGCGAGCTGTCGTTGTGGGGCGAGGACCACCCGCGGGTGGGGATCGTGTCGTTCGTCGTGGACGGCTACTCGGCCCGGGAGGTGGCCGAGGCGCTGTCCGGCGAGTACGGCATCGGCGTGCGGGACGGGAAGTTCTGCGCGCACCCGTTCGTCCGGCACCTGCTGGGCACCTCGGACGGGGGCTGCGAGGACGGCACCGCCTCGGCGGTGCGCGCCTCCATCGGCATCGGCAGCACGCAGGAGCACGTCGACCGCCTGATCGAGGCCCTGCGCGACCTGGTCAGCCGCTGAGGCTCAGCGGTTGGGCGGCTTCTGCTGGTGCGGCTCGTCGGACACCAGGGCGTCGATGTCCCGCATGTCCTCGTCGTTGAGGTGCCCGGGACGCGGCGCGTTGGGCTGCCGCGGCACATTGGGCTGCTCGGCCTCGCCTGCGGGCCGGGCCGGCGTCGTCGGGCCGCCCTCGGGCCCGGTCTGCGCGACCGGCCCCTCGGTGACGACCGTCGTCGGCTCGGCGCGGCGGGCCGGCCGGTGCGCGGCGAGGTCGTCCTCGGCGATCTGGCGTTCCCTGCGGCGGCGGTACGTCGAGTGGAAGATGCCGTCGAGGCCGATGCGGCCGCCGCCCAGCGCGGCGAGCATCAGGGACAGCGCCCCGAGCGCGCCCGGCAGCTCCCATCCCCCGGTCTGCGACAACACCCCGTGGCCCGCGTGCACGAAGACGATCGCGCCGATCATGTCGATGAGCAGCAGCAACGCCACCGGCCGGACCAGCAGGCCGAGGATCAACAGGGCGCCGCCGACCAGTTCGACGATGGCGGCGAATCCGGCCGACAACTCGGGCATGGGCACGCCCATCTCGCGGAACTGCCCCGCCGCGGCACCGAGCCCGCCCTGCCACTTCTGCCAGCCGTGCGCCACGAAGATCACACCGAGTACCACCCGGGAGATCAGGGCCGCCACATCAAACAGGACTCTCTTCACAGTGCTTTCTCCCCCCGTTCCCGGTATTGATCCCCATGTCTGGCTTCGGGATGCGTTGCCATACGATTCCTTGACCATCCCCCACGCTGGATCACCCCGTGGGACGGTGGCAGCATGGGCCCTATGAAGGAACGCGTGGTCGGGATCGGCGCCGGCGCGAAGGAGCTGGCGACCGAGGACATGATCCTCAACATCGGCCCCCAGCATCCCTCCACGCACGGCGTGCTCAGGCTCCGGCTCACCCTCGACGGCGAGCGCATCGAGGCGGCCGAGCCGATCATCGGCTACATGCACAGGGGCGCGGAGAAGCTGTTCGAGGTCCGCGACTACCGTCAGATCATCATGCTCGCCAACCGGCACGACTGGCTGTCGGGGTTCGCCAACGAGCTGGGCGTCGTGCTGGCCGCCGAACGGCTGCTCGGCATGGAGACCCCGGTCAGGGCCGTGTGGGCGCGTACGCTGCTGGCCGAGCTCAACCGGGTGCTCAACCACCTGATGTTCCTCGGCTCCTACCCACTCGAACTGGGCGCGATCACCCCCGTCTTCTACGCCTTCGACGAGCGCGAGCGCATCCAGGCCGTCATGGAGGAGATCTCCGGCGGCCGCATGCACTACATGTTCAACCGGGTCGGCGGCCTCAAGGAGGACCTGCCGCTCGGCTGGCTCGACCGGGTCGCCGCGGCCGTCGCCGAGACCCGCCGCCGGGTGCCCGACATCGAGGGCCTCATCCTGAACAACGAGATCTTCCTCGCCCGCACCAAGGGCGTCGGCGTGCTGACCCGCGAGCAGATCCTCCAGTACGGCGTCAGCGGGCCCATCGCCCGCGCCTCCGGCGTGGACCTCGACCTGCGGCGCGACGACCCGTACCTGGCCTACGGGGAGCTGCCGGTCACGGTCGTCACCCGGCGCGACGGCGACTGCCATGCCCGGTTCGAGGTGCTGTTCGAGCAGCTCAAGGTCTCGCTCGACCTGGCCGACGCGTGCGTCGCCCGGCTGCGCGAGCTGCCTCCAGGGCCCGTCAACCAGCGCCTGCCGAAGGTGCTCAAGGTGCCCGAGGGCCACACGTACGCGTGGACCGAGAACCCGCTCGGCATCAACGGCTACTACCTGGTCTCCAAGGGCGACAAGACGCCGTGGCGGCTCAAGCTGCGCTCGGCGTCGTTCGGCAACGTCCAGGCGCTGCGCGAGCTGCTGCCGGGGAACCTGGTGGCCGACATGATCGCCATTCTGGGCTCGATGTTCTTCGTCGTGGGTGACATCGACAAGTGAGCACCGCTCCCGAACGCGACAAGTACGTCGACTGGCTGCGCGCCCTCAGCCTCATCGTCGTGGTGGTCTGGCACTGGGCGTTCACGATCCTGGAGTGGAAGCCCAGCGGGCCCGAGCCCACCAGCCCGCTCGGCTTCACCTCCGGGTTGTGGATCCTGACCTGGCTGCTCCAGGTGCTGCCGCTGTTCTTCTACGTCGGCGGCCACGTGCACCTGCTGTCCTGGAACCGGGCCCAGGCGCGCGGCGTCGGCATCGGGGCGTTCGTCTGGCGGCGCATCCGCGCGCTGTCCCTGCCCGCGCTGTTCCTGTGCGGCGTGTGGATCTCCGTCGGGGCGGTCGTCACCTGGGCGTTCCACGTGGAGTGGATGTGGCGGGTGGTGCTGCTCGTGCTCAGCCCGCTGTGGTTCCTCGGCGTCTACCTGGTGCTGATCGCGCTGCTGCCGGTGGCCCTGTGGCTGCACCGGCGCTACGACGTGCTGGCCCTGATCTGGCTCGGCGGCTCGGCCCTGGTCGTCGACGTCGTGCGCTTCCGCTACGGCTACGAGTGGGCCGGCTGGCTCAACATGATCATCGTCTGGGGGCTGGCCCACCAGGCGGGCTTCTTCTACGACCGGATCGTCGTCCTGCCCCGGCGGTACGACGTCGGCATCCTGTGGACCGGCCTGTTCGCCCTGATCGGCCTGGTCTACTCGGGCATCTACCCGGGCTCGATGGTGGGCGTGCCGGGCGACAAGTGGTCGAACATGGCGCCGCCCACGTTCGTCATCGTCGCCCTGCTGATCTTCCAGATCGGCCTGGTCGAGGTGCTGCGCCCGGCCATGGAACACGTGCTCGAACGCCCCCGCTGGGCCCGCGCCAACTCCTTCATCAACCGCTACGCCCTGCCGCTGTTCCTGTTCCACACCACCGGCATGGCGATCGCCTTAGGGCTGTCGTGGTGGTTGTTCGGCAGCCTCGGCACGAAGATCCCGCCCGACCTGAAGTGGTGGCTGGAACGGCCGATCGCCATCGTCGGGCCGCTGATCTGCACGCTGCCGGTCATCTACCTCTTCGGCCGCCGCCGCTAGTCGGGTTTGCGCTCGTCGGAGTCCTTCGGGATCCGGCAGCAGTGCTCCAGGTACAGGGCCGCGCAGACGAGCACCACGCAGGCCACGAACGACCCGGCCGCCACGAAGAACTCCGAGCGCGGCGTCTCCCGGTCGAAGATCTGCAGCGTGTACGCGGCGAACCCGGCGAACATCCCGGCGAACACCGCCCCCGCGTACGCCGACGCCTTGGCCAGCGCCGCCAGCCGGGCCACCGCCAGCGGCTCGACCGGCTTGGTGTCGGGCTTCCTGGCGATCCTGGCCTTGGTCACCCACCCGCTGTAACCCTCGCCGAGGGCGAGCAGCAGCACGGTCGGGATGGCCGTCCAGGGCATGATGGGCAGGTCGGAGTAGAAATGCCGGACCGCCGCCCAGACGACCAGGGCGACGACGAGCAGGAGAGCGGCCAGCCGGCCGGGATGCGTCGGCTTCAATCGGGCCTCTGCAGCTTCAGGTCGTCACGCAGGCGCACGCCGTGCCGGTCGAGCTCGGCCAGCAGGTCGGCCACCCGGCCCCGGCCCGGCACCGTGGCCTCGGGGTCGATCACCGACCAGGGCACCAGCACGAAAGCGCGCTCGTGGGCGCGGGGATGCGGCAACGTCAGCTCGGGGTCGTCGGACACGGTCTCGCCCACGACGATCAGGTCGACGTCGAGCGTACGCGGCCCCCACCGCTCCGCACGCACCCGGCCGAAGGCGTTCTCCACGCCCAGCGCCCGCTCCAGCAGCGTACGCGGCGGCAGCGCGGTCTCGGCGACGACGACCGCGTTGAGGTACGGCTCTTGGCCTCCCGGCCCCCCGACCGGGTCGGTCTCGTAGACCGGGGACACCTTGACGAACTCCAGGCCGGGGGCGTCGAACAACGTGTCGATGGCTCCCTGCAACGTCTGGAACCGCTCGCCCAGGTTGCTGCCGAGAGCGAGGACGGCCTTCATGCGCGGCTCCGCTCGATCGTCACGATCACATCGTCGAACGGCAGCGGGATCGGCGCCGCCGGTTTGTGCACACTCACCTCGGCCCTGTGCACCAGCTCACTGGCCAGGCAGACGTCGGCCAGCCGCTGGGCCAGCGTCTCGATCAGCTCGACCGGCTCGCCCTCGACCACCTCCACCAGCGCCTGGGCCAGCTCGCCGTAGTGGACGGTCTTGGTGAGGTCGTCGCCGGCCGCCGCCGGGGCGGTGTCGAGGAACAACGTCGCGTCGATCACGAACTCCTGGCCGAGCTCCCGCTCGGCGGGCAGGACGCCGTGCCTGCCCCTGGCCCGCAGGCCCTTGAGAGCGATGCGGTCAGACCTCAAGCTCGCCCTCCTCGTCCTCGTCGTCGTCTCCCTGGAGCACCGGGGAGCCGTGGTGCATCCACAACCGCCAGCCCTGCGCGGTGCGGATGTAGACGTTGCTCGCCACCACCTTGCCCGCGGCGAAGCTGGACTCACCCTCCTCGCCCGCCGTCAGGATGTTCTCCACGCAGGTGAGCACGGCCACGTCGCCCAGCACGGTGGTGTTGACGTCGGTCAGCACGAACTGGATGTAGGTGGTGTTGGCCATGATCAGCGCCCACGACCGCAGCACCTCCGACCGGCCGGTCAGCAACGTCCAGCCCGGATGGACGCAGCTCACCTGGTCGTCGGCGGTGTCCTCGGCCCAGATCTCGGTCATCTTGTCGAGATCGGCGCTCTCGATCGCGGTGTAGAACTCCTGGTTGACCGTCTCGATGGCGGCGGTGTCGACGCTCATGTGCCTGCTCCGGCTCTCTTCCATGCGGCCGCCACGCGCACGGCATCGGCATTGGGACCTACCTCGTGCACGCGCACGCACCAGGCCCCCGCCTGAGCCGCCAGCGCGGTGACCGCCAGCGTTGCGTCGTCGCTCCTGCTGAACGGGCGGGGCGCGCCGTCGGGGCCGGCCAGCAGCCGCCCGAGGAAGCGCTTGCGCGAGGCTCCGATCAGCAGCGGGTAGCCCAGCTCCGCGAGCTGGGGGATGCCGGCCAGCAACGCCCAGTTGTGCTCGGCGTTCTTGGCGAAGCCGAGACCGGGGTCGAGCACGATCTGCTCGGGGGACACCCCCTCGGCCAGCACGAGATCGACCCGCTTGCTGAGCTCCTCGCGCACCTCTGTCACGACGTCGGCGTAGACGGCGCGGCTGTCCATGTCATGGCTGTGGCCGCGCCAGTGCATCACCACGTAGGGCGCTCCCGTCGCGGCGACCACGCGCGGCATCTCCGGGTCGGCCAGGCCGCCGCTGACGTCGTTGACGAGCCTGGCGCCCGCCTCGACCGCGGCCCTGGCGACCTCGGCGCGCATCGTGTCGACGCTGACGGCCACGCCCTCGGCGTCGAGCGCCCGGATCACCGGGACGACCCTGGCCAGCTCCTCCTCCAGCGACACCCGCGCGGCGCCGGGACGGGTGGACTCACCGCCCACGTCGACGATGTCGGCCCCCTCCCGCACCAGGTCGAGCCCGTGCCGGACGGCGGCCTCCTCGTCGAACCACAGGCCGCCGTCGGAGAAGGAGTCGGGGGTCACGTTGACCACGCCCATGACGAGGCACCGCTCCGTACCGCCCGGCACGTTGATGGGCACGCTAGTCATGGGGCAAGCCTAGGCGTTCCCCCACACCTGCCGACATCTCGGGTCCCCAGTTGTGGATAACGATCGTCACCTGCCGAGAATCAGCGCCATCGCCTCGGAGCGGGTCTTGTCGCTGGTACGGAAGTCGCCGCGGACCGCCGACGTGACCGTCTTGGCCCCCGGCTTGCGCACGCCGCGCATCGTCATGCACAGGTGTTCGGCCTCGACCACCACGATGACCCCGCGCGGCTCCAGCACCCGCATGAGGGCGTCGGCGATCTGCGAGGTCATGCGCTCCTGCACCTGCGGACGGCGGGCGAAGACGTCGACCAGCCGGGCCAGCTTGGACAGCCCGGTCACCTGGCCGCGCTCGTTGGGGATGTAGCCCACGTGGGCCACGCCGTGGAACGGGACCAGATGGTGCTCGCAGGTCGAGTAGACCTCGATGTCCCGCACCAGCACCATCTCGTCGTGGTCGACGTCGAAGACCTTGTTGAGCACGTCTTCGGGGGTCTGGCCGAGCCCGGAGAACTGCTCGGCCATCGCGCGGGCGACCCTGGCGGGCGTTTCGAGCAGGCCGTCGCGGTCGGGATCCTCGCCGATGCCGTAGAGGATCTCGCGTACGGCCTTCTCGATCCGCCCCAGGTCAACCTCGTGCTGGGTCACGCACTGTCCCCGGACTGGAAGGCGTCCTGGTGACCGGAGGTGAGCGAGCCGTTGGCCGACTGCTCCTTCGGGGTCAGGATCGGCGGGCGGTCGGAGGGGAGCCGCTTGCCGTAGCCCGCGTACGAGGGCCGGTGCTCCTTGACGACCACCGGGGCGAAGATCTGCAGGACCTGCTCGCGGGAGAGGGTCTCCTTCTCCATGAGCTCCAGCACCAGGTTGTCGAGCACGTCGCGGTATTCGACCAGGATGTCCCAGGCCTGGTCGTGCGCCGTCTCGATCATCCGGCGGACCTCCTCGTCGATGGAGGAGGCGATCTTCTCGGAGTAGTCGCGCTCGTGGCCCATCTCGCGGCCGAGGAAGACCTCGGCCTGGCCGGTGCCGAACTTACGGGCGCCGAGCTGCTCGCTCATGCCGTACTCGGTCACCATGCGGCGGGCGACCGCCGTGGCCTTCTCGATGTCGTTGGAGGCGCCGGTGGTGGGCTCGTGGAAGACGAGCTCCTCCGCCGCGCGGCCGCCGAGCAGCATCGCGAGCTGGTCCATCATCTCGGACCTGGTGGCCAGGAACTTGTCCTCCATCGGCAGCGTCATCGTGTAACCGAGCGCGCGGCCGCGGGACAGGATCGTGATCTTGTGGACCGGGTCGGAGTTGGGCAGCGCGTGCGCCACCAGCGCGTGACCGCCCTCGTGGTAGGCGATCATCTTCTTCTCCTTGTCGGACATGACCCGCGACTTGCGCTCGGGCCCTGCCATGACACGGTCGATCGACTCCTCGAGGACCTCCATCGTGATCAGCTTCTGGTCGGCCCGCGCGGTGAGCAGGGCCGCCTCGTTGATCACGTTGGCCAGGTCGGCGCCGGTGAACCCGGGGGTGCGGCGCGCGATGACGTCGAGGTCGACGTCGGGCGCGAACGGCTTGCCGCGACCGTGGACCTTGAGGATGCCCTTGCGGCCCTCCAGGTCGGGACGGTCGACCGTGACCTGCCGGTCGAAACGGCCCGGACGCAGCAGCGCCGGGTCGAGGATGTCGGGCCGGTTGGTCGCGGCGATGAGGATGACGCCGCCCTTGACGTCGAAGCCGTCCATCTCGACGAGCAGCTGGTTGAGGGTCTGCTCGCGCTCGTCGTGACCGCCGCCCAGGCCGGCGCCGCGGTGGCGGCCGACGGCGTCGATCTCGTCGATGAAGATGATCGCGGGGGCGTTGGCCTTGGCCTGCTCGAACAGGTCGCGCACGCGGGAGGCGCCGACGCCGACGAACATCTCGACGAAGTCGGAGCCGGAGATCGAGTAGAAGGGCACGCCCGCCTCGCCCGCGACCGCGCGGGCCAGCAGGGTCTTGCCGGTGCCGGGCGGGCCGTAGAGCAGCACGCCCTTGGGGATCTTCGCGCCGATCGCCTGGAACTTGGCCGGGGCCTGCAGGAACTCCTTGATCTCCTGGAGCTCCTCGATGGCCTCGTCGGCGCCGGCGACGTCGGCGAACGTGGTCTTGGGGGTGTCTTTGGTGATGAGCTTGGCCTTCGACTTGCCGAAGTTCATCACCCGGGAGCCGCCGCCCTGCATCTGGTTCATGATGAACAGGAAGATCAGCACGATGATGACGATCGGCAGGAAGCTCACCAGGATGCTGAGCAGGAAGTTCTCCTGGGGCACCTCGGTGGTGAAGCTCTTCGTCTTGTTGGCGTCGACCTGGGCCTGCAGCTCGTCGGTCAGCTTCGCGCCGTAGCCGCTGACCCAGTTGGACTGGATCAGCTTCGCCGGGGCGTCACCCGGCCGGACGACGATCGGCTTGATGAGGGTGAGCTCGACCCGATTGTCCTTGTCGACGACCTTGGCGCTGGTGAAATTGCCGGCGCGAATCTGCTGGAGGACCGTGGACGTGTCGGCCTGCTTGAAATTGCCCCCGCCGCTCCAGAGCTGGGTGACGAGCAGGAGCAGCACGACGATGCCCAGGATCCACAGCAGTGGCCCACGTGTAAATCGCTTGAGATCCATCCGATGCGGAACCCCTTGCGGGCCCGTCCCTTCCTGACCATGGCCTGGAACCCCGGGCTGGCCCGGGGCCGCGGCATCCGACACCGCGACTTCTGACTACCCGAAGGGGACTTGCGGTCACCCTTCCGGAGTCTGAAGGTACACCGGCACGGCGCACGGAGGGACCCGCCCGCTACACCGGTCTTGCCCTATCAACGTACGTCACGTTGCGCGATGTTCCCGGCCATGGCCGGGATTACTACTTATAAACGTGCGGCGCGAGCGTTCCGATGAACGGCAAATTGCGGTAGCGCTCCGCGTAGTCGAGCCCGTAGCCGATGACGAACTCGTTGGGAATGTCGAAGCCGACGTATTTCACGTCGATCGGCACCTTCACCGCGTCCGGCTTGCGCAGCGCGGCGCAGATCTCCAACGACGCCGGATTGCGCGACTTCAGGTTTTCCAGCAGCCAGTGGAGGGTCAGGCCGGAGTCGATGATGTCCTCGACGATGAGGACGTGGCGGTTCAAGATGTCGGTGTCGAGGTCCTTCAGCACCCGTACGACGCCGGAGGACTTGGTGCCCGCGCCGTAGGACGACACCGCCATCCAGTCCATCTGCACCGGCACGTGCAGGGCTCTGGCCAGGTCGGCCATCACCATGACCGCGCCCTTCAGCACGCCCACGAGCAGGACGTCCTTGCCCGCGTAGTCCTCGTCGATGCGCCCGGCAAGCTCTTTGATCTTGGCCTGGAGGTCGTCCTCGGGGATGAGGACCTTCTCCAGGTCTTTGCCCATGTCGGCAGCGTCCACCTGTGGTTCCTTAAACGATGGGACTGATGGCGAGTATCAGGGTGCCATACCGCCGAACTGCGGACAGACCTCCGGGTAGATCGACCGCCTTCTGCCCGTGCCATTGCGTGACCAGCCGATCGACCGCCAGCACGTGGGTGGCGGAAAGCGCGCCGGAGGGCGTGCCCGCCGCGATGGCCGCGCGCCGCAGCACCCTGCGGCGCACGGCGTCGGGCAGTTTCTCCAACTCGGGAACGGACAGGACGACCGCCTCTCCGATATCGCTAAGAGCGCAATTCGGGAACGCCGATTCGGCCCACTGGTCGAGGGCGTCGGCGTCCTCCCGTGCCATTGCGGCGGTCCGCGCGAGCGCCTCGGCCACCCCCGGCCCGAGTTCCTCGTCGAGCATCGGCAGGATGCGCTTCCTGACGCGGACGCGGGTGTAGCGGGGGTCGTCGTTGTGCGGGTCGTCCCAGGGGGCGAGGGACATGGCGGCGCAGGCGGCGACCGTCGTGGCCCTGGACAGGCCGAGGAAGGGCCGGCGGTAGCGGCCCGCGCGGGCGGCCATGCCGGAGATCGAGCGCAAGCCGCTCCCCCTGGCCAGGCCCAGCAGGACGGTCTCGGCCTGGTCGTCGCGGGTGTGGCCGAGCAGGACGGCGGCGGCCTCCAGGCGGTCGGCCGCCTCGGCCAGCGCGGCGTACCTGGCCTCGCGGGCGGCGGCCTCTGGGCCGCCGTCGGTGCCGACGGTGACGGTGAGCACCTCGGCCGGGGCCAGGCCGAGACCGGCGGCGATGCCGGCGACCTGCCGGGCGCGACCGGCCGAGCCCGGCTGGAGCTGGTGGTCCACCGTGACCAGGCCCGCGCGCAGGCCGGCGCGGGGGGCGACGAAGGCCAGCGCCGCCGCCAGGGCCAGCGAGTCGGCGCCGCCGCTGCACGCGGCCAGGACCAGCGCGCCGGTGCCGGCGAGGTCGGTCAGCGACTCGCGGACGGCCCGGCGCACGTCGGCGACGGCTGGACGGGGACCCACAGGAGCCATTGTCCCGGCTGGGGGAACCCACCGCACGCCACGCGCACGGCCGGGCCCCCGGGACGGGAAGGTCAGGCGGGAAGAGCCGGGGTGCCGATGACGCGGTGGATCCAGGCGTCGGGGTCGGCGATCTCGGGGGTCGTGGGCAGGGTCTCCGGGGAGGTCCAGACCTTGTTGAAGCCGTCCATGCCGACCCGGTCGACCACCTTGCGGACGAACGCGGAGCCCTCGGCGTACTGCTTCATCTTGACCTCGATGCCCAGCAGGCGCCGGACCGTGCGGTCGAGCCGGGAGCCGCCCTCGCGGCGCTGGGCGAACTTGGCGCGGATCTCCGAGACCGACGGGACCACCGAGGGGCCCACGGCGTCCATGACGAAGTCGCCATGGCCTTCCACCAGGGTCATCACGGCCGTCAGGCGGTCGAGGATCTCCTTCTGGGCGGGCGACTGGATGGCGTCGATCAGGTTGCCCTCGCCGCCCCTGACCACGTCGGCCACCGTGTCGGCGGCGTTGCGCAGGCGGTCGAGGAGCGTGGGCAGGTCGAGGTCGGAGGCGAGCAGGAACTCGGTCATCTGCGACCTGACGTACTCGCGCAGCCAGGTGACGCCGGTGAACTGCACGCGGTGGGTCTCCTCGTGCAGGCACACCCACAGGCGGAAGTCGCGGGGCACGACGTTCATCTCGCGCTCGGCGTGGACGATGTTGGGCGCCACGAGCGTCAGCCGGCCGGTCGGCTCCTGGCCGGTCGGGTCGGGCGGCAGGAACAGCTCGTACTGGCCGAGCACCCGGGAGGCGAGGAAGGCGAGGACGGCCCCGACCTCGACGCCGGTGATGCGCGAGCCCACCGCGGTGACGATGGCGGGCGGCGGGTTGTCTCCGCCGCCCATGCGCTGGGTCAGCGGTTCGAGGACCACGCGGAAGCCCTCGACGTTGGCCTTGATCCAGCCCGGCCGGTCGACGATGGTCGCGGGCTGCGGCGCGGTCTCGGTGTGGATCTTCGTGAACTCGCGCACGTGGCCCTCGGCCTCACGTGACAGCGTGCGGAGCTCGGCGACGGCCTGCCTGGCCTCCTCCTTGCTCACCTGAGGACCGGGGCGCACCAGGCGCGTGCCGGTCGTGACGGCCAGATCCCAGTCGATCACCTGCATGACGTCCACCGTACGTTGTTCTCGTCACGCCTGCGAAGAAGCGGCGGTCAGGATCGCGCGACGATCGCGGCGAGCCTGTCGAGCACGGGCTCGGCGTTCACCGGCACGTCGTCGGCCAGGAAGGCGAAGGTGACCAGCCGGCCGTCTTTGGTGGTGGCCAGGCCGGCCAGGGTGTTGACGTTGTTGAGGGTGCCGGTCTTGGCGCGGACGAGGCCGACCTGGCCCTTGCTGTCGGCGCGGGTGAAGCGCTTGCCGTTGCCCAGCGTGCCGGAGAAACCGGCGATCGGCATGCCCGAGTCGACGGCCCGCAGCTCGGGGTGCGCGGCCGAGCCGGCGACGGCGATGATCCTGGCCATGGCGTCGGCGCTGACCCGGTTGCGGATGGACAGGCCGCTGCCGTCGGCGACGCTGACGCCCTTGGTCACGCCGAGCCGCCGCATGACCCCGATCACCGCCTCCGCGGCCCCCGCGTACGACGCCTCCTTGCCCTCCTTGATGGCGACGTGCCTGGCCAGGGCCTCGGCCATGTCGTTGTCGCTGTGGGTCAGGGTGTGCTCGACCAGGGCGTACAGGGGGGCGGAGTCGACCTTGCCCAGCTCGGCGGCGCCCGCCGCGGCCCGCTCCTGGCGGATGTCCTTGGAGACGGTGACGCCGTACCTGGGCAGCAGCCGGGCGAAGGCGGCGGCGGCGTACGCGGCCGGGTCGGGCACGCGGGGCCGGGCGCCGGGGCGCTGGCGTCCCTCGTCCATGGCCAGGGCGTGGACGGGGGCCGCCTCGCCGTCGGGCACGTAGTTGGGCTTCCAGCCGGGCGCGATGGCCGGCCCGGTGAACAGGCTGTCGTCGTAGGAGAGCGTGACCTTCCTGACGCCCTTGGCCTTCAGCGCGGCGGCGGTCCGGGCGGCCAGGGTGGCGAGGGAGGCCTGCTTGGGGTAGCCGGGCCTGGCCGACGGCCCGGCGAGCAGCGGGTCGCCGCCGCCCACCAGGACGATCGCGCCGGGCGCGCGGCCCTGGACGACGCGGGTGGAGAAGCGGGTGTCGGGGCCCAGCGAGGCGAGCGCCGCCGTGGTCGTGACGACCTTGTTCGTGGAGGCCGGGGTGATGCCCGTGTCGGGGTTGGAGGCGAAGATCCGGGCGCCGGTGGCGGCGTCGAGCACGACCGCGCCCACCCGGCCGCCGAGTGCTTTGTCACCCAGCGCGTCGGTGAGCTGGCGGGTCAAAGTACTCTTAGTCGGGAGAGGTCCGTTCCCTGACGTCGCCGAAAGCTGGGCCAGCACAGGCCCCGAGGTGACCACGGGGGCGGGGGGGATTCCCCGGGGAGACGCCGTCGGCCCGATCGGTGACGGCTGCCTCGTCAGCGCGCTCAGGTTGAAGTCGCTGGTCATGGCGTAGACGCCGATGACGATCGTGACGATCTGAAGCACGGCGAGAGTGGCCAGCATCATCGAACGCTCGTGCCGCGCCACGTCGCCTGACCTCTCTCCTGGTGTTCGCCTACGAGACATTAACGCCCAGCCGGGACTTCCCGGGGGCCTTGAGCGGAGGAACCGCGGTGGAGTTCGACGTTGTCGTTGAGATTCCCAAGGGGCAACGGAACAAGTACGAAGTGGACCACGAGACCGGAAAGATCAGGCTTGACCGGCTCCTGTTCACCTCCACGCAGTACCCCGCCGACTACGGCTTCATCGAGAACACCCTCGGCGAGGACGGTGACCCGCTCGACGCGCTGGTGCTGCTCCAGGAGCCGACGTTCCCGGGGTGCTACATCACCTGCCGCGCGGTCGGCATGTTCCGGATGACCGACGAGAAGGGCGGCGACGACAAGGTCCTGTGCGTGCCCTCGACCGACCCCCGGATGCACCACATCCAGGACATCCACCACGTGTCGGAGTTCGACCGGCTGGAGATCCAGCACTTCTTCGAGGTCTACAAGGACCTTGAGCCCGGCAAGTCCGTCGAGGGCGCCAACTGGGTCGGGCGCATCGAGGCCGAGGCCGAGATCGAGCGCTCGTTCCACCGGGCCAAGGACGCGGGTCACCACCACTGATCCTCACCGGGGCCTGGTGGCGCCCACCAGGTCCCCTCTCCAGATCGGGGCGACCCGCACCACGTCGCCGGTCTGGGGCGCGTGCACCATCTGGCCCTGGCCGACGTAGATGCCCACGTGGTGGATCGTGCCGGGGTCGTCGGTGATGCGGCCGAAGAACAGCAGGTCGCCGCGGCGGAGCTGGTCCAGCGGCACGTGTGGGCCGGACGTCCACTGGGTTCCGGTCCAGTGGTCCAGGCGCACGCCCACCTGCTCCCAGGCGCGCATGACCAGGCCGGAGCAGTCGTAGGTGTCGGGGCCCGCGGCGGCCCACACGTACGGCTTGCCGAGCTGGGTCAGCGCCCAGTTGGCGGCCAGGTTGCCGCCCGCCGACCCGGCCGCCAGGCCGGCCGCCGACAGGGCCAGGGCCCGCCGTCTGGCCAGCAGCTCGGCGTGGCTGCGGGCGGCGTTGACCCGGTGCTGGAGCTGCCGCCGCTCCACCCGGAGGGTGCGCGTCTCGCGGCGCTGCCGGGCGACGGCCGCCTCCGCGGCCAGCTTCGCCCGCCGGGCCCGCTCCGAGGCGGCCTGCCGGGCGTCGTAGGCCTTCTGCGCCTGCGTACCGAGGATGGCGGCGACCTCCTGGGCGTCGCGCATCCTGCGCAGGATCTGGGCCCGCTCGTCGCCGAGCTGGCCGAGCACGCTCGCCCGGTGCAGGAAGCCGTCGACGCCGCCCTCGTCGATGAGCATGCCGACGATCGGGTCCATCGGCGTCATCCCGCCGTAGCTCTGCGCGGCGAGCAGCGCGACGGCCTGCCGGGCGCGCTCGGCCTCGGCGTCGGCCGCCGCCCGGCGCGCCTGGGCCTGCGCGTACGACTGCTCGGCCTGCCGCAGCCGGACCAGCTCGCCGTTGTACGCCTCCACCTGCCGTTCCACGGCCGCGGCCAGCTCGTCGAGCCTGGACTGGGCCGCGGCCAGCCCGGCGCTGGCCACCCCCAGCTCCTTCGAGCGGTCGCGGGCGGCCTCGCGCGCCTTCTTCACGTCCTTGGCCGACGGCATGGGGTCGGCCAGCACCGGCGAGCCGGGGGTGAACGGACACAGAGTGGCCAGCAGGGCGCACGCCAGGAGCCCGGCCCGAAATGCGCGCATAGGTCCCCCTGAAAACAGATGGTTACTCTATGCACACAGTTCCCAGCGCTTTCATGTACGTAACGTCATCACCGCAGGCGGAAGAGCCGTTCTATCCACGGACGGATCCCGGCGACCACCGGCCGGGCGGCCCGCGGGTAGGTGAAGACGGGGGTCTGGACGCCGTAGGCGGCGTGCAGCTCGGCGGCCTTGCACCAGTCGGCGGTCACGCGGGCCGCGGCCCACGCCGCCGCGATGGCCGGCCTGGCCTCCGGATGGCGGTCGTAGGTCTGGAAGAGCGTCATCGCGGCGTCGGCGGCGGCGTGGCCGTCGGCCGGGTAGGCGGTGCCGGCCAGGTAGGGGGCGGTGACCCGGCCGCCGTGGCAGGTGTCGAGCACCCAGGTCCAGTTGGCCGTCACCAGCCCGAGCACGGGCTCGGGGACGTCGGCGGCGGCGGCGTACATGCGGTCCTGGCGGGGGCCGGTCAGGCGGCGGGCGTCCCACAGCCAGTCGAGGTCGTCCGGCTGGGGGCCGCCGGCCAGCCAGGACAGCACCGCCAGCCCGCGCGCGGTGCGCAGGCGGCACAGGTCGAGCACGTGGCGCAGCATGCGGGGGCCGCGGTCGAGCCAGGTCGGCCAGTCGACGCGGTGCCCCCTCGGCACCAGCTCGGCCACCCGCCCAGGGACGGGCAGCGGGCAGACCCGGCGCCCCAGATGCGGATCCTGGCGCACCTCGAACGCCTCCACGGCCCCCTCGGGCAGCCGGTCCCGGCGCGCCTCCAGGACCTCCACGGCCCGCCCGGCGAGCCGGTCCTGGTGCGGCTCCGATGCTTCCACGGGGTGCTCAGCCGCTCTCGACGGGGGTGACGGGCTCCTCGGTGGGGGTGTGCGTGGGGGCGGGCGTCGCCGTCTCCGAGGGCGTGGTGGTGGGCGCGGGCGTCTCGGTGGGCGTCGGGGCGGGGGTGGGGGTCGGCACCGGCGGGGTTCGGGTGGGCGGACGCGTGCCGGGCTCGCCGTGCGGCGGACGGCCCGGCTCGCCGTGCGGCGGGTGACCAGGGTGGCCGGTACGGCCGGGCAGACCGGGCTGGCCGGGCTGGCCGTACGTCGGGTCGCCGGGGTCCTCGCCCGGCGGGTCGGCCTGCGGCGGGCCGTCGGGCGTCGGCCGCGGCTCGCCGGGCGTGGATTCGGCGGGCGGCGTGGTCGCGTACGTGGGCACGAGCACGGCCGGCGGCACCGGCGTCGTCGAGCCGAGCATGCCGAACGGCTCGGGCGCGGCGCTGTCGAGGATGGGCTCTACGGTCAAGTGGGCGTCCTGCGGGTCGGGTTGCCAGGGCAGTCTGATGCCGGGCGGCTCGCCGGTGGCGGGGAACGCGGCCGTCGCCACCCCGGCGAGACCGCCGTTGTCCTTGCCGAACTGGTTGAAGATCACTGCTATCGCCACCACGGTCGCGACCGCCGCCAGCGCGCCCGCCACCGCCTGAGGCCACCTTCGAGCCGTCGTCTGCGTGGGAACGGGAAATCCGGCGGCGTCCAGGGAGGCCGTGCGCCGGGCGACGTAACGGCGGTAGGGCAGCAGCTCGGGGTCGGCGAAGCAGCTCATGACCCTGATGCGCAGGGCCTCGGGCAGCGCGGCGGCGGGCAGCAGGCCGAAGACCTTGGCGGCCGAGGCCTGGCGGGCGCGGTGGGGGGCGCAGACCTCGCAGCGGGCGACGTGCCCGACCAGGTGCTCGCGCATCTCCCTGGTGAGGTCGCCGGTGAAGCCGGCCAGGATCGCGGCCCGGCGCGGGCAGTCGTAGGGGCCCTTGCGCGCCAGGATCTCGGCGGTGACGGCGTCGGTGAGACGGTCGCGCGCCTGCTCCCTGGCCTGTTCGACCTGGCGCGGCGGGATCGCGAGCACCTGGGACAGCTCGGCGGTGTCCAGCGCGTGCCTGGTCGCCAGCTCCAGCACCTCGCGGTCGGCGACGGGCAGGCTCACGACCGCGTTCCAGGCGATGAGCCGTAGGTCGGCGTCGGCGGGGTCGTCCAGCGGCGGGGCCTCGGCCAGGACCTCGTCGGCGCCGGGCGGCGCGGCCATCCGGCGGCGCAGGCATTCCTGCCGGGCCAGGGCGAGCAGCCAGACCCGGAACCTGTCGGGCTGGGACAGCGCGCCCGCGTGCGCCTCGGCGGCGATCAGCGTGTCGCGCAGGGCCACCTGGGCGCTGTCGGTGTCGAGGAGGAGGGACCAGCAGTAGCGGTAGACGCTCTCCGCGTGCGTGTCGTAGAGCGCGGCGAGGGCTCCCGGGTCGCGGGTGCGGAGTGCCTCCACCAGGACGCGGTCATTCATGTGACCGAAGGTAATGGATCGGTAACTAGTAGTTCTACCGGTTCCGCCGCTTGTCTACCGCGACCCCGCCAATTTCCCACCCTTTTGTTCGGACTAATACCGTTTATTGCTTTACCTGTCCCATGGCCTCGCTCCCCCGGTCCACCGCGAACGGCTCGGAGGTGGGCTTGACGGTGTGCACCGGGAGCGCGCCGCCCATCGCCAGGTCCTCGTAAGGACGGCCGGTCGAGCCCCAGGTCCGGGCGGTGACGTCGGTCTTGACGACCTTGCTGTCCTTGGGCAGTCCGGCCACGGTGAGGATGAACCTGGGCGGGCTGCCGGCCTTGACGTCGTCCACGAACGTGCTGCCGCCGCCGAGCAGTTTTCCGGCCGCGTCGCGCAGCAACGCGTTCACCACCAGGCTGCTCGCCGGCAATTGATACGGATTCCCGACATAGCCGGTAATAAGGTAAGAGCCGTCTTTTTGGCGCATTGTCTGGACGCGCGTGATCGGGAAGGACTGGAACGACGACGGGATGCGCGCGGCGGACCGCCACTGCGCCGGACGGTACTGGATGGTCACTTTCACCGGTTTCTCGGCGGCGGACGCCTGGCCGGTGAAGGCCAGGGAGCCGCCCGGCGGCACGGCGTCGAGCGGCTGGTCCATGCGCACCACCTCGGTGCCGGCGGCGTCGCGGCCCACGATGGTGGCCACCACGTGCTCGCCGAAGTGCCACGGGTTGGCGTTGGTGAGCACGCCGGCCCAGTTGACGGCGTAACCGTCGGTGGACTTGGCGATGTTCGAGACCTGCTCCTTGAGAACGAGCGGCTTGAGCGATTGGGCTGGCTGGTCCTCACTTGAACAACCGGCGAGGCAGATCGCCCCGAGTGCGAGGAGGCTGACGGTTCGGCTACGCGGGATCACTTTGCCGTGATAACCCGTGCATGGGCACGGCTGGCAGATGACACGCGCCGGGCGTACCAACTCTTTAACGCCTCCGGACGACCCTCGTCTCGTCCCACACCGGCTCGGACGACTCGTAGACCGTGCCGTCGGAGCCGAAGACCAGGAAACGGTCGAAGTCGGCGGCGAACCAGCGGTCGTGGGTGACCGCCATGACCGTGCCGTCGAAGGCGTCGAGGCCCACCTGGAGCGCCTCGGCGCTGGCCAGGTCGAGGTTGTCGGTCGGCTCGTCGAGCAGCAGCAGCGTGGCGCCCGACAGCTCCAGCAGCAGGATCTGCAGCCGCGCCTGCTGGCCTCCGGAGAGCGTGTCGAACCGCTGCTCGGCGATCAGCCCGGCCAGCTCGTAGCGGGCCAGCGTCTTCATGGCCTCGTTCTTGAGCCTGGCGTGCTCGTTCATCACGATCTCGACCGGGGTGCGGCCGAGCAGGTCGGGCCTGGAGTGGGTCTGGGCGAAGTGGCCCGGGACGACCCGGGCGCCGAGCCTGGCCACGCCGGTGTGCGCGACGGGCTCGCCGGCGATCAGGCGCAGGAAGTGGGACTTGCCCGAGCCGTTGGAGCCGAGGACGGCGACCCGCTCGCCGTACCAGATCTCCAGGTCGAACGGGCGCATCAGGCCGGTCAGCTCCAGGCCCTCGCAGATGACCGCGCGCTTGCCGGTGCGGCCGCCGCGCAGGCGCATCTTGATGTTCTGGTCGGCGGGGGCCTGCTCGGGCGGGCCCGCCTCGACGAACCTGCGCAGCCGGGTCTGGGCCGCGTGGTAGGGGGCGGCCATGCCGTCGTTGTACCTGGCCTTGTTCTTCAGCATGTTGACCAGGGCCTTGAGCTTGGCGTGCTCTTCGTCCCAGCGCCTGCGCAGCTCGTCGAGCCGCTCGTTGCGGGCCTTGCGGGCCTCGGCGTAACCGGCGAAGCCGCCGCCGTGGATCCAGATGTTGCCCGACTCGACCGTGACGATGCGGTCGGCGGCGTTGGCGAGGAGCTGGCGGTCGTGGCTGACCAGCAGGACGGTCTTGGACGTCTCGCGGAGCTGCTGCTCCAGCCACTCCTTGCCGGGCACGTCGAGGTAGTTGTCGGGCTCGTCGAGCAGCAGCGTCTGGTCGGGGCCGCGCAGCAGCGCCTCCAGGACGAGCCGCTTCTGCTCGCCGCCGGACAGGGTGGCCACGTCGCGGTACTTCACCCGGTCGAACGGGACGCCGAGGGCCGAGACCGTGCAGGTGTCCCAGAGCACCTCGATCTCGTAGCCGCCGGCGTCGGTGTAGTCGCTGATGGCCTGCGCGTAGCGCATCTGCGCCTTCTCGTCGTCGCGCTCCATCATCACCAGCTCGGCCGCGTCGAGCCGCTCGGCCGCCTGCCGCACGGCCGGCGGGGCCACGCCGAGCAGCAGGTCGCGCACGTTGCTCCCGTCGCGCACGTTGCCGATGAACTGGCGCATCACGCCCAGCCCGCCGGAGCTGGTGACGCTGCCCTCGACGGGCTCCAGGTCGCCCGCGACCAGGCGCATGAGGGTGGTCTTGCCCGCGCCGTTGGGCCCGACGAGCGCCGCCTTGACACCGTCGCCGATCCGGAAGGAGACGTCGTTGAGCAGGGGCCTGCCGTCGGGCAGCACGTACGTCAGATGTCCTACTTCAACGTGGCCCATCCGGGCAGGCTACCGGCCGCCCGCGACCACCGGCACCCGGTTTTCGGCCGGTGATCCGGGGGCCCTGGACAGCAAGTGATCTAATGACTAGAACTGTACGGGACTCCCCCAGCCCCTAGGAACCGGTGATGACGCGATTCCGCTCCTCCCTCGTCCCTCTCGCCGTCGCCGTGCTCGGCCTGGTCGCCGTCCCGCAGCAGGCGTGGGCCGCGCCGCCCAAGCCCGTGCCTCCCTCGGCCGCCGTGGCGCGGGAACCGTCCGGGCCGGTCTCGGCGTGCGCGCCCACCGTGCGCGGCGCGTCCGTGGACGCCCGGCTGACCAGCCTGTTCACCTCCTACGGCAACGACAACAGCCGCCTGGACGACTGGACGGGAGCCGACGGCACGTACTCGCTCCGCCTGCCGAACGGCCGCGAGCTGTGGGTGTTCTCCGACACCTTCCTCGGCCAGGTCAACGCCGACGGCTCCCGGCCGCCCGTCGTCGAGGAGGGCGGCAGCACGGTCTTCCTGAACAACTCCTTCGCCGTCGAGCGGGACGGGCGGCTGTCCACCGTCCACGACGGCACGGCCGCGAAGCCCGAGGCCGTGATGCCGCCGCGCGACGACCAGCACTGGTTCTGGGCCGGGGACGCCACGCTGGCGGGCGGCCTGGTCGAGGTCACCTACCAGGAGTACGAGCGGTTCGGCCCAGGGGCATGGGACTGGCGCTGGCACCGCAACGTGGTGGCCAGGTTCGCGCCCGGCCGGCTCGACCGGCCGGTCAGCGTGCACGACCTGCCCTCGGGCCACGGCGTCTCCTGGGCCTCCGGCCTGCTGAAGGACGGCGGCTACACCTACGTGTACGGCGTCGAGGACCTCGGCTCGGCCAAGTACATGCACCTGGCCAGGGTCAGGGGCCAGAGCCTGCTGGGCGCGTGGGAGTTCCGCACGGCCGACGGCTCATGGTCGCCGGACGAGACCGACTCGGCCCGGATCATGGGCGGGGTGGCGAACGAGTACAGCGTCACCCGGGTCGGATCCGGATATGTCCTGATCACGCATGACACCACCGAGGTGCTCAGCCCGAACATCGTGGCCTACTCCTCCTGCTCGCCCACCGGCCCCTTCACCGGCAAGCAGCACGTCTACACCACCCCCGAGACCAGCGGGAACGTCTTCACCTACAACGCCCACGCCCATCCCGACGTCGCCGGGACCGGCCTGGTGGTCTCCTACAACGTCAACAGCTTCGTCAACACCGACCACTACCGGGACGTGTCCATCTACCGGCCCAGGTTCCTGGACGTGACGTTCGGGTGAGGCGCAACTGGGCGGCGCGCCTGCGGCACCTCACCCTCGACGGGCTGCGGGCGGTCACGCTGGAGAACGAACGGCTGCGCGTGACCGTCCTGACGGACAAGGGCGGCGACGTGGTGGAGTTCCTGCACAAACCCACCGACACCGACTTCGTCTGGCTCTCCCCGCAGGGCCTGCGCGACCCGCGCGACCACCGTCACGGCGCGGCCGACGACGTCGCCCAGTTCGTCGACCACTACGAGGGCGGCTGGCAGGAGGTCTTCCCCAACGGCGGCGCGCCGAGCGAGTACCGGGGCGCGCGCCTGGCCCAGCACGGCGAGGTCGCCGGGCTGCCGTGGTCGTGCGAGGTGGTGGCCGACCGCGAGGAGGAGGTCGCGGTGCGGCTCGCCGTGCGGACCCGGCGGCTGCCGTACCGGGTGGAGAAGGTGTTCCGGCTCCGGGCGGGCACGGCCGCGCTGGAGGTCGAGGGGCGGGCGACCAACGAGGCGGACCTCGCGCTGCACGCGATGTGGGGCCAGCACCTCGTCTTCGGGGCGCCGTTCCTGCGGGCGGGCGCGCGGATCCGGCTGCCCGAAGGCGTGCGGGTGATCCCGCACGCGGCGCCGATCGGCCCGGCCGGGCGCCGGGTGCGGGCCGGCGGGCCGTGGCGGTGGCCGGTGGTGCCCGCCGACGGGGGCGGGGAGACGGACCTGAGCGTGGTGCCGGAGCGTGGCGGGCCCAGCGACATCGTCTACCTCACGGGTTTCCCGGAGGGTTGGTACGAAATTTCAGGGGATATCGGTATCCGGGTGGAGTGGGATGCGGCGCTCCTCCCCTACCTGTGGATGTGGCAGGAGCTCGGCGCGTCCACCGGCTACCCCTGGTGGGGGCGGGCCTGGACGCTGGGGCTCGAACCGTTCGCCGGCATGCCGACCGACGGCCTGGCCGCCGCCGTGGCCAACGGCAGCGCCCTGTCGCTCGGACCGCAGGAGACCAAGGTGTCGAGATGGCGCGCGGAGGTGCTGGCGTGAGTGAGTTTTCCGGCAAGGTGGCGCTGGTCACCGGCGGTTCGACGGGCATCGGCCGGGCGGTGGTCGACCGGCTGGCCGAGGGCGGCGCGAACGTGGTGTTCTGCGGCGTGGACGAGAACGCGGCGCTCGACGGCGAGCACGTCACCGGCGTCGTCGCCGACGTGCGCCGGGCCGGGGACCTGCGGGACCTCGTGGACCTGGCCGTGACCCGGTACGGCGGCCTCGACATCGTCGTCACCTGCGCCGGCGTCCAGCGGTACGGCACCGTCGAGGACACCCCCGAGGAGGTGTGGGACGAGGTCATGGACGTCAACCTCAAGGGCGTCTACCTCACCTGCAAGGCCGCCGTGCCGCGGCTCAGGGAACGCGGCGGCGGCTCGATCGTGGTCATGTCGTCGGTGCAGGCGTTCTCGTCGCAGGCGCAGGTGGCCGCCTACACCGCGAGCAAGGCCGCCCTGAACGGCCTGACCAGGGCCATGGCGCTCGATCACGCGGCCGACGGCATCCGGGTCAACGTGGTCTGCCCCGGCTCGGTGGACACCCCCATGCTGCGCTGGGCGGCCGACCTGTGGCGGGGCGACCTGTCGCAGGAGGAGCAGGTCGCGCAGTGGGGGAAGGCCCATCCGCTGGGCCGCGTGGGCCGCGCCGAAGAGGTGGCCGAGCTGGTGGCGTTCCTGGCGGGGCCGCGTTCGTCGTTCATCACCGGGGCCGAGCACCGCGTGGACGGCGGCCTGCTGGCCCGGAACCCGGCGGCGCTCCCCGACTAGGTCGAGTAAGTCCCCAGTCGCCTCCCGAACCTGGCAATCGTTGCGTCAATGCGGCGAAGTGCCAGGTGGTGAGCCTGGTAACCAGGGTCTCTGCGTGTATTCGAGGGTGGGTCCCGAGCCCCCTCACCGCACGCTTGGTACGGGTTCCGAAACGACTCACCGATCTAGGAGAGACCTGTGAGGCTCACCAAGAAGGCCGCCGGCTTCATCGCCGCGGCCGCGCTGTTCACCGTGGTCGTCCCGGCTGCCGCGGCGGAGGCCAGCCCGCGCTCGACGTGCTACGGCGGCCGCGTCTGCCTGTACGCCGGTTTCGACTACAACCGGGGCCAGAGCGACCACTGGCGCGACTTCACGGCCGACGACTCCGACCTGGCCGACAACAACTGGCTGAACTGGGACTTCAGCAACACCTGGCACAGCATGGACAACGAGACCAGCTCCGTCAGGAACCGGGTCGGCTGCAGCGCCACCCTCTGGCAGCACGCCGACTACACCGGCGCCCACAGCACCTTCACCCACAACAGCAACGACGGTTACCTGTCGAACAACGCCATCGGCAACAACCGCACCAGCTCGATCGACATCTGGTGCCGCTGAGAAATAACGGGAGTGCCGGTTTCCGGGCTTGGCCGCCGGAAACCGGCTGTCGCGGCCTCCTCGCGGGCGCGCTGCTGCTGTCCGTCGCGGCCTGCGCCGCCGGCGAGCCCGTACGCGAGCGGCCCCCGGCGGGCGTGACCTCGGTGTCGCAGCTCGTGTTGCCGTTCGACGCCTACAAGCCGACTCCCGAGCAGCGGGCCGTCCTGGGCAATGCCCACAACCACCTGGTCGCGCGGTGCATGAGCCGCCGCGGCCTCACCGTCACCCCACCCGCGGAGGACGCCGCCGAGCTGGCGGCGATCGACCCGGGCAACTCCCGCCGCTACGGCGTCGTGGACACCTCGGCCGCCCAGCGGTATGGCTACCACCTGGCCAGGCCGCCGTCCCCGGACACCACCGGCTCCTGGGTCAACAAGCTGCCCAAGCAAACCCGCCACCGCCTGTACGGCACCGCCGCCGACCGCGGCTGCCTCGACCGCGCCTCCGCCGAGCTGGAGGGCGGCACCCGCCAGGCGGACTGGCCCTGGCTGGGCCTGCAGGACTCGCTCACCCTGGAGCAGGCCGCCAAGCACGGCGACGTTGCCGCGGCGACCAAGCGCTGGCAGTCGTGCATGAGCCAGGCGGGACACCCCTACCCGGACCCGGAGTCGGCCATCGCCGACTCCCGCTGGAACCTGGAGAAACCGGACGTGAGCGAGGAGGAGAAGCTGACGGCCGTCGCCGACACCACCTGCAAGTGGTCATCGGGCCTGGTGGCCGCCTGGTTCACCGCCGACGCCGAGCTTCAGCGCGCGGTCATCCGGGACAACCGGGAACGCTTCGACGCGCTCGCGGCCAGCCTGCGGCAGCGGCTGGAGCGCGCCTCACGCCTGCTGTCCGAGCACGAAGGCCGCCAGGTCGGCTGACTGGCGCAGCCTGCTGGGCTCGTGCGCGTACATCATGTGGCCGGCCTCGTAGTACTTGAACTCGACGTTGGCGGCCAGCTCGGCGGGCACGGGCAGGTGGGCGAAGGCGTGCTCGGCCGCGTAGTACGGCGTGGCGCCGTCGTGGTAGCCGCAGGCCACGTGCACGCGCAGGTGCGGGTTGGCGCGCATGGCGGCGCCGAGCCGGTCGGTCACGCTGACGTGCACGCCCTCGAACTCCTTGTACGACCACGGGTGCACCCGCGAGCTGAGGATCTCGTAGGGCAGGTCGTTGGCGTACTCCAGCTCGGTCCGCAGGTAGTGGTTGAGCGCGGCGCTGTAGGGGCCGGTGATGGCGTCCATGCTCGGGTCGGAGACGAAGTGCTCGCGGCCGCCGTCGGGGTCCCAGCCGGTGAAGCGGCCGTCGAGCCTGCCGACGGTCAGCCGGC
Organism: Nonomuraea sp. NPDC049684; assembly: GCF_044465345.1. Taxonomy (NCBI): domain Bacteria; kingdom Bacillati; phylum Actinomycetota; class Actinomycetes; order Streptosporangiales; family Streptosporangiaceae; genus Nonomuraea; species Nonomuraea sp. NPDC049684. Next base: position 23,564 of record NZ_JBITLO010000016.1, on the reverse strand, counting down.
GCTCGCGCAGCAGCTCGGTGAAGAAGCGGATGTGCTCGATGCGCAGGTTCACGCGGTCGACGTAGTCCTCGGACAGGCCGGACAGGGCGGCGACTTTGGAGACCGCGGCGGCGCGCTCGTCGGCCGTGAGGCGGTTGCCGCGGGCCAGGGCCCACGGGTAGTCGCGGGAGGCGTACTCCTCGGCCTCGCGCAGCACGTCGGCCAGCGGGCGGTCGCCGTGCAGGCCGTGATAGTGCGCGATGGCGGCATATGTCGGCAGATAGAGGGCGTAGGCCACGTCGTTGCCCTCGTTGAACTCCACGGTCGCGTAGTCGAGCACCGAGGAGATCAGCATCACGCCGTTGAGGTACATGCCGTACCGCGACTGGAGGTGGTCGGCCAGCCCGGCCGCCCTGACCGTGCCGTACGACTCGCCGGCCAGGAACTTCGGCGACATCCACCGCGCGTTCCTGGTCGTCCAGAGCCGGATCACCTCGCCGACCGACTCCACGTCGCCGCTGAAGCCGTGGTACGGCTCGGCCTTCTCGCCCTCGGCCGCCCGCGAGTAGCCGGTGGACATCGGGTCGATGACGACCAGGTCGCTCACCTTGAGCAGGGTCTCGTCGTTGTCGGCCAGCGCGTACGGCGGCGGCAGCAGCGCGCCCGCGTCCCCCATCACGACCCGGCGCGGCCCGAGGATGCCGAGGTGCAGCCACACGCTCGACGACCCGGGCCCGCCGTTGAAGGCGAACGTGACCGGCCTGGTCAGCGGGTCGGCGTCGTCGAGGGTGTAGGAGGTGAGGAACACCTCGGCCTTCGGGCGGTGGCCGTCGAACGTGCCGTCCGTGAAGACCTCCTCGCGCACCACCATGGTTCCGGCGGTGGCGGTGTACGCCTGACCGGTCGGCAGGGTGTGCCGGGTGGTGACGAGGTTGTCGGCGGGCTTCTTTGTCTGTACTTCGTCGGACATAGCGGCCAATTATGGGGCAACGTCCACCGAGATCGCGGGGTCGGCGAAGCGCTCGTTCGGGACGGTGGCGTACCAGCCGGGACGTCCCGGGTCGCGGTCGTAGGGATAGCCGCCGGTCTCCCGGTAGAACTCGGCGTAGCGGGCCACGCGGTCGGGGTCGAGACGCACCCCGAGCCCCGGCCCGGAGGGCACGGCGATGGCGCCGTCCGCGTACGGCAGCCTGCCGCCCTCGATCACGTCGTCGCGCAACTGGTGGTAGTGGGCGTCGGCGGCGTAGGTGAGGTTCGGCAGCACCGCGCCGAGGTGCAGCATGGTCGCGAGCTGGATGCCGAGCTCGCCCGAGGAGTGCACGGCCACCCCGACCTGGAACGTGTCGCACACCGCCGCCGCCTTCACGCACGGCCGGACGCCGCCCCAGAACGTCGTGTCCAGCAGCACCACATCGGCTGACCTGCGCAGCACGTTGGAGGCGAGCTGCTCGAAGTTGACGACCACCGTGTTGGTGGCGAGAGGCACCCTGACCTGCTCCCGGACGGCCCTGAGCCCTTCCATCCCCCAGACGGGGTCCTCCAGGTAGTCGTTGTTCAGCCCCTCGATGGCCCGGCCGAACCGCAGCCCCTCGGCCACCGACAGGACGGCGTTGGGGTCGTACCTGAGCCGGTCGCCCGGGAACGCCTCGGCCAGCGCCCGGTAGCACTCCAGCTCGTAGTCCGGCGGGAACACGCCGCCCTTGAGCTTGTGCACGGTGAACCCGTGCGCCTCCTTGAGCCGGGCGGCGTGCTCGACGAGCTGGGCGGGGGTGCGGATCTCCGGGTGGCCGTCGGCGGCGTACCGGAAGAACAGGTAGGAGGCGAACGGGACCGCGTCCCGCAGCCGCCCGCCCAGCAGGTCGTGGACGGGCACGCCGAGGTGCTGCCCGACGAGGTCGAGGCAGGCGAACTCGACGGCGGCGAGGAGCTGGGTGCGGTTGTTGTAGAGCGAGGCGGTCGGATTGGCGATCTTGAAGCGCAGCGCCTCCAGCTCGAACGGGTTGTGCCCCTTCAGGTACGGGACGAGCGCCCGGAAGGCCGACTCCGCGCTCTCCCCACCGCCGCCCATCTCCCCCAGGCCGACCAGCCCGTTGTCGGCCTCGACCTCGACGATCGTGCGGACGAACCGGCCCCAGTGTGCGCCGTTGCTGTGCCGCAGCGGCGCCTCCAGCGGGACGGCGACCGTCGTGGCCCGGATGTCAACGATCTTCACGCGCGCTTCCCTCCGACGACGGCGACCCCGCAGGCGGGCAGGTGGACCTCGACCGGATCCCGTCCAGGGACCGTGACCGTCGCCGTCACCGGCTCGGCGGCCAGCGACTGCAGCCGGACCACCTGCTCGCCGTCCACCCGGCCGATCGAGGTGATCAGCACGTCGGGGTGGTCCACCGAGGCGTAGGTCTCGCCTGCGCCGGAACCGCCGGTGATCAGCGCGCCGACGAACGGCTCGGTCAGCCCCGAGGCCGCCGCCGCGCCCAGCCTGCCGCCCTTGACGCCGGCCGCCGACGTGACGGCGTACCGGAAGGTGGTCTCGCCCTGCTGCTGGGCCGGGAAGTTGGTGTCCCAGATGTTGTTGAGCGCCCAGGAGTAGACCGTGCCGTCCTCCTGGTCGAGCGTGGGCGGGAACGGCGCGTACGGCATGTGGATGGTGCCGAGCTGCACCAGCGGCGCTTCCAGGGTGGCCCAGGCGACGGTCAGCTCGGGGTCCTCGAAGGCGATCCAGTGCCTGATCGGCAACATGTACTCGGCCGAGCCCGGCACGCGCGGCACGCCGGGGCCGCCGACCCCGCCGGTCAGCTCCCAGGCCGTGGCCGGGCCGGTCGCGAACGGGAACGCCAGGAACACCGCCTCCTTGGCCGGGGTGCCCTGCTTGGCGAGCTGGTAGGTCAGGTCGAGCCTGGGGACGCCCCGGTGCAGCTCGATCGTGGTGCGCAGCCAGTCGACGCCCTTGCCCTGGAGCTCGACGACCAGCTTCTCGCCGACCGCCGTGCGCTGGGCCCTGACGATCGTCGCGTTGCGGGCGACGGCCCGGTCGCCGAGGAGCGTCCTGTCGTGCGCCCCGACGTGGCCCGACAGGTGGTTGAAGTGCGGGGCGGTGGCGTAGCGGTCGTAGACGTACTGGCCGAAGCCGGCGGCGGCCTCGCCGTTGACCAGCTCGCGGCCGGCGGACTTGTCGAAGATCGAGCTGATGTGGCCCTCGCGCACGTCGTAGGCCACCCGGTAGAACTCGTTCTCGATCACGCCGTCCAGGTCCGGCTCGGCCGGCTCGGGGGCCTGGGACGGCCCGCGGACGACGTCCAGCCGCGCGTAGCCGAAGCCGGGGACGTCCGGCACGACCGCGTGCACGTGCCGGCCGATCGGGCGGGTCGGCCAGTCGTCGGGGTCGACGTACTCCTCGTGGTGCGGCACGGTCTCGCCGGTCCGGGCGTCGACCAGCGCGATCGGCACGTCCACGGCCACCACGTCGCGCGGCAGGAACGCGCGGACCACGTCGGTCCGCGCCCTGGTGCCGGGGTTGAACACGGCGAACGAGGCCAGGGCGCCGCCTTCCGCGTCCGAGGTCGAGAGGGCGGCGGCGAAGCGGCGGGTGGCGGCGTGCAGCAGGTCGGAGGCGTCGTCCTGGGCCTGGTAGGCGCCCGACGACTTGCGGGTCCACTGGAGGCCGCCGGAGTCGCCCGCCTCCTCGGCGTCCTCCCACGGGTTGGCCGCGCCCCAGGTGTGCTCGTTGAACAGGGCGACCTTGTCGTAGGCCGCGTCGATCTCGTCCGTGGCGTCCGCCCCGGCGATCGTGTGCAGGGTCTCGGCGACGCGCAGGGCCGACTGGGCGCGGCGCACGTAGCCCAGCGGGCGGGCGCCCGAGCCGAGGCCGTCGGCCCACCAGTCGGTCCAGTCGCCCTCGTGCACGGCCAGGCGGTCGTGGTAGCGCTCCTCGACGTGCTGGAAGAAGTCGCTGTTGACCGCCGTGCGCAGGCGCGGCCAGGCCCACGTCTCGTTCCACCGGCGGGCGACGGAGGCGGGCACGATCGACGGCCCGGCGTTGTCGGCGTGCGCCCCCTGGACCCGCAGGTGCAGCACGTCCAGCTCGTACGGCTCACGCGGCGCGTCCGGCCCCTGCCATCCGAACGTCCCCGGCCCGTACGGGTAGCCCCGCGTGGCCAGCGCCGACAGGTAGCGCGGCAGCAGGTCGTCGGCCAGCTCGTAGGAGTCGGTCAGCCCGACCGTGTTGCCCTCCATGTACGCCATCCCGTGCGGCGTGTCGGTGAACCAGACCAGCAGCTCGTTCCCGCTCGGCGCCCGCCACCGGAACGGCCTGGTCAGCTTGTCGCCGCCGTGCAGGTACGGCACCGACCGCCCGGCCCAGTTGTGCGCGGCGGCCAGGTAACGCACGCCTGAGGCGTTGAGCGCGTCCACCAGCCCGACGACCGCGCCGGGCACGTCGGTGTGCATGGCGGACCTGGTGGCGAAGCCGTAGCGGTCCTGGAGCTGCGCGGTGAAGCGGAGCTGGCGGTAGAGCTCCTCGGTCGAGCACGCCTCGGTGTGCAGCTGGAACGGCAGCGCGGTCACCTCGATCACGCCCGCCCTGGCCAGCGCGGCGAACGACTCGACCTGCCCGGCGGGCCGGGCGTCGAGCCATTTGAGCGCGGGCATCGACGACTCGACCGTCCAGCGGAACCTGGCGTCGTCGGGCCAGGAGGCGGTCTCCTCGGCCAGGCGCAGCGCCGCGTCGAGGTAGTCGAGGTGGTGGCGGAGCACCGTGCCCTGGGGGTCGGTGTAGCCGATGTCCAGGTGCGAGTGGTGCACGACGAACACGCTCCACTTGCGCTGCGGGGTGACCGTCACCTGCGCGCTGCCGACCACGCCGGCGTCGTCGCGGCACTCCAGGGTGAGCGTGCGCGGCGCGTCCACCTCGGGCACCAGCAGCGTCACGTCCGTGCCGGAGGCGCTGTCGACGCCCACCAGCACGTGGGTCAGGGGTTGCGTGCTCGACACCCTGACCGCCTGGCGGCCGTCGTGCGTGAACAGCGGCAGCACCGCGACCCGCACCTCCAGCCCGCGCGCGCTGATCACCGGTGTCGAGGTGTCGTTGCGCAGCGCCTGCCTGATCCCGTCGTAGTCGGGGCTACCCAGGCTCCGCTGGAGCAACCGGCTCGTCATCTAAACACTCCCTAGGGACAGGCCCCGTGCGAAGAGGCGCTGGGTTGCCAGGAACAGCACGACCGTCGGCAGCGAGACCACCAGGCCCGCCGCCAGGCCGACGGGGACCGGGGTGCCGGCGTAGACGTCGGTCATCAGCCCGGCCAGGGCGGTCATGACCGGCCGTACGCTCCCGGTCTGCGTCAGCGTCAGGCCGAAGATGAGGTCGTTCCAGATGAAGGTGAACTCCAGGATGAACACCGCCGTCAGCGCGCTGAGCGAGATCGGCAGGTAGATGCGCCAGAAGATGCGCCACGTGGACGCGCCGTCCATGCGGGCCGCCTCGAAGATCGAGAACGCGACCCCCGTGTAGAAGTTGCGCAGCACGAACGCGGCCAGCGGCACGTTGATCGCGGTGTAGATCAGGATCATGCCGAGCCTGCTGTCGTACAGGCCGGCGTCGCTGTAGCCGACGAACAGCGGCACGAGCAGCATCTGCGACGGGAACACGGTGCCGCCGAAGATCAGCAGGAACCACCAGAACCCGTGACGCAGCCGCAGCACCACGATCGTGTAGCCGGCCAGCGCCCCGATCAGCACGCCGAGCAGCGGCGAGACGACCGCGTAGAGTGCGGTACTGGCCAGGCTGCCGGTCAGGTCGGCGCTGTCCAGGGCGCGGCCGAAGTTGTCCAGCAGCGCGAAGTCGCCGGACGGCGCCCACGCGCTGCCCGGGTCGTACGAGGCCGCCGGCCTTGAGGCGTTGACGACGAGCAGGTAGGTCGGGCCGAGCCAGATCAGCCCGAGCACGATGAGCACGACGCGCCGGATCATCGCACCTGCCTCCTCAGGTAGAGGTAGGAGGCCAGCCCGGTGACCACGGTGAGCAGCACCGCGACCGCCGAACCGTAGCCGTAGTCACTGGCCACGAACGTGTCGCGGTACATGGTCACCGCCAGCGTCTCGGAGTTGCGTCCCGGGCCGCCCTGCGTCAGCACCCACACGATGTCGAACGTCTTCAGGCTCGCCACCAGGGCCAGCCCGACCACGACCGCGGTCAGCGGGCGCATCAGCGGCCAGATCACGTGCCGGAACAGCCGCCAGCCGGAGGCGCCGTCCAGGCGGGCGGCCTCGATCGGCTCCTTGGGGATGGACTGGAGGCCCACGACGAACAGCAGCGTGTTCACGCCGAGCTGCTGCCAGGTCCACACCAGCAGCATGGCCAGCGTGTTGTCCGGCGCGACCTGCAGGAACGCGGTGTCCACGCCGAGCAGCCGGTTGGCGATGCCGTCGTGGGACAGCACCGGGCTCCACACCATGGCCAGGCCCGCGCCGCTCAGCGCGTACGGCAGCATGAACGGCACCCGGTACCAGGCGCCCCCCTTGATGTCGTAGGACAGCACCGCGACCAGCAGGCCGAGCCCGACCGGCAGCACCATCGTGCCGGCCACCCAGATGAGCGTGTTGCGGGTCGAGGTGAGCAGCGCGGGGTCGTCCAGCAGCTTGACGAAGTTGTGCACGCCGACCCACGCCGGGGGTTCAAGGCCGTCGTAGCGGGTGAGGCTCAGGTAGGCCGTCCACAGGAACGGCGCGTAGAGCAGCCCCGCGACCAGCACGGCCGCGGGCGCCACGTAACCGTGCCTGAACCGGCCGAGCATCGGGGTCCGCGCGCTCATCACTGATGCGTGGCCCAGTACTCGTCGGCGGCCTTCTGGATGGTGTCCAGCACTTCCTTGTACGTGCCGGGCTCGGTGACGAACTTGCCGAAGCCGTCGAGCGCGGCGGTCAGCACCGGCGGCGGCGTGGCCTCGAAGTAGCGGTTGACCAGGCGGTACTTGCCGCCGCCCGCGTCCTTGGTGACCGCGCCGAGCGCTTCGTCGGCGATCTCGACCTTCGGGTTGGCGCTCACGTCGCCCCTGGTGGTGGCCCACTTCTTCTGGGCGTCGGCGGTGGTCCACCACTTGAGGTACTTCAGGCTGGAGTCGGGGTCGGCCCCCTTGGCGAGCGAGCACAGCGGCCCGCTCTCGAAGATCATCGAGGTCTTCGGCAGCGCCGGGTTGACGTTGGGGATGACGAAGAATCCGTAGTCGGTGCCGGACTTCAGGTCGCGCTGCGTCATGCTGGTGCTGAACCAGGTGCCGAAGGAGACCATCGCCGCCTTGCCGGTCTTCATGACGTCCCCAGGGTCGGTCTTGTCACCCGGGTTCATGAAATATCCGGCGTCGATGAGCGACTTCCACTTCTCCATCACCTGCACCACACCCGGGTCGGTGTACTTGGCCTGGCCCGTGGACAGCCGGTCGTACAGGTCGGGGTCGGAGCCGGCCAGGAGCTGCTCGAACCAGACGAAGGAGAACAGCACGCTGGTGTGGTAGAAGGCCTTGACGCCGTTCTTCTTCAGGGTCTCGGCGGCCTGGACCAGCTCGTCCCACGTCTGCGGGGGCTTCAGGCCGTACTTGTCGAAGATCTTCTTGTTGTAGAACATGCCCCAGTAGGCGACGTTCATCGGCACGCAGTACTGCTTGCCGCCGATGGTGTAGTACGGGGCGAGGTCCTGCGACAGGTCGCCCGCCTTGATCGCCTCCTGCCAGACGGCCGTGGTGTCGGCCACCTGCTTCTGCTTGACGATCTCCGCCAGCATCCCCCCGGTCTGCCAGGTGAACAGGTCGGGCTTGACGTCCGTGCGGAACGACGCCTTGATGAAGGCCTGGTACTGAGCGGAGTCGGTGTATCCCGTCGGCTTCATGCCCAGGCCGATCTGCTGCTTGGACAGCGCGCCCATCTCGTCGAAGTATTTCGTCCAGGCGCCCTTGTCGTTGTAGAGCGTCAGTTCGGTCTTCTTCTTCGGCGCCTCGGCGCTGTTGCCGCCGCAGGCGGTCAGGACCAGCGCCGCCACGCCGAGCGTGGCCACACGTGACCGGAACATGGCCGGCCTCCTTGCTCTTTCGGGGGGACTTGCTCTATCTGGGTGGCAACCTCTGTTCGACGACGGTCCGGACGTCGACCAGATGGGCCCGCATGCGCGCCTGCGCCTCGGCGGCGTCACGCGCTTCGATGGCCTCCAGGATGGCCAGGTGCTCCTCGTAGTCGCGGCGCCGGTCGTCGAAGATCTGCAGGATCTCCCGCTGCTCCGGCCCGTGGACGGTGAGCAGCGAGTCGACGACCTCGTTCAGCACGCTGTTGCCCGCCATCCGCGCGGTCGCCCGGTGGAAGGACATGTTGGCCTCGTGCAGCTCGGCGTCCTCGCCGCGCAGGTGCCGGCCGGCCTGGTCGAGCACCCGCTTGAGCGCGGCCAGCTCCGCGCCCTCGGCGTGCTCGGCGGCCATGGCGGCCAGCGGCGGCTCGATCACGATCCGCGCGCCGAGCAGTTCGAGGAGCTGGGCGGCGTGCATCTCGCGCATGTTGGGGTTGGGCAGCACGAGCCGCTCGATGTCGGCGCCGACGTAGATGCCCGAGCCGTGCCGCAGCTCGATGGCCCCGGTGGCCTCCAGCCTGCGCAGCGCTTCGCGCAGCGTCGGGGTGGTGACGGCGAAACGCTGGGAGAGCTCCCTGGTGGAGGGCAGCCTGTCGCCCGGCCGGTGCCCTCCACTACGGATGAGCTCCAGCATGCGCTCGGTCAGAGCGTCGGAAAGCGTCGGCCGCGCAACCTCGGACATATCAAGTGATCTAATCACTTAATCCGACGCACGTCTACGCCGACCGGGGATCTCCCCGATCAGCGCTTGAGCAGGTCCTTCATCAGGTCGATCTGCGCCTTGCGGGACGCCTGCACCTGCCCCGCCCACTCCTTGACCTCCGGGTCCGCGCCGGAGGCCACCTCGGTGTCGGCCATCTTGATCGCGTCGCCCTGGTGGGCGATCAGCAGGGTCATCAGGTCGTGCTCGAAGGACTTCGACTTCTTCAGTGCCCTGATCTGCTTGCGGTCGGTCTCCGGCATGCCGCCGTGGTGGTCATGGGCGCCGGAGGCGGCGGTGAGCGGCTGCTCCCAGGCGTACAGCCAGCGCAGCATCATCTCGACCTCGTCCTGCTGCGTGCTGGCCACGGCGGCCACCAGGATCCGGAGCTGGTCGTCGGTGGCCCGCTGGCTGCCGAGCTTGGCGATCTCTATGCCCTGACGGTGGTGCTGCAGCATCATCTGCACGAACATCACGTCCTGAGCGTTCACCGGAGGCGCCTGGGCCCCGGCCGCCCCGCAGGCGGTGGCCAGCAGGAGGCACAGGGCCGCCAGGACGAGCTTCAGGGCGCCGGATCGGGGGGTTGCGGCCACTCTGCGCGCCTTCCATTAAAAAGGAAACCTTCCTAAGAGTTAGACGATTTCCCCCAGGCGCGCAAGGGGCCCTGTCAAGGCGGCGGATCGCCGGCACGGCGGCCCGGCACCGGGCCGCTTGCCGTCCGGCCCGGCCCTAGGCGGCCGCGCCGCCGAAGACCTCCTTGACCAGCCGCTGCAGGACCTCCTGGAACGCCGCCGCCTGGGACATCGCGGCGTCGTCCACGTAGGTGACCGAGGCGGTCAGGGTCCTGCGGCCGTCGGGCGTGCTGTACATCAGCGCCGCCGAGCCCGAGATGCCGCCGTTGTGCGTGATGAGGGTGCCGGTGTCGGGGTCCGCGTCCTGCACGAACACCCCGAGGCCGTAGCCGACCTTGGGATGCGCGTCGCGCATCTCGGCCAGCAGCGGGGCCGGCAGGAGCCGGCCGCCCATCAGCCCGGAGACGAACGTGTGCAGGTCGCGGGTGGTCGAGATCATGTCGCCGCCGGTGGAGATCCAGGAGGGGTTCTGACGGGTGACGTCGACCGTCCTTTCCTGGCCGTCCTCCTCGTAGCGGTAGTAGGCGTGGGCGTGCGGCCCGGCGATCTCCGTGTCGGTGCCCGGCACGACGGTGTCCGGCAGCCCGAGCGGGTCCAGGACGCGCAGCCGCATCTCCTCGGCCAGCGTGCGGCCGGTGACCTTCTCGACCAGCAGCCTGACCAGGACGTAGTTGGTGTTGGAGTAGCTCCAGTCCGCCCCCGGCTCGAAGCGGGCGGGCTTGGACAGCGCCAGCCGTACCAGCTCCTGCGGCTGGTAGGTCCTGAAGCGGTTCTCCACCCACTCCTTGCCCGACCAGACGATCCCCGGCACGACGGTGCCGTCCTCGTAGTACTCGCCGGTGAAGTTGAACACGCCGCTGGTGTGCTGGAGCAGCATCCGTAGGGTGATCCGGCGGTCCAGCCCGAACTCGGGCAGGTGGTCGTCCACGACGTCGTCCAGGCCGAGCACGCCGTCGGCCACCAGGCTCAGGACGAGGGCCGCGGTGAAGGTCTTGGTGACGCTGCCCACCCGGAAGCGCCCGTCCGCCGGCGGCTCGGCGAGGCCGCCCAGCTCGCGCACCCCGGCGGTGCCGACCCACTCGCCCCGCTCGTCGTTCACCCGCAGCTGCACGCCGACGAAACCGGAGTCCACGATCTCCTGGAGGATCTTCTGCAGCTCCGGGCGCTCGGTCACGTCGTTCACGGAAACGCTGTCGTTCGTCATGCTTCGTACGCCTTTCAGAGCCTTCGGGCCGATTCCCCGAACCGGTGATGGTCCAACCATCCCCGGCCGCGCTGACACGGGACCGTCGCCGTCCTGACGCGCCCGCTGACGCGGCGTCCCTCGTACGGCTACCGATGGCTCCGGTGCACGGTCTCCGGCCCCACCACCCTCAGCAGCTCCAGCGCCTCGAACGTCTTCGAGCCGGGCGGCGGCGTGAAGATCAGCAGCCGCTGGTCCTCGGCCGGCGCCAGCAGCACCTCGTAGTCGAACTCCATCGCGCCGATGGCCGGATGCCGGACCCGCATGCGGCTGCCGCGGCGCACCGCGACCTCGTGCCGCTCCCACAGCGAGACGAACTCCGGGCTGGCCCGGCGCAGGCGCTCGACCAGGGCCCTGGCCTGCTCGTCGTTGCCCCGGCGGACCACCGCCGCGCGCAGGTCGGCCACGTGCGCGCGGGAGCGCTCGGCGTGCTCCTCCTCCGGGTAGGCCGCGCGCCTGAACGGGTCGGTGAACCAGCGCCACACGATGTTGCGATCGGGCTCCTCGACCGTGCAGCTGCATCCGAACAGGGACTCGGCCATGGCGTTCTGCGCCAGCACGTCGCCCAGGTCGCTCAGCACCTGCGCGGGCGTACCGACGAGGCGGTCGAGCAGGTAGAGCAGGCTCGGCTTGACGTGCTCGCCCGCCCGCGGCCCGGCCGGGGGCCGGTGCCCGGCCAGCAGGTAGAGGTGGTCGCGTTCGTCGCTCGTCAGCCGCAGCGCCCGCGCCAGCGCGCCCAGCAACTGGGTGGACGGCTGTGGGCTGCGCGCCTGCTCCAACCGCATCAGGTAGTCGGCCGACATGCCCGCGAGCTGCGCCACCTCCTCCCGCCTCAGCCCCGGAGTACGGCGCCGCGGCCCCGACGGCAGCCCCACCTCGCCGGGCAGCAGCCGCTCGCGCGAGCGGCGAAGGAAGTCGGCAAGCTCCGTACGATCCATGAGCCCATCCTGCAATACCGCGAAATATCGCATCCAAGGACCATCTGTCCTAGGGAATCCGGTCCGCTCCTCATCCGCGCCCCCGCCTGGCACGGTGACGCCCATGACCCGACACCTGACCGTCTCCGGGACCCGCCTCGCCTACCGCACCCTCGGCGACGGCCCCGGCCTGGTGCTCCTGCACGGCACCGGCCCGGGCTCGTCGACCTGGAACGGCGTCGCCGAGCGCTTCGCCGACCGCAACACCGTGATCCTGCCCGACCTCGGCGGCAGCGACCTCGTCGAGGACGACGGCGCCCCGCTGACCGTCGAGGGCCTGACCGAGCAGCTCGCGGCCGTCATCGAGGACTCCGGCAAGGCCCCCGTGGATCTGCTCGGCTTCTCCCTGGGCGCGGTGGTCGTCCTGTCCCTCGCCGCCACCCGCCCCGAACTCGTCCGCCGCCTGATCCCGGTCTCCGGCTGGGCCCACACCGAGGACGCCTACCTGCGCACCGCCCTGCAGACCTGGCTCGGCCTGGCCGGCAACCCGGACGCCTTCGCCCGCTTCTCCATGCTGACCGCCTTCAGCCCCCGCTACCTCAACTCCCTTTCCCCCGAGGACCTGGAGAGCCGGGCGACGTACTTCCAGCCGCACCCCAACCGCCTGCGCCAGATCGACCTCGGCCGCCGCGTCGACCTCCGCCGCCTGCTGCCCGGCGTCAAGGCCCCCACGCTGGTCGTCGGCGCCGCCCGCGACGGCCTGATCCCGGTGGAGAACTCCCGCGAGCTCCACGCCGCCATCCCCGGCAGCTCGTACCTCGAACTCGACACCGGCCACGTCTCCAGCGCCGAACGCCCCGACGACTTCGTCACCCTCGTCCGGAACTTCACCCCCCTCGTCCAGGACTTCACCCCCCTCGCCCGCGACGCCACCGCCTGACCTCCGGCCCCGCCACGGCCCGCGGCACAGGGCGAGCGGGGGCCGATGTCCGACACAAGGACGGCGGGGGCCCGCCCGCTCACCGCGGACCGGCCCCCGCCACCGACCCACCGGCTCAGCCCAGAGTGTCCTTGATCTTGATCTGACCCCCGTCGATCACGAACCTCTGATTGTTGTTGTTGGCCTGACACTCCCACTGATAGATCCGGACCCCGTTACCGCGATCATTGGTGACATCCACACACATCGGCCGCGACGTCCCCAGAGTGTCCTTGATCTTGATCTGACCCCCGTCGATCACGAACCTCTGATTGTTGTTGTTGCTCTGACACTCCCACTGATAGATCCGGACCCCGTTACCGCGATCGTTGGTGACATCCACACACATCGGCCGCGACGTCCCCAGAGTGTCCTTGATCTTGATCTGACCCTCGTCGATCACGAACTTCTGGTTGTTGTTGTTGCTCTGACACTCCCACTGGTAGATCCGGACCCCGTTGCCACGGTCGTTGGTGACGTCGATGCACATGGGGTTCGGAGCGGCAGCCGCGGCAGGCAGAACGAGACCCGCACTGGCGGTGACGACGAGGACGGCTCCAGACAGAAGGCGACGAACCAGCATGAGTGTCCCTCCGAGGGTGCGTTGAACAGGGCTCATGCACCATGTCGCAACTCAGGGTGTTCGATCAATCACCTTCCGTTTACACTCCCCTTCCCCCGGCATTCGACCTGGAACCACGACGTCATAGGCTCGCCGCGGGTCTGGTGGCATGCAGAGGGAGGCGCGATGACTTCTGGCTTCGCGGCCGGCGAGCAGGAGTGGCGAGCTCGCCTGGGGACACTCCGGCAGATCGTCCGCCAGGAGCTGGTGGCCCGGCAGTTGGCGGCTCACCTGCCCGATGCGGTGCCGCAGCGCGTTCTGGACGTGGGCTGCGGCCAGGGAACCCAGTTGCTGCGGCTGGCCCGGCGCGGACACGACGTGACCGGGCTGGACTCCTCGGCGGCACTCCTTGGCGACCTTCAACATGCTCTGGCGGACGAGCCCGAGGGCGTCCGGGAGCGCGTGCGGATCCGCCAAGGCGACGTACGGGACCTCGCGAGCTTGTTCCGGCCCGAGAGCTTCGACGTCGTGCTGTGCCATGGCGTTCTGATGTACTTCGCCGACCCCGGGCCGTTGCTGGATGATCTGGCGCGGCTGTTGGCCCCCGGGGGCATGGCGTCTTTGCTGGTCCGCAACGGGGACGCCTTGGCGATGCGGCCGGGCCTGCTCGGCGACTGGGCCACAGCGCAGGGAGCCTTCCGGGAACTGACGTACGACAACCGCATCGGCGTCACGGCACGCGCCGACCGCCTGGAGGCCCTGACCGCCGCGCTCGCCGACCGGCGGCTGAAGGTACGCGCCTGGTACGGCGTGCGCGTGTTCACCGACACCGCGCCGGCCGACGCGGAACTCCCCGACGACCAGGCTCTGGCCGCGCTGCTGGACTGCGAGGAACAAGCCGGCGCCACAGATCCCTATCGACGCGTTGCGGCTCTGACCCACGTCCTCGCCGAGCGGGCGTAGAGCCGATCGACACGCCCTGGGATCGACGTTCGGCATGGGGCAGCGCATGCAGGCGCACCCGTGCTGGAGGGGCGCCGCGGGTGGTGCAGCAGGCTCAGGTGATCACCATGTCGCTGGGCGTCGCCGTCCACCTCGCCCCCTGGGGGAAAGGCCCCAGGAATCACCCTCGGGGCCTTTCCATGACGCACGGCGCCGACCGCGACGACCTCGCCCGGCTCGCGCGCGCCTCGGCCTATGAAGCGGTCTTCGGCCTGCTGTACCGCCTCACCGCCCACGGCCAGGACGACGAAGCGCCTGACAACTCTCCTGGCTGGCGACTGATGGAGACCACAGCGACGGGCGAACTCACCGGCCGCGCGGTCCGATCGCTCCATGAGGACCTGCTCGGCATGGACCCCTCGGGCCGCGAGGGCCAGGACCTCTTCGAGTAGTGACCCGTCCCCGTGGCTGTACGCCCACGCAAAAGGCCCTCCCGGATCATCCGGAAGGGCCTTTGAACTGGGAGCCGCCTTGGGGATTCGAACCCCAGACCCCTTCATTACGAGTGAAGTGCTCTGGCCGACTGAGCTAAGGCGGCGTGCCTGTACGGCTTGAAAGAGTCTACAGGAGATCGAAGGGTTCTTGCTCCTCCTGATCACCGGATGCCCGGACAGATCGCGCCATCCTTCGGCGGCACCCCCTCCACGAGATACCGGTCCACGGCGTCGTCCACGCATGGGGAGCCGTTCCCGTACGCGGTGTGCCCGTCGCCGTCGTAGCTGAGCAGGACGCCGGACCGCAGGTCACCGGCCAGCGCCCGAGCCCACCCGTACGGCGTCGCCGGGTCCCGTTCCGTACCGACGACCAGGATCGGAGGGGCTCCGGCGGCGGTCAGGCGATGCGGCGAGAAGGTGGGCCGAGCCGGCCAGAACGCGCACGGCAGGGACGACCACACGATGTACGGCCCGAACCGGGGCGCCTTCCTGGACGCCTCCGCCGCATCCTCCGCGAAGGCCGCAGCCGTGGCCGGATACGGTCCGTCTACGCAGTTCACCGCCAGGTTGGCCGCGAGCTGGTTGGAGTAGGTGCCGTCGTCCTGCCGGCCCGCGAGCTGGTCGGCGTTGTGCAGCAGGAGTGAGCCGTCGCCGTGCAGCGCCCGGCGTAGCGCCTCGGTGAGTTCCGGCCAGGAGGCGCGGTCGTAGAGCGGCGTCAGCGCGCCGAGGGTGGCCAGCGCCTCGGTGACCAGCCGGCCGCCGCCTGCCAGGGGCCGGGTGTCGGCGCGGCGGATCAGGGCCCCGACCTCGTCCATCGCCTCCTCGGCCGTCCGGCCGGCAAGCGGGCAGTCGCGGTCGCCCAGGCAGTCCTGGACGTACGCGCGCAGTGCCGCCTCGAACCCCACGGCCTGCTCGGTGTTCACCAGCATCCGCGGGCCGGCCGGGTCGAGGGCGCCGTCCAGGGCGAGGGCGCGCACGTTGCCGGGGAACAGGTCGGCATAGACGGCCCCGAGAAAGGTGCCGTAGGACTTGCCGAGATAGGTCAGCTTCTGGTCGCCCAGGGCCTGGCGCAGCAGGTCCAGGTCGCGGGCCACGTCCATGGTGCCCAGGTGGGGCAGGAGCCGGCCGGAGCGCTTCCGGCAGCCGTCCGCGAACCGCCGCGCCGCGGCCTCCAGCGCACCCCGCTCCTCAAGGGTGTCGGGGGTGGTGTCCATGGCGACGAACGCGTCGAGAGCTTCGTCGTCGAGACACTCGACCGGCGCCGACCGGCCGACCCCGCGCGGGTCGAACCCGACGACGTCGAACCGCTCCCGTACCTTCTCACCCACCACCAGCCGGGCGGCCCTGGCGTACTCGACCCCGGACGCCCCCGGACCGCCCGGGTTCACCACCAGTGAGCCGATCCGGTCGCCCGTGGCGGGCAGCCGGACGACCGCCAGCCCAAGCGACTCACCGTCGGGACGGTCGTGGTCGAGCGGCACCCGCAACGTCCCGCACTCGAAGCCGTCCCCGCAGCCCGACCAGCCGATCCCCCGCCCCGCCCGCTCCTCAGGACGGCCACACCCACCGGCGAGAAGCACCACCGGCACCGCGACCCCGGCCACGACGCGGCGCAGCCGCCGTGCCCACCGGCCCCCGCCGCGTCTCCGGCGTCTCCGGCTTCTCCACGCCCGCCCGCTCGCCACCGGCCCATTGGTGGCGCCGGACGGCGGGCCCATGGGCTCGTACGCCCGCCTCTCCGCGGACCCGTACCGAGACGAACCCGGCATGGTCGGCAGGGCTCCCCACGAGCGATGGTTGCGCACCACACCAGCCAACCACCGACGGCGCGGGCACACCCCCTGGACGCCGTCCGGCGATCGCGGCAGGAGGGACACACCGCGTCACCCCGGATGACTTCCTGTGATGCCAGGAGTTAGCCTGAAAAGGCTGCTCCGTCCCCCCGGTGACGGTCGTTCGGTCGACCCGTCCGGAGGCAGTCGTCCGGTATGTCCGGCGAACAACGGAGGCATCGATGAACGGCTACCCGCAGATCGCAGACCACGGCATGATCGGAGACCTGCAGACCGCCGCGCTCGTCTCCAGCGACGGCACCATCGACTGGTGGTGCACGCCCCGGTTCGACTCCCCGAGCCTTTTCGCGTCCATCCTCGACAGCGGGCGCGGAGGCCACTGCCGGCTGGCCGCCGACATGGGGGGCAGCGACGAGGCGGCCGTGCGGCAGCTCTACCTGCCGGACACCGCCGTCCTCGTCACCCGCTTCATGGCCTCCGGCGGCGTCGGCGAGGTCGCCGACTTCATGGAGCCGAACACGTCCAGCACCCCTTCCGGCCGGCACCGCCTGGTGCGGTTCGTGCGGGTGGTCCGCGGGAGCCTGCCTTTCGTCTTCGCCTGCCGTCCCCGCTTCGACTACGGGCGGGCGCCGCACACCCTCGCGCTCGGCGACGCCGGATCAGCGGTCTTCCAGGGCCCCGGCACGAGCCTCCACCTGCAGGCCGCCGGCCCTGTCGCCCTGCGCCCTGACGGTGAGGACATCGTCGCGGACTTCACCCTCCACGCCGGCCAGACCGCCGCGATCGTCCTGACCAGTTGCAGCGGCGATGACCAGGCCGTGCCGCCCGTGACCGCCGCCGGGATACGCGACAGCTTCGAGGCCTGCCGCGCCTTCTGGCACGGCTGGCTGCGCGCGTCCCGGTACCGGGGGCGCTGGCGTGACATGGTGAACCGGTCGGCGATCACTCTCAAGCTCCTCACGTACGCGCCCACCGGCGCCCCGATCGCCGCCGCCACGATGGGGCTGCCGGAGCAGATCGGCGGCGAGCGCAACTGGGACTACCGCTACACCTGGGTCCGCGACGCCTCCCTGTCCGTCCGGGCCCTGATCGGCCTCGGCTTCGTCGAGGAGGCCCAGGCGTTCCGTACGTGGCTGCACGAGCGGCTCCTCGCCGGCCGCGCCTCCGGCGAGCCGCTGCAGATCATGTACCGGATCGACGGCGATCCCCATCTGACCGAGGAAGTGCTCGACCATCTGGAGGGATACCGGCAGTCCCGACCGGTACGGGCCGGAAACGCCGCCTCCGATCAACTCCAGCTCGACATCTACGGCGAAGTCGCCGACGCCCTGGCCCAGGCCCAGGAGATCGGCGGCATCCGCGGCTGGCGGTCCTTCGCCGGGCTGCTCGACTGGCTGGCAGACACGTGGGACCGTCCCGACGAAGGCATCTGGGAGACCCGCGGCGGGCGCCAGAACTTCACCTACAGCCGGCTGATGACCTGGGTCGCCTTCGATCGCGGCATCCGGATGGCCACCACCCACTCGCGTCCGGCCGACCTCGTGCGCTGGATGAGCGTCCGGGACGCCGTCTTCAACCAGATCATGGACCGCGGCTGGAGCCCGGACCGGCAGGCCTTCGTCCAGCACTACAGCACCGACGTGCTGGACGCCTCGCTGCTGCTCATGCCCCGGGTCGGGTTCATCTCCCCCCGCGACCCGGCCTGGCTGAGCACCCTGGACGCCATCGACGAGGAGCTGGTCAGCGACAGCCTCGTCTACCGCTACGACCCCGCCGCGTCCCCCGACGGCCTGCGCGGTTCGGAGGGGACGTTCAACCTGTGCAGCTTCCTCTACGTCGAGGCCCTGGCCCGCGCCGGACGGCTGCAGCAGGCCCGTTACGCCTTCGAGAAGATGCTCACCTACGCCAACCACGTCGGCCTGTTCGCCGAGGAGATCGGCCCGTCTGGCGCGCAGCTCGGCAACTTCCCGCAGGCGTTCACCCATCTGGCGCTCATCGCCGCGGCCATCGCCCTCGACGAGCAACTCGACCGTGCCGAACCGGGCGGCCGGTAGACCGCACACGACGTCCCCGGAGCTCACCGGGGGTCGGCGGGGAGCCGGATCGCGGCGGCCAGGCCCACCAGGGCGAAGATCGCAAGCGCGATCATGGCGAGGGCGTAGGAGCGGTTCCCCTCGGCCAGCCCGGAGATGAGGATCGTGCCGGCGATCGCCGTCCCGAACGACGAGCCGAGATTGGACACGCTGCGCGACAATCCGGAGATCTCGCCCTGCTGTTCCTCGGGAAAGCTGGACTGCACGACGTTGACCGACGGCGTGAGCATCACGCCCACGCCCAGCCCGATCAGCAACAGCCCCGGCACGAAGGCGACGACCCGCGACGACGCTTCCACCAGGGCGAGCAGGACGGCGATCCCGGCCACGGTCATGGCGAAACCCGCCGAGATCAGGCTCTTCTGGGAGTGCTTCCTGGCGAGCCGCTCCGCCGCCAGGGAGCTCACCAGAATCCCCGCGGTCGCCGCGGTGAAGACGACCCCCGTCTGGATCGCGTTGTACCCGCGGACCTTCTGCAGGAAGACCGCGACGACGAAGGACGTCCCCATGAGGACCAGCCACTGCATGTTCTGGGTGACGAGGCCGAGATCGGACGTACGGTTCCGGAACAGACTTGTCGTGAGCAACGGCTCCTTCCCGGCGCGTTCCCGGGCCCGGATGTGCAGGAAGAACCAGATCAGGAAGCCTGCTCCGGCGACGAGGAACACCGTCATCAGCACGGCGTTCTTGCCGGCCTGGAGGATCCCGAACACCACGCAGAACATGCCGACGGCCGACAGGACCGCGCCGGCGGCGTCGAAGGGCCGGCTCGGATCCGGCGGCACCGGGTCGGCGATCCGGCGGCTGAGGAAGACGATCACCGCGACCACCGCCGCCTGGAAGGCGAACGCGGCACGCCAGGTGATCGCCGTCGCGATGAAGCCGCCGATCAGCGGGCCCGCGGCCGCGCCGACACCCCCCAGCCCGCTGATCAGGCCGAAGGCGCGGGCCCGCGACCGCAGATCGTCGAAGGCCATCGTCGCCAGAATGTAGACGGGCGGGATCAGCAACGCGGTCCCCACCCCTTCCAGGACCGAGTTGCCGAGGATCAGCACCGCGAGGCTGGGCGAGAACGCGCTGGTCAGAGCGCCTATCCCGTACAGGGTGAGGCCCGCGAGGAAACACTTCTTGCGACCCCAGCGATCGGTCAGCTTGCTGCACGGGATCATCAGCACGGCCATGATCAACAGGAACAGCGTGATCGTGCTCTGCACGCCCTTGACCGTGGTGTTCAGGTCCCGGCCGATGTCGTTGATCATCACGTTCATGTTCGAGCCGGCGAAGCTGCAGATGAACTGGGCGAGGGCCAGCGGGGCCAGCGGGCTCTTCGCGAAGGCGGCCGAATTCCCGGGGGCTGCGGGTCCGGTCATGGTCCACCCCGCCGTCGCGCTCGCTGAGGTCGATCGGTGGCTACGGGGTCGGGGCCTTCGCCGTACGAACCGGCGCCGGCCCTTTCAAGGACGGGATCGTCGCGGCACATCATCCACCTGCACATGACCACCTCGATGTTCGCCGCCTCCGGGGTAACCGCCTCTCTGACAGCCACCCCCGGGGTGGTCGCCACGGATGGCCGGCCGCCTCCCGGGTGGTCGCCGCCACGGATGCCCGGCCGCCTCTGCGGTCGGGGCGGCCGTGCCGGCGGGCGTCCGGTCAATGGTGGAACGCGGCCTTCAGCACCACGATCACCAGCCCGAGCAGCAGATTGATCACGCTCGTGACCAGCACCATGCGGGAGGAGGCGCCGATCCCCACGGCCGCCGCGGCCGACCAGCCGACCTGCCCGGCCACCGCGACCCCGAGGGCCAGCCAGGCGGTGCCCCGCGCTTCGAGGCCCAGCAGCGGCCCGACGGCCACGGCGACGGCCGGCGGAACGGCCGCCGTGACGATCGGCCACTCCTCGGCGCAGGCCCGGCGGATGTCGGCCACGCTCATGCTCTGGAAGACGGTACGGGCGCCGAACAGGCGGGCGTGGACATGAGCCGCCCAGAACACCGCGCTGGTCCCCAGCAGCAAGACGATCATCTCCAGACGCGGGAACCTGCCGAGCGACGCGGCACCGGCCACCACGGAGGCGGCGAGCAGCGATCCGTAGACCGCACCGGTGTAGTCCCTGTGGGCGCCATCGGCCGGCGACCGATGACCGTCGGCCGGATCGGGCACCTTCCCCATGACGACCTCTCTCGGTGGTTACCTGACCATCTCTCAACAAAGGGCGCTCAACTCTCACCCTCGCGACGAAAGCGACCGCGCCACGCCCACGCGACGCGCGCTGCGCGCACGCGGTGAGGCGGACGCGCCGCGCCCACGCGGCGGGGCGAATCCACCGCGCTCATGCGGCAGAGCAGGTGCAGTGCGCTCGAACGGCAGAGCGGGTGCGTCGGGCTCACGCGGCGTGACCGGGCGCGTCGCCGCCGCGCCGTCCGCGAAGGACAGCCGTACGCGCCACCGATCCGTGGTTCTGCCGTTTCAGGTCAGCAAGGCGGTCACGGACGGCGATGGCGGCGCTGAGGGCGGGATAGGAGATCGCGATGAGATGGCTCATTGGGCTTGTTCCTCCTGATCGGTTGCATCGACGAGCAGCTGCGGATGCCCCGGAAGGCAGTGCGGGCCGCCGCCGGAACAGGTCCGTGACCGGCTTTCCGGTGTCCAGCGCCCTCCGTGGAAGACCCGCAACAGCCGCATCGCGGCACACAGGACGGCATCGCCCGGCTAAGCCGCCGTTCATGCTTCTGATCCCCTGTTCCCGATCGGGCGGCCACCGCGACAAGGCAAAGATTCCCCTCGGACAAATCTGGGCGTTCTACGAAAACAACCCTCAGCGCGCCGAGAAAAAGGGACTTTCCATGCACAACGTCGAGGATGAGCAGCCCTAGCTGCGGGGACCATCCACTTCGCCTACCTTCCGGCGAGGCGTGATGGAGGGACGTGGGCCGCCATGGGATGTCTGTTCGCGATCTTCGCGGGCCTCTTTCCGCGACTTGCCGTGTTCATCATCTGGGTGGCGCGGCCCGCTCTGGTCAGCGCCGCCTTCGACACGTGGATCTGGCCTCTCCTCGGCCTGATCTTCCTGCCGTTCACCACGCTGATGTACGTGATCCTTTACGTGCCCGGCGTCGGACTGCGAGGAGCCGACTGGTTCTGGATCGCCGTATCGGTCGCGCTGGACCTCTTCCACTGGATCGGCACCGCGAGCCAACGTCGCCAGATCCCCGGCTATCCCCGCGGCTGACCGGCCACCGCCCGTACCGTCGCACGTGCACACCGGCCGGAGGGCCCGGCGCGGTCTCCGCCCGGCACCGCCGCCGGAACGATCGTCCATCCGCACGGACCCACGTCACTTCGGCGGCGGCGAGCCGGAACCGCCCTTCGAGGACGCTTCCCCGCCTTCGCCCTTCGGCGGCGCCGACTCGGCGGCCATGGCCTCCCGCAGCTCCTGACGAGTGGCGAACGTGTCGATCAGCGACAGCAGCATGGCCACGATGGGGATGGCCAGCAGCGCGCCCATCGCGCCGAACAGCGACGCCCCCGCGATCACTGCGGCGAAGGACACCCCGGGATGGATGTCCACCGCCCGCGAGCTGATCTTCGGCTCCAGCGTCAGGTTCTCCACCTGCTGGTACACGATGCCCCAGGCCAGCGCCGCCACTCCGATCCAGGGACGCGACGAGACCAGTCCCACCACCACCGGCAGGGCGATGGAGATGTAGGTGCCGATGGTGGGCACGAGCTGGGCGACCAGCCCCGTCCACGCACCGAGGGCCAGCCAGGAGGGCATGCCCAGCAGCAGGAACACCAGGGCCGACGCCGTGCCGTTGATGGCGGCCAGGATGAGCCGGGAGGAGACGTATCCACCCGTTTTGATCGTGGAGACGTCCCAGACGCTGATGAAGACCTGCTGGAGCCGGCCCGGCAGCAGCTGCGCGAGCCACCGGCGCAGCCTCGGCCCGTCGGCCGAGAAGTAGAACGTCAGCAGCGCCAGGGTGAACAGGTTGAACAGCGTTCCGGTCACCGTGCCCAGCAGACCCAGCACCCCGCCGAGCGCGCCCTGCGCGTACTCGGCCGCCTGCTGCGGGGTGAGTTTGATGGACTTGAGGATGTCGGAGATCTCATAACGGGTGCCGAGACGGGCGTTGACCCACTCGACCACGCCCGCGATGACGTCGGGCAGAGCCTTCAGCAGCACCGCGACCTGCTGCACGAACATGCTGCCGAACAGCAGCATGAAGATCACGAAAGCCAGGATGAACAGCGTCATCACCAGCAGCGTCGCTCTGCCTCGGGGCATGTGCCGCGACATGCGCCGCACGGCGGGCTCCATGGCCAGCGAGAGGAACCACGCCATCACCAGCATGGCGATCAGCGCACCCGCGTCCGTGATCACGAACCGGACGAAGAACGCCACCGCGACGACGGCCGCCATGGCAAGCC
This sequence comes from Nonomuraea sp. NPDC049684, assembly GCF_044465345.1. Classification (NCBI taxonomy): domain Bacteria; kingdom Bacillati; phylum Actinomycetota; class Actinomycetes; order Streptosporangiales; family Streptosporangiaceae; genus Nonomuraea; species Nonomuraea sp. NPDC049684. Next base: position 698 of record NZ_JBITLO010000016.1, on the reverse strand, counting down.
CGGCACGCCAGACGTTGGCAGGCGAGAGCATCACCTGCACTGCGGGCACGCCCTCGCTCGACTGCACCGGATTCTTCATGACTCTCCAGAGATCTAGACCTCACCTCCGATGACCCGGCCCTCACCCCAGGCGCACGAACATCAACCCTCTGAAAGTTCGCCCCACGAAGCCTGCGACCCGATCCGCGCCATACACGGAAGTGACGCACCCAACGTACGACGACCAGCCGCTCCACCCCCGCATCTACCACCTGACCGGCTTGTCCCCCCTCGCTGAACAGCACCCCGCACCCCCAGGCCATGCCAGGACGCGCGGCGAGCCAGGGGCACCGGCGAGGCGAACGGCTAACTCCGCCACTTCGAACGAGCTCCGCAAGCTCCCGCTCAGACAGGCGTCAGAAGATCACGCTTCGGGCGGCTGGGAGTGGCACTTCCGCGAGGGCGGCTGCGCCAGCGGTTGGCGTCTTGGTTGGGGGCGCTGTGAGCACGTGCGTTTGCCGCAGTGAGCCTCATCAGAACGCCCGGGGTGCACGAGGGGCCGCATGGAGCCTCGACAGCCATGCCCCCTCGCGCTGTAGCCCCCACAGCCTCCCCGTCACCTTAGAACTCCTAACAAAATGATCTAGGAATACTGGTGATCGCCTTCGAGTTGATCACGGTGTGAGGAAGGGCGAGCAGCCCCCGTGGATCGTGCCGGA
>NZ_JBITLO010000015.1:0-296724 GCF_044465345.1 Nonomuraea sp. NPDC049684 | reverse complement strand
GGCAACCACGCCTTCGACCTGTACCACTCGGTCCGCTTCGATGCGCTCGTCGATGCCATCGAGGCCTTCACCGCCCTGGTGAGATCGCAGCAGCGCACACCGCAGCCTTAGCCCCGTCCCCATGCCACCGGGCGGCCATCGCCTCATCTTCGCTTGCCGATCACGACCCCCGGGCAGCCTTCGCGGCCCGGCGTGCGCCGTTTCAGGCCCCGCCGCCGCCCCCACCGTCACCCGCGCCGCCGCCTCCGCCGTCCCAGCCGCCGCCCCCTCCGTCCCAGGTGCCGCTTCCGCTGTCGTCCGGGGTCCAGCCGGCGGTCGAGGTGTTGTGGTCGGCCGGGTAGAGGTGACCGTCCGGGATCGAACGCTTGCTGAGCTCGGCTGACAGGTGCGGGTCGCCGAGGTGGCTCAGTCCGTACAGTGCGAGCGGCACGGCCACGGCCTCGGTCCCGGCCTCGTACGGGTGTGCTCGGCGTGACCCGAGGAAGGACACAGCATCATGGCACTCACGCTCATCTCGTTCGGCTACCTGCACGGCCCGCCGCCCGAGGCCGACCGCGTCGAAGACGTCCGCCGGCGCCTGCGCGACCCGGCAGCCGCCCGCAACGGCGGCATCCTCGATCTGGATGGCCGTGACGAACGCGTCCAGCAGGTCGTGCTCGGCACGCCCGGCGCCGCCGAGCTGGTCGACAACCTGGTGGCGTACGCGATGCTGCCCGCGGGCCCGCGCAGCATCGCCATCGGATGCGCCGGCGGGAAACATCGCGCGGCCGGCCTGGTGGAGATCCTGGCCGCCCGGCTGCGCGAGCACGGCCAGGCGGTCGACGTCGACCACCGGCACGCGCACCTGCCCCGGGTGCTGACCCCGTAGAGGCGTCCGGGACCGTCCCTATCGGCCCCGGACGCCTCCAGCATCCAACCACCCGTACGCCGAGATCCCCCGGCCCCCCTTGAACAGCGAGGGGCCAGGGGATCTCGGCGTATGGAAGCGACCTTTGATCTCTTGTTCGTACAAGCGATCGATTAGCATGCGGCCGAGGAAGGGAGATCACATGATCACGCTTGACGATCTGCGTCGGTTCGCGACTGCCTTACCAGAGGTGGAGGAGTTCACCCACTTCCGGCTGCCGGGGTTCAAGGTGAAGGGAAGGCCGTTCGCCGGCATGGAAAAGGGGGACGCGACCGCGGTGTTCTCCGTCAGCCAGGAGGAGGCCGCCACAGCTGTGACCGCCGACCCCGCTGTCTACAGCGAGGTGTGGCGGACCGCCGCCACGAAGATCTGGGTGGGCCTGCGGGTCGACCTCGCGGCCGTCCCGCCGGAACGGATCCAGCAACTTGTCGAGCACGCCTGGCGCAACAAGGCCCCCAAGAGTGTCGTAGCAGCCTATGACGCGGCCCGCACGACCTGACCCCGCGGCCCGGCCGTGCCCATCTGCCCCGGGACGCCCTCCAGCATCCAACCACCAGCACCGCCGAGATTTCCGAGGACGCGCGGGCGCGGGCGTAGAAGGCGAGGAAGCCGGCCGTGGTCTCGGCGTCCTCGACGCGCATCTTCAGGGACGACGGCGACGTGCGGGGCGACGCAGGGACAGTCATTCACGACGTGAGTGGCCCCCTTAATCTCGGCACGGGGGACATCCACATCAACACCACGGTGGTGAGCGGGGACGGCGCTACTGTCGTCCAGGGTGACAACCCGGCCGGGATCTCCATGCCCTTCACCCACGATGCCAAGAGCAAGAAGCGCAAGAAAAAGTAGACCGCCCCTGGCTCGGTTCAGGCCGACGCCGTCCCGGCCGCAGCCGTCGCCACTGATCGAACGGCGGCGACGCTCCGCTCGGGCGCTCCGCCTGAGCGGCGCATCGCATCCACTGCCGGCACCCTCGCTGAGGACTACCGTCAGCTCGGCGCCGAGATCCTGCAACTCCTGGCCGCCGCGGAACAGCAGTCATGAACCAGCCCAGCATCGACACCCCAGGCAGCCTCGGCAGCGTCTTCGGGCCCGGCGCTGCCGGCGGACTCGGCGGTCTCCTGCCCGCACGTCAGCAGGCGGGCCAGGACAGTGACACCGTCGCCTCAGCTCCCGCCCCGTCCTCACCGACGCCCGCGCCCGATCCTGGCGCGACAGCTGAGCAGGCCCAGGAGGGCCAGGCCCACGTCGCCGAGCGTCGCTAGGTGCCCGACGGGCCGCCCGACACGTTCCCGGTCGGGGTCTACCTGCTGCCCGCCGCCATTCAGGCGGCCAGCCGTCGCCGCCGCTCGCGCCGCGTCGACAACTACCAGCTGGTGGTCGAGGCCATCGACGCATTGCGCGCCGAGCCGCCCGACCTGGTCGCACGCAGGCACGCGGGTCCGATGCAACGTGAGGACAGCCTGTTCCCGCCTCGGCATGGCGCGTCGACCACGGCGGCCGCCGCGCGTGACGGCCGCCGCCTGTGGTCCTTCCAGGCCACGGAGGCGGACACGAACGTCATCGACGACCTGGTCGACGCCACAGGCGCCCGTTCGCGCAGCGAGCTCATCAGCTGCGCCCTGGAGGCTCACCCGCTACCTCGCCACCGCAGGTAACGTCGCGCCGCCGGTTGCGGAAGCAGGCCCTGGCGGAGGGGGTAGCAGAGCACCCTCCCAAGCCAGGTTCCGGGTTTTCCACTGTCCGACTGCTACCTGCTACCGGCCTGTTCAGGGCGTGGTTTGGGGTGCTAGACGAGTAAGTCCTATGTCGCTGCGGTACGGAGTGCGTACATGACGAAGGGTGTTGACGATCGGTTTGTGAAGACAGACCTCAACACCCTTCTCGCCGCACTGTACGTCAGCATCGACGACTGGCTCGGCCACCGGCCGCGGCTGGGGCGCAAACCAAAGCTGACCGACGCCGAACTGCTCACTCTGGCAGTTGCCCAGGTGCTGCTCGGCATCCACTCCGAGGCCCGCTGGCTGCGCTACGTCCCGACGCATCTGCCCGGCGCCTTCCCCTGCCTGCCCGGCCAATCCGGCTACAACAAACGCCTGCACAAGGCCCTGCCGCTGCTCAAACGAGCGATCCGAGCGCTGGCCACCGATACCGACCTGTGGGCCGACCCCCTGTGGGTGGTGGACTCCACGCCGATCGAGTGCGGTCGCTCCCGTCCCACCACCCAGCGTTCAGACCTGGCCGGGTGGGCCGGCTACGGCTACTGCCGCTCCCGCTGGTTCTGGGGCCTGCGCCTGCACCTGATCTGCACCCCGGCCGGACTGCCCATCAGCTGGGCCCTGGCAACCCCGAACATCGACGAACGCCAGGTCCTGATGGCCATCTGCGAGCACGATCCGACCCTGCTCGCCGACCGTCCCGGCCTGCTCATCATCGGCGACAAAGGCTACATCTCCGCCGATCTGGACGCCTTCCTGGCCGAACGCGGGGTGCGGCTGCTGCGCCCGTCCTACCGCAACCGCACATCCCGCCCTGGCGAGCACCTGCTCAAACCCATCCGCCAGCTCATCGAGTCTGTCAACGACACCCTCAAAGGCCAGCTCGACCTGGAGCTTCACGGAGGCCGCCCCGCTAACGGCGTCGGCACCCGGATCGCCCAGCGCATCCTCGCCCTGACCGCCGCGATCTGGCACAACCGCCACACCGGCCAGCCCCTCACCCGATCACTGATCAACTACGATCACTAACCCGACTTAGGACTTACTCGTCTAGCGGGGGTGCTTCCGGAAGCACGGAAGGCCGCTGCCGGAAGCACTTGGCAGACCCCGGGGACTGTACGGTCACTGGTGTAACTCCTGATCAAGGAGAACGCACCTGATGAGTACTGTGATCCAGGCATCGACGGAGATCGAGCTGGAGGACGCCGACGTGGCGCGCAGGCAGCCCAAGGGCAGCAACGCCAAGGATTCGGATCGGGAGCTGGTCGACCAGGCCCGGGCCGAGGGCGTGGAACTGGTCGGCGAGAACGGGCTGCTGGGCCGGCTGACCAAGCTGGTGCTGGAGTCCGCGCTGGAAGGCGAGATCACCGACCATCTCGGTTACGACAAGCACCAGCGCTCCGGCGGCGAGACGACCAACAGCCGCAACGGCGCCCGCTCCAAGACGGTCATCACCGACGTCGGGCCGGTCGGGATCACCGTGCCGCGCGATCGGGACGGCAGCTTCGAGCCGAAGATCGTGCGCAAGCGGCAGCGGCGGCTGTCCGGGGTCGATGAGATGGTCATCTCGCTGGCCGCCAAGGGCCTGACGACCGGTGAGATCTCCGCGCACCTGGTCGAGGTGTACGGCGCCGAGGTGTCCAAGCAGACCATCTCGACCATCACTGACAAGGTGCTGGAGGGGATGGCCGAGTGGCAGAACCGGCCGCTCGACCCCGTCTACCCGGTGATCTTCGTCGATGCGATCCATGTGAAGCTGCGTGAGGGGCAGGTCGCCAACCGGCCGATCTACGTGGCGCTGGCCGTCACCGTCGACGGCGAGCGCGACATCCTCGGCTTGTGGGCCGGCGACGGCGGCGAGGGCGCCAAGTTCTGGCTGCACGTGCTGACCGAGATCAAGAACCGCGGCGTGGCCGATGCGCTGATGGTGGTCTGCGACGGTCTGAAGGGGCTGCCCCAGGCCATCGAGAGCGTCTGGCCGCAAGCTGTCGTCCAGACATGTGTGGTGCATCTGCTGCGTGCCTCGTTCCGGTACGCCGCCCGTCAGCACTGGGATGCCATCGCCAAGGCGCTCAAGCCGGTCTACACCGCCCCGACCGAGGCCGCCGCGCTGGAGCGGTTCTGCGAGTTCGCCGAGGTCTGGGGCGGCAGGTACCCGGCGATCGTGAAGTTGTGGGAGGACGCCTGGGCCGAGTTCGTGCCCTTCCTCAACTTCGACACCGAGATTCGCCGGGTGATCTGCTCGACCAACGCCATCGAGTCGGTCAACGCCCGGATCCGGCGGGCGGTCAAGGCCCGCGGCCACTTCCCGAACGAGCAAGCCGCGCTCAAGTGCGTCTACATGGCGATCATGAGTCTGGACCCGACCGGCAAGGGCCGCAAACGCTGGATCACCCGCTGGAAGGCCGCCCTGAACGCCTTCGTCATCACCTTCGAAGGCCGTCTCACCCCGACCACCCGTTAATCACGCAAGACGAGATACACCACTGACTGGACACACCCTCGCCATAGATGGCCAGCTTTACCGGCTTCCCAGATGTGTGCATCGCGACATCCAACCAAAGATCGACACCTCTGGCCATCGCCCGGCGCGTTGCCTCGCCGGGAAACGATCAACGAGCTCGCGGGAAGCGATCTTCTCTCGACTCCTATAGCGGCTGTTCAGCCGTACTCGTGAACGCCCCTCCGTGCCAGCGTTCGCCAGTGTGTGACGGTCGTGGCGAGCATCAAGATCAGCAGCAACTCGGCTACAGCGGTAATCGCGATATGGCCGCCTGCTAGACATCCAGGCCCAGGGGTGCACAGGGGAGAGCGTTGCGGCCCTCAACCGCGCGCCAGGCACGGGGCGAGCAAAGTGGGAGCCGGCGACGGGGGCCTCCTGCCTCAGGACAGCCTTTTCCTCGCATCGCGACGGGGCGCAAGTTCGCATCTTCATCCCGGTCGTCCGCGAGCCGCTTGGGGATCTCGCGGCCACAAGCACCTTGTGCCGCTGGGCCGGTAGACTCTCCTGGAGTCATCACTCACCGACCCGCAGATCGACAAGCTCGCTGACGCGCTCGCAGCCAGAAACCAGGCCGCGGCTCTCGCCGAGCAGCCCCGCCAACGGCGCCGCGAGTGGATGCTCACACATCGTCAGCCTCATCGCCGGCGTGCTGCTGTCCATCCCGGTGGGCATCTGGACCGCCATGATCACCTGAAAGCGGCACGAACGCCCTGCCGTCCATCCTCTGTGGTAGAGCTGTTTCTTAGATCAGGTGCGGCCCTGCGTTCGTAAGCGACGGCAGCCGGCTGACCAGGAAACCGCCAGACCGTCGTGGCCGGCAACCCCTTCAGCGCGCTGACCAAGGAGGGAGGTCTCTAGAGGAGATGTACCAGTACGCTCCCAGCACAGGCAGCCGATCCGTGAGTGCTTTGGCTGCCCTCTCGCGCATCGCCCTGTAGGTGGCCTCGGCCTGTTCCCGGAAGGCGGGCAACGCTTCCTGTGTGTACCGTTCCCGTCCGTAGTCGTCGTACATCGCCGTGAGCTCGGCTAGGCAGGCCGTCCATTGCTCGTCGATGATCTCCTGGGCGATGAGGCGCAGTGCCTCGCTGTCCACCTTTCTAGGCGGTGCCTGCTCGCCCTCGGTGAAGGCCAGGATGGCTCCCAGCGGCTCGGCGCCCTCCACCATCGCTCGGCGCTCGGCGTCCATCTGCTTCCCGATCGCCGAGAGAACCGCGTCGTAGGCCGCCATCCGGCGCCGGTAGCCGGCGATCCGCGCCTCACATTGCCGCTTGGCACGCTCGACGGCCCTGGCGAGCAGCGACCCCTCCAACGGCTCGGTGATGTGCTTCAGGATGAGGCGGTACAGCCAGTCGGCATACCGGTGCCATGTCCAACCCTCGTCCAGCGCCACGAAGACCCGGGTGTCCCCCCGTGTCCCCGCCAGCGCCCGCAGGCGCGCCTCCAGGCGCCTGGTGCCCGGATACTCGGCGACCAGTACCACCAGCCCCCCTGTCTCGATCACCCGATCGCGGTCGGCCGTCCACGCGGGCAGCAGCTCCTGCCTGGCCGCGGCCGCTGCCTCGTCCCAAGCGTCGCCGGAGGCGACGGCGGGATCGAGGCCCGACGCCAGCACGTGCTCTTGGGCAAGCCAGTCCAGGTCACCGCCCAAGGCAACCTCGCCCTCCACCGTGGGCTGCGCGAACAGGGTCACCGTCGCCGGGCGTCCCGCGCGAGCCAGCGGGCGCTCCGGGTGAGGCGATGCGACCGGCAGGCCGCGGGCAGCCAGCAGGTCGGCCAGCCGCCCGGTGATCTCCACGGAGTCCGTGACCACCAGCACCGGCCGGGCCTCGGCGTGGTGGCCTGCGATGGCATCGAGGAGGCCGTTCAGCTTGGCCTCGGTCGTGGTGTACAGCAGGTCGGGATGGTCACGCCGCGCGGTCGGGTGCGCCGTGTCGACGGTTTCCACGGAAAGCCCATAGAGGTGGGTGAACTCGGCTGCTTCGGTCAGGACCGTCGCAGCAATCCCGGCCACGGACTCGTACCGGGCCAGATAGGCGCGCACGCTGATCGACGCCGTGCGGATGCCGTCGCGGTTCAGGGTGAGGTAGGTGGTCAACTGGTCGAGCATGACGAGGTCGGCTTCCATCACGATGGCGCGGTACAGCTCGCGCTGCACCCGCTCGTTGGGGCCCGACACGCGATTGTCGATCAGGTGGTCGTAGCCCAACGTCTGGACCCGTCCCACCGTCACGTCCGCCGCATAGGCGAGTCGTCGCTCGTCTGCCTCCATGTCGTCGGACAGGCGGGCGACCGTCAGGCCGAGGCGCTCACACAGCGTTGCCATGATGGGCGCGCCGTCATCGGCCATCAGATGGACGCCCCTGCCTTCCACAGCGCCGAGGAAGACGGCGAGTGTCGCGGCGACGGGCCAGGCCGTGCGGTCGGCGAGCTCCACCACCGCTCCGCGGTACAGTGCGATGCCGGCCCGCAGCTCGGCGGGAGTGCACTGGCGGCCGAAGATCCTGCCGAACGTCGCAGAAACGAGCGCGAACGCTTCGGACAGCAGCGCGTCCGGACTCTCTCCTGTGGCCTGTCGCCTGCGCAGGGTGGCGGCTCGCGTCAACAGTTCAGGGTCGGACACATCGGCCAGGAGCACGGCCATGCGCTCGATCGCCTGAATATCCGGAGACAGAGCGTGTGACATTGTTTAAGTTTCTCGGCTGGCCGTCGCCACGACAAGGGGAATGATCTAGCATGGCCGGGAAGTGTCGGAAAATGGCAGCCGGTACTCTCTAGAAGCTCCCTTTGGATCAGGTTCGGAGCCAGATGACCAGGGCGGCCAGAGTGACACGGTGCCGAGGAAGATGTCGGCGCGCTTGTCATAGCGAGTGGCAACGGCCCGGAAGTTCTTCAGCCGGTTGATCGCCCGTTCGACGACGTTGCGCGCCTTGCCCGGATCGGGTCGGGTCAGTAGCTCGGTCACGGTGTCGTCCCGGGGGCGGACTGGTCGTCTGGATGCTCACGCGCAGGCGTGGTGGCGCGGTCGTAGGCGGCGCCGAGGGCGCGCAGCACGGCGTCCCAGTCCAACAGGGCGCGCGCGTCGGTGGCCAGGGTGCCGTGCAGCTCACTCTTGACCGCGATGCTGTCGCCGGTGAGCTCCATGTCCAGCAGGTCGCGCGGGCCGCCGTAGCTGTCGCCGTGCTCGTCGGCGGTCAGCAGCTCGGCGGTGACGCGGGTGGTCAGGCTGTCGCCGAGCGCGGTGCGGTTCTCGCGATCAGCGGCGCGGTCAGCGGCCAGCGCGAGCACGCCGGCGGCCAGCACCGCACGGGCACGGGAGGCGGCGATGGCGGTGGAGTCGCTGACCTGGCCCAGCCCCTCCATCAGCGCCGCGTGATCGCCGGACCGGTCGGCAGCGTTGAGCAGGAACGCCAGAGCTTTGGCCAGTTGCCAGGCGATCTCGGGTACGGGTCGGCCTGGTTCATCGGCTGCGACAGCGCGCCGTACAGCGCTTCGCTCAGGGTACACAGGTCGGGCAGCGCTGCGTGAAACTCGGCGCCGGGAACAGCAGCTGGGCCGGGCGCGGGGGTCGAACTGGTCATGACGGCTCCGAGGGGGCGGCGGGGTTGCTGGTGACCGTGCGGGGCAGTTGGCCGGCCCTGTAGGGGTACTTCTTACGCAACGCTGCAAACCGGGCTTTGGCCTGGGCCGCGGTTACGGCAGTGGGAGCGGGCAGGCTGTGGCTCAGCAGCTCGGCGATCTGTTCCCAGGGGCGGCCGCGAGCGCGAGCGGCGTGCAACACGATCAGTTCCCGCTGCTCGGCGGCGGTGCGGGCGTCGACGACCGCCATGAGGGCCGCGTCCACGTCCGCGTCACTGATCGAGTCGTAGCCGAGCAGGCGGCGGCCGAAGTCCGCTTCCTCCTCCAAGGCCAGGGCCACCAGGGACACCGCGCGCTGGGGGTCCACCCAGTAGTGCGACTGCGTGCGGGCGGCCTGCTCGCGCTCGGCATCATCCCCCTGGCGTTGGATGAGCCTGCGCAGCGCCTCACGGCGCTCGTCGAACTTCATGGGACGGCCGGAGCGTCGATCGGGGTGTCGAGGGGAGCGGCGCTGGCGCGCAGGATGATGTCGGTGGGGTGCCGCTTCTTCAGCTCCGTGTACCGGCGCCGCGCCTGGTCGGGTGTGATGCCCCCGACGGCCGTGCTGGAGGACAGCAGGGCGGCGATCTGCTCCCAGGACACGCCGCGGACCCGGGCCGTGTGCAGCAGGCACAGCTCGTCGAGCTCGGCAGCGACGCGGGCGTCGACGGCCGCGGTCAGGGCGGCCTCGACGTCCTTGCCGGTGACCGGGGCGGCTCCGTCTCGGGAGCGGCCGTTGCGTGCTTCCTCGTACAGGGCCAGGGCCACCTGGGAGACCACGCGCTGGGGGTCGATCCAGACGTGCGTGCTCGTACGAGCGGCCTCTTGCTCGTACGGATCGCCGTAGCGCAGGACGAGATCGAGTTGCGCCCCTGCGGCGTTCCACGGTGGTCAGGCGTTGCAGCTCTTCTGTCACGTTTGCTCCTGGGGTGAGTGCGTGATGGTGCCGGGGGCCTCGTCACGTTCGGGCAGCCCGTTCGTCGCCTCCGGTGGGGTGGTCACGATGCTGATCCTCCCGGACGGAGGGAATGACGCGCCGACGTTCCCCCATCAAGCGCAAAGCCCACGAGTCCTGGCTCAACCGTCGACCGGGACCGGATGCGCGGGCGGGCCATCGACGAGCAGGTCGGCGAACAGGTGCGGCAGTCCAGCAGGTCGCAGGAGATCGCCTGTTGCCGCTAGTTGTACTGACCACAGAGGTTGAGAACGCCAGGCGACACGATCCCCAAGATCGTTGCATAGGAAAGGGCCTACGGGTTCGGTGTGGATTGCGACATCTACGTCGAGCCCCGGAGGCCCTTCATGCCCCACAGTAACGCGCCGCTGACCGAACTCGGACGCCTACGCCTGGCCCGCTGCGTGGTGGAGGACGGCTGGCCCCTCCGCCGTGCCGCCGAACGCTTCCAAGTAGCGGTCAGCACCGCCAAACGATGGGCCGACCGCTACCGCCAGCTCGGCCCCGCCGGCATGACCGACCGGCCCAGCCGGCCGCACCACAGCCCCCGCAAGACCCCGGCCCGGACCGAACGCCGCATCATCAAAGTACGCATCCTGCGCCGATGGGGACCGGCCCGCATCGCCTACCTCCTGGGCCTGCACCCCTCCACCGTGCACCGCGTACTGTCACGCCACGGCCTGGCCCGCCTGCGACACCTGGACCGCGCCACCGCCCCCTGGCCGACGAGTGGGCCTACGCCCAGCCCTACACCAGCGAAACCGAACGCCGGCAAGCATTCCGATCCTGGCTCCACGCCTACAATCACCACCGAGCACACACCGCACTAGCTAGGCGGCCACCCGCCCGCCAGCCGCGTACCTAACCTCTGTGGTCAGTACAGCTAGTTCTTGCGCTGTCCACCGGCGGTGACCGGTGATGCTTGTCTTCTCGAAGTCCTCCATTCGCGTGGTGTCGATCTCGAACGCGGGAACACGTGCCAGGTAGTAGCGCTGGCGGACCTCGTAGGTCACGCCGTCCCGCTCCGTGATCCAGGGCCGCCTCGCCATACCTCCGGGCCCAGTGTCATGCCCGTCAGCCCGGTCTCCTCTCGCCGTTCACGCAGCGCCGCCTCCTGATGAGACTCCCCGTCCTGGACGCCGCCGCCCGGGGTGTACCAGCGCACCATCCCGTTACGCTGGTCACGACTGGAGAACAACAGAAGCCGATCAGCGTCGTCAATGAGGACGACTCGAGCGCTGGGACGCGGAACCGGCCCGACCGGCATCCCCTGGGCGCGGCCATGCTGCGGTTCAAGGGCGGGATGCACGAAACCTCCTTCACAGAGGGTCGAGACCTGGGCTACCGCCACGGAAACGATCATTTTCCAGGTGTGAACTGATCTTCTGTGTCACAGCTTGGGCGTCAACCGTGAGCTGGTGTCCTGTGAGATGCATTCTGGCGCGCCCCACCGCGATCGTGTTCTCCGCCTTCCAGCGGCATTTCGTATTCGGCTTGTAGCGGCAGGTGCTCGGACAAAGGAGCCTGAGACGTCAGGCGTACGGCCGCGACCACACCGGCCGCGACCGTGCGCGAAGATCTGCGCGTTCAGGATTCCTCGGGTGACAGGTCTCCTGACGGGTTCTCAGCGGGTCACGGCGGTCTGCTGGTCAATACGCGACAGCTTCTCGGGATTGCGCACGTGGTAGGCGCCGGTGACGTAGCCGTTCTCCACTCGCACCGCCACCACGCCGTCGATCTCGCCGTTGACGCGGACGAGCAGCCCCGGGCCGCCATTGATCTGCACCAGCTCAACCGACCTTTCCGCGTCGCGCTTCCACCAGCCGACGGCCAGCAGGCGAGCAACGTTGTCAGCCCCCACAATGGGCCGCAGCAGGGCATGCTTTATTCCGCCGCCGTCGCTCAGGGCGACGACGTCCGGCGCGAGGATGTCGAGCAGGCTCTGCAGCTCGCCGGTCTCGACCGCTCGTTGGAAAGCCTGGAGGGCGGCTCGGTGCTCGGCCGGGGAGCCGGTGCCGCGTGGCCGGCGCGCGGCGACGTGTGCCCGTGCCCGATAGGCGAGCTGACGGACCGCGGACGGGCTCTTGCCGACGGCCTCGGCGATCTCGTCGTAGTCCAGATCGAACACCTCGCGCAGCACGAACACCGCCCGCTCGATCGGCTGGAGCGTCTCCAGCACCAGCAGCATCGCCATCGAGACGCTGTCGGCCAACTCCACGTCCTCGGCCACATCCGGCGCGGTCAGCAACGGCTCGGGCAGCCACGGTCCCACGTAGGACTCCTTACGCCGGCCGAGCGCACGCAGCCGGTCCAGCGCCTGCCGGGTGACGATCCGCACCAGGTAGGCACGCTGCTCCCGCACGCTGTCGAGGTCGACGCCCACCCATCGCAGCCAGGCCTCCTGCAGGACGTCTTCGGCGTCGGCGGCCGAGCCGAGCATCTCGTAGGCGACGGTGAACAACAGGTTGCGATGGGCGACGAACGCCTCGGTGGCGGAGTCCACGCAGTCGGCATGAACGGACGGCCCCGGTGTGTCCGTCGTTCGCTCGCCGCGCTCACTCATGCCTGGCCCTGCCTGTCCGCACTCAGCTTTATCACACGCACAAGACGCCGCTGCCGATTGCTTCGTAACACCTGCGATCCGTGGCCCACGTCACACGTCAGCGCTGTTACAGGGGGCGGGTGACCGGCGTCTCGTGGTCGTCAGGACGCCGCGCGAACGATCCGTGCGGCATGCGACACCACGAGCCCGAGTTTGAGAAGGGAAGCCCTCGCCATGTCCGCTCCCACGACGACCGACCTCCGGTCGCGCATGCCCAACCCCATCCCGTTCGTCCCCGAGATGGCGGAAGTCGCCGGAGGTTTGCACAAGGTCATTAAGAACGGTTCGATTCCGCAGATCACCGTCCACCTGCTGCAACTGCGTGCCGGGCAGATGCTCGGCAGCACGTACTTCACCATCAGGGAAACCGGCAACCTCCGCCAGGCAGGGGAATCAGAGGAGCGCATCACCGCCGTGGCAACCTGGCGGGACGCCACCTACTTCACCGACGCCGAACGGGTCGCGCTGGAGTTGGTGGAGGCCGTTCTCACGCCGAACCCGTCCGGGGAGCGAGTCCCCGACGAGCTGTACGCCAAGGCGTCCGCGCACTACGACGACAAGGCGCTGTGGACGCTCATCATGGCGATCGCCCATATCGGCTTCTTCACCCCCGCCGCGCTCATCGCCAAGCCGATCCCTGGCATGCCCCCTGGCCAGAACTACAGCGAGTAAGAAAGGCACAGAGCATGAGCATCACCAAGTTCGCGGTGGCGGGAGCGACCGGGCGGCTGGGACGCCACGTGGTCGACGTCCTCACCGAACGGGGGCACGAGGTCGTGCCGATGTCCCGGGCCACCGGCGTGGACATCATCACCGGTGAGGGCCTGGCCGAGGCGCTCACCGAGGTGGATGTCGTCATCGACGTCGCCTCGTGGCACGCCTCCGAGCAGGAGGCGGCGACGGAGTTCTTCCGCACGTCGGCCCGCAATCTGCACGAGTACGGTCAGAAGGCGGGGGTAGCCCGGATCGCCGTGGCGTCCATCATCGGCGTCGACAAGGCCACCGCCGGTTTCCTCGCCGCCAAGAAGACGCACGAGGAACTCCTGCTGTCCGGCCCGCTTCCCGTCCGCATTCTGCGGGCCGCGCAGTTCCACGAGTTCGTCGGTCACCTTCTGGACTGGCAGCAGGGCGACGTCGCCTACATCCCGGCCCTGCCCACCCAGCTCGTGGCCTGCCGCACCGTGGCCGAGGAACTGGTCGACCTGGCCCTCGACCCCGGCGAGCCCACTCCAGGAAGGCCGATCCCCGAGATCGCCGGGCCCCGGAAGGAGACCTTGGCGGAGGCGGCCGCACTACTCGGCGCCCGCCGAGGCATCAAGGTCGCCGGCGTTGACGGCTCGGGCATGCCCGATGCCGAGATCGCCGCCGAGGGCGGGTTCTTGCCCAGCCCGCATGCCAAGCTCGCCGGCCCGACCTTCAAGGAGTGGCTCGACACCCAGCCCTGAGCCGACCGCATGACCGCGGCCTGGCCTTGTTCTCGGAGCTTCACAGCACTGAGCTCCGAGAACAAGGCTTCCTCTGAACCTCGCTCGCCAGCGGCGTTCAGGGGCTCAGGTTGACGCCCGGACTCATCACCGCATCCCGGGAAGGGGCTCACTCATGCCCGTCACCACCATCGACCCAACGACCGCACTCGTCCTCAGCCCGCGACGCAGTGCGCACCTGACCCAGGAGCGCACCGTTGCGCTCGAATCCCGCCTCCGCGAGCCCCGCCATCTCCTCACGCAGCACGCGGCCGACACGGTCACAGACGGCGCTGGCCTCATCGCGAGCTCGGCGGGCGCTGAGGAGCTGGCCCCGATCGCCGGCGGCCGACGCGGCGTCGAGCTCGGCTTCGGCCTGCTGGTACCGCTCGTGCAGCGCCTCGTGTTCGGCGAGCCGGGCTTGGGAGTCGATGCGCTCGGCGTGGGTGATCGTCACGAGCTCGGCCACCGCTTGATGTGCGGCGTCGGCCTGGTCTAGGAGCGTGTCAACCTCGGGCTGTCCGGTCCGGCGCCGGTCTGAGTCCGTCATCGATGACCGCTCCCTATCATCTGCTGAGTTTCGTCCCCGATTCGACAGCGCTGGCGACGACACCAGTGGCCCGTCACCGAATCTCGGACGGGTAATCGGTCTGTCCCGGGACCGGCGGCCCGGTCCCGGGAGGCGGTCAGCTTTGCCGTAGGGCGGGCATCGGGAGGGGGACGGCGTACGCGGTGGCGCCGCCGCCCACTCCTCCCTCGCAGGAGTTCGGAGGTGCGGTGGTCACGCCCCTTGTGGAGGGACGTTCGGCGGCCCAGAACATGTAGCCGAGCATGCCGGAAGTGAGTCCGGCGCCCTTCGGCGCGGCCGTCTGGACGAACGATCCCGTGGACTTCTGCAGCGAGGTGCTGAAGTTCGTGCATTCGGCGCGGACCTTGCTTCCTTCAGCGATGTAGAACGCGCCGGTGAACTTGGCCGGAGCCAGCGACGGGATCGGCGGAGAGTAGGTGGTCTTGCCGTCGATGTGCTCCTGCCAGTTGGCGATGGCGTCGGAGCTCCTGGGCTGCTGGGCGGGCACCATCGCGTTGGCGTAGTCCAGGACCGGGGTGTCGGTGCGCAGCCAGTCCGCGGTCGCCTTCCTGGTGATGTCGATGAGCCAGCGGTCACCGGCGGCGAGGTCGATGGTCAGCCGGGCGGCTGGGTTGGCACCGCTCGCGTCGTAGGGCAGGGCGGAGCGGTAGGCGTCGACGAAGGCCTGCAGACCGGCCAGGTCGGGCCTGCTGTTCTCCTCGTAGTCGATCTCTATGCCGACGCCGAGGCGCTGGGCGACCTCGGCCGCGTTGCGCCCGAACTGCGCCGCATTCTCCGCCAGGGCGGAGTTCCACGCGGTGGTGTACGTGATGCCGCCGATGGAGAGCATCACGCGGATTCCGCGGCTGGTGAAGTAGTTCACGATGTCAGCGGTCATGCCGCGCGGTACGCCGTCGAGGGTCTGCGTGTCGGTGGTCTTGTGCAGCAACTTGACCGGGTGGACGAAGCTGAGCACCACGAGGTTGACCGAGGGGCGGCCGTCTCCCCGGTCGATCAGCCAGTGGTTCTTTGCGTCGAAGTCTGTTGGGCTGCGGACGTTGCCCCAGATGCAGGCGTCATCACCGCAGTGCCAGGCGCCGTAGACCTGCAGCGGGGTCGCGGCGGCCTGGGCGGGGACGGGCAGGAGAAGGAGGGGGAGGAGTAAGGAGACGAGCGCGGCCGGACGGCGCATGCCGATACCTCCGTTCACGAGGAACTGGAAAGGAGGTTAACTAATTGTGCACAGTGCTGTCCCTCCCCCCGAGGACACACCCGGGTCCCACAAGGGCTCGCGTCGCCATGAGCGCTCAGGCGGCGTCATCGCCGGGCACGGTGATCGACCGGCGGGCCCCTATCCCTCTCAGGGCACGCCCCGCGAACGGTCCTCGCAGCATGGCGGGGGCCGTTCGTGGTTCTCCATGCCCCGCCCGGACCCTCTCCGCTCGGATCCCTGCCATGAGCTTTCAAGGGCGAGCGCTGCCGCAGGCCACAGTGGATGACGGCTGCGGCGGGCCGCCTCCGGTCGGTCGCGGAAGTCGCCTGGACAAGTAACGGTCCGAGAAGCGTGCGGCGCTCGCTCGGACCGTCCGTCATGTCTCCCCGGGAACCTTCTCGGGGGCCGGTCTCGCTAGACCGTCGTATGCCCGACTCGTGATGATCACGAACCGCCACCGTGATCTCTCACAGAGCAACTTGGCGGCTGGGGACACGCTCGGGAGAAGACCCCCTGTATCTGCCGCGCGAGCCGCTGGAGAGCGACGCCGACCGGGCCCGCCTCGGCGAGCCGGAGGGGCATGAGGTTGAGCTGCAGCGCGCCGTCGCCGCCTACGCCGCCACCCTGCGCGGCGACCGCGCCGACCGGCTGATCACCGCCGAGCTCGAGCCGATCGCCGGCCAGCACGCAGAACATGCCCGAGATGGCGAAGGCCTGCGTCGAGCCCGCCAGGAGTTGGCCGACGCCGAGCGTGAGGCGACGGCCGCCCTCCGCCGGGCCAGCGTTCTGCTGGCGCTGACCAGGAGCCCATACGGGGTCGGCCTGCTCACCGACGGCCAGCTGGCCGCCCGCCAACACACACTGAGCGAGCGCGTCACCGCGGCGGCCGCCGCCGTGCACGCCGCCGAGCAGGACATGCGCCACTACGTCCAGGATGGCGGCGGTCCTGCCGAGCAGGCGCTGAAGCAACAGCAGGCCCGCCTGAGCGAGCAGGCACGCCAGGTCCAGGCCGCAGAACAGGCCGCCCGTTGGCTGCAGCAGGCCCGCCAGGACGTGGCCGGCGGCCGCGAGCAGATCCGCCGACTGGGCCAGCGCGAGAGCCGCCCGCATCGCGAGCTGGACGGGCTGGGGCGCCTGCGTCCCTCCCATCGGGCACGGCGCCGAGAGCTGGAGACCGCGCTGCCCCGCCTGCGCGAGGACCTGGCCGCCGCGCGTGACCGCCTGGCCCTGGTGCTGCGGCAGAGCCTGGCATCGGAGGCGGCCGCCGAGCAGACCGCCGCCCTCGCCCCGCCGGTCACCGCTTGGCCGCTGGTTCGACGCCGGCACCACGATCTCGAACGCGACTGGGAATCGGCCCGGCGCGGGGCATGGGCCCGCGACGTCGACGCCGCCGCTCAGCGCGCCGACCGGGCTCGACGGGTGCACCAGGTGGCCCAGGCCGAACTGGTCGCTGTGCATGACGAACGCCGGCGTCGCGCCGACCTGCCGCCCGACCGGCGCGAGATCGAACATGCCGCTCGCACCGAGAACGCTCAGCGCCAGGGTGAGGCGGCCGCTCGCAGCGACAGCCCGGATAGTCCGGCGCCGGGGCGGCAGAGCGAGCGTGTGCGCCCGCAGCCCTGCCGGCCGGCGCCGAGTAGGGGCGTCGACCGCGGGCCCGGCCTGAGCCGCTGACCTGCGCCTCTTTCCATCTGGCCGCCCTGCAGGAATCACCCGACCGCCTGCTGGACACCACCGGCGCCAGGCCTGTGCTGAGCGTGCACAGCAGCCTGGAACAGGCCGTCCTCGCGGCCCTGAAGGCCGCTGATCCGCGTGACGAAAGGCTGTGACGATCTGTAGGTACGGGGCTCCGCCCAGGCGCCGCGGCCGCGGTGCGCTCACAGGCACCAAGGCGACGCCCGCTGCGCGACCGCGTACCCCGTCGGCCACCTTGACGCGGCGGTTGCCTTGGCCTGCCCTGGCACTGGGCCGTCGACCGGTAGATGTGGTCGCATGAGCAAACACACCCCATGAGACAAGGAGGCGGCTGCCCGCGTGCAGTCCACGGCCGCCACGAAGCCCGACAGCCCCAGCGCCCGTGACGGCCTGGACCGCGAGGCGCAGTCGCGAGCCGACAAGAACGAGGATCGGGAGGGGAAGAGGCAGGGCGGCGACGCCGCCTGAGACCACCGAGTCGAGGGTGAGGCACCCTTTTTATCTGAGATGTACGGGGCGCCGCGTTGCCGAAAGAGCAGGCACCGGCGTTGCCCTCGACCCTGGTGTTGACTGGCGGGCGTGAAATCCGCATGCGCGAGATGATCCCCAACAGCCACCCTGTCCGTATGCACGAACATGCCGCAGCATCGATTTCGCCCTCGATGCTCTCAACCGAACTGCTCGGCTTTCCGCCAGAGGCACGGGTGCTCATCGTCAACTGCGACGACCTGGGCATGCACCACGACATCAACATCGCCGTGATCGACTCCATCGCAGCGGGAATCGCCACGTCCTGCAGCCTGATGACGCCCTGCCCGGCCGCGCACCACGCCCTGCAACTGCTCCGCCAGCAGCCCGAGATCCCCTTCGGCATCCACCTCACCTTGGTCTGCGACACTCCTCACTACCGGTGGGGACCGCTGACCCCGAAAGAGAAGGTCGCCTCGCTGCTCGACGAGCAGGGACTGATGTTCGCCGCCACACCCGCTGGCCGTGCCGCCTTGCTCGCCGGCGCGCGCCTCGACGAGGTCGAACTCGAGTTCCGAGCACAAATCCACGCAGCCCTCGATGGCGGGCTCACCCCGACGCACCTGGACTTCCACTGTCTGGCCGACGGCGGCCGCGACGACATCCTTGACCTGACCCTGGCACTGGCCGCAGAACATGGCCTGGCCGTACGGGTCTGGCTGCAACCCAAGCGGCAGGAGATCCGCGCACAAGGCATGCCGGTCATCGACCACCCCTTCCTGGATAGCTTCTCCCTGCCCACCGACCACAAAGGGGCCCAATACTCCCGCCTGTTGCGCGATCTACCGGCAGGACTCAGCGAATGGGCAGTACATCCAAGCGTGGGCACCCGCCAAACCCGCACGATCGACAGCGGCTGGCTCGTACGGCAAACCGACTACGAATTTCTCACCTCGGCAGCCGCCCGCGACCTTCTCCGCCAAGAGAACATCACCGTGATCGACTACCGCGTCATTCAGCAGGCATGGCCTCAACCGAGCCGCTCCGCCTGAAAGGCGTCCTCCTCCCGAGTGTGGCCCCAGCCGCCAAGTAGCCCGTTGACCACTCAGAACCTCCGCCATGGCGGCGTGATCACCGCGACAATGTGATATCAGCACGTACAGAAGAGCCTCACAATCTGCACAGACCGCCCTTCAGCGCGTCACGAGATGCAGAATGTCAACGTGACCAGCTCTAAGGGGCCTCGATTCCGGCCTGGCGTCGCCAGAGGCGACAAGGCCTCACGACGGAAGACCGCACATTTCAGGCGTCGAATACAGGGCGATAGAGCCAACCCGAATACCTCAACCAGCGGGAAGTCGAGGATCGGCATTGCTGCCATCCTTGCTACTGCTGCGGCACTGATCAGCTCGGGTGCTGCGGTTGCCTCCGTGCTCTATGCCCAGGAGCAGGAACGCACGGCTCAGTTGCAGTTGGAGCACGAACGCAGAATCTGGCGAGAGGAACAATCGAGCGCAGCCGCCGCCGACCAGAAACAGCAGCGCGAATACGAGGACAAATTTGCGGCGCGAGTTGACTTCGTCGAGAAAGCCTCGTCGGAGTCCTCCAACTTGGGAGGCTCCTTCCGCTACCTTATCCGCAACAGGAACGTCTCGGCGCTTCAGTTCGTGATGCTGGAGACGGCCGAGCTGGATAGCGACACGTTCAAGTATGCGTATAGCGTGTCTATTGGCCCATGTCGCGAGGAGCTGCTTGAGTTCGCTTCGCCCATCGCGAAGGAGCTGTCGAAACGCGGTAGTCAGAACGGTGGCTATCATCTCGCCGAGCGGGTAGGCATGTACATCGGCGACGGGCAGCGCTTCTGGAAGTACGAGAGCTATATACAGCCCCGGAGAATTCAGGGGTCACCTCCTTGGGACAGCACATATCGGCAAATAACCGAAACTCCCATCCGTGAGGGTAAACGGATAAGGGATTGCGATACCACGTAAGTTCGTGTGGCTCAGTCGGCTTCCGCGCCCCCTGCTCCACCGGCCTCAACCGTTCGACCGTGACCACGTCGCCTCCCCTGTGTCACCGGACCCCGCACCACCTCAGCGACGACGACGCCATCACGCCCGCGGTCACGATGCAGGGTGATCGAGCCGGTGGCCATCCTCCTACAGGACCCGTCCGAGCAGGACCGGCAAGCCCGCGCCGACCTGATCAACCAGTTCGCGCAGCAGGAATCCGCCCCTGAGCGGCAGCTGGCGGCCTGGGAGGCGCCCGGAACCCTGGGCCTCCTGGTCCGACAGTGAGCCGCCGGGCGCGACCACGATCGCCTGCACGGCTTCCTTGTCGAGACAGATGACCGCCGCGTGCTGTCGGCGTACAGGCAAAGGCACACAGGCAAGTACAGGCAGACATGCAACCGAACTGCTCAGAGCCCGAACGGTGAAGGCCTGAGGTGGGGATCACGTGACCGTACCGCGGGCGCGGAGCACCGCAACACCGTCGCCTTCGAGCTCGTTCCAGTAGCCGGCGCGTCCGGTCATCGCCATCGTCAGCGCCACTGTCGGGCCGGCCACGAGAGCGCCGGAACCGGTCTCGAAGGGGCCGTCGTTCGCGACGAGACGCAGGCCGCGGATTCGGCCCTTGGCCAGGACCACCATGTCCGTGCGCCGGTAGTAGTGGGCTATCCGCGTGAGCAGGTCGATCGGGTAGTCGCGTCGGATGCCCAAAGGTCGCCGGATGTCCTCTCCGTGCACGATCGTCTCGCCCAGCATCGCCATGACCGGCAAGGGTGGCTTGGTCGTGCTGGTGATGATGCGGCGGAACCTGGCAAGCGTCTCGGCCGGGGTCGCGCCCAGTTGTTCGGCCAGCCGCATGGCCACCTGTTGGTCGAAGTCGAATCGGCAGCGGATGACGCCGGTCAGCCACCGTACCGGAGTGAGGCTCGCCCCAGAGGTCATGTGCGCCAGCACCTCGCGGACCGTCAGCCCGGCGCACAGGGACGGCGTGGCCCATCGCTCATCGGTCAGATCCGCGAGGTCGGCCGCCAGTGCCGCCCGTTCGGCGTGGACCAGCGACCAGAGGTGGACCTTGTCGATGGGTTCGGGTGTGAACTCGGTCATGGTCAGCGGCTCACCAGACCGACGCGATTGCCGTCGAGGTCGGCGAATACCGCGATGCGCCCCAGGGGCGTCTGAGTCGGCTCCAGGACCCGGCTGCCGCCCAGCCGTTGCGCACGAGCGAGCGCGGCCTCGACGTCGTCAACCGGGAAGTAGACCACGATCCCCGTATACGGGCTGTTCGGACCGGCCTGGCCGATCCCTCCCGCAGGACGGCCGCCGTCGTCGCCGATGAGTGCGTAGGTCTCGTCGATGGCGTTCACCTCCCAGCCGAACATTTCCTGATAGAAGCCTCGCGCTTGCCGAGCGTCGAGTGTGGAGATGTCGAACCATTCGGCTGCGGGGCGGGATCCGGTCGACGTCATGGCAGTCCTCTCTGGCGGGGCCGGGCCGGTGTGGCCCGTCACCTGGTAGGACTGCCGCTGTAGGGCACAATCGTCGCTCATGGGGGAAAAATCTTTCGGGCTCCCGGCGGACCCGGTGCGAAGCGGTCAGGAGGCTGACCTGGCCCGAGCTCGTACGGGGGACGATGCCGCCTTCGCGCGCCTGGTCGGGCCGCTGTACCAGGAATTGCATGCCCATTGCTATCGCATGCTGGGCTCGACTCACGACGCCGACGACGCCCTGCAGGATGCCCTGCTGCGCGCCTGGCGAGGGCTCGCGCGGTTCGAGGGCCGCGGCTCGTTGCGCTCGTGGCTCTACACCGTGGCCACCCGCACCTGCCTGGACCTGGTCGCCTCCCGCGCCAAGCGGGCGCTGCCCGCCGACCTTGGCTCATCCAGCGACCGGGCCGTGCTGGACGCTGCCCCCTTGACCGACGTCGCCTGGTTGGCGCCCTACCCCGATCAGGGCCTCGCCGACGGCCGCGCCGCCCCCGAAGCGCGTTACGAGCGGCGCGAGTCCGTCGAACTCGCTTTCGTCGCTGCCCTGCAGCACCTGTCGGGCAACCAGCGGGCCGCCCTGCTGCTGTTCGACGTTCTCGGGTTCTCCGCCGCCGAGATCGCCACCATGATAGGCACCTCGACCACGTCTGTGAACTCCGCCCTGGCGCGGGCCCGCAGGCTCATTGCCGAGAAGACCCCCTCGATGAGCCAGCAGCAGGCGCTGCGGACGATCGGCGACGCCAAGGTGCACAAACTCGTGGCGGCGTTCGCGACGGCGTTGGAACGCGGCGACATCGACGCCCTGGTGCCCCTGCTGACCGAGGACGTCACCTGGTCCATGCCGCCTCTGGCGCACTGGTACAAGGGGTTGGCGGCCGTCACCGACTTCGCCCTGCAAGTCCCCATCACCCGATGTCCAAGCTGGCGCACCCTCCCAACCAGCGCCAACGCCCAGCCCGCCGTGGCCTTCTACCTCGGCGGCGACGTCGCCGGGCCGCACACCGCCTGGTCGATCACCGTGTTCGCGCTCCGCGGCCCGCGCATCTGCGAGATCGTCTCGTTCCTCGGTCCCGACCACTTCCCACCCTTCGCGCTGCCCGCCTCGCTTCCCTGACCGCGAAACCGCAGGCGTTGGCTGAGGATCGCATCGGCCACTTCTCTGCCCGTAGAAGTGAAGGGTCGATGCGTCAGACGGTGGGGCGAGATACCTGCTCGGGGTGTGCTCGCCGGCTGCGGCCGGGGTGTTGGCCGGCAAGAGGGCCACCTCGCACTGGGGGCGGGTGCGGCACCTGGAGGCTCGGCAGCACGGCAGTCGAGGAGCGGGTCGTCTTCGATGGAAAGATCGTCACCGCGGCAGGGGTGTCGTCGGGGATCGACATGGCGTTGACGTTGCTGGCCAGGGAAGCCGGGGAGCGGATGGCGCAGACGGTTCAGCTCGCCATCGAGTACGACTTGGCTCCGCCGCATGACATGAAGACGCCGGGCGAGCTCAAGGAGGAGGCGCTGCGGGTGATCCCGATGCAGTGACCGGCGCGGATCGCATGGGCGCCTCCGGCACCAGATAACACACCAGGAGCTTGAGGAAGAAGAAGACGGTGAACCAGTCCAGGGTCTCCGGAACCGGCAGGGCCGTCAGGTTGACCAGCACCGCGGCCATATAGGCGGCCATGGCAGCGGGCCGCTTGGCCTCCAGTCGGACCATCTCGATGAGCAGAGCGCCCGCCAGCAGAAGGGCGGAATTGGTCAGAAACCACCCCCATGCGGCGTCCAGCACCACGAACGCCATGGCCGCCAGGTAGACGAGGTGTGCGGCGACGAACCGGAGCCGCGCGCGCGAGGGTTTGTGGTGGTACCACCTCTTGGCCGCGTTGGTCGCGTTGGTCATCACGCCGCCCACGAGATCGAGGCCGATGACCACCGTGACGAGCCATTGCGGCCAGCCCCCCTGGATCGGCGCCAGGAGCAGGTGCCAGCCGAGCAGCGCCATGCACGCGAGCGAGCCGGCGATCTCCATCCGCTGCTCCGCCCGGCTCTTGCCCGGCCCCATGAACCGCTCGAACGCACCCCTCCATCCCGGCGGCGTGGCGGGGATGGTCCAGTCGATCTCAGCTCTCATCGGGCTTGCTCCACATCCCTCGCACCAGGCTCCAGATCACATCCGGTACGGCGGAGCCCTGGCGTAGCCTTGCGGCAGCCCAGACGTCGGCGGCGCGCAGGACGGCGGCGGTGGCGACGAGCATGAGCTCGCGATCCACGTCGGACCTGATCACGCCGAGGGCTCGCCCGTTGTCGAGCACGGGGGCCAGCCAGGGGGCGGGGTCCTGGGCCGTGCTCGCGTCGAGCAGCGCCAGGTCATCGGGATGGGCCAGCCCGTGCGCGGTCAGCCGGCCGGAGGCCGCCTGCAACTGCTCCCAGAACTCTTCGGCCGAGCCGGCGTCCGGCCAGTCCCCGAGTGCCTGGGATATCCGCGCGTGCACGTCCTCGATCACCCCGGCGAACAGGTCTTCCTTGCCGTCGAAGTACTGGTAGGCCGACGTTTTGGAGATCCCGAGCGCTGCGATGATCTTGTTGTAGGAGGCGCGGTCGGCGCCGTCCCGGGCGAAGTGTTCCCTGGCGACCTGCAGGATCGACTCCCGCCGGTCGGCGGGCAGGCGGTAGAAGCGTGGCAACGGCATGTACCGATGGTACACCCCAGTGGTAACCCTGTGATCAACACAGCGCCACCGTGCTGACGGCGGCGACCGCGAGGACGTCGAAGGCGATCCGGAGGGGTACCGCTCGAACCGTGAAACCGGGTTCCTCGCCCTCTTCGCGGACGATGGAGCAGTTCCGCGATGTGGTGCTGGCCGGGGAGGTCGACCGGGTGAACTGCCGGGCCGCCGACTCCGGCGAACTGGTGTCCCTGCGGTGGTCGGAATCCCCGCTGGTCTGGCGCCAGGCGGAGGGCGGGATGGCCGACCTCGAAGGGCCGTACACGACCGCGCGCCTCATGGCCGACATGAGCCGCGTGCTTGTTCCGTCGTTCTTGGTGCGGGAGCAGGTGGAGTCCTCCCGGCGCGGCGTCTTTCCTGGCTGGCCCTTCGACATTCCCGGCGGCTGGTGGATCGCCGCCTCCTGGGCGCTCGTCTTCTTCGCCATGCTCTGTTCCACACCTCGACTTGCCAGCCGGTGGGCTTGGTTCTGGCTATTCACCGTCGGCCATCGAACATCCCCCGCACGCGAGTGGGCACGTGCGGCCGACCTGTGCACCGGTGATCTTGGCGCGCCCGCCCATCGTGTCCACCGCGGCGAACGCCAGATCCTTCGGCAGCAGCCTGAGGCTGGGCACTGCCCCGAACGCGGATGATCACGTCAGGGAGTTGCGAAGCGCGCGGCGATCGTCCGGGCTGCTTCGTCGACCGCTCGCAACTGCTCTTCCTTGGTGATCGACCACGTACCGTGCGTGAGGCGCGGCCAGAAGATCGCGGACGCGATCATGCCGAGGAACTGTGCGGATGCCAGATCCGGATCATCGATGTCGGCGCTTCCCGCGGAGTGTGCCTCCCGCAGATAGCGCCCCAGCGCCTGCAGCACGGGCAGCGTGCCGAAGTCGAAGGTCCGCTCGCGCAGTTCGGGGAAGTGGTGCGATTCGGCGATCACGGTTCGCATCAGGGCGACCATGCGAGGGCGAGTCAACAGTTCCGCATACGCGCGACCCAGCACCACCAAGCCCGCGTAGAGGTCCCCGGTTGGGATCTCGACCGGCTCCGGAGCCGGCGATCCGCCTGCCGCGAGCACCGTTGCCTCGAAGAGCTCGGCCTTGGTCGGGAACTGCTTGAAGAGCGTTGCCTTGGACACCCCTGCGCGCTCGGCGACACGTGCCAGTGGCGTGCGGTCGTACCCGAACTCCAGGAAGAGCTGCGCGGCGGCGCCGAGGATCGCCTCGCGATTGGTCGCGGCCACCGCACGGTGGTACGAGGAGCGTCCCTGTGTCATCCGTTCAGCATCTCATTGAGGCGAGTTCCTTGACTCACCATTACGAACACGATTAGGTTAATAGAGGTGAGTCGATCGACTCACCTCTCGGAGATAGGGGCGGCTTATGGCTACCGTGATCGTCCACGCGACCATCACTCTTGACGGGTTCCTGGCAAAGGAGGACGGCGGGGTCGACTGGATGTTCGGCCGGCCCTCCGCTCCCGAGGATGACGCCGTCGTCGAGACGGTGATGAGCCGGATCGGCGCGGTGGTCGGCGGCGCGAACAAGACCCAGACCATCGAGGACGGCGAGATCCCGTATGGCGGCATGCTGAAGGTCCCGGTCTACCTGATGACCCACAGCGCCCATGAGCCGATCGAGCGCGACGGCATCACGTACAACTTCGTCGTCGACGACATCAAGGAGGCCGTCAGGCTGGCCACGCAAGCGGCCGGGGACCGCTGGGTCAGCCTGCTCGGAGGAAGCATCGCACGACAGTGCCTGCGGCTGGGTCTCGTCGACGAGCTCCACCTGGACGTTGCGCCGGTCCTGCTCGGCGACGGCATCTCGCTGTTCGCCGGCCTCGGGCGGCACATCGAGCTTGAGCGCCTCGATACATCAGCCTTCGCGAGTGAGGCTCATCTTCGCTACCGAGTCCTCCGTTAGCCAGAGTTGCAGGTCCTGCGAGCTATCGGGAGCCGCGGTGCCAGGCGGCAACGGTCAGCAGCGCCACCGGCCCCATCGCATCAGTTCAGAGCGTTGCACGGCGTGGCAGCATGACGGCCGGCTCGTGGGCGGCCAAGGTGGCCGAATGCCCCCGCAGCGCTACCCCTCGGACCTGACCGACGCCCAATGGGACCTCATCGCGCCTCTGCTTCCCGAGCCCGACAGCGGCGGCCGCCCGGAGACGCGCCCGCGCCGGGAGATCGTCAACGCCGTCCTGTACGTGGTCCGTTCCGCCTGCCCGTGGCGGTACCTGCCCACTGACCTGCCTCCCTGGCAGACCGTGTACCGGTACTTCCGGCAGTGGGAGCAGGCCGGCGTGACCGAGGCCCCGCTGCGCGAGCTGCGCATCAAGGCCCGCCGCCAGGACGGCCGCGACGACGAGCCGTCCGCGGGCATCATCGACTCCCAGAGCGTCAAGGGCGCCGACACCGTCGGGCGTGACAGCCGCGGCTATGACGCCGGTAAGAAGGTCGACGGCCGCAAGCGGTTCATCATCACCGACACCACCGGCCTGCTGGTCACCGTCGCGGTGAGGGCGGCGAGCCGGCCAGGACCGTGACGGCGCCAAGACCGCCTTGCTGTCGGCGTATCTGACGACCCCGATCCGGCACGTCTTCGCCGACCAGGGGTTCGCCGGCCGGCTGGTGGACTGGGCCCGCGACACCCTGCGTACAACGTTGGAGATCGTCCGCAAGCCCGCTGATCAGTGGTGGAGAGGACGCTGGCTTGGCTGACCGCCTGTCGCCGTCTGGCCCGCGACTACGAACGAGACCCGAAGATCTCCGAGGCCGTCATCCGCTGGGCTGCCTGCCACCTGGCCGGCTCGCGCGCGCCGCGTCAAATGCCCGAGGTGCGAGCTCTGGTCCGCCGGGTGCTGGAAGTGACGACCACCGTGCCCGCGCTCGTCAGCGACCATCGCTTCGACCTCCCGGCTTCCAACCCTTGATCTGCAGCATGGCCTCGAAACCGGCCACCTGCGCGGCGAGCCGGCGAAGCCGCGGGTGCACATCGATCGGCTGCCGGCTGCGCAGGTGCGGGACAAGGTGGGAGAGAACCAGGACGCAGGGACGTTCGCCTGGGGCACATGAGCCTTCATGGGCGCTTGCTGTATGAATGATCGCAACTGCGGTGATTCATCACGCAAGGCACGGACCAGGTGAGCGGAGGCGGTCTCGATGGCGGACGGCGACACGGCCGCGGGACGGGTGATCTCCCCGATCCTCATCGGACGCGAGGAGGAGCTTCGCCGTCTGGTCGCCGCAGTGAGCCGGCCGCCCGCGGTGGTCGTGCTCGAAGGCGAGGCCGGTATCGGCAAGAGCAGGCTGTTGGCCGAGCTGGCGGCGCTGCCCGTGATGGCCGGCAGACTGCTGCTGCGCGGGGGTGCCCGGCGCATCCGGGAACCGTTCCCCCTGGGCCCCCTGATCGAGGCGCTGCGCGGCACCGGCGACGCGCTGGCGCGCGCCGAACTGTCGCCGGTCGCGGGCGCGCTGCGCGCTCTGCTGCCCGAACTGGAATCCGTGCTGCCGCCTGCGCTGAAGCCCCTGGACGACCGGGCCGCCGAACGTCACCAGCTGTTCCGCGGCCTGGCCGAGGTGCTGCGGGCGCTCGGCCCCGTCGTCCTGGTGGTGGAGGATCTGCACTGGGCCGACGAGCAGACGATCGAATTCCTCGCCTACGCGCTGGCGGTCCCGCTGCCGGAGATGTCGCTCGTGCTCGCCTACCGGGGGGAGGAGGCGGGCGGCTCGGTCCGGGAGGTGACCGGGCGTCCCGCGGACCCGGTCTTCCACGATCACATCCTGTTGAAGGCCCTGGACGCCGCGCAGACCGGCGCGATGGCCGCGGCGATACTGGGCGAGGCGGGCGTCACCGCGGACTTCGGCGCGCACCTGCATGAGCTTTCGTCGGGGTTACCGCTGGCCGTCCAGGAGTTGATGGCGCTGCTGCGGGCGCGCGGCGCGCTGATCAGGCTGCGCAGCGGGCGGTGGGCGCGCAAGGCGGTGGCCGAGCTCGACGTGCCGCCGGGCGTACGCGACTCGGTGCGTGAACGGGTGGCACGGCTGCCCGAGGTCGCGCGGGTCGTCGCGGAGGCGGCGGCGGTGCTGCATGTGCCGGTGCGGCTGGAGGAACTGGCCGCGGTAAGCAGGCTGACCAGGGCCGACACCGTGGCGGGGGCGGACGAGCTGCTGGTCTCCGGCCTGCTGGTCGAGCAGGCCGGAACGGTGGCGTTCCGGCACGTACTCACCGCCCAGGCGGTGTACGGGGCGATCCCGCTCGGCCGGCGACAGGAGCTGCACGCGCGGGCCGCCGCGGCCGTGCGGGCCCTGAAGCCGGTGCCGCTCGGTCAGGAGGCCCACCACCTGCGCCGGGCCGGACGGCTGGCCGACTGGGTGGAGGCCGCCGAACAGGCAGCGGAACAGGCCTCGCACCTCGGCGACGACGCCGAGGCAGTCCGCATTCTGGAGGACGTCCTGCGCCACGCGCCCCTCGCCCCGGAACGCCGAAGCCGCCTGGCGGTACGGCTGGGATGGGCCGCCCCCCAGGTGCTGCGCCCGCCGAAGGTCATCGACCTGCTGTCGCAGGCGCTGGAGTCGGAGCAACCGGGCCCGCTACGCGGACAGCTGCACTTTCTCATCGGATTGCTCCAGGAAAGACTCGGCGAGGACCCCGGCGCGCAGCGCCGCGCCTTCACCGCCGCCGTCGACGACCTCGCCGGCCAGCCCGAGCTCGCGGCATGGGTCATGGCGGCGCTCGGCCGGCCGATGGACGCGCGGGTGCCGCTGGCCGAGCACATCGTGTGGCTGGAGCGGGCGCTGGCGGTGGTGCCGACGATCGGCAACCCGGTCGAGGAGGTGTTCATCCTCGGCAAGATCGCGACCTCGCTGGGCGGGTACGGCGACC
This sequence comes from Nonomuraea sp. NPDC049684, assembly GCF_044465345.1. Classification (NCBI taxonomy): domain Bacteria; kingdom Bacillati; phylum Actinomycetota; class Actinomycetes; order Streptosporangiales; family Streptosporangiaceae; genus Nonomuraea; species Nonomuraea sp. NPDC049684. Next base: position 267,942 of record NZ_JBITLO010000015.1, on the reverse strand, counting down.
CCCGCTGGCTGGAACTGACCAGGGAGGTGCGCCGCAGGACCGGCGGCCGGCCACGGCACCGGCAGGAGGTGGGCGCCTACCGATCCATCGCGGAGAACGCCTGTCTCGCAGGGAACTACGAAGTCGCCGCCACCCTGCTGACCGCGGCGATGCGGGAGGCGGCCGGCGAGGAGTCCTCGCGCGAGCCGCTGGCGCGCTGCCGCCTGGTCGCGCTCTTGCTGGCCTGCTGCCAAGGCCGGTGGGACGGCCTGGAGGAGGAGACCGCGCTCCTGCTCGAGGAGTACGGCGGCCGCCCGTTCGACCGTCTCGGCGCCGAGACCGTCGCGGCCTGCCTGGCGCTGGCGCGCGGCGCGCTCGACACCGCCCGGCGTGAGCTCCCCGACGTCGCCGGCAACGCCCTGGTCATGGGCGCCTATGAGCTGCTTCCGCTGTCGGTGGCCGGGTTCCTGCGGCTGTCCACGGCGAACGGCGAGGCCGGGGCCGCGCTCGCGGCGACCGAGGCGGCGGTCGCCGTGTGGGAGATCAAGGGGCTCTGGCCGCTGGCGGTTCGCGCGCTGCCCGCGCTCGCCGAGGCGATGGCGGCCGCCGACCGGCAGGATGAGGCGCTCGCGCTGGTGGCCCGGCTGTCGGCACGGCTCGGCGACCTCGACGCGCCGATGGCCGCCCCGGCGCTGGCCCACGCACGCGCTCATCTCACGACCGGGGACGAGGCCGCGGCGGCGGACTTCCGCGCGGCGGCGGCCGGTTACGACCTGCTGGGCGCGCCGTACGAGGCGGCCCAGGCGCGCGAGCTGGCGGCCGGGCGCCTGTTCGCCGCCGGGTGCGCCGGAGGGGGAGAGCCGCTGCAGGAGGCGATGGCGACGTTCCGGGGCCTGTCGGCCCGATGGGATCTCGACCGTGCCGCGCAGCTCGCCCGCAGGCACGGGGTGACGGTCAAGGGCCGCTTTCCCGGCGGCCCGCAGGGTTACGGTGCGGACCTGTCTCCCCGGGAACGCGAAATAGCCGACATGGCCGCCGCGGGCCTGACCAACCGGGAGATCGGCCAGCAGCTGTTCGTCTCCCCCCGGACGGTGGAGAAGCACCTCGGCGCCGCGTTGCGCAAGCTCGGACTGCGCTCCCGCGCCGCCCTCGGCGCGCACCTCGGCCTGGAGCACCCCCGTAGTGACCCACCCCGTCCGTGAGCCGCGAATGGGGTGCCCTACCCATAGTCCTCACCGGCGGTGCGCACGAGGCTTATGGCATGTCCGAAACCGACTCCACCGACGGCGAACAGGGCGACGCCGTCCCAGCGCGGGAAGGACCGCCGGAGAAGCCGGTCATCGAACCCCTTGACGACGCCCCCGAAGGGTTCGAGCCCGTCTGATCTTCCCCCCTCTGCACCCGAAAGGGCAGTTCCGCATGTTCCCACGCAGATCACCGCATGATCCCCCCTCCCTCAGGCCGCGCCGCACGAGCGCACTGCTCGTGGTCTCGGCTCTGGCGCTCGGCGCCCTCACGGTGCCCGGCACCCCCGCCCTCGCCGAGGAACCCGCTCCCACGCCGGGTCACACGCCGGGTCAGGTCACCGGCCCGGTCGCGCTGACCGGGCTGGGCCCGGGCGACCATACGATCACCCTGATCACCGGCGACCGGGTACGGCTCGGCGACGCGGGCGGCGGCAAGTACACCGTGCGCCCAGAGGCGCACGCCCGCCCCGACGGCACCACCGCCCGGCTGTCCGCGCTCGCCACCCCCAAGGGCGTGTACGTCACCCCGGGCGACGCCGTGCCCGCCATCAACTCCGGCCGCCTGGACCGGGAGCTGTTCAACGTCACCTATCTGGCCGAGAACGGCTACGCCGACGACAAGTCCAAGCAGCTGCCCGTCATCGTGCAGTACCCAGAACGGCACACCGACCAGGCCGTCGCCACGGCGGCCGCGGCCATCCCGGCCGGCGAGCCCGTGCTCACGCTGGAAAGCGTGAACGCCTCGGCGATCCAGGTCACCAAGGCCGAGGCGGGCGCGTTCTGGAACGCGGTGCGAGCCGTGCCGGAGACCAAGGGCGCCAACGGGATCGTCGGCCTGGCCAACGTGCCGGACACTCTGCGCGGCGGCATCGCCAAGGTGTGGCTGGACGGCAAGGTCAAGGCCGACCTCGCCGAGAGCGTCCCGATGATCGGCGCTCCGCAGGCGTGGGCCGGCGGCCACGACGGCGCCGGTGTGAAGGTCGCCGTCCTCGACACCGGCGTCGATGCGGCACACCCCGACCTGGCCGGCCGGATCACCGACAGCAAGTCCTTCATCCCCGGCCAGCAGGTGCGGGACGGCCACGGCCACGGCACCCACGTCGCCTCCACCATTGCCGGCTCCGGTGCGGCGGACGGCGGCAAGCACAAGGGCGTCGCCCCCGGCGTCCGGCTGATCGTCGGCAAGGTGCTGACCGATGAGGGGACAGGCAGCGACTCCCAGATCATCGAGGGCATGGAGTGGGCCGCGGCCTCCGGCGCCAAGGTGATCAGCATGAGCCTCGGCGGCGGGGCCACCGACGGCACCGACCCGATGAGCCAGGCGGTCGACACGCTCAGCGCGTCCTCAGGCGCCCTGTTCGTGATCGCCGCGGGCAACACGGGCGCGGCGGGCGCCGAGACGGTCGCCACCCCCGGCACGGCCGACGCCGCGCTGACCGTGGCCGCCGTGGACAAGAGCGACGCGTGGGCGGCCTTCTCCAGCCAGGGACCGCGCGTCGGCGGCGGCCTCAAGCCGGACATCGCCGCCCCGGGCGTGGCCATCACCGCGGCGCGCGCCGCCGGCACCAGCATGGGGAACCCGATCGACGAGCACTACACGGCCGCGAACGGCACCTCCATGGCCACCCCGCACGTCGCCGGAGCCGCCGCGATCATGGCGCAGCTGCACCCGGACTGGACGGGCCCGCAGATCAAGGCCGCGCTCATGTCGACCGCGAAGGACGACGCGCTCAGCGTCTACAAGCAGGGCGCCGGCCGCATCGACGTGGCCAGGGCGTACGCCCAGCGGGTCTTCGCCACCACCGGAGGGATCGACTTCGGCGCGGTCGAGAGCGGCGCCGAGCCCATCACCAGGGAGCTGACCTACACCAACGGCGGCAGCGAGCCGATCACCCTGAAGCTCACCGCCGAACTGCGCAGGTCGGACGGCCGGGCGGTGGAGAGCGGGCTGAGCATCGCCGCGACAACCCTCACCCTCCCCGCCGGAGGCGCCGCCGCCACTGCCGCCACCATCGATCCCAAGGCCCTGCCCGACCTGGACAACTACACCGGCGTCGTCACCGCGACCGCCGAGGGCGTCCAGTTGCGCACCGCCGTGGGCGTCGTCCGCGAGGTGCCCAAGGCCACCCTGACGATCCACACCCTGGGCCGCGACGGCAAGCCGCGCAGCCCGTGGGCCCAGGACACCATCGACATCACCGGCGGCAAGGGCTTCATCGGCGGGGTCGGCTTGATCGCCGAGGGCACCACGGTCGTCCGCGTGCCGCAGAGCGTCATCAGCGTGACGCAGCTCATCGAGTGGGTCGGCGACGACGACCGGGGCAACCTGGCGGTGCTGTCCGTGCCGGAGTTCACCGTCACCGGGGACACCGAGATCACGCTCGACGCCAGGAAGCTGGCGGAGATCCGCTTCACCACCCCGCAGCCGGCCGAGCCGTTGAGCAACTTCCCCTACCTGGCCTACCAGCGGACAACGGTCAGCGGAACCCCGTTCATGGGGTTCGTGTGGCCCAAGGACTCATGGACCCGGGTGTGGGCGCTGCCCACGGAGAAGGTCACCAAGGGCTCCTTCCGCTTCCACACCCGCTTCACCCTCGGCAAGGCCGAGGTCGCCATGAGCGTGCGCGGGCGGGACCGGCTCCCCTTGAGCCCGGCCTCGGCGCTGCACGGCTACAACACCTTCGGGGTGCACGAGCAGAGCGACGGCTTCCCCGACTTCCGGCCCTTCACCGGCACCCATGACCTGGAGCTCGTGGACGTCGGGGAGGGCAGGTCCGAGGAGCTCGCCGGCCGCGACCTGCGCGGCAAGCTCGTCCTGCTGGAGGCGCCGATGTCGCAGAACACGTTCGGCGACGCGTGCGGAGTCCAGATCGAGCGGATCGGCCCGATCCGCGACGCCGGCGCTGCCGCCATCGCGCACTTCCCCAAGCCCGGGACGGGATGCGCGATCCCGCTGAGCTTCACGCAGACCCCGTTCACCGGACAGGCCAAGCCGATCGGCATCCCGACGGTGTCCCTGCCCTCCCGCGAGGCCCTCGGCCTGCGCGACCGGCTCGCGGGCGGCAGGCAGGTCACTGTCCGGGTGACCGGCACCGAGGAGACGCCCTACAGCTACACCTTCGCCCCCTACGAAGAGGGCCGGGTGTCCCGCTCCCTGCACTACACCTTCCGCGAGCGCGACCTGGCCAGGATCGACCTGGACACCCACGTCGTCGCCCCCAACCGCTACAACGACTGGCGTTACGCGCAGAAGGCCGACGACGTCATCCCGCTGTCGACCGGGCTCAGCGGGTGGGGCGGCCCCCGGCTCACCCTGCAGGAACGCCAGGACTGGGTCGGGCCGCTCGACTCCGGCCTCCTGTGGTCGCACGGCATGGAAGAGCAGCGCGGCGGGCCCACGGACGCCCGGATCCCGCAGTGGGCCCTGGAGGTGTTCGACGAACCGGTCCGCGTCCGGCAGTCGTGGATGACCACGCCGTTCACGCCAGGCGTCGCGACCGGCTCGGACAAGGTCTACGAGCTCGCCAAGCCGGGCGCCAACCTCGGCGCGCACCTGCGCTGCCTGATGTGCGTGCAGGGCGACAAGCTCTGGGCGGAGTTCGAGCCCAGCTACGGCTCGCCCGGCAGCAGGAAGCACAACGGCGACTACTGGCCGACGCCCGACCTGTCCAAGCCGGGCTTCGACGTCCGCCTCTACCGGGACGGCAAGGAGATCCCGCGCGCCTCGGTCAGCGGCTCCACCATCCTGCCGGTCTTCGCCCTGCCGAAGGACTCCGGCAGCTACCGCCTGACCGCCAAGAACGACCGGCACGACGTCGAGTGGGTCTTCAACACCCCGGTGACGGCTCAGCGCCTGCCCGGCTCCTTCTGCTCGCTCGATGTGCTGTACGGCACGGCGAAGCCTTGCAAGCCGGCCCCGGTCGTGTTCGTCAGCTACGACCTGGGCGACACCCTGGACGTCACCAACAGCGTGCGCGCCGGGCGGTCACACACCTTCACCGTCGCCCCCTACCACGCACCGTCCCCGTCGAAGATGCCGGACATCGCCGGCCTGAGATTGTGGGCCAGCACCGACGACGGCGCCACCTACACCCCCGTCCCCGTCAAGCGCGACGGGGACGGCACCTACACCGCCACGGCCCGCTACCCCGCCCTCGGTGCCACCAAGGGCGCAGTGACTCTCAAGGTCGAAGCCTGGGACAAGGCGGGCAACACCCTCAAGCAGACCACCATCCGCGCCTTCAACCTACGCAAGTGACCACCTGACCATCGCCCGGCCGGACTCCCACCGTCCGGCCGGGCTCTTGGATCAGGGGCGGGATCGCCGGCGCCGGGATCGCGCTGGTCGTGGCTGCCTTCCTCCACGATCCGGCCGCCGTCGAGGAAGACGATGCGGTCGGCGCGCCGGACGGTCCGCATCCGATGCGCCACCATCACCACCGTCCGCCCCGCCGTCAGGCGCTCGATTGCCCTCGTGGACGGCCGCCTCGTTGACCGGGTCCAGCGCCGAGGTCACCTCGTCCAGCAGCACGACGGGCGCGTCCTTCAGCAGGGCCCGCGCGATCGAGACACGCTGGCGCTCACCACCGGACAGCAGCGCGCCGCCCGCACCTCCGCGAGGCTTGCGCCGGGACGGCCCCAGGAGCACGTTCTCCTCGATCGTGCCGTCGAAGAGATAGACGTCCTGGAAGACGATGGCGATCCGCGCCAGCAGCTGGAGCCGCCGCTGACCTGCTGAAGGCGGTGGAGATCTTGCGGGAGCTGAACGCCACGGGCGCCCGCAAGGTCCCGCGGTCGCGCCGGTCACCTTCGTACCGGCCCGCTGGCGCGGCTACCTGGATACCGCGGCCAAGAGCGGCGATGCCAGCGCCTACCGGCACTACTGGGAGTTGTGCACGCTGCTGGTGCTACGGGACGTCCTGCGGGCGGGAGAAGGGTGGGTGCCCGGATCGCGTCGGTATGCCAACCCGGCCGCCTACCTGCTCACCCCGGCCAAATGGGCGAATCACTTCGGGCTGACCCGCATGGCCGATGCCGGCGGGATCTCCTGCGACATCCTGGCCTGGACCGCCGAATGGTACGTGCGGGAGGAGACGCTGCGCGCGGCGAACCTGGCGCGCTGGATCAGCCTTCACCTGGCCCGCCACGTAGTCCACGGCCAACTTCGGGACGTCCTCGAGAAGGAATCCCTGCCGATGCGCGTGACCACTACGTACTGAACCAGAGACATTACGCAGAGTTACTGTTGGGCTGGTGGTGCGAACCCGAGTGGGGAGCCTTGGACGGGTGTGGTGGATTCCGGCGATGGCCTACCGGCGCGGGCGTGCAGGCGTGAGGACGTCGGGCCATCCCCGTTCGAGCAGGCCGACGACGACGTCCAGCGTGTGGCGGGGTTCGGCGTCGATGGTGTTGGCCAGGTCGGGGATCTGCAGGACGTAGCGGGCCAGGAGCCGGGCGAGCAGGTCGTCGGCCGGCAGCGCGGCCTCGCGGGCGATGGCGGCGGTGAGCGCCTCCTGGGCCAGGGTCCAGGAGTGCAGCGCGTATTCACGCAGCTCCGGGGTGGCCCGGATGAGGTCGAGCGCGCGTCGCTGGTCGGGGGGAGGGGCGGGGTCGAACGGGCCGCGCCCGGCCATGTGGTCGTGCAGCGCCTCCAGCACGCTCTGGCCGGGCGTCCGCAGGTGCACGGCCTGGACCACGGCGGCGACGTGCTCGCTCCGGTTGCCGGGAAAGACCAGGCTGGCCTTGCCGTCGGGAAAGTAGGCGAACAGGGTGGCGATCGAGGTGCCGGCCACCTCGGCGATCTCGCGAACCCCGACGTCGTCGTAGCCGCGAGCGGTGAACAGCTCCAGAGCGGTCGCGGTGATGGCCTGCCGGGTGGCGGCCTTCTTGCGTTCGCGCAGCCCTGGCGGTGGGGACGGGGTCGCGGGCGCAGCCTGCGGGGGATGGTGCGGCGGCACGCGCCGCTCGGGTGCGGGCCAGCCGTGGGCGAGCAGGGTGAAGGCGGCGTCGATCTCGGCGCGCGGGTCGTCGCGGCGCCAGGGCTGAGTGCGGTCCAGGACGAACCGGGCCAGCGCGCGGGCGGCGACGGCGGCGCCGGGGGCCTCGGGCCCTGCCCGGCGGATGGCCTTGGCCAGCTCTTCTTCATGCCGTAGCCACATGCGGCGGGCGTAGTCGCTCAGAGCCGGTGTGCGGGCGACGAGGTCGAGGAACGCGACAGCATCGGGGGCGGCCCTCGCCCCGCAGGCGTGGCTCAGCAGCCAGTCACGCAGGGCCTCCAAGACCGAAACGCCCTCGGGACGGACGCGAACCGCGGCGACCAGGCTTGCCTGCACGTCGTCCTCTTCGTCGAAGACGAGGGATTCCTTGGTCGGGAAGTGCTTGAACAACCCGCTCATCGACACGTCCGCGGCCTCGGCCACGTCTTTGATCGCGACCTGCTCGTAGCCGCGGTCGAGGAACAGCTTCAGCGCGGCGTCGGCGATCGCCTGCCTGGTGCGGGCTTTCTTGCGCTCCCTGCGCCCCGTGGCCTCGGTCATGCAGCCAGTCTACGGCATTGACTGGAACAACTCCCTGAGTAGAGTCGTTATAGTTTCAGAGCGAATGCACAAATGTGTTCGTTCTTTGTTCTGCTCATCGAGGAGTGATGACCATGGCCGCACGGCCGTCCCGCACGCCCCGGCCGGGCGTTCGATGCGGATGGTCCTGTCCTGGCTGATCAAGGAAGTCCCGCTGCGCAGCGGGCCCGGCAAGCCGCCGGCCGCGCCGCGAGCGGCCGGCCCACCGTGACCACCTCGTGCCCGGCCGCCGGCCGGCCCTGCCGGCCCGGGAGACCGGCGCGGCACGTCCCCGCTCCCTCTTTCCGCCCTCTGCACCAAGGAAGTACCACCATGACCACCGCGCACCACCCCATCGCGATCATCGGCGCCGGACTCAGCGGCCTGACCCTGGCACGCGTCCTGCACACCCACGGCATCCCCGCCACCGTGTTCGACCTGGAGAGCGATCGGCACGTCCGCACCCAGGGCGGCATGTTCGACATCCATGAGGACTCCGGGCAGGTCGCGCTGCGCGCGGCAGGCCTGTACGAGCCGTTCCGAGCGATCGTCCACCCCGGCGGGCAAGCCATGCGCCTGCTCGACCGCGACGCCGCCGTCGCCCTTCAGGAGGAGGACGACGGCACCGGCGACCGTCCCGAGGCCGACCGCGGCCAGCTGCGCGACCTACTGCTCGACTCCCTGCCGGACGGCACGATCCGCTGGAGCGCCAAGGCCACCGGCGCCCGCGCGTTCGGCGACGGCCGCCACGAGGTGAGCTTCGCCGACGGCAGCACCATCACCACCGACCTGCTGGTCGGCGCCGACGGCGCCTGGTCCCGCATCCGGCCCCTGCTCTCACCCGCCCGGCCCGCCTACACCGGCATCTCCTTCGTCGAGCTCGACCTGCTGGAGGCCGACATCCGCCATCCCGGCAGCGCCGCACTGATCGGCGGCGGCTTCTTCATCGCCCTGGACGGCGAGCGCGGCTTCCTCGCCCACCAGGAGAGCGACGGCAGCCTGCACGTCTACAGTGCCCTGCGGACCGGGCACGACTGGCTGGACGGCATCGACTTCACCGACCCCGCCGCCGCCAAGGCCGCGCTGCTGGCGCACTTCACCGACTGGGACACCGCCTTCAAGACGCTGATCACCGAGGCCGACGGCCCGCTCGTACCGCGCCACATCCATGCTCTGCCCGTCGGCCACTCCTGGCCACGCGTACCCGGCGTCACCCTGCTCGGAGACGCCGCGCATCTGATGTCCCCGTTCGCCGGTGAAGGCGCCAACCTCGCCATGCTCGACGGCGCCGAGCTCGGCCAGGCCATCGCCGACCACCGCGGCAACATGGAGGCCGCGCTGGCCGCCTACGAAAAGGCGCTCTTCCCGCGCAGCGAAGCCTCCGCCGCCGAGTCGGCCGCCTCGCTGGAGCTGATGTTCGGCCCCGACCCCGTCACCCGGCTGGCGCGCATGTTCGCCGACCAGCCACAGACCTGACTCCTCCTCCCGCGGCCCCGACCCGGGCGCCCGTGTTCCCCCGCACCTGATCTGAAAGGACCCATCATGATCACCATCGCCGTCGTTCTGGCCAGCACCCGTCCCGGCCGACGCGGTGCGACTGTGGCCGAGTGGGTGATGAAGCACGCCGCCGAGCGCGCTGACGCCCGCTTCGAGCTGGTCGATCTCGCCGAGTTCCACCTGCCCGACCTGGACGAGCCGGCGCCGCCCGCCTCCGGCCGCTACACCCACGAGCACACCCGCTCCTGGGCCGAGACCGTCGCCCGTTACGACGGGTTCCTGTTCGTCACCCCCGAGTACAACCACTCCGCCCCTGGCAAGCTGAAGAACGCCCTCGACCGCGTACACGCCGAATGGCACAACAAAGCGGCCGCCTTCGTCTCCTACGGCATCGACGGCGGCGTCCGAGCCGTCGAGGCGCTGCGACCCGTGCTGGGCGCCCTGCAGGTCGCCGACGTCTCCGCCCAGGTCGCGCTCAGCATGCACCACGACTTCACCGGCTTCACCGACTTCACCCCGGGCGAGCACCAGACCGCCCAGCTGACCGCCACCCTCGACCAGCTCATCGCCTGGTCCACCGCCCTGGCCCCGCTCCGCACCCCCGCCTGACCCAGCCCTTCCCACCGCCCCGGGCATCGGCTCCCGCGGGCGGCGGGAACAACCGCCACATCGTGCCTCACACCACGGCGTGAAGCGCCTCGCATCACTGCCGAAAGGGAATGGCGCAGCCCGGGACGCCTGGCGCTGATTATGGTCGGCCGATACCTTCCGGACCTCGATGCTGGGCATTGCAGGGCGGCGAAACGAGGTTCATGTTAGGTGGGTCACCCCAGAGAAAGGACACGTCATGGGCTGGCTCGACGCCGCGCTGACTGTCGCGACCACCATCGGAAAGATCGCCGGATCTCTCGTCGGCGGTAAGGAACTCGTGCACTTCGGGCCGGTCGGCACGGGAACCAACGTCACGATCGGCCAGGTGGTCTTCTGGGTGAGCACGCGCGACAACCATATCTGGGTGCTCAACCAGTCGACCGACTCCGGCGCCCAGGTCTACTTCCCCGGTGGACGCGACCCCAGGGTCGAACCGTCCGCGATCCAGATACCAGAGGGGACCAAGTTCGACCTCACCAAGGCCTTCAACATCTACTCGCTGGGCGATGTCGACGATCTCGTCATCACGCCTTGGGACCAGAAACCGCCCAGATCGGGCGCGAACGGTGAGGACGAGGTCAACCTGCAGGCGCAGGGCAACAACGTCCAGCCCAATGTCGAGGTGTCGCTCGGCCCGTACTTCAAGATCAAGGTCAACGCCTCCGACCGCACCATCCTGATCACCGTGCTGGGCGGGCTGGCGCTGACGGGGATCGTCCTGCTCAACGTGCACGGCGCGGGCTCCACCTTCGCGCGGATCGCCAACGTCGTCCGCCCCAAGGACGTGCTGCCGGGCGACGACAGCATGGTGGTCGAGGTGCCCGCGGGCGTGGACGTGGCCGCCGGCCTGCAGTCGATCGAGATCATCGCCACGGTCACAGGCATCAAAATGATCATGGACAGGTTCACCCAGGACCACCCAGGGCTCCTGCAGCCGCTGTCGCCGGAGGACCTGGAACGGCTCGCGGCGTACCGGGAGGGGTGACGCGCCTCCCCGCTTGCTCCGGCGTCTCCGCCCGGCCCTGTTCCGGCGCTCCCGTCCGGCCCGACTCACCATGCCTTCAACGCCGTTTCGCCTGCCTTACGCGCCTGACAAGATCATCGCACTCTGGCCTGCAAGAACACGCTAGGAACCCAAGGTAATACCGTCCGCGGGTGTCGATGCCGGGCTCGAGCGGCGCTCGTGGGTTTGCGGCCGGTAGTCGACCCTATGACCGGCCCGTCCTGCGGGACCGGGAAGTGTAGGTGGCGCCGCCGGACGGGGTGCGGACCATGAGCGTGTCGGGCCGGGCCGCGCCGTGCTGCACGCGAAGTGCGCGTACCCGTCCTGGCGCACGTCCAAGGCGCGCTCCTGGTCATGCTGGCAGTGCGGCCTCACCAACTGCGGCTGCTCCTCCGGCATGGCCGGCGTGTACGGCTCGGATGTCACATACCGGCCGAGCATCGCGAGCGTGACGCTGACGTGCTCGCGGGCCCGCTTCGGCGTGGTGGGGATGCCGGCGGTCTTCTTGTCGGCCAGGACCGTGCGGACGAGTTCGTCGAGGGCGCGAAGGCACCCTCGACGGCCGGGCAGGGGCCTGGTTCACGGGCCCGGACTGTAGGGATGAACGCCTTGACGTCCTAAAGCTCCAGGGTGGCTGCTGCAGGATCTGGGCACGCTGCCCGGTCCCGAGCGGATCTCCGCCCAGATCGAGGCCGTCCGGATCGCGCCGGCGGCCGGCGCCGGCGTCGGCGCCGCGGTGACACTCCTGCTGGCCGTACGCCGCCACCGGCACCAGGAGTTGGCCACCGCGCACACCGCGCACACCGCGCACACCACGCACACCACGCACGACGCCGCCGAGCGTCGCGTGACGGAGCTCTACACCAAGGCCGCCGACCACCTCGGCAGCGACAAGGCACACCGGTCCGGCTCGCTGGCCTTTACGCCCTGGAGCGCCTGGCCCAGGACACCCCCGCTGCGCCAGACGATCGTGAACGTCATCTGCTCCTACCTGCGCATGCCCTGCACGCCGCCGCCGGAGGGGGCAGATCCGGCCGGGCCCGCCGTGCCGCGCGCCGCCGTCGGCGGCATCTCCGCTCCGGCGACGGGCCGCGATCCGCAGGAGGAACGGCAGGTCCGCCTGACCGCTCAGCGCATCCTGGCCGCTCACCTGCGTCACGACGGGTTCGCCGACTACCTGCGGCAGTCGTCGGGCAGCCCAAGGTGCCCTCGCTCGCCGGGCAGAACATGACGCGATGCCTGGACGGCGCGGGATACGGCAGCCACGCCGCCTACCGCGAGGCGCTCGGGAGGGCGGCGGTGCTGTCGCCGGACTTCGCCGGACAGCGGGCCTGGTGGCCGCTGGCCAGCGCCCGTCACCAACCCGCCGGCGCCGCTGCCCGCCCGCGGCCTGCCGCCGTTCCTGGGGGTCGGCAGCTGGACGGACCACGACGAGGTGGCGGAGGTCGTCCGGCCGGTGCCGGGCTCGTCCAGCGTTCGGTACGAGGGGCACGGCCACATGCTCTACCTCTACGGCGACACCGGCTGCGTCACCGCCCACGTCAACCGCTACCTGACGAGCCTGAGACTCCCGCCCCCCGGGTGACCACGGGCACCGGTCTGTCGGCCGGGGACGAGCACCACGGCGCCGCCCGCAGATCTGGCCTCCGGGTCGCGCCGCCAGGACAATGACGAATGCGGTTTTTCCAGCCGGATCGGACTGATCGGGCAGGCATCGGACTTCGGTTGACCGCTGTCCTGCCGGTTGAGCGGTCCTTGATGGCTCCGATCATGTGTGGAGGGATCTCGGATGATCAGGCAGCTCTTGATCGCCGCGCTGTTGTTCCCGTACCTGTCCGTACAGGCGCAGCCCCCTCTCGTTCACGTGATGACGTGGAACGTCTGCGCGGGCACCAATCCCGGGTGCGCGCTCTTCCGCCGCTCGAACGCCGAGCTGGCGTGGCACGTGGCGGTGCTGGCGACCGAGGCGGATGTGGTCTTCCTCCAGGAGTTCTGCACGGGCGCGGACGCCGACCTGGAACACGAGCTCGAACGCCGTACCGGCCGGGAGTGGAGCGTCGGGTCGGCGGGGCTGGTGTACCCGGACGGCTCCCCGTACCAGTGCCTTCCCGACACCAGCGGTAGGCCGCGCGGGGTGCTGAGCGTCACCCTGGCCGTGGCCGGAGCGGACACCCGCCTCGTCGCGCACGCGCTGACCTCGCCGCCGTGGGGAGCCCGCAGGTACGCCGTCTGCACGGCCGACCGGGCGTTCTGCACCGCGCACTTCTCGTCCGGATCGAGCTACGACGACAGGCAGAAGGGCAGGCCCTACCGGCACATCCAGTTGCGCGAGCTGTTCAGGCTCGGCCGGGGCGTGATCGGCGGCGATCTCAACCTGGTGCCGCGCGACGCCGCCGCGGCCTACAAGGGGCGCGACGAGTGCGACCCGCGCCGGCGCTGGACCTACGTGACCCGCAAGCGGAAGATCGATTACGTGTTCGCCGGCGAGGGTCGCGTACGGAGGTGCTTCGTCGATCACGCCAGGCGCACGTGGTCCGATCACGTCCCGCTGCACGCCTGGGTGACGCGGTAGCGGGAGCCCGGTCAGGCCCGCGCGGTGCCGGAGGGCATCCCGTCCTCAGCGCGAGCCTGACCAGCGCGTGCCCAGCGGGCCGCGAACCTGCCACGCGCCTACCTGGTGGCAGGTTCTCGATCATCGCCGGGGACGACCGTCCACTACCCCGGCTGTGCGCGTCACCGCCAAGGTGGGTGAGCGGGACGGCCTGGCCGCCCAGCCAGCCGGTGAACGGGTCGGGGTGGGACGAAGCGGAGATGCTGCTGGCTCGATTCCGGTGCTGGAAGATCAGGTGCTGGAAGGTGGACGGGCGGTCTCACGCCTGCGTGGCCGCCACCTTCTCCAAGTCGCCGACGCTGCCCGACATGATCGTGCGGACGTGTTCGGTGATGAGCGGGAGCGGCCAGTCCCACCAGGCCACGGCCAGCAGGCGGTCGACGTCGGCGTCGCTGTGGCGGCGGCGGATGAGCCGGGCGGGGTTGCCGCCGGCGATGCCGTAGTCGGGCACGTCGTCCACGGCGACGGAGCCGGAGGCGATGATCGCGCCGTGGCCGATGCGGACGCCGGGCATCACCATGGCCCGGTACCCGAGCCAGACGTCGTGGCCCACCACCGTGTCGCCCCGGCCGGGCAGGCCGGTGACGAGGGCGAAGTGCTCGGCCCAGGAGCCGCCCATGATCGGGAAGGGGAACGTCGAGGGGCCGTCCATGCGGGGGTTGGCGCCGTTCATGATGAACCGCACCCCCTCGCCGAGCGCGCAGAACTTGCCGATGACCAGCTTCTCGGGCCCGTAGTGGTAGAGCACGTTGCGGGTCTCGAAGGCGGTCGGGTCGTCCGGGTCGTCGTAGTAGGAGAAGTCGCCGATCTCGATCAGCGGTGAGGAGACCAGGGGTTTCAGCAGCACCACCCGCGGCTGGCCGGGCATCGGGCGCACCACTGTGGGGCCGACGGGAACAGGTAGCACAATCCGCTCTTTTCGTTATCAGTACGGAACGTTTCGTACCGATAAGGTGGCCTCATGACCCGCACCCCCCACCGCCGCGGCGCCGACCGGACCGAGGCCATCATGCGGACGACGCTGGAGCTCGGCCAGGAGATCGGCTACGCCAACCTCAGCATGGAGGCGGTCGCGGCGAGCGCCGGCGCGAGCAAGCAGACCCTCTACCGCCGATGGTCGTCCAAGGGCGCCCTGCTGCTCGACTCCCTGCTGTCGCTGAACGAGAGCGAACTGGACTACCCCGACACCGGTGACCTGGCCGCCGACTTGCGCGCGCAGATCTACGCGGCCGTGGACCTGCTGACCGGGCCGTCGTACGGCGCCCTGTTCCAGGCCCTGGTCGGCGAGGCGCAGCACGACCGCCGGGTCGCCGCCGCGCTCAACGAGCGCTTCATCGCCCCGCAGGCGGACAGGACCGTCGCCCGGCTGCGGGCGGCCCGCGACCAGGGGCAGCTGTCGCCCGGCTTCGATCTCGATCTGGCGATGGCGATCCTGTCCGGCCCGCTGTACTTCCGGCTTCTGATCACCCAGGAGCCGCTGACCCACGCCTACGTCGACCGGATCCTCGATGCGCTCTTCGCCGGGATGAGGCCCCGCCCGTGACGCGGGCGCGACCAGGCTGCGGCGAGTGCGGCGTGACCGGCCGGCGCGTGGTGCCCGCCGTTTGCGACCGAACTCCCCGACCTCCATCAACGGGTACGTGACCGGCGGCCGGAGCAGGGCCAGCCGCGGCTGCCCGAACCTGGGGCGCGCCACGTTCGGGTCGGCCGGGTCAGGCTGTGCTTCCCCTGAGCGGCGCATCGCCGCCGCCACCGGCACCGTCGCCGAGGACTACCGCCGGTTCGGGGTCGAGCTCCTGCAGCTCCTGGCCACGCGTCAGCAGGCGGGCCAGCGCTGCCCACCGCCGTTCAGACGGCCGGGCCGCCGCCTGTGGCCCCTCCAGGCCACGGAGGCGGACACGGACGTCATCAACGACCTGGTCGCCGCCGCAGGTGAACGTCGCGCCGTCCGTTGTGGAAGCAGGCCTGCGGCGGAAGGGCAGCAAAGCCCCCCGCGGTGTCCAGCGTCCTGGCTTCTACCTGCTACCGGCCTGTTCAGGGGGTGGTCCGGGGTGCTCCCGGCAGCGGGGAAGGGCGCTGCCGGAAGTCGCGCACGTGGGTGCGGATGCACGCGTGTAGACCGGGCCGGAAAGTCTGGGGGAGCGCCGTATCTGTGCTGATTTTCGGGGGTATGAGCGCCGGTTCGCGGGGTTCACGATCCTGACCGACCCTGCGTTTCTGCACAAGGGTGACCATATCCACCTCGGGCACGGCATCTATGCCCGGCGCGAGATGGAGCCGGACTGCCAGGTCGCCGATCTGCCCCCGCTGGACCTGATCGTCCTGTCGCACTATCACGCCGACCACTTCGACCATGTCGCGGCTCGGGATCTTGACAAGGACATCCCGGTCGTCAGCACCAAGCACGCCATCGAGGAACTGCACCCGCTGGGCTTCACCAACGGCCACGCGCTCGACACCTGGGAGAGTCAGACGGTTCAACGAGGTGACGCCCGGCTCGTGGTGACGGCCATGCCGGCCGAGCACACCAGCGACTTCGAGATGGCGGACATGCTCATGCCGGTCAACGGCCACCTGCTGGACTTCTACGACGGCGACCAGCGGCTGTTCCGGCTCTACATCAGCGGCGACACCATGCTGCACAACCGGCTGTACGACATCCCCCGCCACTACCCCGACATCGACCTGGGCATGTTCCACAGCGGTGGGACCACGCTGTTCCTGACCACGGTGACCATGACCGGGGCCCAGGCGGTCCACTGTGCGGAGATCGTCAGGCCGCAAACCGCGATCCCGATCCACTACAACGACTTCTCGGTGTTCCACTCCGGGCTCGACGACTTCAAGGAGGCCGCCGCCGCCTCCTCGACGTCCGTCAAGTTCCACTATCTGGCACACGGCGACCGCTACAAGTTCCAGGCGACGCGGTAGCCCCTCGGACCCGCGGGAAGCGGATGGCTCAGCCGGAGGATCCTCCGCCTGGAACCAGCCCGCCTCCCGCTCTGCTGTGCCTCGGCCGGCCGTCCGGGTCTGCGGGGGGCACGGCTGTGTGCGGGGCTCCGCTCCGGCAGGTCGTCGCCGACGCCATGCGGGCTGGGGTGCTCCGGTGGGCGGGGGCCAGGTGGGAGTGGCCAGGTCGATGATCGGTCAGCCGCTGTTCTTCATGAAGAAGTCCCAGATGACCGGGGGTGCGTCGAGGTCATGCGTGGTCGGGCCGAGTTGGCTTGGGGCTTCGAAGACCTGGTTCGGGACGACGTGGCCGCCGTTGTTGACGGTGTACTGGGTGACGGGGGGCCTGCCGGGCTGTGCGTAGCTTCTGACGGAGACCGAGGTGGATCCGGAACCGGCCTGGTGAGGGAGCTTGCTTTCCTGCGGTGTCGCGGTGTTGTCGTTGAGCTCGGCGAAGTGGGCCGCGGTGTCAGGGGAGGACAGCACCTTGCCGTAGGAGGTGCCGGCCACGACGGCGTCGCCACCGTTGTACGGGTCGAGCGGATCCTTGGTGCCAGTGATCATGAGCATGGGCATCGGGCTCTTGATCGCCGGGCAGACGTTGTTGTCCGGCGCGGGGAAGTTCGCCGCGACCGCTGAGATCGCCTTGATCTGGCCGGGCATCGCCGAGGCCAGGCGGTAGGTCATGTGGCCGCCGTTGGAGTAGCCCATGGCGAAGATCCGGTTCGGGTCGATGTCGTTGGACTCGCGGTACCTGTCGATGATCGCGCGGACGAATCCCACGTCGTCGACGTTCTCGGTGCGGGCGGGGTACTTGGCCTGCTTGCGGCAGTCGTTCCAGTGCCGTCCGTATCCGCTGGGGTAGACGACGACGAACTTGTTGGAGTCGGCGAGCTTGTCGAACTCGTATCCGGTGTAGGCCCGCATGAGCTCGCCGTTCATGCCTGTGCCGTGGAAGGCCAGCAGCAGCGGGGCGTTCTTCGGCAGATCCTTGGGGACGAAGGCGACGTAGGAGCGGGTCATGCCGCCGACCTTCACCGTGAGGTTCTGCACCGGCGCGCTCAACCGAGGAGCCCGGGGCGGGTTCGGGCCCAGCAGTTCCTTGTCGAGTCCGGCGTCGTCGGCGGAGGTGCCCGTGGGGCTGGGCTGAGCCGGGAACATCGCCGCCGGGGCACCGCTGGAGCAAGCCGCCGCACCGATCGCCAGCCCCACGACGGCGACTGTCAGCTTGGATGCGCTCATTTCCTCGCCTCTCCTGCCGGACATGTTGCTCATGGCGATCCCCGCCTTGCGGTCACCCCAAATCGGACGTTCCGCAAACGGTCCTCCAGGAGATGGCCGCAAACCCAGATCAACGATCGGGTGCGAGGACCGCGGTCGCCGCCCCGGCCGCGGCGAAGGGCCGCCTCCAGGCTGTTCTCGGTCTTGTGGACGATGTCGCGGCGCCGGTCCTCCGACAGCGCCAGGGACAGGTCGAGGATCAGCAAGCGCTCGGTGTGCTCGCCGGCCGCGATGCCCTCCAGCACCTTGACCGCGATGCCGCGCTGGAACAGGACGATGAGCCCTCCCAAGAGCCGAGCCGGTCGACCGGCCCTGACGGTCAGCATGTCCCCGTCGCGCAGATAGGCGTCCTGCTCCCGAAGCTGCCCTCAACCGTCAAGCAGCGCTGTTACGAAGGGCTTACGGCGGCAGCCGATCGTGGTGCCGGCTTGCGACACTCGAGACATGACAGAGCTGTACACCGGCGCCCGCGAAGCGCTACGTCCCCTGTTCGCGCTGGCCGAGGACTCCCCGGTGCAGCTGGACTCCTATCTTGACCTGGGCCGCGTGCTGGTGGCGCGGTCCGGGGAGGAGATCGTCGGGCACCTGCAGTTGATCGACACCGGACGGCCGTGTGAGGTGGAGATCAAGAACATGGCGATCCGCGAGGACCTTCAGGGCCAGGGGATCGGCACGCGCCTCGTCCGCGCCGCGACCGACCTCGTCGCGGGGGAGGGCGGCACGACGCTGGTGGTCGCCACTGCCGCGGCCGACATCGGAAATCTGCGGTTCTACCAGCGGCAGGGATTCCGCATGCGGGCGATCGAGCGGGACGCCTTCACCCCCGCCACCGGCTACCCCGCCGGGTTGGTCATCGACGGCATCGAACTGCGCGACCGGGTCTGGCTCGACAAGGCGGCACGGCGGCCACCCCTCGCCGATCGGTGAGGAGCTTCGTCGTCCGTGCTGACCGGGCGTCCTCCACCCGAGCGAGGCCCAGCCGCCAGGTAGTCCCGATCACTCAGAATTGGAGCACTGTACGGTTACCGGCGAGTAGGGCATTCAAGCATCGGGCGCCCGGTCCGGCAGGGTGTAGCGAGGGTGACCGGAGCCTGGGTCAGCCCGGTGCTCCGCCCACATGTCCACATCGCCCGGACCGTCTTCGTCGGGCTCCGGGTCGCCGGCCGCCTGCTGCGCCTGCACCGCTGCGGCGTGGAGCTCGCCGGCGAAGTCGCGCAGCGCGGCCACGCAGTTGTAGGGGTTGCGCGTCGCGGGGCTTCCCTCGCCGGGTTTGGTCGCCTTGACCGCGTCCCACATGGCGTCCGCGTACACCCACAGCGCCTCCCGGGCACGCACCTGGCGGGCCCGATCGACCGGATCCAGTTGCACCAGCATCGCCGCGTCCAGCTCGGCCAGATCGTCGGCCAGATCAATCAGGTTGTGCTGGTGGCTGGAGTCCCACGCATCACTGTCGGTCGTCACGTCGCCACGGTACGCCACCATTCAGGACATGGCCAGGAGCTCAGATCGACACCACGGCTGACGGCAGCTCGAATCTCATGGGACCCGCGTCGGCTGGTGCATGCCGGCGGGGACCTCTCTGGTACGACGGCCGTCGACACCAGGGGTGAGAGCCACGCCGGCGCCCTGGGAGGCGATGATGCTCCGGACCTCACCCGGTGTGGCCATCGGGCGGCGATCGGCCCCAGCCCACCACGGCGACCCACCAAAGCCTGCCGATCGGCCAACTTCGGCCGCCCGGCTCTTTCAACGACACCGCGGCCCCACGTACGTCATAGATGCAAAGGTGCATCATCGCCGCCCGTGGGTGCCGGCGTCAGGCGGCACCGTCAGCCTGACCTCCTGGTCCCCGTTCTCGCCGGCCCGTGACTGCGCATCACGGTCCAGGCCGTCACGGGCGCTCCCCATGGCGTGTGCCTACTCATACGGCCACGTCTACCGGTCGACGGCCCAACGTCGGGGCAGGCCGGGGCGCCCATCGGAGATGCCGCCTGCAGACAGCGGACGCCTTGGTAACCGTAGAGAGAGTATGCATTCACCTCGGGGCTGCGGCCGTGGATCGCGCTGGGGCCGCGTGGAGCAGGGAGGTATCGTCGGCGCATGTCGCGATCTTCCCGAGGGATCCGGGCACCTCACGCGCCGGCCAAGCGGGGCTGGCGCAAGGTGTGGGCGGCGATGGCCGCAGTGGTCCTGGCCGCGGTGACGGCCGCGCTGACTCAGTGGACCACGGGCATCTTCGGCGCCACCGGGGATCGATTGCTTGGGCTGGTCACCGGAGACGATCCGCTGACCGTGGCGGGCAGGCGAGTGGCGCCTCTTGCGCCGCTGGCTGGTGGCAAGCGCGCCGGCGGGCGACAGCGCGCGGGGGTCTGGACGTTCGACACTCCGAACTTCGTGATCGTGCCGAGCGGGCGCGCCATCGATGAAGGGTGCATCGTGACCACGATGGTTCCCCGGCCGCGTGCGGAGGTCCATCCGCCCCGGTGGAGCAGGGACTGGAAACGCAATGAGGGGGTGTTGGAGGCGTGGGCGCTGGCCAACCGGGCCGGGGATCCGAACACCACCAAGATTCGGCTGACCGTCAGCGGCAAGCCGGGCAAGACGGTTGTGCTGGAAGGTGCGCGCACGGTCTTCGTGTCACGAGCGCCGAAACCGCCGGCGGGCACCTTGGTGCAGTTCCAGATCGGTGAACGATGTGGCGCTCATGTGGATGTGCGCTCGTTCAGGACCGACCTTGATGACGCATCCGGCAGCTGGCGGCCCGCCAAGGGGGAGAAGACTTCTTTCCCTTATACCGTCAAAAGCGATGAGCCGGAGATTTTGGAACTGACCGCGCACACCAACTCGTGTGACTGCGCGTGGCAGGTGCAACTCGACTGGACCGACGGCAAGGACAAGGGCAAGACGATCGTCGACGCCGGCGACGGTCCCTTCCACACGCTGCCGGCCAAGGGGTATCCGACAGCCGTGTGGGCCTACCACGAAGACTCCGGCTGGCAGCCCGGCGTGCTCAACTCACGCGTCTTCCCTGGCTGATGGATCTGCACTTGATCGACTCACTCCAACGACATGTGGCCCGAGCTTTGGTGCAGTCAGATGGTGTCTGTGTCGTTGGCCTCCCGGAGCCGCCCGCCGCTGTACGGTGCGCGCATGGCCACCCCCTCCCGATCCCCGGAGTCCATGGCCCGCGACGTGTGCCCGGCTGCTCGCTCTCGCCGTCATCCCAGCACGTCCCAAGCAAGGGAACCGCCGGCGGCTAGCCGAACGTGCCCCACGGTGGCCATGGACGTGCAAGGGCGGAGGTGCTGTACGCGGCCGGTTCACCGTTCTGCTACCGGACAGTGGCCAGGCTGGGAGGGAGGCGCGGGACGGGGTTCAGGACAGGAAGGTGCCGACCCGCTTGACCGTGCGGATCACGGGCGCGGTCTCCAGCTCGCGCACGCCGTGGAGCGGCGCCACCCGCTCGGTGAGGTAGCGGTAGAGGTCGCGGGTGTCGCGGCAGGTCACGCCGGCCATGAGGTTGGTGGGGCCGGTGGTGGCCGCAACCACGTCGGCCTCGGGATGGGCGGCCATGGCTTCGCCGACCGAGGCCAGGGCGGACGGCTCGATCTTCATCCACAGCCAGGCCTCGGCGTGGTAGCCCAGGGCCTGGGAGGGGATCTCGACGTCGAACCTGAGCGTGTCGCCGGCCCGCAGTTCGCCGAGGCGGCGTCGCACGGTGGTGTGCGACCATCCGCTGGCCCCGGCCAGCTCGCCGTACCCGGCCCGCCCGTCCTTCGCCAGCACCCGCAGCATGGCGTGGTCCTGCGCGGTCAGCGAGACCTCTTTCTCGTGCTGCTGCACGTGCCGGATCCGCTCGGCCTGCTCGTCGGTGAGCACCGCGACCCGGCTGCGCCAGCCGGCGAACATGTGCAGGGTCGCGTGCGCGGACATGGCCACGATGCGCGGGGTACGCGGCAGCTTCTTCAGCAGCAGGGCGTCGCCGTCCTGGTCGCCGCCCGCCTGGACGCCGCAGGCGATCTCGGTGCCGCCGGACAGCAGGCGGACCCACACGGTGTCGTCACGGCGGGCGAGGGCCTCGGCCACCTGGGCCGCCGCATCCGGCGTGCACACCAGGCGCACCGACCAGGCGGTGCGGCCGAAGCGCTGGCCGTTGAGCCAGCCGACCACGCGCAGGACGCCCTGCGCGCGCAGCTTCCGGTAGCGGCGGGCGACCGTGTGCTCGGAGGCGCCGAGCACCTCGGCGATCGTGCGGAAGGAGGCACGGCCGTCGATCTGGAGCGCGTGCACGAGAGCGTAGTCCAGCGCGTCCAATGCGCTAGTTATCGCCATGATTCGACGCTACATGCCATTTGTCGCCGCGAGATGGCATTTGAAGTGCGTAGATCGCCGAGGTAGCCGGATTCTTGCTGCATGAGCACCTACATGGTTTTCGGCGCAACGGGCAACGTCGGCAGAAGGGTCGCCGAGCGGCTGGCCTGGAGCGGCGCAGCCGTACGAGCCACGAGCCGCAACCCTGCGGCCGCGAAGCTTCCCCGGAGCGTCGACGTGATCACCCCGGACCTGGCCGCGCCCGGCGCCCTGGACGACGTCGAAGCGGCCTTCCTCATGTGGCCCTTCCACTCGGCCGAACCCGCCCGCCCCATCGTCGACGCGCTCAAGCGCCGTGTCCGCCACGTCGTCTTCATGACCGGTGGGGGCGCACTGCCCGGAGTCGCCCCCGAGGAGCAGCCCAACCCGGTCGCCCGCTGGCACGCCACCGTCGAACAGCTGATCGAGCGGTCCGGCATGGAGTGGACGGTGCTCAGCCCCAGCACCTTCATGACCAACACCCTGTGGTGGAGCGACCAGATCAAGGCGGGCGACAGCGTCCGCGGGGCCTTCGGCTCGCTGGCGATGACGCCGATCCACGAGGACGACATCGCGGCGGTGGCCGTACACGCGCTGACCGAACCCGGGCACGACAGACGCCGCCACACCCTCACCGGGCCTGAGGTGTTGACCCGGGCCGAGCAGGTACGGCTGATCGGCGAAGCCATCGGCCGCCCGCTGCACTGGCAGGAGTCGACGCCGGCGCAGGAACGCGCCCGGCTGCTGGCCGACCCCGGCTTCCCTGACGACTTCATCGACGAGCTGCTCGACGGCTACACCAAGATGGCCGCCGCCCCGCCTCCGGAGGTCACCTCCACGGTGCGCGACATCACCGGGGCGCCCGCAACCACGCTGTCGGCGTGGGCCGCCGAGCACGCCGACGACCTCGGCGGCGACCAGCGATGAAGGTGATCGTCATCGGGGCCGGCCTCGGCGGGCTGGCCCTGGCCAGCGGACTGCTCAGGGCCGGCATCGACGTGGCCGTCCACGAGCGCGACCCATCGCCGCACGTCCGCCGCCAGGGCTACCGCCTGCACCTCAGCGACATGGGCATCGACGCGCTGACCAGCGTGATGGCCCCGGAACGGCGAGCGGCCTTCCTTGCCACCGCCCACACACCCTCGCCCCGGTTCGTCCGCTTCGATCACACGCTCGCAGGGGTGGAGGTCCTCGAACACAGCGGGCTCCACCTGTCGATCGACCGGCAGACGCTCCGCGAGTCCCTGCTGCCCGAGGTGGCGGAGACGATCACGTACGGCACGCGGCTGACCGGCTTCCAGGTCGTGGCCGACCGCGTGACGGCGCGCTTCGACGACGGCACCACCGTCACAGGCGACGTCCTGGTCGGCGCCGACGGCATCAACTCCGCCGTGCGCGGCCAGTACCTGCCGCATGCCCGCATCGTCGGCACCGGCCTCGTCCAGCTCTACGGCAAGATCCCAGTCGAGTTGGCCGAGGGCATGGACAACGTGTTCACTGCGATCACCGGTCCGGGCCATCGCGTGGTGGGCGTTGCGCCGACCCGTGACTACGCCACCTGCTCCTTCGGCGCCCGCGCCGAAGACCTCCCCGCCGGTCTGAACCTGATGACGCAGGATCAGCTCAGGTCCCTCGTCATGGACCTGACGCACGGCTGGCATCCCCTCGTCCGGCGGATGATCAGCCAGTGGTACGACGTCTTCCCGCTGGAGCTGCGCACCAGCGTCCCGATCCCGCCCTGGCAGACCACTCGCGTCACGCTGCTCGGCGACGCCGCCCACGCCATGAGCCCGGCGGCCGGGGCCGGGGCCAACCTCGCCCTGCGCGACGCGGCGGCGCTCACCCAGGCGCTCACCCAGGCGCTGGCCCCGGTGCTCGCCCGCGGCGGCCCGCTCATCCCCGCGCTGCGCTCCTACGAGCAGGAGATGATCGACTCCGGGTTCGCCGCGGTCCGCATGTCCGCCGCCAACGGCGCCCGCCTTCTCGGCCAAGACCCCCTGCCCTCCAGTTGACGGCGCGTCACCCTTCGGCGCCGAACGGGCCGCGTCCGCCCTTGGTGAGGCCGGCACCGGCGCGCCCCCAACTGGTGTCGGCACTTCGTGCGTTTCCGGGGATCGTCCAGGGCGTGTGCCCGCTCCACACCGGCTCCTGACGCGCCGGACGGCCGCGGCTGTCGTCCTTCTTGTGGCCGGAGGGACCGGCCTGGGGGAGGAGCAACGGCCGCCGCCGCCGACCGACAATCGCAGTGCGGCCCCGGAGATCATCGGGGCATCCGGTGGCCGTCACGGACGCACCTCGCGTACGTCGCGACCTCACCACAGGAGCTCATGTGACCCGTCTTCGTTCCGTATTCACCGTCGCGCTGCTGGCCGTGGCCACCGTGGGGGCGCTGTCCCTGCCGGCCCAGGCGACCGAAGGCCAGTCGTGCAACACCGGACCGAACGGACCCGCCTGCCACTCGCCGGGTTGGGGAACCAAGTGACAGGAAGGAACGCCATGCGTCACGCACGCCGCCTCGTCGTCGCCGCGCTCCTGGCCGCCGCCTGGGTGGTCCCCGCCACCGTTCCCGCCCAGGCCGACAGCCGGACCGACTGCTACCAGATCTATAACCACAACTACCAGGCCCTCGTCTCTCGGGGGTGGAGCCCCGAGAAGGCCGCCAACGAGGCGCTCCTCTACTACGACGAGTGCATGCGGCTCAAGGAGAACCCCGCTTCGGACCACCCGACCGACTGACCTCTCCGCGCAACCGTCCCGGGGGCTGCTTCCACGCGCGCAAGGACGTGCGCGGAAGCAGCCCCCGGCCGGTCAGAGGCCGATCGTGAGGGTTCCGGGCGCGGTGAGCCGCGCGACGCCACCGGCGGCGCAGGCGAGCGGGTCGGGCTGCAGCCCGAGGCCCTGCGAGATGGCGGGCAGGCCCTCGTACCTGCCGTCCTGGATCGAGCCGGTGGCGATGACCTGGATGTAGCCGGCGAGCCGGTTCACGACCCGGGTGTAGGCGAACGTGCTGTGCTCCCCGGAGCTCCAATGGTAGGTCCGGGTCCCGCCGGCCGAGGTGAGCAGGCTGGTGCAGGTGGCGCCCGTCGCCGTCCCGGACTCCTCGTACCAGCCGGTGGGGACGGAACCGTCCGTGCAGGCGGTGAGCCGGCCGTGAACGGCGTACGCCACTGTCTGGGGCGTGTTCGTCAGCGGCGGTTGGTAGACGATGTCCTCCTGGAGGGTGCAGACCTGGAGGGACGCCGCGTGCGCGACGGACGCGGGCAGCAGGCTCAACCCCACCGTGACCAGCATGGTCAGGGCCAGGAACACACTGGGCGCGGATCGTCCCGAGCCTCGGGCGGTACGTCGCGGCGACATGGGCGGGGCCCCTTCCGTGAAGGTGGACGGGCAGGCTGGGCCGGCTGGCGTACCTTGCCGGGAACCGGCTGCCATCGGGCGTTTACGTATAGTGAACCGCTCCGCGTCGCCCGCCCAGCGTCCGCGCGAACAGCATTTGCCATCGGCGGGTGCTCAAGGTGTCGCCGTCCGGCCAGGATTGCGGTCGCGGTCCTGCGGGAACCCGGGCGGGAAGGCGCTGGCCCGGTCGAGCCGCTCGACCACCTCCAGCGGCAACCGCAGGTCGCAGGCGGCGAGGTTGTCGGTGAGCTGGGCGAGCGTCCGCGCGCCGGAGATCGGGTGGATCCAGGTGCGATGCGGCCCGGTCCAGGCGAGGGCGGCCGGCTTGCTCAGCACCCGGCTGACGTGCGCCCTCACCGTGGTCTCCGTCAGCCACTGACGCAATGGAGTTCCGCACGGTTGTGGGACGGTTTCGCGGGGGAGAGGTGTCCACCGGACCCACTCTGCTGCCGTGGGAATGCCGCGGGGAGGCCGCGCACATCGTCACCAGGTCTCGGCCGGCTCGCCCGGAGGTCGCGACGGCGTCGTCCCGGAGGATGACGCTCGACCATCGGGCCGGCGACAGCGGGCCGCCCAAGCGGAAAGCCCCCTTAGGCTTCTCGCCTGGCGGGGTTCCGTAAGCAAGCAGTTCCTGCAGGCGGCCGACTGCGGCTCCCCGGGGGCCTTGGTGTCATGGTCGCCTGCGGCTCTCACCAGGCGCCGGTGGCGCGGCTGGAACTCCGCCTGGCCACGGAGCTCCTACGCGGCACGGTCAGCTTCGCATCCCCTCTACCGTGAGCACCCGGGCCGCCTCAGCTTCGGTCGCCGCGCGCACTTCGACGAGATCGTTCTCGTGGCGCAGGATGGTGACGATCCCGGTCAGCAGCGTGAGCCGGCGGATGCGGTCCCGGGCGACGACCTGCCGGTCGACGGAGAACACGGCGGCATGGGCGTTGTCGTCACTGCCCCAGGTCCAGGCGCGGCCGCTGACTCCCGGGCCTGGACGCAGCAGGACCGTGCGGACGTCGGAGGGCGCCAGCCGGTAGGTGGGCACGGCGTGCGGGTTCAGCTCCTTGCCGATGCGCATGCTCACGCGCAACTGCCTGGCGTACCGGTCGAGCTCCTTCTGCGACCAGGATCCGATGTTCGCGGGAAGGTTGCCGAGCATGTCGATGCGCAGGGTGCCCAGGGTCTCCTCGATCCGCCGCCCTGCTTCGATCGTCTCCTGTGGAACGAGGCCACGGAGGCGGCTCGGCTCGTCCGCGGTGGAGGGGGCGTACGGGAACAAGGGGCGGACCTGCGGTTCGGGCACGTCGGAGGGATGCAGCGCGGGCCATTGCGCCGGCCGGGCCACGGGGGAGCCGAGGTCGAGCGGGAGGATGTCACGCATCCTGTCGGTGTCCCAACCGATCGCCTCCGGCTCCGCCCGCAGAACCGGGCCGGCGGCGTCCGCCAGCGGCCAGAACCTCAGCAGCCACGCCTCCTCGACGGCCTCGGTCACGCTCGCGTCGTAGTCGGCCGGCTGGGTGCGGACGGGGCCGGTGTAGGCGCGCAGGGCGTAGGCGAAGAGCGGCGGGCCCAGCAGCAGGGCCTGCCCGGAAGGGGAGCGCATGAGACCGCACAGGTGCACCACGCCGCCCGGGCTGAGGTAGACGACCTGCCCGGCCTCGGCCCAGGGCGCACCGGGCGCCGGGGGCTCGGCGTCCCAGGCCTCCATACGGACGCGCGCCGCGAACGCCCATGCCTGGCTGCTGATCCCGAGCTGCCCGAGGGCGATCGCGCCCGGCTCGGCCAGCAACGATCCGGCCGCGACCTCCTCCTCCGGTTCCCGGCCGAGCCCGGAACCGTCAAAGAGGTCGAAGCGCCCGTACGAGATCGGCACCTCGTCCTCGACATGTCGAAGCAACGCGGCCAATGTCCGCCTCCGTCCAAAGTGATCATGTACTGATGGACCGAGACCCTAGCCGCCGCGGCTGACAATGCCTCGCCCTCGCGCTGAGCCGCCAGGCGGAATCCCTGCGGCACAGCATCGACGAGATCGGCCGACACCAGCAGATGTGGCGGCGCCTCGATCAGGCCCGCGCCGACAACGCGCAGGTCTCGCGGACCACGCCGTCCGGTCGTCCTCGCGAAGAACGGCAAGGTCTGGTGAGCGACGTTGTGGAGGCCGTAGGTCAGGTGGGCGAGACAGCGGCCGGAACGAGCGTCGGAATGGCCTCACATAGGCGACTCCGCTCCTGGCGGCCACCGTTCCGAAGTGGAGGTCAGCTCCTCATCGGACGTCTTCACGAACCCGAGCGGAGGCCCTTTACCAGCCTCGATACGAGAACCGCCGGATGGCGAGGGTTCTTTGCCTGACGGACAGTGCGGCGGCGGACGCTCGGTCGTGATCTCGTCGAAGATGGAGTGTTGCCGTCCCGGGCGATGCGCAGCAAGCGAGCGTCAAGTGGCGCAGGTCGTCATTCACTGCTGCGGCTCCTGCGCGATTGCCTGACCTTCGGTGCAGTTCCAGAGCCTTCACCAGAGCAGCCGCGGCGGTCTGCGGGTCTCCGGCCAATCGCCGGACGACGCCGAGAACCGTGAGCGCCTCGGCCTCCCCCGCCCGATTGCCCAGGGCTCGATAGAGTTCCAGCGCCTGTGCCAGGTGGGTGGCCGCCGCGAGCACATCTCCGGTCGCCTGCTGGGCGGCTCCCAGATCGTTGAGCGCGTGGGCTTGTCCGAGGGGATCGCCCAGGATCCGGTAGACCTCAAGAGCCCATACGAGATTGGCGATGCCTGCCCGGTGCTCTCCGGTGGCCTGCTGCACGCAGCCCAGGTTATGTGCGGCGCTGGCTTCGCGAAGCCGGTTCCCGATCGCATGGTGCAGGTCGCGTGCGTGCACGAGGCCGGCGACCGCGGCCTGGTGATCCCCGGTCAGATGACGGACGATGCCCAGGTTGTTGTAGGTGTTGGCCTGCCCGATCTGGTTGTCGGTGGCCTGATGCAGCTCAAGGGCCCAGGTGAGGCTGGACATCGCCATCTCCAGTTCGTCCGCGCGCCCGTAGAGGGAGCCGAGATGGGTGAGCGCGTTCGCCTCGCCGAGCAGATTGCCGGAGGCGCTGTACAGGGCGCGGGCCCGGGACAGGGGCTCGATGGCCTTCCGATGGTCACCGGCCCAGCTCTGCAGGACACCAAGGTCGTTGAGGACGTTCGCCTCGGCGAGGGGGTCCCTGACGTTGCGCGCGGTCTCCAGGGCGACCCGATGAAGGTGCAGGGCCTGATGCCAGTGGCCGTGGACGCGCAGGAAGCCGAGCATCGCGGCGGGAATGGCGACGGCATGTCCAAACCGGCCGCGCTCGGCAGCGTGCTCGACGGCGGCATGCAGGTTGAGCCGTTCCGTTTCCATCCACGCGACGGCGCGCTCCCAGGTCGACAGGTCCGGCAGCCCCACCGGCTGGACGGCGCTCACTTCCGGCACGCCGGCGGGAGTTCCTTGCGTCGTGTGGCGATCCGCCTCGCGGGCGGCGTGAAGGTAGTAGTCCAGCAGCCGTTTCCCGGCCTCGTCCTGCGCTTCGTCGTCCTCCTCGGCCAGGGCGCGAGTACGGGCATGCCAGCGGATCAGGTCATGAAAGCGGTAGCGGCCCCGGACCGGTTCGCTGACCAGATGGTAGGCAAACAGATCGTCCAGTTGCCGGCGGGCCGTTGCCAGGTCCACGCCGCCCAGGGCCGCCGCAGCGTGAGCATCGACGTCGGTGCCGGGGGGAAGACCGAGTCTGCGAAACAAGCGTCGCTGGTCTTCCGGCAGATTGCAGTACGACACGTGGAAAGCAGCAGCGACCGAGACGTTCTCGGCATGCAGGCAGCTCGGCAGATCCGCCGCCGAAGTGAGGTCGGCCACCAGGGCGGCGGTTGTCCACGCTGGATGATGCCTGAGCTGCCCGCCCGCCAGGCTGATGGCCAGTGGCAGGAACCCGCACAGTGCGACGACCTGGGCGACCTCCGGATCACCGGGGAACAGGCCGGGACGGCTGGCCACCCGGACGAACAGACGCGCGCCTTCCTCCGGCCGCAGCACGTCCAAGGTGATGGTCTTCGCACTGGGCAAGGCAGTGAGCCGCCGACGGCTGGTGATCAGAACCAGCGCCTCGGAGCTGCCGGGCAGCAAGGGTGTGATCTGCTCAGTGCCGCTCGCGTCGTCCAGCACGACCAGCGCCTTCTTGCCGGACATGCGATCTCGCCACAGCCCCGCCCGGGCTTGTGTGTCCGCAGGGATGTGATGCGGTGCTACGCCGGCCCACAACAGCAATGTGGACAGGGCCTCAGCGGGGTCGACAGGACATTGACCGGGAGTATGGCCGTGAAGGCGCACGAACAGTTGCCCGTCGGGGAAGCGGGCGGCGAGCCGGTGGGCGGCGTGCACGGCCAAAGCGGTCTTGCCGACCCCGGCCATCCCACCGATCGCGCTGATGGTCACCACGCCGGCACGTGTGTGGCTCGGCAACGCGGCGAGCAGCTGGTCGATCTCGGCCTGGCGCCCGACGAACGAGGCGACATCGCATGGCAATGTGTGCAGCGCGGTGGGCAAGGCAGCGACGCCTGTATGGCCGTGAACTTCCTGTAGGTGGACTTCGCCCTGGACAAGCCCCTGTCCGTCGTCCTCCGGGTGAGGAAACAGGGCTGCCACCGAGACCACCAGCCCTGCCGTACCGATGAACATGCTGATCACACTGGCCCGCTGATCCAGCACCGACAGCAACGACGGAGGCAGATGCAAGGGGTCGGCCAGCACCCCAACCAGGGCCGCCGCCAGCACTCCGGCGAGCAGGACAATGGATACGATGAGCATCGCCCGGCCCCGCCGCCGGGAACAACCCCGCGGTGACTCCGACCTCGACCTCGACATGCTTCAACCCTGCCGTTCGCGGCCCTTGCACGACACCTGAAGTGATGGAGGCCTATCGGCTGAGGCTGGCCAGGTGCTGGTGGCGGCTCTTGGCCTGCAACTCCAGGGCGATCCGTCCGGACTGCGCGAGATGCCTGCAACGCACTGTGCCGGGGTTGGCGCAACGTCCATCCCTCCCGGTGCGGGTCCAGGTCAGCAGAGGGCGGTCTTGAACAGGTGCTCGGCGCGGGGGTAGGGCTGCGACGGGGCAGCAGTAGGGAGGTGGCGGGGGCCCAGTGCACGTACTCGACGACGCCGCCCTTGGAGACGACCCGAGCGCGGCGAAACTCCAGGTCGAGGTCTTCGACGTCGAGGCTGAGGGTTTCCTCGGCGCGGGCGGCCGTGTCATGCAGGAACCTCCACCGCCCCTCTCCCCGTAGGGCGTGCGCAGGTTGGTGGCCAGCAGGTCCTGGTGCTGGGCCCAGATGGTGATGACCAGGGCGACAGGTGCCGGTTCCAGGTGGCGGCGGCAGCGCCCGTCCAGCGGTCCATCACCTCGGCGTACTGCTTGGGAGTCAGCACTGCGACCGGATAGTCCGGTCAGGCTGGTGAGGGTCTTGGCATGGCCGGTGCGGGCGGGGGATCCGGTCTGCCAGTACGGGTACGGTGGTCTGCGGAGGCACGGGCTCCGGCTTGACCAGGGCCACGTCCGGGGACGCGCGCATTGTGACCGGAGGTGTGCGGAGTTCGTGGGAGGCGCCGACGACGAACCGGCATTGCGGCGAACGAGCTCTCCAGCCGTTGCAGCAGCTCGTCGATGGTGTCGGCGAGATCTTTGGCCTCGTCGGCCGGGCCCTGGGCGGCCAGCCGCTCGTGCAGGTTGTCGGCGGAAACGCGGCGGATGGCCGCGATGATCATCCGTTGCCGGCGCAGCACCAGGCCGGCAATGAGGGGGCCCAGGACGAGCGGCACCACGCCCATGACCGCGAGTGCCGGCGCCGAGCCGATCAGGAGCTGGTGCCTGAGCCGCGCGGGTATCCGGCCACTGAGCCTGGAGCCATGCGATGCGCTCAATGGCAGCGGCGAGGGCGGCCGACTCGACTGGCGGGCCCCAGGGGCTGCGGATCGGGGCTGACCCGCGTCCCTCCAGGGCCCACGAGGGTGGTGATGGCCAGCGGTCCGACGGCGGACAGCATGAGCATGGCGCCGTACAAGACGGTGAAGCGCAGACGTACGGCGCGCGCCGATCCTCGCCGCTTTCGTACGGGTTCCAGGAGGTCGGGCCGGACCTAACAGCGAGGTGACGGCCTCTGTTCGACCCGTGTTAGGGCCAGGTCCGTACAACCGATCGCATGCAAGCAACCATCGACGTCAGCGGGCTGCGCAAAAGGTTCGGCCCGACCCTGGCGCTGGACGGCATGTCGTTCACCGTGCTGCCCGGCCGGGTCACCGGGTTCGTCGGCCCCAACGGCGCGGGCAAATCCACCACGATGCGGGTGATCCTCGGCCTGGACGCGGCCGAGGAGGGCCACGCGCTGATCGGCGGACGACCGTACACCAGCCTGCGCAACCCCCTCACCCACGTCGGCGCGCTGCTGGACGCCGGCGCGCTGCAGCCGGGCCGCACCGCGCGCAACCACCTGCTGTGGCTCGCCCACTCCCAGGGTCTGAACGGCAGGCGGGTCGATGAGGTGCTCCATCAGGTGGGGATGCAGTCCGCCGCCCGGCGCAAGGCGGGCGGCTTCTCGCTGGGCATGCGCCAGCGGCTCGGCATCGCGGCCGCGCTGCTCGGGGACCCGCCGGTGCTCATGCTGGACGAGCCGGTCAACGGTCTTGATCCCGAGGGCATCGTGTGGATGCGCGGCTTCCTGCGGTCGCTGGCCGGCGAGGGGCGGGCCGTGCTGGTGTCCAGCCATCTGATGAGCGAACTGGAGGACACCGCCGACCATCTCGTGGTGGTGGGCAAGGGCCGCGTCATCGCCGACACCAGCGTGGCCGATCTCATCACGACCGCCTCCCGCGGCCGGGTCACCCTGCGGACGGCGGCGCGCGCGGAGGCGATGTCGGTGCTGGGTCACGCCGGCGCCACGATGGCCGTGACCGATCGCGACACGATCGTCGTCTCGGGGCTGCCGTCGGAGCGCATCGTGGCGGTACTCAACGCCGGCGGAGTGCCGTTCTCCGAGGTGGCGACGCACCGGGTGACGCTGGAGCAGGCCTACATGGACCTCACCGCCGATGCGGTCGAATACCGGGGAGCGGCACGATGAGCGCCCCTTCACACCGCTCCTCACGCCGCTCCGAACCGCAGGCCGGGCGGGGAGAGTTCGGGCGGTTGCTGCGCGCCGAGTGGACCAAGTTCAGGACGGTGCGCGGCTGGGTGATCGCCCTGACGGCAGCGGCGCTGGTCACCGTGCTGCTCGGGTTGCTGTCGGCGTCCAGCAACCACGCCTCGTGCGGCGCCGGTACGGTCGAGGTCGCCTGTCCACCGCCTCTGACCGGGCCGGATGGCGAAGCGGTGGACGACAAGTTCTATTTCGTGCATCGGACGCTGGCCGGGGACGGCAGCATCACCGCCCGCCTCACCTCCATGACCGGCAAGATCCGTAAGCCCGACGTCACCCCAGGGGTGCGGAACGAGGTCGCCGGGCTCGTGCCGTGGGCGAAAGCCGGAGTCATGATCAAGGAAAGCACCAAGCAGGGCTCTGCCTACGCGGCGGTGATGATGACCGGCGCGCACGGGGTCCGGATGCAGCACGACTTCACCCACGACGTGGCCGGCAGGCCGGGCGGCGTCTCCCCGCAATCGCCGCGCTGGCTGCGGCTGACCCGCGCCGGCGACACTCTCACCGGGTACGAGTCCGCCGACGGCACCAACTGGACCCAGATCGGCACCGCGGCCCTGGCCGGGCTACCGGCGACCGTCCAGGTCGGGCTGTTCGCGACCTCCCCAGGCGATGTGACGGTCACGCAGGGGGATCTCGGCGGGTCCGTCGCGGCGGCCCGCTTCGCGGAGGCCACCGGCGAGTTCGACCAGGTCAGGCTGCAGGGCAGCGCGCCTGGCGCGTGGCGCGACGACGACATAGGCGTCAGCGTCGCGCCCGACGGGACCGAGCACCACCCGGGCCGCGCCGGCCGGGCCGGCGGCACCTTCTCCGTCACCGGCGTCGGCGACATCGCGCCGGCCATCGAGGGCCAGACCCCCGAACGTCCCCTCAGCAGCGCGCTGACCGGCCTGATCCTGGTGATCGTGGTGGCGGTCATGTTCATCACCGCCGAGTACCGCCACGGCCTGATCCGCATCACCCTGCTGGCCGGCCCGCGCCGCGGCCGGACGCTGGCGGCCAAGGCGCTGGCGCTCGGCCTGGTCACCTTCGCCGCCGCGCTGCCCGCCACCGCGATCACGTTCACGGCCGGCCGGCGGATCCTGCTCGACAACGGCAACGCCGTCCTCCCGGTCTCCGGGCTCACCGAGGTGCGCATCGTGGTCGGCATGGCGGCGCTGTTCGCACTGGCCGCCGTGCTCGCCCTCGCCCTCGGCGCGCTGCTGCGGCGCAGCGTCGCCGCGGTCATCACCGCCATCGCGGTGATCGTGGTCCCGCACGTTCTCGCCACCACCTCGGTCCTGCCCGACGGCGCCGCGCAATGGCTGCTGCGTCTCACCCCGGCGGCCGGCTTCGCCATCCAGCAGAGCATCCCGCAATACGCGCACGTGCTCGGCCACTACGCGCCCATCGCCGGGTTCTACCCGCTGCCGCCGTGGGCCGGCCTGGCCGTCCTGGCCGGCCATGCCGCGCTCGCCCTCGGCTTGGCCGTCCTCCGACTCCGCCGGAGGGACGCATGAAAGAGCATCTGCATGCGGAGTGGACGAAACTGCGCACCCTGCCCGGCACCGGCCGGCTGCTGCTCACGATCGTGGTGCTGACCGTCGCCGCCAGTGTCGCGGCCTCCGCCGTGGTGTCCTGCGCCTCGCAGAGCTGTGGCTACGACCCCGCCAAGATCGGCCTCTTCGGGGTTCAGGCGAGCCAGGCGGTCGTCGCCGTCTTGGCCGTCCTGGCGATCACCGGCGAGTACGGCACCGGCATGATCCGCCTG
This sequence comes from Nonomuraea sp. NPDC049684, assembly GCF_044465345.1. Lineage (NCBI taxonomy): Bacteria > Bacillati > Actinomycetota > Actinomycetes > Streptosporangiales > Streptosporangiaceae > Nonomuraea > Nonomuraea sp. NPDC049684. The sequence continues at coordinate 233,489 of NZ_JBITLO010000015.1, read as the reverse complement.
ACCCTGACCGCCATGCCGGGCCGGACAGGCGTCCTGGCCGCGAAGGCGATCATTCTGGTCGGCTTGACCCTGATCGTCGGGAGCGTCGCCGTGCTCGCCTCCGCGCTGGCCGCGCGGCGCGTCCTGCTCGACAACGGCTTTCCCGCCGACGTGCTCCTTCTCACCAGCGGTCCCATGCTGCGCGCCGCCGTCGGCTCGGTCCTCTACCTGGCGCTGATCGCGCTGTTCAGCCTGGGGGTCGGCGCCGCCGTACGAGACTCCGCCACCGCCATCGGGGTTGTGCTCGGCCTGCTCTATCTCTTCCCCGCCCTCATCCTGGTGATCGCTGACGATGGCTGGCAGCGGCTGCTCTGGCAGATCTCCCCGATGAACGCCGGGCTCGCCGTCCAGGCCACCACCCACCTGTCCACCCTCCCCCTCAGCCCATGGGCCGGGCTGTGTGTACTCACCGCATGGGCCACCGCGGCGCTCCTGGGCGGCGGGCTGCTCCTACGGATGCGAGACGCATAGGGGCAGATGGCCGACGCCTCGGGTGGCCAGGTACGCCACCCAGCCGGCACCAGGGCTGACGGGAGTGGCGCCGCTGGGGTCAGAGCTCCAGCCAGCGGCGCGCCCACGTCGGCGACAGTGATCTCTTTGTACGGATGCGCTACGGCTGAGCAACGGCGGCCAGGTTCACCACGCGGACGCCCGCGCCCTGCGTCCAGAAGATGACACCGCTACCTGCCGACCACTGCCTGCCACCCGACGGCAGCTCGGCGCCCTTGAAGATCACGGTCGTCTCCGTGCGGGCGTCGTAGATGTCGCCGAAGCCGGTGAAGAACCGATCCCGAAACGGGTAGCCACGCAGCCCTTGACGGACGCCGCTCCAACTGCCGTCGCGGCGCTGGACGACGGTGTCGTCTCCGCGGGTGCCCGTACACCAGGTCGGCCCGCAGCGCAGGCCCTCAACACCTGATGCGGGGCGAACCTTGAGAGTGACTCCCGTCTGCACGTTGACGACCTTGGTCGGATTCGTGCGCACGTCCAGAGGCTCGTCCGTCACCCACGGCCACTCCACCAGCTGCAGGCCCCTGGATCCAGGCACCCGTTCGGGGACTCCACCGTCGATCCTCATCCGCCACAGGCCCTCGAGCGGTGCCGACCAGATGACCTCCTGACCGGCGAGCGCCATGCGGTCGATGTTCTTCCCCGGAATCGGCCCGACCTTCCTCGCCCGCCCGCCGGCGCGCAAGGAAGCGACCCAGACCTGCCCGTCCGCGCGCCAGACCACCCGCTCACGGTCAACGGCCAGTTGCTGCGGCGCCTGCCGGAGAACGGCGACGGTACGCGAACGTCTCAAGGCGGCGTCGTAGACCTCGAGCGTCCCTCGCTCATCCCAGGCCAGCACCGCGGTGGCGCTGATCGCCGCCAGCGGCCTGGCGCTCCCGGGCATGGTGAACACGGCCTGCGGCCACACCCGTGCGTCCACGCGGACGCGGAGTGTGGCCAGCGCGCGTGATGCCTGGCTGCGGACGGTCGCCTGCGAGATGCCGAGCCTCGCCGCGATCTCCTCATCAGCGAGGTCCTCGTAGTAGCGCATGACCAGCACCGCGCGCTGTTTGGCGGGTAAGGCCCGCAGGCGTTGCCAGATCTCGCCGAGTTCGTGTTCGTCCTCGTGGACCGGGGAGGGAACCTCCGCTGTGAGGTGCTCCAGCCGTCGTCTGCGCCACCAGCTCACATGCTGCCGGGCCATGATCGTCCGAACGTACCCCTCGGGGTCGTCTTTGCTGCGTACGCGCCGCCATGAGGAGTTCAGCCTGAGCAGTGCCTCCTGAACCAGGTCGGCCGCGTCGTCAGCGCTGCCAGTCAGAACCAGGCCGTAGCGCAGCAGCGCATGGCTTCTGGCGCGGACGAACTCCTCGAACTCCACGTTCCAGGGACGCACGGGCCGACGTCCTCGTTGCAAAAACTTTCCCGCCCAACCAGCCCGACACCCCTGCCGCTCAGTCGCACGACGGCAAGAAGCGACGGGACGCAATCCCCGAGCGTCACGTCAACTGGCTGACGCGGCTGCACGCCGCACATGGAGGGCGTCACGCGCCACCGCCGCATCCGTGCCCGATCTCGTCGCCCGTGGTGCGAGCTGCGGCGAGCAGCGCCGGCCTGCTGCGCCTCGAACGCGACGACCGGCTCCTTGCGCGTGTCCGCCTGTTTTTGAGCAGTATCTCGACTAGCTGGTCGCGGTTGGGGTGGCGGTCCGACTCGGTGGGGTAGCTGGGGATCTCGTCGCTCCGGCATGGAATCGGGTCCGTGGCCGCGGCCGGGTGGGGGCGTCGTGCTTCGGACGGTAAACGGAGGTAGCCGATCACGCAGCGCCACGCCTTTTCGCGCACATATTTGTTTGACTGGCGCCCGCTGGGTCCAGCAGCTTCTACGTGTGCGATTTCGTGAATGCCATGACCGATTAACCGGAAGGGAACGGCGTGCACATTGATGATTTCGGCGCGGAAAGGTCCGCAGAAAACCGCCCCGCGAATGCCGCGCAGGCGCGCTGGCAGCAGCAAGGGGTCCTGGACCTCGCGCCTTCACTCATCCACAGCGACGAACCCGGTGAACCCGTTCTACCCGGACGGGTGCTGGAACTGCAGGGCGTGCAGGTGGCCATGCTGAACCACGGCCCCATCGAAGTACGCCGGCCGACGTCGCTGATCAGGCAGTTCGATCCGGAGGCGTACAACATCAACCTCTTCCTCGCCGGTGACGGGGGGTTGTCCCAGGGGGGACGGCAGGCCCGCCTGACCGCCGGGCAGTTCGTGGTGCTCGACACCTCACGCCCCTACGAGGGCTGGCGCAGGTGCGATCGGGCGAGCGCACCGCACTCGACGCTCACGCTCCAGATCCCCCGCCTCATGATGCCCCTCCCGTCGAACGTGACCGACCGGCTGACCGCGGTCCCCTTCGACACGCGGCACGGGATGGGCGCGGTCTTCGCCCGCTGGGTGACCGGACTCGTACGGGATCCCGGCTACTTCACCCGCGACGACGTCTCCACCTTGTCCTCGGTCACCGCCACACTGCTGGCCGCCGCACTGGCCCCGCACCTGAACAGCGCTGTGCATGACAGTTCCGAGGTCCGCCGACGGCGGCTCAGGTTCCAGATCGACGACTTCATCCAGCGGAATCTCGCCGATCCGGCGCTCGGCGCCGAGGCCGTCGCCGCCGCCGCGCAGATCTCGGTACGGCAGTTGTACGAGCTGTTCGCCGAGTACGACCGCACCCCGGCGGCCTGGATCCGGCACCTTCGCCTGGAACGCTGCCGCCGGGACCTGGCCGACCCGAGGCTGCGCGGCTATCCCGTCCATGCCATCGCCGCACGCTGGGGCTTCACCGATCCGACCACCTTCAGCCGCGCCTTCCGTGCCGCCTACGGCGTGCCGCCCGGCTACTTTCGACGGCTGTCGCACAGGGAGAACTGATCCCGCCCGACCTGGGAAAGTCGAGGCTGCCGCAGGATTTGCCAAGGATGTCTGCAGGCGCGGCCAATGACCCGCACTTCGTGCGTGCGGCATGGTGATAAGCGTCAAGCCACTCCATAGGGCCGCTTCCGCAGCGCATATCCGCTCGGACTCAAAACGATCGCCGACATCTGGCAGAAGCCTCAGCCGTATGGGCTGATGAATTGCCATGCGGCGAGGTGAACAGACCAGGCGATCGCCGGCCGGTCATATGTGCCGGACAAAAGTCCGGCGCATGAGTCGCATCTCGATCTGGGAGGAATGTCATGACCAAAGCCATACAGAAGCTGAGCGACAAGCTGCTTGTGCTGTTCGTTCCTGGGACCACTGTCCAGGCGGGATGTCCGCGGATCTGCGAGCAGGTCCCCATCTGCGGCGAAGGCAACAACTGCGGGTACCGGACCTGCTGCATGATCAGCGTGGGCGGTCGCCAGTGCGGCTGGGACTGCTGAGGATCCGATAGCCGCCGGCACGATCGGTGAGCTCCGTCGGCTCTGCCGGAACATCCGTCAGGGCCAACGGGGCCGCCTTTCCCGGCGGATCCGACCTCAGGCCCGGATTGCGCAGGCCGCCGCGGCGGCCGTACTTCACAGGAGAGCTGGAACTTGCTTTATATGACCGTGGCCATTGGCCTCCTGAGTGCTCTTTGTCTCTTCAACCTCCTTCTTGTCTTCGGGGTGATTCGGCGCCTGCGGCAGCTTTCCGAGTCCGCGCAGCAGCCGGCGCGTCTCGCGGTGGGCGACACGATCGACGACTTCTCCGCGGTGACCACCCGGAACAAGGTGGTGACCGCCGGCTCCCTCCAGGACGGCACAATGGTCGCCTTCATGTCGCCGACCTGTGAACCCTGTAAAGAAATTCTGCCGGCCTATATGGAGTTCGCGAGTTCCGCGGCGACCCCGACGCTGACCGTCATGCTGACGACGGACGCCGGCGCCGTCGAGAATTTGGGCCGGTTCGAGTCCGTCGGCGACGTGGCCGTCGAGCCCGTTCAAGGGGCGATCTCCACCGCTTTCGGGGTCACCAGCACGCCCACTTTCATCACTGTGGTCAAGGGGAAGATCGCCGACTTCGGCCTCCCCCAAGTCGCGGAAGGCGCTCTGGGTTAGGCATATGTGGAAGAAGATGAGCAGCGGAACGCCCGTACGGAACGCCCTGCCCGCCATTTCCCTCGCCTGGCGGGCGGGAGCGCCCTGGGCGACCTCGATCACCGTTCTCGCCCTACTCTCAGCCCTCATCCCCATTTCGATGGCCTGGCTGACCAAGCTGCTGCTCGACCGGCTGACCAACGGGGCTCAGTTGTCGACGGTGCTCCTTCTCGCCGGGTTCCTCGCGTTCCTCGGTCTGCTGATATCCGGATCCGCGGCGCTGCGCCGGTACTGCGACGCTGAGCACGACAGAAGGGTCAACCTGTACGCGCAGGACACCATCTATCGTGCGGTGAACAACATCTCCGGGCTCGCCAAGTTCGAGGACCCCAAGTTCCTCGATCAGCTCCGGCTCGCGGCGCAGGCCGGCGGGAACACGCCGAGCCAGGTGTTCCAGGCGGCGCTCGGACTGTTCGCCGGATCGCTCGCCATCGGCGGGTTCGCCGTGTCCCTGCTGCTGATCAGCCCGATGATGGCCGCGGCGACGATCGTCGGAGCCGTGCCCATGTTGCTGGCGGAGATCTCGCTGGCCAAGCGGCATGCCGTCCGGATCTGGCGGATGAGCCCCACAGAGAGGCGGGAGATCGCGTACAGCCAGTTGATCTCCACCACCGCGGCGGCGAAGGAGGTCCGCCTGTTCGGCCTGGGTGACTTCTTCCACACGAGGATGCTCGACGAGCGGCGGGCGATCGACGAAGAGAAAAGGCTGATGGACAGGGCGACCCTTCGAGTCCAGTTCGGGCTCGGAGTCCTGGGGGCGGTGATCGCCGGCGCGGGGCTGGTGTGGACGGCCGCGCAAGCACTGAACGGACGGCTCACCCTCGGCGACATCACCATGTACGTCGCCTCCATCGCCGCCGTGCAGGCCGGCCTTTCCGCCCTGGTGTCGCTGATCGCCTCCGCGTACCAGCAGTTGACCCTCTTCGGGCACTACCAGGAGATCGTCTCCCTTCCGGCGGAATCCCGGGCGGAAATCAGGAACTTGCCGGCCGCCTTCGACTGCATCGAATTCAAGGACGTGTGGTTCCGGTACGGCCCCGACCATCCATGGGTGCTTCGCGGCATGAACCTGACCATTCCCTTCGGCAGCAGCCTCGGGCTGGTGGGCGAGAACGGCTCAGGAAAGAGCACCTTGGTCAAGCTGCTGTGCAGGTTCTACGAGCCCACCGAAGGCGCGATTCTGTGGAACGGCGTCGACACCCGCGAGATCGACGTGAAGATCCTGCGTTCCAGAATCTCGGCCGTCTTCCAGGACTTCATGGAATATGACCTCTCGGCTGCCGAGAACATCGGCGTCGGGGACATCGAGAAGATCGACGACCGTGCGCTGATCGAGGAGTCGGCCAGGCGAGCGGGCGTCCACCAGACGCTGGCCGCCCTGCCGAAGGGTTACGACAACCTGCTCACCCGGTTCTTCCTCGCCTCCGACGACTCGGAGGGCGTACGTCTCTCCGGTGGCCAGGCGCAACGGGTGGCGGTCGCCCGGTCGCTGGTGCGAGAGGGCCGGGACCTGCTCATTCTCGACGAACCCAGCTCGGGCCTCGACGCGGCGGCGGAACACGACATCCACGCCGGCCTCCGGGAGTACCGCAAGGGATCCACCAGCATCCTGATCTCGCATCGCCTGAGCACGGTTCGCGACGCGGACATGCTCGCGGTGCTGGCCGATGGCGGCATCGCCGAGTGCGGGACGCACAGCGAGCTGATCAGCCTGGACGGCATCTACGCCCGCCTGTTCAACCTGCAGGCCTCGGGTTACCAAGAGACGGCACCCGGATGATCGTCCTCGCTGTGGCGGTCCCGGCGGGGCTGGCCCTCGTTCTCGGCTACGTGCTGTTACGGCGGCATCGAATGATCGCGGTCGTGTCCGGGGTCAGCATGTTGCCGAGCTACCGGCCGGGAGACCGGCTGCTCGCACGTCGCCGGCGTCCGCAGGACGCACTCCAGGCGGGCCAGGTCGTCGTCCTGCGGCATCCGCGCCCGAAGGGGGACACGGGATGGCTGGTCAAGCGCGTCGTCGCCGTGGCGGGTGACGTCGTGCCCGACGGAATCCGCTGTGACGTCATACCGAAGAACCAGGTCATTCTGCCGGGCGAGATCGTGCCTGAAGGGCACACGCTCATATTGGGCGACAATCCCGCGCACAGCATGGATTCGCGGCAGCTCGGCTTCATACCACTGGAAAGCATAAGGGCGACGGTGATCAGGCGGTTGAACCGCTGACAGCGTCCCCTTATCCGATGACCGAACAACCCCAACCGACTGAAGAGAGAGGTTTCACATGATGTCCAGCCGTACGGTCCAGATCCAGGATGCTCTTCTGCGGCTCGAAGAGCCGGAGAGCTCTGAGCACGCTGTTTTCTCGGGTGGCGCCGGCTTCCCGGTCGCCACGTACAACATCGCCATTCCGCCGCGTAACCAGTGAGTGAGGCGGGAGTTTCCGCTCTCTCGTCGAGTAGCTCTCTTGGGTCGGTCCATCGACCGGCCCGAGAGGTGCCCTGCCTGCTCGGCCGACCGTCAACAAGTGCAATTCATTAATTATGGAGGTGGCCTCGGTGGCTGCGGTAGTCACTGCGGGGGCGCGGGCCGGCGTGCCGGCGCTTCCGGACTCCTCTCCATGGAAGAGAAAGATTTCACATGATGACCAGCCGTACAGTCCAGATCCAGGATGCTCTTCTGCGGCTCGAAGAGCCGGAGAGCTCTGAGCACGCTGTTTTCTCGGGTGGCGCCGGCTTCCCCGTCGCCACGTACAACATCGCCATTCCGCCGCGTAACCAGTGAGTGAGGCGGGAGTTTCCGCTCTCTCGTCGAGGTAGCTCTCTCGGGCCGGTCCATCGACCGGCCCGAGAGGTGCCCTGCCTGCTCGGCCGACCGTCAACAAGTGCAATTCATTAATTACGGAGGTGGCATTTGTGGCTGCGGTAGTCACTACGGAGGCATGGGCCGGCGTGTCGGCCCTGCTGGATTCCTATCTGCGAATCTCGGCTGCCGATCAGCTGGTGATTCTCTACACGGCCGAATGCCGACCGCCCGCGGCCTGGATCCTGGTCGCGGCGGAGGAACGGGGGCTGTCGCCTGTCGCGCTCGCCATGCGGCCCATGGAGGACACCTCTCTGGCCACCCGCCTGCGCGAGGCGCTGCTTCCCTCGATGCGCCGGTCCAACCGGGTGGTGATTCTCACGCTGGAGAAGAACAGCGTGTCCCACTTCGCCGTTCTGCAGGAAGCCCAGAACCTGCTCGGCGATGACCGTTGCGATGTCGTACGCGTCACCAACGCCGGTCCCGAGCTCTTCTCCCACGCCTTCAACACCACGCCCGCGGAGCTGAGCGCGTACAACGCCTCGCTGTACGGGCGGCTGCGGAAGTCGAGAAAGGTCACCATCCGGACCTCGCGTGGCACGCACCTGGAAATCGAACTCGATCAGGAGCGTTTCACCTGGACCAGTAATCGGGGCACCCTCAGGAAGGGCGCCTTTCTGGTGCTGCCCGCCGGCGAGCTCGCGACCTATCCGGCCCGCATCAATGGACGTCTGGTCGCCGACGCCGCCTTCAACGCCAACATTTACACGACGCTGGATGCCCGCCTCGGTGCCCGTCCCGTGACCGTCGACATCGTGGAAGGGCAGGCCGTGGACTTTTCGTGCGACGATGCCCAGGTCGCCGAACTGATCGAGATGTGCTGGGCCGTTCCGCACGCGCGTCGCGTGGGGGAGCTGGGCTTCGGCACCAACGCCGGCATCGACCGGCTCGTTCCGCTCAACTCCCACATCAACGAACGTTTTCCTGGCGTTCATGTCGGCTTCGGAGAACACAATCAGCCGTTCCAGATCGTCGACTACCGCTGCGACGTTCATTTCGATCTCATCGCGACGGGCGGCATCATCACTCTGGACGACGGAAGTGAGATCGATCTGTCGAGACCGGCGGATGACGGGACACCGCATCCCGACGGTGTCAACGACGAGGACATCGACGGTGACTGCTGCGTGCTGAGCTTCGATCAATGCAGAGTTCTCAGCCTGCCGGTCCGGAGCCGGTAATCCGCCTGGCCGTGACCACGAGCCGTGAAAGAGAATCGAAGCCGGCATGACCCTCCCCGATGACACAGCTCAAGGCGAAAGGTCCCAAGGCTCCGCACCGCTTACCAGGAACCTGCCATTCCTCGGTTATCTCGCCGCCCGGGCGCAATCGCAGATCGGTTCGTCCATCACGGCGACGGCCACCCCGCTCATCGCCGCGACGTGGCTGGGTGCGAGCGCCGCGCAGATGGGGCTGCTGGTCGCCGTCCCGTTCGTCTCGCGGGTCGCGGGACGGCTCGTGGCGGCCGTCCTGGTCGAGCGCTCACGCTCGCGTGTCACTGCCCTGGCGGCCATTGAGGTGACGTCCGGCCTGTGCGTCGTCGCCGTCACTCTCCTGGCCGTCTCCCACGACCTGTCGATTCCGGGGCTCATCGCCCTGGTCTCGATCATCGCCGGGCTGACCGGGGCGTTCGGATCCTTCTCCGCGCCTGTTGTCCTGGATCTCGTCGATCCGGGCCGGCTGACCAAGGCCAACGGGGCGATGGCCGGGGCCGCGCACCTCTCCACCATCGCCGGGCCCGGGATCTTCGGGCTGCTCCTCCAGTTCCTGGCGATGCCCATGGTGCTGGTCGTGGACGCGATCAGCTATTTCGCGTCGGCCCTTCTGATCCTGCCGCTCCGCCGTCGGGCCCTGTCACGCGCACAGGCGAGAGTGCCGGACCGGGGCCTTCGCGGCTTCCGGCACGTCTTCCGTGGGGACATCCGGATCTACATGGCGGGTGCCGCGCTCATCTGCCTGATCAACGGTGCTGTCATCGCCCTGCTCCCCTTGTACGCGACACATGATCTCGGCCTGTCGGCCGACGCGTACGCGGTCATCCTGGCCACCGGCGCGGCGGGCGGCCTCATCGGATCCGCCACCGCCTCCTTCTGGGAGACCAGGCTCGGCAGGAACCGGGCGGCGTTCGTGGCGGGCGCTGTGGCCACCGGGGCGACGGGATTCCTCGTGTTCGTGGACAAGGGCCTGTCAGGGGCGCTGGGCTGCGGCGCCTACGAACTGGTCGGCAGCGCCGGCGGCAGCGTCTTCGTCGTCCTCATGATGTCGTCGATACCCGCATCCGTCCCGTCGGACGCGGTCGCGCGATCCATGGCCGTCGGCGCTCTCGTTCTTGAGCTCGGCACGGCGATCGGAGCGGCAGCCGGTGGAGTCATGGGAACGGCCGCCGGCATCCGTCCGACCGTGGAGCTCTGCCTGTCCGTCGCCGCCACCGCGCTCCTGACCGTGGCCCTGCGAGGTGGCCTGTCGGCCATGAGGTCCCGTTCCTGAGGACGCCAGGGCACTGGGGTCGTCCCGGCCGAGATCTGCTCGCGCCACGAGGGTGACCCCTGGCCGGGACGTCTCCTCGGCGTGGCAGGGCTGTGCCTTGGAGGCCAGTCCCGGCCATGGTGACCGAGGACGAGCTGCTCCAGGCCGGCGCCGAACGCGACGCCGAACAGGTGCGGGAGCTCCCCAGCCTGGACGCGATCACAACTGCCCGCCTCAACAGGCCGCCACCCTCTGGATTCGTGTTCAGTGTCGAGCCAGCCGGCGTTGCGGTTCAGGAACGTGGTGGCTGTGGGCAGTTGCGCGTCCGTGGCTGAGGCGGGGCGCCGGCGAAGCGGTGCGTGTTCGGTGAGGTACTGTGCGGCGATCGGCTCGCAAGCGGGAAGAGCGACCGCTCTGATCTCCTACCTGACCGGTCGGCTGGCTGTGCTGTGCAGCAGCGGAACGAGGATCGCCGGGAAGTTGCACGTGGCACAAGGTGAACACAACCGAAAGACGTGGTCCTACAAAGGCCTGGCTCTTTTCGGAACGGCCTGCATCGTGGCGCGAATTCTGCTCGCGATGATCTCCCCGGCAATGTCGATAAGCGTCGGAGAGTACGTCTTCTTCGCCGCGGCCGAGACAACCGTTGCAGCCTTGGCGGTACGCGACTGGCGCCGCGTTGTTCGTCGCTGTGAGGTTGAAGGCCCGACTGATGGGTGGCAGGCATGCGAGCGCGGTGACGCACCGGCGAGCAAGGGGGAGCGTTGCAGCACGTTGGTCGGGCTTGCGGGGAGGGACTGTCGTGCTGAGAAGGAGATCATCGGCTGATGAAGCGCACGCTGCTCTTCTTGGCGAATCGAAGGGTGTCCGGATTGATGCCTCGGTTGTGACCTGCCGCATCAGTCGACGGGCCGCAAGAGGGCCTCGGCCGCGACCGTCTGCTCGCCGTAGCGCTCGTCGAGCCGGGCACGCAGGTCATCACCGGCCACCCAGACGCCGGCGGTGACGCGGTTTGCGCTCTCGTCCACCGCCACCGAGACGAACCCTGCCTCGCGCTCTAGTTCTCCCTGAATCGATCGCAGTTGGTCGTAGGTGTGCCGGGCACGGCCCACGCACAGCGCGTCGCCCCACACCTCGCGCAGCCATCTCTCGCGCCTTGCCGGATCGCCGGTGAAGGTGACATCGAGGATCAGCCGCCGTGGATCGTCGCCCCGCGCCTCGAAGTCGGCGACTGTGGTCGGCGGCGGGCCGCTGTAGTTCTGGTCGATCCATGCCCCGGCGAAATCCTCCGCCTCACGCGCCCGTCGCAGCGCGCTCTCCAAGGCCTGACGTGTCGCCTTGGCCGGCTCCACCGGGCTCCATCCGCCTGCGGGGGCGGAGCATGGTGTGGACGGCGGGACTCGATCCGGCCGGCTCGCCTGCTCGGGTGCGCCGGGCGGGGAGGTGAGGGTGAGCCGGCTGCCGTCCCAGGTGCCGACCACCCGGTAGCGGCCCCAGCGCACGCCGTTCGCTGACTCGTGCGTTACCCGGGACCAGTCCCAGCCGATCACGTCCGGGCCTCCGCACTGTGGCGGCATCGACTCGGCCACCATGGAGCACAGCTGCGGGCCGTGACCGCCGCCTTCCAGCACGGTAAGGCTCGCGGCGTAGCGGGTGGCCGGGCTCGCCTGTTCAGCGCCACAGGAGACGATCGCCAGAGCAGTTCCGAGCGCCAAGGCCATCGTTCGCCGGTTCATACCCGTATGGACGTGACCGCCGCCCCACCGGTTCACCCCTTGTGCCCGCGACACGACATCTCCCGTCACGGCGCTGAACGGAACGTGACCATGCCTACTCGACCGTGGCGAGCTCGGCGTACAGCTGTGGCACCGGCGCATCGCCGGGGTCGAGTCGCGGTTCCTCGGCGAGTTCCCGGCTCAATGCCTTCACCAGGTCCTCTCCGGGATGCACGTTGCCGCCCGGTGGGGGGTACAGCGCCCCGGACGGCCGGTCACGGCGGATCAGCGCGATCTCGCGCCCGCAGAACACCAGGCCACCGACTCGGATCTTGACGTGGGAGAAGGGCAGGTCCGGGTACGTCACGGGGCCAGTGTGACCTGCCGTTGCCCGCAACCCCTGACGAACCCCGGCGGGCCCTCAACCCTTCCATCCGGGCTCCGGACCGAGCAGCCGCCAGCGGCCGCCCGGCGCCATGCAGAGCGGCAGGTCGTCGGCCACGGTCGACATGATCATCGTGCCGCCCGGCGGGCGTCGGCAGAGGACAGGGCGCGCCGTGCGTGCTTCACGCGGGTGATCATTGTTCACGGGGTGGCGCCCATGCCGTACTGAGCCGCCTGCAACGACCACAGCTCCGCGTACTCGCCGCCGAGAGCCAGCAGTTCCTGGTGGCTTCCGCTCTCGGTGATCCGGCCGTCCTGCAGGACGAAGATGCGGTCGGCGTGCTGGACGGAGTGCAGGCGATGGGTGATGAGGATGACCGTGCGTCCGCCGGCAAGTGAACGTACCCCGGCGAACGTCTCGGCTTCGGCGCGGGGGTCGAGGGCGGCGGTCGGCTCGTCCAGGACCAGCACGGGTGCGTCCCGGAAGTACGCGCGGGTGACCGCGATGCGCTGCCACTGCCCGCCCGACAGGTCGACCCCGCCTTGGTACTCGGGGGCGAGCAGTGTGTTCCAGCCGTCCCGCAGGGAGGCGATGAGATCGGTGGCGCCGGAGGCCGCGGCAGCACAGGCGAGCGCTTCAGGGGTGGGGGCAGTGGTGTGACGGCCGATGGCGACATTGGCGGAGACGGTGAAGGGCCATCGTTCGTAGCCCTGGGACAGCAGGGCCACCTGGTCGAAGAGCCGGGCTCGGTCCAGGTCGGCGGTGGGTGTGCCATCCCAGGCGACCGATCCGGATTCGGGGAGGTAGAGGCCGGTGAGCAGCTTCGCGAGGGTCGTCTTCCCGGATCCGTTGTGCCCGACCAGGGCCACGATCTGGCCGCGTCCGATGGTCAGGTCGACGCCGTCGATGGCGGGCTCGTCGGCGTTGGGGTAGCTGAAGCGCAGGTCGCGTGCCTCGATCAGGTCGGGACCGTCGGCCCGTCGCAGGGCGGTGCCGTCGCGGGGGATGGCCAGGTGCTCGGCCTGGCGGCAGGCGGCGGCCCAGTCCTCGGTGTAGAGGCCGTGTTCGAACACGTTGTTGATCGAGTAGATCAGGTTGCTCAGTTGGCTGGTGCCGGTCTGGATGGCCAGGACGGCGGTGCCGGCGGCGGCCAGCTGCATGCGCCCGGTGATCAGGAGCCAGCCGAGCAGCACGTAGGTGGCGCCCGTCGTCAGGCCGCTCAGCGCCCCGGCCAGTAGTTCGCCCCCGGCGTCGGCGCGGGCCAGGCGGGCCTGCTCCCGCGCCGAGCGCAGGGCCATCCGGTCGTGGTGGCGCAGCAGGAAGTCCCCGGCGGCGTGTGCGCGGATCTCCTCGGCGGGGTCGGCTCCGATCAGGAGTTGGGCGAGGCTGCGCTGCTGCCGTAGGGGAGTCAGCCATCGCAGGCGGGAGGCTTTGCGGCGCAGGGTGGAGCGCACCAGAGCCCAGGCGCGCGGCAGGATGATGAGCGGCAGCAGCGGAAGCAGCAGGGGGTGCAAGACCCCCAGGACGCCGGCGGCGGCGGTCATGCCCATCAGCGCCTTCAGCATGCGGATGACCTGGTCGATGACGATGTCGATCCACCCGGCTCCGTACTGCGCGGCCTCCAGAAGATCATGGAACTGGGCGCCCTGGAAGTGCAGCAGTTCGACGTTCGCGGCGCGGCTGAGAAGCTCGTCGTAGGCGAGGTGCTCGACCTTCGGCTGGAGCCGGCCGGAGGCGGCGCCGGACCAGGCGGTCAACACGGCGACGCTGATGCCGGCGGCCGCCACCAGGGCCAGGGCCGGCACGGCGGCCTCGACGCGGTCGGGGGTGGGGCCCGCCGTGAGGATCTGCTGCAGGACCCGGTTGGTGGCCAGCAGGCCGAACGCGGTCGCGGCGCCGACGATGAGCTGACACACCACGACGATCAGGAGCGCGGCGGGGTCGGCCCGCCAGGACAGCCGCAGGCAGATGCCGATCAGCGAGGGCAGCCTGCGCATGATCACGCCGAAGCCGACCGCCATGTCGGTCTCGTGCCGCGCCCATCCCATGCTGTATTGGAAGCCTGCTCCGAAGATCGGATCCGTGATGGGCTCTTGCGCGGCGGCCTGCCCTGGGGGGTCGGCAGGTGGTGGGTCAGGTTCGGTCCTTACCGTCACGGATAGGGCTCCGTTCTCTCTGGGGGTGCTTCTTCCGCTTGCCGTCGGCGTCCTCTCTCGCCCGGGTGGCGACGTGGTGACGTGATCGTGAGCAGGACCTTTGACGCGGGCAACCGTGGTTCTGGACCCGGCTGCTGGAGGATCTCGCAGAGAGACGCGTTCGCTGGCTCGTGGCCGAGGGCCGGCGGGCAGATGCGCATTCGGGCGGGCCCGGAACAGCCCCCAAGAGCGTCATGGCCGTACGTCAGGCCGCGCCGCTTTCGTTGAGCCCAGGTCCCCGAAGCTGAAAGAGACGGCGGCAACGGGGAGGTAGGGCCAGCCGCACACCACGACCATGGCGGCGAGGAATCCCCGCTCGACCCAGACGAACTTCGGCGAGCCGGTCGGCTGACCACGCGCGAACAGGTGGACGCGGGTGCCGAGCACGGCCAGGACGAGCAGTGATACCGCGAGTCCGGTCAGCCGGCCGGTGATCCACTCGCGGGTCCGCGGTGCGGCCCCGTCTGTCGCGATGCGCTGCATGTCGATGCTGGTCCAGGCCAGGGCCAGCGTCAGCACGATCATTCCTGCGACGGCTGTCCGGTGGATGGTGGTCATGCGATCACCTCAGCACGCACGCGCCACAGGCGGAAGGCGATGGTGACGGAACCTCGCGGGCACACTTTTCGCGCGAGAGCGGCGCCGGCGGCTGGGCGGCGGAGCGGAGGACCGCGCCTCAGGCGCGATGCCGCGCTGCGGGCTGACGGAACTCGCCTGCCCGGCGGTCCCTGTCTGCGACGGCAACCCGTCGTATGGAGCGCTTGGCAGGGCACAGCATGGGGGCGCTCATTGCGATGTCTCCTCGCGTCCGAAGGCGCCCGGGTCCGCGTGGAACAGACCGATGAGCAGGACGCCTACACCGATGGAGGCAAAGGACAGCGCGGGGTATCGCACCACGAGCCCGGCCCATCCTGCGACGAGGTTGGGAAACGGCCCATTACCCAGGCCAGACGGGTAGCGCCTTCTGGTGATGCCGCGGATGAAATGGGGCAGTCCATTGCCGGCGACGAGGCTGCCGGAGAAGCTGAGAAGAATCGTCTGCCACATTGCAAGAGGTCCTTATCGTCGTCCGAGTTGATGGCTGAGCATGGGGAGCAGCACCGCGTCTACGAGCGTGTGCAGGAACAGGTCGTCGAGGGGCTCGCCGGTGACCAGGAGACGAGACAGCAGCGCGGCCGAGCTGATCTCGGCGAGGAGCGCGTGGTCCGTCGTCGCGGGGATCTCGCCTCGTTCGATGGCCCCGGGCCATGACGACTGCGAACACATCGCGTTTGTGGTCGAGGACGTGTCGGCGTACGGTCTGCGCGAGATCGGGGTCGCGGCGCATCGCGACGAGCAGCCCAAGAATGATCGCGCTGTCTTGACCGGTGAGGCTGGCACGCAGGCTCAGCAGGACTGCCACCAGGTCGTCACGCAGGCTCTCCGTGTCGGGGGGAGCGGTCACCGGTGTTCCCGCGTACCTCCGTATGGCCGTCGCCACCAGGTCGGCCTTGCCCGGCCATCGCCGATAGATCGCGGCCTTGCTGGCGCGGGCCTTTCTGCGATGGCCTCTATGGTCAGCTGGTCATAGCCGACTTCGCTCAGCAGGCTCATGGCTGCGAGCAGGATGGCTTCTTCTCTGATCTCACCCCGTCGGCGCGCCGGCATGGCTGATCCTCATCGAAACGGTACCGTTCACATTCGCGAAGTGAACGCAAGCGTTTCGTTCTGTGGAAGGGCCCCTGCGCGAACCAGTCGCAAGATCGGCGAGCAGAGCGAGAGGCCGACGTGGCAGTTCGTCAGCCCCCAACAGCCTCCTGGGCGGGCCCGAGGTCGTCCTTACGCGGTGGACGTGGGCGGCGTGCCCCACCACCGGCGGGCGGAGTTGCACGCGCGACGCGAGAACCCTGACCAGCCGGGACGGCCTGACGACCGGCACGCGCCGTAGGCGGCCCGCCTGGACGACCGTCGCGACGTCCACGAGTGTCCCACGATGTCCGAGCCCGGATCGTCACACGCGGGTCCGTTCCGGCCGTACTCCGGTGCACTCTCACCAGGCGAAACGCGAATGCGTGTACGTGATGACACACGTCTTGCCGACATCCCGGATCGCGCCACCCGCCCACTCCGCCGACCTGCTGGAACGCCGCGAACCGTGACAGAACCGCCGGCAGTATCGTGGCGGGATGATCGAGCTTCGAGAGGGCGGTGTGATCGACTGCTCCGCCGCGCGGGTGTGGGCGGTGGTCGCCGACTACGGGCAGGACCCGCGGTGGCGGAAGGGCGTCGAGACGATGGCGCCGTCGTCCGAGGGACTCGTGCGGGTGGGGACGACCACCGCCGAGATCATGCGGTTCGCGGGCAGGACCTATCGCAACGGCGGTGAGGTCGTGGCCGTGGAGCCGGGCCGGTCGTTCGCCTGGCGGACCACCTCGGGAATCGTCGCCGAGGGCGGCAGGTTCGTCGAACCGCTCGGCGAGGAACGGTGCCGCTTCACCTTCCACGTGCGCGTCACGCCGCGCACCGGCTCCGAGCGGGCCCTGGAGCCGGTGCTCAGGTGGTTGCTGCGGCGCTCGATCCGTGCGGACGTCCGCCGGCTGGCCGTGGGGTTAAGCCGCCGGGCCGCTTGAGGACGCCGTCCAGGGCGTCGGCGTAGAAGGACTACACGGGGTTCCTCGTCGGTAGCCAACAGTGCGGCGAGCCGATGCTGGTTGGCCTTGGACGTGCTCTTCGGCGAGGCGCATCGCAAGGCCCGCGTGCGCGGGGCTGCCCTTCTTGATCTCACGGCATGACGTCCCCGCCCCCTGGGGAGCGGCTCCTGAACATTCTCTCGTCGCGTGGGCCTATGCTGGGCGCATGATCAAGAGAATCGAGTCCTCCGTCCGCCTGTGAGCGAGACGCCCGAGCCTGGACCGCTCGGCAACCAGACGAGCCTGTACGACCACGCTCTACGGCTCCACCGCCTGCATCCCGATGCCGCGCTCCCGAATGACGGTAGGCCGTACCCGGTCAGCGATGCCCCTCGCAGGCGGATCCGTGAGTCACAAGACGACAGACGACGCCAGGGCGCCGGAGCGGCCGCGATCCTGGATGCGTTCTTCACCCGCCCCGGCGCCGCCCCACGGGACTTGACCTGGGCCTTTCACGACGTCGACGTGCCCATCCATTTCAACGAGCACATCACCGCAGCCGCGCTGCGCGCCGACCTCGAACGAGTCCAGGAGACCGGTCGCCGGCTGGTCCGCAACAGCCCTGACGAGTGCGCGACGATCATCGGCCTCGCCCTGCTCGCGTCCGACTGGGACGAGCAGGACATCGACCTGATCAAGCACATCGGCCTGCTGTCGGGGACTTTCGGCCTCCTGGCGGCACACGCCCTGAAACGGCGGATGGGCGGCGCCGGAGCGCTCCTGTGGCTCGCCCGGCGCACCGCGAGGTGGGGCCGGGTCTACATCGTCGAGGCTCTGTGCGAGGTCGGCGGACTCGCCGCCCGGCCCTGGCTGTTGCGCGAGGCCATCGACGGCGACATCCTCAACGGCTACTACGTTGGCGCCGTCGCCAAAGCCGCCGACGTCCATGAGGCCATCACCGCACCAGACCCGGACGATGACCTCATCGACCACACCGGCCGCCTGCTCAGCCTCATGGCGGACAACAACGGTATGGGCCAGACCTGGAAGGGCGATCACGCGATCCGCCGGGTCCTGGACGCCCACGTCACCCACCTGGCCCACCAGCAGCCGACCGCCCGCCGCTACTACACCGCGGCCTACATCGCCGACCGCCTCCTCAAAGCCGACCCCGCCCTCCCGAACCTGCCACCCGACCACCAAGCACACCTGCTCGACCAGTACCTGACCATCCTGCGACGCTTGGTCGGCCGCAGCACGCGCAGACCTCGACCCAACCGACGAACGTTCAGCCTGGTTTCTGGAGACCGTGGCAGCACGCCTTCACCTGCCCGGGTGACGTCCAAGCAACTACCCGATTTACGGCGGCGTCGGCTTGGATGATGTGGATAGTGGTGTGGTCCGCCCGAACGGCCGGCGGGGAGGCTGCGTGGTCGGTTGCGCCTGCCGGCCGGCCGGGCGGAGTTGCCGGCGGCGGGGTGCACGACTCCCAGACGGCCCGGGCGGCCGAGCCCGTTGGCGCGGCGGCCTGCGGGAACGACGCGGGCAAGAAGCTCAAGGCGCAGAAGCGGCACTTCGTGGTGGACACCCTCGGGCTGCCGCTGCGCGCGATCGTCAACGCCGCGTCGGTGCGGGACCGCGATGGCGCGCACCCGCTCCTGGCGCTGCTGCGCGAGAAGCTCTCCACCATCGGCCTGGTCCGGGCCGACCACGGCTACGCCGGACGGCTGGCCA
Organism: Nonomuraea sp. NPDC049684; assembly: GCF_044465345.1. NCBI lineage: Bacteria > Bacillati > Actinomycetota > Actinomycetes > Streptosporangiales > Streptosporangiaceae > Nonomuraea > Nonomuraea sp. NPDC049684. Next base: position 214,881 of record NZ_JBITLO010000015.1, on the reverse strand, counting down.
CCTGGGCGGATCCGCTGTCCCCGCCTGGTGCGCACCTACCCGAACATCATGAAGCTGACCGGGGCCGCTTCCTGTAATGACGACGTGCCGGTAAAGGCATGAACGAGCGCATAGGGCTCGTCGAAGGCGTGGCGTATGCGGTCATGGTAGGCGTCGTGTCCGGCTCGCCAGGGGCGGTGTCCCAGTTGCAGCATTCCGAATCAGCTTCTCAACGTCCTGTCCGCTCGGCGGAGCTCGCATCGCGACCCGAGCCGCGGTCTCGTAGGCGTCAGCGAAGTCTCGCGGACGCCAGTGGCACCAGCGTCTCTTGACCTGGCCAGGTACCGCGTAGCACCACGTCCGCGAGCTCGACGCCGGCGTCGAGTCGGCGGGCGACGACCAGCTCGATCGTGTCTGTCACGATCACCGTCGGGTCGTCCTCGGTGACGCGCTCGATGCCTCCCACCGCTGGCAGCACCACTGCCTCATCTCCACCGCCGACGACGCTCATATCAGGCTCGCGACGCACCAAACGGCCATTGACCTGCACCAGCTTCTCGGCCTGGCCCGTGCCGCCGATGATCGCAGCCGCCAGTGCCGCGGCGTAGACAGGATCGCCGACCGCGTCATAAACCCAGCGCATACCCAGCACCGAGTGCTCGGCAGTGCCCAGCAGCCACGCTTCGCCACCGGGCAATGGCGCCTCGCGGTAGGTGAGCGGCATCTGATGAACCGGGCCGTCGCCGACCCGGACCAGTATCGTCTCCATCCCGACCGCGCCGGCCGGGTCGTCGAACCGGAAGGAGGCCATCTGCCGCATCTCGCCGACCGGCCCGGTGTACCAGGGGCGTCCCGGCAACCAGTCGCTCAGCAGCTCAAGCTTCGTAGGCGAAAGCGTTGCCTGGTAGAGCAATGCCATGGGGTCATCGTAGCGTGATCGAAGAATTCGCAATCGGGAGAATGCCCGCCGCGACCAGCCCGTTGCCGGGGCAGTGTGCGGTTGGGGGGTGTCTGGCCGGGGCCCCACCCCCGGATACTCACCCAGTGCACGGACGCGGGGCGGCGCCAGGTCGGCGGCTCCGCCGGTGGCGTGCCGCTCGGCCATGTTCTCCAGCCAGGCCCGCGCCACTTCAAGGGCATCGGCCGGGGCGTCAGGAACGGCCATCAGGGCACCCTGCTTCGTCGGCCTGGCGCTCGTGGGCGTCGGCGGCGTGGTCGGTGGGCGGCGCGTCCAAGGGGGCTTCATCCCGGTGGTAGCCGCACGTCGTGCAGTGCTGGCCTCGCTCCTGAGCGAGCCGAGCCGGAACGTTCTCCGGGCCGCGGTCGCCGAATCCGGCCCTTTCCCGCAGGGCGCGTGGCTGACGCAACGGCTGGCCCGGCTTCCCGAAGCCGACCGGCCCGCCGCCGGACTCGCGCTGCTGGCCGCCCGCAGCCCACACGACATCACCGAAACGGACGTCACCGCATGGCACACCACGACCTCCGCCACCGATCTGGTGCACCTGCTCGGCTTCGGCGCCATCACCGCGGTGGAGCGGATCGAGGAGGCCGTCACCAGCCGAACACCGACTCGATGAGGACCAGCCGAACTGATCGCGACCTTCGCCCTCATCGGCCCTCCGGCGGCCGCGGGCGTGCAGCGGCCGGTGCGGTCACCAGGTCACGGGGAGTTCGTACACCCCGTACACCTGGCCGTCGTGCTTGAAGGGGATCTTCTCGAACTCGGTGGCCAGGGCCAGGGTGGGGACGCGCCTGTAGAGGGTGCCGTAGGCGACCTGCAGCTCCAGCCGGGCCAGGGGCTGGCCCAGGCACTGGTGGACGCCGAAGCCGAAGGCCACGTGCCGGCGGGCGTCGCGGCGCACGTCCAGTTCGTCCGGGGCGGGGAAGATCTCGGGGTCGCGGTTGCCGATGTCGTTGGCCACGATGATGCCCTCGCCCGCGCGGATGACCTGGCCGCCGATCTCGATGTCCTCCTTGGCCACCCGGCGGCGTCCGCCGTGGGTGATGTTCAGGTAGCGCAGCAGCTCCTCCACCGCGCCCGCGATCAGCGCGGGGTCGTCGCTCTCGCGCAGCAGGGCGAGCTGGCCGGGATGGCGCAGCAGCGCGAGGGTGCCGAGGGCGATCATGTTGGCGGTGGTCTCGTGACCGGCCACGAGCAGCAGCACGCCCATCTGGGCGGCCTCCTGCCTGGTCAGCTCGCCCGCCGTGACGCGGGCGGCCACCTGGGACAGCAGGTCGTCGCCGGGGTGGACGAGCTTGTCGCCGACGAGCTCGTCCAGGTACTGCCGCAGACGCCCGCCCGCGGCCGTCCGGTCCTCGACCGACACGTCCCGCTTGACGATGATCTGGCTGTTCTCCTGGAAGAAGCCGTGGTCGGCGTACGGGACGCCGAGCAGCTCGCAGATCACCAGCGACGGCACCGGCAGCGCGAACGCCTCCACCAGGTCCACCGGCCTCGGCCCGGCCAGCAGGTCGTCGATGAGGCGGTCGACGATGCGCTGGACGGCCGGGCGCATGGTCTCGACCCGCTTGACGGTGAACGCCCCTTGCACCATGCGGCGCAGCCGGTGGTGCTCGGGGTCGTCCATGAGGATGAAGCTGATCGCGCTGTCGGGCCGGTTGGGCGCCAGGATCGGCAGCGGGTAGCCGGGCCGGGTGACGTCGGAGCTGACCTGCGGATGGCTCAGCACCGCCTTCTGCTCGGCGTAGCCGGTGACCAGCCATACGGTGCCGCCGTCGCGCAGCCGTGCCCGGGTGAGCGGCGCGTCCTGCCGGAGCGCCTGCAGGGCCGGCGGCGGGTCGAACGGGCACGCCGCCGCTCTGACGCCGGGAAACTCGGGCAACGTGCCGGACATGTCCTGATCTGGGATCGCCGTCATGACGGTCTTCCTTCCGCTCGTCGGCCCCGGACGGCGCTCATCGACTCCCCGCCTGACGCACCAGCACGCTCCTTTGTCATGTCCAGTAACCGCCGCGCGCCCCATTAAGTCAAGCGCCTGCTTTGACGGCCCCGAGGGGCCGCAGGACCTGCGCCGCCGACTCGGTCGTGGAGCCGGCGCGCGCCACCCACCTGGTCGCCGTCCGCGTGACGTCCCGACGTCCGGCGCTTCAGCCGGCCTCCAGGACGAAGAACAGGAGGCCCAGGAACCTCGGCCCGGAGATCTCGCGGAGCTCCTCGGGGAACAGCTCGCGGGCCTCCGGCGCGTACGGCGGTTCGCTAATGACGCCGATGCGGAAGCCCGTCGTGGTGAAGGCTTCGGTCATCGCGTGCAGCGGCCGGTCCCAGAAACTGAGCCGGCTGGTCTGCCCGCCCATGGTCCACTCCTCGACCCGGTTGCGCGTCCCGAAGTAGGCGGGCCTCTCCCCGGCCTTGTGCTGCATGAGGGTGATGGCCAAGGGGTGCTCGACCGAGACGAGCAGCCGGCCGCCGGGCCGCAGCACGCGTCGCAGCTCGGCCAGCGCCGGCCCCCAGTCCTCCAGGTAGTGCAGCACCAGCGACGCGACGACGTCGTCGAACGCCTCATCGGGAAAGGGCAGCGGCTCGGTCAGGTCGGCGACCCGCAGGTCCGCGTCGTCGCCCAGCCGCCGCCGGGCCTGTTCCAGCATCCCGGCGCTCGCGTCGACCCCGGTCACGACGGCGCCCCGAGCGCGCAGCTCGGCGAACAGCGGGCCCGATCCGCAGCCGGCGTCGAGGACGCGCCGGCCGGTCACGTCACCGGCGAGCTCCAGCATCGCGGGCCGCTCGTAGTACGCGTTCATGAGGCTGGTCTCGTTCTCGGCCGCGTAACCTTCGGCGATCGCGTCGTAGGCGTTGCTCCCGGGCATCGTCGTCATAGGGGTCATTCTGGCCCCCGCGTCACGAGGTGCGCCGAGAGGCGGCCGGGCGCGCCCAGGCCCGGTCAGTCCTCCGCCTTGTCGAGGTCGAGCAGCAGGGCGGCCGCCCGGGTGAGCACCTGCGCCCGGGTGCGGCCGCCGTGGTCGGCGGCCAGGAAGTGTTCGCCGATCGCCACGCAGAAGGCGAGGAGGCTGCGGGCCTCGACCTCCTCGGGGTCGGCGCAGAAGCTGCCGATCATCTCGCGCAGCAGCGCCATGCGCCGGTTGTCCACCCGCCGCAGTCGTTCGGCGACCGCCTCGTCGCGCCTGGCCCAGTCGCGGACGGCGAGGTCGATGGGCAGCAGGCGGTCACCGGAGAAGGTGAGCACGCCGGCGCGCCTGATCTTGGTCCGCGGGTCGCCGCCCTCGCGCTCGACGCGCTCGATCACCTCGTCGGTGCTCTCCCGCTCCCAGGTGTCCAGCATCGCCTCCAGCAGCGCCTCCCGGTCGGCGAAGTAGCCGTAGAAGCCGCCCTTGGTGACGCCGAGCCGCTTGGCCAGCGCTTCCACGCGCACCGCGTCCGGGCCGCCGGCGGCCAGCGCCCGCAACCCCTCCTCGATCCACCCCTCCCGGGTCGTACGGACCGCGCCCACAGTGTGTGCCACCTCACTCCGACGATATGTATACGCCACCGTATAACCGTGGTTAACCTCAGTATATACGGCAGCGTATAGATAGGGAGGGATCATGAGGCTGGCGAACGCCGCCCATACCGGCCGCCCCTGGCGCATCCATGACATCGCCGAAGGTTTCGAGCTGGAGGACGTCTGGGCGATCCGCACCCCCGGCGCCGGACCGCACGACTTCCCCGCCGCGCTCGCCGCGATGCGCGATTCCAGCGGCGGCCCCCTGCCGCTGCGGCTGCTGCTCGCGGCGCGCTGGAAGCTGGGCGCCCTGTTCGGCTGGGACAGGGCGTCGGCGGGCGTCGGAAGGCGCGTCCCGTCGTTGTGCGAGCGCCTGCCCGCCGACCTGCGCCGCGCCCCGCGCGGCTCCGACGCCGGCCTGGCGCCGTTCTCCCCGGTCTACGCGCTGGACGACGAATGCGCGCTGGAACTGGCGAACCGCACCGTCCACGCGGTGATGCACCTGGCGTGGGCGCCGGCCGCCGGCGGCGGGCACGAGCTCCGCATGGCCGTCCTCGTACGCCCCGACGGCCTGCTGGGACGTTGCTACATGGCCGCCATCACGCCGTTCCGCCGGACCCTCGTCCTGCCGGGCTTCGTCCGGCGGCTGGAGCGCGCCTGGCTGGAGCGCGAGGCGGGCGCCCTGGAGTCGGCCGTCGGGACGGACGGCATCCCGCCGTCCGTCCGCGCGCTGAGCTCCTTGCCCGTCGTCGACTACGCCGACCACTTCGCCCTCACCACGAACGACCGCGACGGGGGGACGGCGGAGGAGTGGGCGCGGGCGATGTTCGGCGACGTGCCCAGCGCGGCGGAACGCCTGATCTGGCGGGGTCTCCTGGGGCTCCGACTGGCCCGCGGCCGATCGCCCGCCACCGTGGCCGGATGGCGGATCACCGCACGTGGCGACGGCTGGATCCGGCTGGAGACCGCGTCCTGGTTCCTGACCGCCAACCTCGTCGTACGTGTGGCGGACGGGCGGGTGTCGCTGACCACCCTCCTGCGCTATGACCGAGGGCTCGGGCGCGTCGTGTGGCCGCCGCTGTCGGCGATCCATCGCCGGCTGGCTCCCGGGCTGCTCCGGGACGCCGCCGCGAGGATGGCCCGCGGCGGCGCCCGGTAGCGCCAGGGCAGGGCTGCCGGCGCTGCGCCCTGACCTGCGACGCCGGGGTCAGCCGCGCCTGGCGGCCGGCCAGCCGTGCCCCCAGCCGCCCTGGACCATGGTCTGGAACGCCCACCCGTCCTCGGTGCGCACCAGCAGGTCGGCGTAGTGCATGCGGTGCTCCTCGCCCTCGATCGTCATCGTCGCCTCGGTCTCCACGACCACCAGGTTCGGGCTGACGAAGCGCGGGGTGCGCGTCGAGCGCAGGTCGAGCCCGGCGGTGCCGCCGCCCATGGACTGCTTCATGGCCTCGACGTACTCGGCCCGCGTCCACTGGCGCACGCTCGCGTGGCCGCCGGGCACGTCGGTGGCCACGTTCATCGGGAAGACCGCCAGGTCGGCGAGCTGCTCGATCGCGCCCTCCTCGGCCAGGGCGTCGTAGGCGGCGAACCAATCATCGATGTTCTTCAGTTCCTCGGCGCTCGGCTGGTACATGCTGCTCCTCCTCAAGGCGTACAACGTACCGTACAGCATACGGGAGGCGTCGCGCGCCACGGGACGCCGGGCTGGGCGACGGCGGGTTCGGGCAGGGCGGGCGCGCTCACGAGCAGCTGCTGGACGTCGATGTGGCGAGCAAGGAACTGCGGCTGCCGGTCGGTCTGCCGCAGGCCGAGCAGGATCGGCGGCTGGAGCGCGGCGCACGCGAGGCGCGCAACGCCGTCCGGCTGCGGGCGCATGAGAACGTCGTCGCGGTCCACGACGTCGTCCCCGGCGGCCTGCCTTGGATCGTGATGGCGCTGGCCGGCGGCCGGTTCCTGAAGGAGCGCCTCGATACGCGGGGGGCGGCGGCTCACCCGAGTACATGGCCGCCGAACGGCTGCGCGGAACCCTCGGGCTCCCGGCCAGTGACCTGTTCTCCCTCGGCGTGACCCTCTATGAGGCTGTCGAGGGCCTCTCGCCGTTCCGCCGCGGCGCCCACCCGGCGACGCTGACCGCCGTCCTGCCGGCGGAGCCACCTTGCCGCGCGGTAGGGGCGCCCGGTTCCTGACGCCGATCACCGGTACGACCGTCGCGGTCGCCGGGAGCGCTGCCGGGTTCCTCTCCGGGATCGGCGTCGTGGTGCTCGCCTTCGACGGCGTGGCCGTTCTGCGCTGCCAGGGCCGACGTCGAGCGGGGCGACCGGACTTGGTGATCCCGTTGATCGTGATCACTTCCGTCGAGCGGCCCCCGCCGGCCGGTCAGCGGGGGCGGCTGAGGGCGGCCTCGGCCAGATCCGTCCACTGCCCGGCCGAGGAGTGCGGGACGACCACCCAGTCCTTGACCACCCTGCCCTCGCCCGAGGGATCGAACAGGCGCGCCCCGGCCAGCTCCAGCGCGGCCGCGTGCTCAGGGGTGTCCCTGACCAGCCGGAACACCATCGCGCCGTCACGCTGCAGGCTGGCGAACACCTTGCCCGCCTGATCCTTCAGCGCCGGACGGCCCATCATCCTGGAGATCCGCACCCCCAGGTCGGCCAGCTCGGCGCCGACCTGCAGGAAATCCTCTTCCGCGCTCATCGTCACTCGGCCCCAGACGTCGTGGCGGCGCGGGCCGAGCGGCTCGGGGCCGCCGGGGCACACGATCGTCTCGGCTCCCGCCCTCCGGCAGAAACGGCGATCAGGCTAGCAGGATCATGCCGAACCGGGAGAACGCACGCCCCCGGGCCGCGTCCGGCGCTCTTCCCCTGACGCAGGGTCAATGCCGAAGCATGGTGGCATGACCGCTACGACCAGTACGAACCCCCCGCCGTCCGGCGACCTGACGGCCCACCACGACGGCCTCGCCATCCCGCTGTCCCGCGGCGGACGGGGCCGCCCGCTGGTGCTGTGCCCCGGGCTGAACGCGACCCAGGCCGACCTCGGCGAGCTGATCGAGCTGCTGCGGCGCGACCACGACGTGGTGACCTTCGACCTGCGCGGCCACGGCCGCACCCCGGCCGCCGACCGGTACTCGTTCGAGGCGTTCCGCGGCGACCTGGACGCCGTGATGGACCGGGTGGGCCGCCTCGGTCTCGGCGAGGCCCCCGTGCTCGTCGGCTACTCGCTGGGGGCCGACCTGGCCGTGCACCACGCCGCCCGGCATCCCGGCAGCGTCGCCGGGCTCGTCCTGATCGACGGGGCGAACCCGGTGCCCGAGCCGTTCCTCACCGAGGACGTCCTGCCGCAGTTCCGCGCGATGTGGGAGGAGCTGGCCGCGCAGCAGCGGAGCCGGCGCGGCACCCCGCGCCAGGTGCTGCTCACCGCCCGGCAGATCCTCGACCTGAACGTCGAGATCGACGTGGTCCGCTCCGGGATCCTGTCCCGGTACCCGCTGATCGACCGGCCGATCAGCATGATCATGTCGACCTCGATGGCGGGAGCGGGCGGCGGGCCCGCCGAGCGGTTCAACCGGAACTGGCGGGCCGGGATCGACCGGCTCGTCCGGCGACAGCCGCGCATCGCCACGACCTGGCTCGACGCCGACCACGGGCTGGTCTTCACGCACGCCGCCGAGATCGCCCGGATCATCCGGAAGGCGGCTTCTTGACGACCTCTGGAAGGCTGGTCCCATGCTGACCATCGGCGAACTGGCCTCGTATGCGGGGGTGACCGTGCGGGCGGTGCGGCACTACCACGCCAAGGGCCTGCTGCCCGAGCCCGAGCGCGACCGCCACGGCTACCGCAGGTACGACGCCGCCGCCGCGGTCGAGCTGATCAGGATCCGGACCCTCGCCGAGGCCGGGGTGCCGCTCGCGCGGGTGCGGGAGCTGCTGCGGGCCGGCGGGGAGGAGTTCGCCGCCGCGCTCGCCGACGTCGACCGGCGGCTGCGCGAGGAGATCCGGCGGCGGCAGCGCCACCGGGAGCGGATCGCCCGGCTGGCCGCCGGGGACGGCCTGGCGCTGCCGCCGGAGGTGGTCGGCTACCTCGACCGGCTGCGGGCACTCGGCGTGGACGAGCGGATCGTCCAGGCCGAACGCGACGGCTGGATCCTGCTGGCCGCCCACTCGCCCGGACGCGTGCCGGAGTGGATGGCCCGCAAGCGGGCGCAGCTCGACGACCCGGACTTCGTCGGTTTCTTCCGCATCCTGGGCCAGGCCCTCACGCGGTCCGCCGACGACCCCCGGCTGGCGGAGCTGGCCGGTGAGCTGGCCGCCTGCCTGACCCGGCTGACCGGTGAGCGGGCCGCGGGCTACGTCGACGACCTCGACGTGGAGCCGCAGTTCGTCCGGTTGATGGACGCCCTGGCCTTCGACGCCGTCCCGCCCGCCCGCCGCCTGATCGAGCTGCTGCGCCGGCGGGGCTGGAGCGGCTGGAGCAAGCTGGAGCGCGTGGACCCGCCGTCCTGGGCCGGGTCAGCCGTCGAGGAACCGCTCCAGCTCCGCGGTGACGAACCCGGGGTTCTCCTCGACGAGCCAGTGCCCGGCGCGCGGGACGTCCACCGCGCGCACGATCCTGGTCAGGCGCGGTGACACCGTGGCCCGGATCGCGTCGAGCTGCCCCTGGGCGGTCATGAGCAGCGCCGGGACGCGGACCGGCGCCGCCGCCGTCGTGTCGCGCACGTCCTGGTCCAGGGCGCGGTAGAGCTCGAAGCCGCCCGACAGGGCCTGCGGACGGCGGTAGGTCCGGGCGTACTCGGTGATCTCGGCGTCGGTGAACGGGGACCGCTCCGAGGTGCCGCCGAACGCCGGCCCGCCGTAGGAGACCTGGGGGTAGAACAGCGCCAGGTACTCGCGGACGTCGTCGCCCACCACCGCCTCGGGCACCCGGCGCTGGGAGTGGAAGGCGATGTGCCAGCTCAGCGACCGGTACGTGGCCGCGTCGACCGCCGGGCCGGGCAGCGGCAGGTCCAGGTAGCCCAGGCGGGCGGTGTCGGCGGGGAACCGGCTCGCGTACTGGAACGCCACCGCGGCGCCGAAGTCGTGCCCGACGACGGCGGCGTCCCGGACGCCGAGCCGTCCGGCGATCAGCTTGTGCACGTACCCCGCCAGCGTGGCCTTGTCGTAGCCGGTGGGCGAGCCTTCGCTGTCGCCCAGCCCCGGCAGGTCCACGGCGTAGACGGTGTGGTGCCGGGCCAGGTCCGGCATGATCGGCCACCAGCCGTACCAGGTCTGGGGCCAGCCGTGGATCAGCACCACCGGCGTGCCGGTCCCGCCCTTCACGTAGTGCATGCGCACGCCGTCCACGTCGGCGAACTCGTGCCGGAACGTCCTGCCGAAGCGCGGGTCGTCCCGGGTGGCGGTGGTGTGGGAGGCGGGCGGGGGAGCGGCGGCCGGCGTCGAACAGGCCGTGACGCCGAGCGCGAGCAGGAGGGCGAGCGCGACGGACGCCGCCGTGCGCGCGGATCGGGCCAGGCGGCGGCCGGACGACGGCCGTGGAGCGGTGGTCATGTGGTCCTGTCCTGAGAAGAGTGACGGGGTCAACGGCCGGTGCTGCCGTCGATCAGTTCGCGGAGGATGTCGGCGTGGCCCGCGTGCCGGCCGGTCTCCTCGATCATGTGGGTGAGCGCCCAGCGCACGCTGGGGGCGGGCCGTCCCGGCCGCCGGCGGGGGAGCGGCGCGCCGGGGTCGGAGCAGGTGTCGAGCACGGCGTTCGCCTGCTCGACGGCGTCCCGGTAGCGGGCGACGACCTCGGCCACGCCGTCCGCCGGGTCCGCGTGGAAGGTCGCGGGCCAGGCGGCGACCTGCGCGCCGAGGAAGGTCGCGCGCTCGACGTGGGTGACGTGGTTCAGCAGGCCCAGCAGGTTCGTGCCCGAGGGCACGGCGGCGGTCCGCACCTGCGGTTCGGGGGCGTCCTCGACCTTCGCGGCGATCGAGGAGCGCAGGTAGTCGAGGAAGCCGCGCAGGGTCTCGATCTCGCTGCCTCCGGTGCGGGGCGGCGGGGTGTCGCGGCGGCGCACGGGCGTCTCCTTCCGTGGGTGTGGGATCAATCCGACCAGCAGCTCGCCGATCTGGCACGAAAACTTGCGGTTATGGCAAGATGGCCCTCGTGCAGGACGACATCGACGAGGTGCTGGGCGCGGTCGGGCCGCGTCTTCGAGCCCTGCGTCGTCACCGCGGCCTCACCCTCGCCGAGCTCGCCACCACGACCGGCGTCTCGGAGAGCACGCTGTCGCGGCTGGAGAGCGGGCAGCGCCGGGCCACGCTGGAACTGCTGCTGCCGCTGGCCCGCGTCTACGACGTCCCGCTCGACGACCTGGTCGGCGCCCCGCGCACCGGCGACCCCCGGATCCACCTCAAGCCGATCAACCGGTTCGGGATGACGTTCGTGCCGCTGTCCCGGCGGCCGGGCGGGGTCCACGCGTTCAAGATGATCATTCCCGCGCGGCCGGAACCGCTCGAACCGGCCCCGCAGACCCACGACGGCTTCGAATGGCTCTACGTCCTCACCGGGCGCCTGCGGCTCGTCCTCGGCGACCGCGACCTGACCCTGCCGGTCGGCGAGGCGGCCGAGTTCGACACGTCCATGCCCCACTGGCTGGGCAGCGCCGACGGCGGCACGGTCGAGCTGCTCATCCTGTTCGACCCCCAGGGCATGCGCACCCACATCCACGCCGACCCCCACCGGCACTCTCACTGAGCATCCGACGGGCCGTTTTTGCGGCCTGACCTTCATTTGTGGAGGTCAAGAGGTGCTGAAGCCCGTTTTCGGGGGAGAAGGGGGTGGCTTCGAGTGCCTAGTGATGGGAGTGGTGACCGTGGAGGGGTCCGGGGGAGCGATCCGGGTCGGTGTGGAGGAGGAGTACCACATCCTCGACGCGACCACACGCCGGGTGACCGCGCGGGCGGGGGCGCTGCTGAGCGCGCTGCCCGAGGAGAGCTTCACGCACGAGCTGCAGCGGTCGATGGTCGAGGCCAACAGCGCGCCGTTCCTGGCCCTGGACGACCTGGCCCGCGACGTGTGCCGCCTGCGGCGCAAGCTGATCGCCGCCGCCGACGAGCTGGGCCTGGGGATCGCGGCGGTCGGCACGCCGCAGCTGGCCGACCTCGACGAGGTGAAGGTCTTCCCCGACCAGCGATACGAGAAGATGCTCAGCGACTTCCAGGTGCTGACCCGCGAGCAGCTCATCTGCGGCACGCACGTGCACGCGGAGGTGCCCGACCCCGACCTCGCGGTCGCGGTGGCGCACCGGCTGACGCCCTGGCTGGCGCCGCTGCTGGCACTCAGCGCCAGCTCGCCGTTCTGGGACGGCGCCGACACCGGCTACGCCAGCTATCGCACGCTGGTGTGGCAGCGGTGGCCGACCACGGGCCCGATCGGCAAGTTCGGCTCGGCGGCCGAGTACCAGGAGATGGTGCAGGGATTGATCAGGTCCGGGGTGATCAGCGACGCGGGGATGCTTTATTTCGACGTCCGGCCCTCGCAACATGTGCCGACGGTGGAGCTGCGCATCTGCGACGCCTGCCCCCGGGTGGAGGACGTCGTGCTGATCGCCGGGCTGTTCCGGGCGCTGGTGGCCAGGGAGGTGGCGGCGGCGCGCCGCGGCCCGGGGCCGGACGTGCAGGTGGAGGCCGCGCGCGCGGCGACCTGGCAGGCGGCCCGGTGGGGGCTGGAGGGCGACCTGGTCGATCCGGTGGAGGGCGTGCCGCGCCCGGCCAAGGAGGTGGTCGAGGACCTGGTGGCGGGCCTGCGCCCGCAACTTGAGGCGGCCGGCGACTGGGAGCTGGTGACCAGGCTGACCCGGCAGGTCCTGCAGACGGGCACGTCGGCGGCCCGCCAGCGGGCGGCGTACGCCGAGCGCGGCAGCCTGGCGGACGTGGCCGACCTGGTGCTCAGCGAGACCCGCACGTGCGAGTGGGACCGGCCGACGGGGGACCACGACCTCCCTTCGTACCGGCCGGCGGCCTGATGGCCGGCGGTTGCGCGACGGGGGTGGCGGCATGTGCGGGCTGAGCGGCGAGTTCAGGTTCGACGGCGCGGAGGCCGACATCGGCGCGGTGGGCCGGATGACCGACGCGATGCACGACCGCGGGCCGGACGGCTCCGGCCTGTGGGCGCAGGGGCCCGTCGCGATGGGCCACCGGCGGCTCAAGATCATCGACCTGTCGGAGAAGGCGGCCCAGCCGATGGTGGACGCCGGGCTCGGCCTGGCGGTGGTGTTCAACGGCTGCCTGTACAACTACCGCGAGCTGCGCGAGGAGCTGCGCGGCGCGGGATACCGGTTCTACTCCACCAGCGACACCGAGGTGCTGCTCAAGGCGTACCATCGGTGGGGCGCCGGCTGCGTCGGCCACTTCAAGGGCATGTTCGCCTTCGCGATCCACGAGCGGGACAGCGGCCGGCTGGTGCTCGGCCGCGACCGGCTCGGCGTCAAACCGATGTACGTCAGCCACGACGCCCGCCGCCTGCGCTTCGCCTCGACGCTGCCCGCGCTGGCCGCGGGCGGCGGCCTGGACACCGGCATCGACCGGGTGGCGCTGCACCACTACATGACCTTCCACTCGCTCGTGCCCGGCGAGCGCACGATCCTCGCGGGCGTGCGCAAGCTCCCGGCGGCCACCGTCCGGGTCGTCGAGGCGGACGGCACGAGCACCGACCACCGCTACTGGGACCCGCCCTACACCCGCTCCGCCCTGCCCGAGCACGCCGGGCTGAGCGAGGAGGAGTGGCGCCGGGCCACCCTGGACGCCCTGCGCACGGCGGTGCGCCGCCGGATGGTCGCCGACGTGCCGGTCGGCGTGCTGCTGTCCGGCGGCCTGGACTCCAGCCTCATCGTGGCGCTGCTGGCCGAGGAGGGGCAGAGCGGCCTGACCACGTTCAGCATCGGCTTCGAGCCGGCCGGCGGCGAGCAGGGGGACGAGTTCGCCTACTCCGACCTGGTCGCCGGCCGGTTCGGCACCGACCACCACCGCATCCGCATCCCCGACGAGCGCCTGCTCGACGGGCTGGAACGGGCGGTGGGCGCCATGAGCGAGCCGATGGCCAGCCACGACTGCGTCGCCTTCTACCTGCTGTCGCAGGAGGTCGCCCGGCACGTGAAGGTCGTGCAGTCGGGCCAGGGCGCCGACGAGGTGTTCGCCGGTTACAGCTGGTTCCCGCCGCTGGCGGGCGTGCCGCGCGAGCGGGCGGCCGAGGTCTACCGCAGGGAGTTCGCCGACCGCCCGCACCAGGAGCTGGCAGGCGTCCTGTCGCCCGGCTACCTGCTGGAGCGGGACGTCAGCGGCGACTTCGTCCGGGAGCACGTGGCGCGGCCGGGCGCCGACACCGCGCTCGACGCCGTGCTGCGCCTGGAGACCACGGCCATGCTGATCGACGACCCGGTCAAGCGCGTCGACAACATGACCATGGCCCACGGGCTGGAGGCCCGCACGCCGTTCCTCGACCACGACCTGGTCGAGCTGGTCGCCGCCTGCCCCGACGGGCTCAAGCTGGCCTACGGCGGCAAGGGCGTGCTCAAGGACGCCGCCCGCCGGCTGCTGCCCGCGCAGATCGTCGACCGGCCGAAGGGCTACTTCCCGGTGCCCGCCGTCCGGCACGTCGAAGGGGCCCTGCTCGACCTCGTCCGGGACGCCCTCACCAGCGGGGCCGCCCGCGCGCGCGGCCTGTTCCGGCCGGAGTTCGTGCGGCGGCTGCTGGCCGACCCCGAGTCCGACAGGGCGACGACCGGCGTCAACACGCTCTGGCAGATCGGCCTGCTCGAACTGTGGCTCCAGGCCCACCAGATGTGATGCCGGACATCCTCGGCGACCTGTCGCACCTGCCGTCGGCGGCCGCCCTGCGCGCCTGGAGCTGCCGCCGGCCCGCGCTGGCGCCCGACAACAGCGCCGTGGCGTTCGTCAGCGACCAGGACGGCGTGCCCCGGGTGTGGGTCCAGCCGCTCGGCGAGGATCTGGACGCGTGGCCGGTCGACACCGGCCACCACCCGGTCGTGGACGTGAGCTGGGGCCCCACGGGGGAGCATCTGGCGGTCCTGGTGGCGCCGGGCGGCGGCGAGCACACGCAGGTGTGGACCGTGGGCCCGCACGGCGGCGAGCTGCGGCCGCTCGCCGTCCCGCCGCACGGGTCGGCCGCGCTCGTCCGCTGGACCGGCCGGGGCGAGTCGGTCCTGGTGGCCGAGACCTCCGCCGCCGGCCTGACCCGGGCCGAGCTGGCCGACGCCGTCACCGGCGCGCGCCAGGTCATCGCCGTGGGGGAGCTGCTGTGGCCGGCCGCGGTCAGCCGCGACCACGCGCGCATGCTGCTCCGCCGCGGGCCGCGCGGCCTGCGCCGGATGTACGCGGCCGACGCCGTCCCCGGCCATCCGCCGGGCGGCGAGCGCGACCTGCTGCCCGGCCTGCCCGGCTCGACCGACCAAGGGGCACTGTCGCCCGACGGCGAGATCGCCTACCTGGTGTCGGACGCGGGCCGCGACCGGGCCGCGCTGCTGGCGGTGCGGCGCAACGCCTATCCCGTCGTGCTGGCCGAGCGGCCGGACGCCGAGCTGGACCGGTTCGCGCTCAGCGCCGACGGCCGCCGCGGCGTCCTGCTGTGGAACGAGCACGGCCGCTCGGCCCTGGACGTCGTGGAGCTGCCCGCCGCGCACGTCCGGACGCTTCCGCCGCCACCGGCCGACGTGGTCACCTCGGTCCGCGTCGCCTGGGACGGCGGCACGGCGGTGCTCGCCGCCGAGAGCCCCGAGGAGCCTTCGCACGTGCTGCTGTGCGACCTGACCTCCGGGACGTACCGGTACGCCGCCGGGGCCGGGCGGCTCCCCGTCGCGACCGGCGCCGAGCTGCTGCGCTTCCCGGCCCGCGACGGGCTGGAGCTGGCCGCCTGGCTCTACCGTCCCGCGCACGTCCACGGGCCCGCGCCGTTCGTGGTGTCGCTGCACGGCGGGCCGGAGGACCAGGAACGCCCCACCTTCAACCCGCTCTACCAGAACCTCCTGGCCGCCGGGATCGGGGTGCTGGCGCCCAACGTGCGCGGTTCGGGCGGGTACGGGCGGGCCTTCCGCCAGGCCGACGACCTGGCGCTGCGCTTCCGCGCGGTCGAGGACGTCGCCGACTGCGCCGCCGCGCTGGTGCGGACCGGCGCGGCGGACCCGTCCAGGCTCGCCTGCATGGGCTGGTCGTACGGCGGCTACCTGACCCTGGCCGCCCTCGTCACCCATCCGCACCTGTTCCGCGCGGGGGTGAACATGAGCGGCATCGCCGATTTCGCCACCTTCTACGCCCGTACCGAACCCTGGATCGCCGCCGCGGCGGTCTCCGAGTACGGGCACCCGGAGACGGACCGCGACCTGCTGCACGCCCTGTCCCCGCTGCGCTCCTTCGACCGGCTGGCCGCCCCGCTCCTGGTCGTGCACGGGACGCAGGACACCAACGTGCCGGTGCACGAGGCCCGGCAGGCGTTCGGGGCGGCCCGCGCCCGCGGGGTGCCCTGCGACCTGCTGCTCTTCGAGGACGAAGGCCACGAGATCCGCAACCGCGCCAACCGCATCAGCCTCGTCTCCAAGGTCCTGAACTGGCTCGACGAGCACCTGCGGGGCTCTCCCCATTGATCCGGCGGCCGGACGCGTCCATCATGGTGCCTCCCACCGGCACGGAAGGGACCCGCTCGTGACCGACCTCGACTCCCGGCTGCGCGCCTGGCGGCACGACCTGCACCGGCGGCCCGAGCCGGCCTTCGCCGAGCACGCGACGAGCGCCTACCTGGCCGAGGCGCTGGAGGGGGCGGGCCTCGACGTCGTGACCGGCGTCGGCGGCACCGGCGTCGTCGCCTCCCTGACCAGGGGCGGCAGCGGCCGGGCCGTCGGGCTGCGGGCCGACATGGACTGCCTGCCGCTCGACGAGCCGGGCACGCACGCCCACGTCTCCCGCAACCCCGGCTTCATGCACGCCTGCGGCCACGACGGGCACATGGCGATGCTGCTCGGGGCCGCCGCCGTCCTGGCCGCCGAGGGCGGCTTCGACGGGACCGTCCGGTTCGTCTTCCAGCCCGCCGAGGAGCCCGGCCGCGGCGCGCGGGCCATGCTCGACGACGGCCTGCTCGCCCGCTTCCCCGTCCAGGCCATGTACGGCCTGCACAACTGGCCCGGCGCCCCCGCCGGCCACTTCCTGACCCGGGCCGGGAGCATCATGGCCGGCGAGGACAACTTCGAGATCCGCGTCCGGGGCCGCGGCGGGCACGCCGCCCGCCCGCACATGGTCGTCGACCCCGTCGTGGTGGCCGCGGAGATCGTCCTGGCCCTGCAGACGGTCGTCGCCCGCAACGTCGACCCCGCGCAGCCCGCCGTGGTGTCCTGCACCGACATCAGCACCGACGGCGCGCGCAACGCCATCCCCGGCGAGGTCGTCATCAGAGGCGACACCCGCAGCTTCGACCCCGCCGTCGCCGCGCTCCTGGAGGACCGCGTCCGGCGGCTCTGCGAGGGCATCGCCGCCGCCCACGGCGCGACGTGCGCCGTCACCTACACCCACGAGTTCGCGCCCACCGTCAACGACCCCGCCTGCGTCGCAGCGGCGGTCGAGGCGGCCGTCGCGGTCGCCGGCGAGGACCGCGTCGACCCCGGCTGCGCGCCCGTCATGCCGAGCGAGGACTTCGGCGTCCTGGCCGGGGCCGTGCCGGCCTGCTTCGCCTTCCTCGGCAACGGCACCGAACCCGGCCGGGGCGGCGACCCGCTGCACAGCAGGGAGTACGACTTCAACGACGCCGTCCTGCGGACGGGGACGGACTTCTACGTCACGCTGGCGCGCCGGGTCCTGGCCGCCGGCGCTCCCGCGGCGGCGCCCGCCCGGTGAGGCCCGATCCGCGGACGGGCCGTGCGGCGGGACGTCACGCGGCCGCGGCCAGCTCCTCCAGCGCGCTCAGGGAAGGCAGCTCGAACGGCTGCCGCACCGGAACCTGCCCGGCGCGGGCGTCCTCGGCCTCGCCCGCCCAGTGCCGCAGCGCCCGCAGCGGGGTGACGCCGTTGGCCTTGGCCCAGCGCAGCCGCCCGGTCCAGGCCACGGCGCCGTCCTTGAGCACCGGGACGTAGCGGACCGCGGACGCCGTCGTGCGGGGGTAGGCGTCCGGGGCGTAGACGGTCCGGAACTCGGGCTGGTCCTTCAGCGACACCTGTTCGTCCTTCCCATCAGCCGTCGGCCTCCGGCGGCAGCACGCAGCCGTAGACGTGCCGCCCATCGAGGAGCTGCCGGGTACCGTGCAACGCGACCCCGCCTTCCTCTCGACGAGCCTCGGCGTCAGCCGGTCTCGCGCGGGCCCGTCCACACCTCGGTGACGGGGCCGTCCGGCAGCTCGACGTCCAGCCGCCGGCACCACGGACCCGGCGGCGTCCACTCCCAGGCGGGTTGGAAACCGATCCTCAGCCGGCGGGCCGAGCCCGGGACCACCCCGCCGAGCATGCGGCTCCCGTGCGCGGCCCTGCCGCCCTTCCCGTCGAAGCCGCCGTTGTTCTCGTTGGAGTAGTCGGTGCCGAGGTCGTCCTCGGCGGACAGCATCCAGTACCAGAAGAACGACCCCTTGCTGTCCGTCTCCTCGTCCCGGACCCCCGGGACGAACTCGTAGTGCAGCACCCCGCCGGTCTCCGACAGCTCCAGCCCGCGGGCCACCACGTGGTGGCCCTCCAGCAGCTCCCCGAGGTCGATGTCGAAGACGATGTCGAGACGCCTCGACCCGTTCCTCTCGGCGAAGTAGGCGTCGGTGGCCGTACGCGGCGGGATGCTGATCATCGACCCAGCATCGGGCATGATCGGCGAGCCGGCCAATCAGCGATCGCGGGGAGCCGTGTGCGCGAGGACGGCGGCGGCCAGCTCGTCGTGCACCTCCGGCGGCAGCGTGTGCCCGAGGCCCTCCACCATCATCAACCGCGCCCCCGGCACCTGCTCGGCGATGAGCGCGCCATGACCCGGCTTGGCCGGCTCGTGCGTGCCCTCGATGACCAGCGTCGGCGCCTTGACCTGGTGCAGCACGCCCACCGGCTCGAAATCGGGGTTGGCGCCGGCCGCCAGCCGATGGTTGACCGTCGCCGACAGGTCGCGCGCCCGGTCGTAGATGCGCTCCTGCAACCGGCGCGCCGCGTCCTCGTCGAACGGCAGCCCGGTCCCGTGCAGCAGCCGCTGCTCGGCGATCATGCCCTCGATCGCCGCCCGCCGGTCCTGCGGCGGCGGCGCCGCGATCACGGCCTGGTAGAAGGACACGAACTCCGGCAGCGGCACCGGCAGGCAGCCCTCCTGCTGCGGCTGCCCCAGCAGCGCCCGCATGATGACCTTCCCCTCGCCGCCGCCCAGCGGCGAGGAGCCGATGACCGTCAGCGACCGCACCCGCTCCGGCCGCTCCACCGCGACGTACTGCCCCAGCAGCCCGCCCGCCGAGTGGCAGACCAGGTGCGCGCTGTCCAGGCCGTGCGCGTCCATCACCCGGTAGACGTCGTCCTTGATGTCGTCCCACGTGTACGGGTGCGCCGCGAAGTCGACCGTGTCCGACATGCCGGTGTCACGGTGGTCGTAGCGGATCACCCGGCGGCCGCCCGCGGTCAGCAGCCCGACGAACTCGTCCGGCCACAGGACGCCCTGCGACATCGAACCCATGATCAGCAGGATCGGCTCGTCGGTGGCGGCGCCGAACTCTTCACTCCAGATGTTCACGTTTTGCATGCCTCACAGCCTGCCCGGCCCCGCTACGGGCGCCTTCTGTAGAACTACTAGCCGCGCCAGATCAGTACGGGAGCCGATGCCCAGCTTCGGATAGATCTTGTACAGGTGGTACTCGACCGTCCGCGGGCTCAGGAAGAGCCGGGCGGCGATCTGCTTGCTCGACAACCCGTCGGCGACCAGGCCCGCGATGCGCAATTCCTGCGGGGTCAGCGCGTCGAGCACGGCCGCGGCCGGCGCCTGCCCGCTCTCGCCCGCCGCCCGCAGCTCCTCCTGCGCCCGCCGCGCCCACGGCCGAGCGCCCGCCCGCTCGAACGTCTCCCACGCCATCCGCAGATGCGCCCGCGCCTCGCCCGGACGTTGCCCGCGGCGCAACCGCTCGCCCAGCAGCAGGGCCGTCCTGGCCGCCTCGAAGGGGTTGGTGTGCAGCCGCAGCGCCTCGTCGAAGGCGTCCTCGCGCGATTCGGCCAGGCCCCGGCAGCGCGCCAGCAGCGCGCGGGACTCCGGCGTCGCCGCGTGCCGCGCCCCCCGCTCGTACGCCTCCAGCGCCGCCCGCGCGCCCTCCTCGTCGCCCGCCCCGACGGCGGCCTCGACGCGGTCGGGAATCGTCCGCCAGACGACCGCCGGATGCCCGGTGCCCGGACCCGCCGCGGCGATGGCCGCGAACCGGTCGCGCGCCGCCGCGTGCCGGCCCAGGCACAGGTCGAGCATCGCCCGCGCGTACGCCGCCACCCCGGCCCGCAGCCCCACCCGATGGGGGACGGCGATGGCCAGCGCCGCGCGGGCCAGCCGCTCGCAGTCCTCCTCCTCGCCGCGCAGCGCCGCCACCACCGCCAGGTTGGCCAGGTGCGCGGCCACCGTGTTCTCGTAACCGGCCTCGCGGGCCAGCTCCAGGCCCTCCTCCGAGAGGGCCTGGCTGCGCGCCAGCCGCCCGGCCAGCCGTTCGGCGGTCGCCGCGAACTCCAGCACGACCGGCAACTGCCCCGCCATGCCCGACACCCTG
Organism: Nonomuraea sp. NPDC049684; assembly: GCF_044465345.1. NCBI lineage: Bacteria > Bacillati > Actinomycetota > Actinomycetes > Streptosporangiales > Streptosporangiaceae > Nonomuraea > Nonomuraea sp. NPDC049684. The sequence goes on along the minus strand of NZ_JBITLO010000015.1, from coordinate 194,719 downwards.
GCCACCTGCCCGGCCCGGTCGCTCAGCTCGGCGGCCAGGTCCGTCTCGCCGAGCTGGCTGGCCGCGGCCGCCGCCCACAGGTGACCCGCCGGGTCCTCCAGCTCGCCGGCCCGCGCCAGCGCCCGGCGCAGCAGGCCGGGCCCGGCGGGGTCGCCGCCCATGGTCAGGCCGATGCCGGCCACCGTGTCGCGCAGGAAACCCTCCGGGTGCGCGGCGGCCCGGCGGCCGAGCTCGACGATCATCGCGGTGTCGCCGACGTACGCGGCCGCCTCCGAGGCGTCGGCCAGCATGTCCAGGCTGTCGCCCGCCGCCAGGATCCGCACGGCCTCTGCGGCGTTGCCGGAGTTCAGCTCGAACCGGCCCCGGAGCTGGGCGATCTCCATGGTCACGGCGACGTCGCCGCCGGCCCGTTCGCGCGCCTCGGCCAGCAGCGACTCCGCCTGGCCCGGACGGCCGCCGAGCCAGGCCGCGACGGCGGCGTCCTTCAGCCGGACGGCCCGCTCGCGCGGCTCGGGGGTCAGCTCGGCGGCCCTGGCCAGGGCGGTGGCGGCGGCGCCGTACCCGCCGCGGTCGCGGGCCCGGCCGGCGGCGGCCACCAGCGCGACGGCCACCTCCTCGTCCTGGCCCAGGGCGGCTCCGGCCAGGTGCCAGGCGCGGCGGTCGCCTTCGGTCAGCTCCGCCAGGACGGCGTGCACCCGGCGCACCTCGGCCGCGGAGGCCGCCTCGTGCACCGCCGAACGGATCAGCGGATGGCGGAACCGCACGCCGGTGCCCGACACCTCCACCAACCCGCCCTCCTCCAGCTCGACCAGCGCCCCCCGCCCGGCCTCCGCCTCCATGGGGGCCGGCGTCGAGGGGGCGTTTCGCGTGCCGGGCCGGTCCGCGTGGTCGGTGAGGAGCCGGCCGGTGGCGCGCAGGACCGCTCCGAGGTCGCCCTCCACGGCGGCGACCAGGGCGGCCAGCCGGGCGGCGGCGGACAGCGCGGCCACCCGGTCGCCGAACAGCCGGGCGCCGCCGGGCAGCGGGTCGGGCAGCGGCTCGCGTCCGGCGAGCTGGGCGGGCGTCAGCCGGGCGGCGATCTCGCGCAGGGCGAGCGGGTTCGCCCCGGTCAGCGTGACGAGCTCGCGCCGCACCTGAACGGGCAGCGCCCCGTGACGGGAGGCCAGCAGCTCGTCCGCGGCGGTCTCGGCCAGGCCGCGCACCTCCACCGTCAGCGGCACGCCCTTGACCGCGGCGTCCCCGCGCACCGCGAGCAGCATCGCGATGCGTTCGGTCGCCAGCCGCCTGGCGGCGAACAGCAGCGCGTCGGCCGAGGACCGGTCGATCCACTGGAAGTCGTCCACCACGCAGACCAGCCCGTCCGGCGCGGCGGCCTCCACCAGCAGCGAGAGCACGCCGGCCGCCAGCAGGAACCGGTCACCGGCGCCCCCCGCCGCCAGCCCCAGGGCCGCGCGGACGGCGAGACGCTGCGGCTCGGGCAGCGCGTCGAGCGCGCCGGGCGAACCGGCCACCGGCCACAGAAGCTGATGCAGCGCCGCGAACGCCAGGTCGGACTCCGACTCGACGCCGGTGAGCCGCAACACCCGCATCGCGCCGCCGCGCGCGGCCGCCGCGTCGAGCAGGGCCGTCTTGCCCGCCCCCGCCTCGCCGCGCAGCACCACCGCGCCGCCGGCGCCGCCGCGGGCGCGCGCGATCACCTCGTCGAGAACGCTGATTTCCGCAGATCTGCCGTAGAGCACAAGCCCCTACTGTAGGCGCGCGCCCCGGCCCGCCGAGCCCCGGGGAGACCGCCCCTACGAGGGCAGCCACGCAGGCCACCAGGGCAGGACGCAGTCGCCGGGGGTGCCCTGGGTGGCCAGGTCGTACAGGGTCAGCGCGACCGGCCCGGCGAGGGTGACGGCGAGGGCGAGCACCATCAGGAAAAGCTGCGGCCACAGCCGCCCGGCCGCCCACGGCAGCCGGGCGAGCAACTGGACCGGCAGGGAGAGCAGCGCCGACCCGGCCGACACGACCGGGAAGAGGACGAACCTGCTCAACGCCCAGACGGCCCCGGCGAAGCCCTCACCCGCGCTCAGGTCGCCCGCGCAGTGGACGTGCGCGTGCGCCACCAAGGTGATCTCGTACCAGGTGCCCGCGGTCGCGCATCCCGTCGCGGCGACGGCCGGGAACGCGCAGCCGAAGGCCCAGCGAACGTCCCCGGCCCCGGCCGCGGGTCTGCTCCGATCGATCACGCCGACATCGAAGCAGACCGGTTTGCGGCCGATGCGCACCCGAAGTGAAGATTCGGTGCAGGGACGCGATCATCTCGGCCACACTGGTCCCATGGAATACGTCGGACGGGCGCCCGCGCCGCCGCTCGACCGGTTCATCGACGACATCTACTGCCTGACCGGGGCGCCGCGGCACCGGCTGATGACCGTCCCGCCGATGCCGTCGGGACACCTGTTCGTCAACCTGGGCGACCCCGCCCGCCTGTGGGACTCCGACCCTTCCGTGCCGCCGGCGGTGTTCGCCGACGGCTGGTTCATGGGGATGTGGACCAGACGGTTCCGCTACGAGTACCCCGCGCGGGTGCGGCTGGTCGGGGTGCACTTCAAGCCGTGGGGGATGTCGCCGTTCGTCGGCGTTCCGGCGGGCGAGCTGCGCGACCGGTGGGTGCCGGCCGACGCCCTCTGGCAGCGGTCCCTGGACCGGATCCGCGACCGGGCCGGCGACCTCGCCTCGGCCGCCGCCGTCCTGCGGGTGGTGGAGGAGGAGCTGCTGGCGCGGTTCGCGGGGACGGCGTCGCGCAGCCTCGACCTGGTCCGGCACGCGGGCGGCCGCCTGGCGGCCACGTACGGCGCGGTCCCGGTCGGCGCGCTGGCCGACGACGCCGGGGTGAGCGGCAACCACCTGGCCGCGCAGTTCAAGTCCCATGTCGGCGTCACCCCGAAGCGGGTGGCCCGGATCTACCGCTTCGCCCGGCTGATCCTGTCCGTGGACCCGTCGCGCCCGGTCGACTGGCCGGCGCTCGCCCACACGGCCGGATATTTCGACCAGGCCCACTTCAGCAGGGAGTTCAAGGACTTCACCGGCCACACCCCGACCGGGTACCTGGCCCTGCGACGCCGGTTCCCCGCCGAGCCGAACTTCGACGGCCCGATGCCCGCCGATTGATTTTCTACAAGCCCGGCGCCCCTCCGGGACGGCAGGATCGCAGGCGAACTTCTGACGAGGACCGAGGAGACCCCGTGGGCGCAGTGATCATGAACAGCTCGATGTCGGTGGACGGCTTCATCGCCGACGGCAACGACGACGTCGGCCCCCTGCACGACTGGTACCGGAACGGCGACACCCCGCTCACGCCGGGCGACGAGCAGGACTACGACCACTCCGGCGCCGGCGGCGGCTTCAAGCTGTCCAAGGCGTCGGCGGAGTACGTCCGGCCGATCTGGGAGTCGGTCGGCGTGATCATCATGGGCCGTACCTTGTTCGACCTGGTGAACGGGTGGGAAGGGCGGCCGCCCGCGGGGGAGCACGTGGTCGTGGTGTCCCACCGGCCCAAGCCCGAGGGCTGGCACCCCGAGGCGTCCTACCATTTCGCCGCCGACGTGCCGTCCGCCGTCGCCCGGGCCCAGGAGCTGGCCGGGGACCGGGTCGTCAGCGTGAACGCCGGCGACGTCGGCGGCCAGGCGCTCGCGGCCGGCCTGGTGGACGAGGTGGCGATGGACGTCGTGCCGGTGGTGTTCGGCGCGGGCAAGCCCTTCTTCGGCCGCGTCGCCGCGCAGCACCTCCTGGCGGGCCCCCACGTGGTCGTCCAGGGCGAGGGGGTGCTGCACCTGCGGTACGAGGTGCGCCGCTAGTCGCGGCCGATGATCCGCGCGAGGACCCGACGGTGGCCGACGAAGGAGGGCATGGGCGCGGCCGATCCGCGGGAGCTAGCCTGACGCCGTGAGCTCCGTTCTGCCGTGGTGCGCGCTCGCCGGCGTCGTCCTCCTGTACGGCGCGGCCGTCCGCGGCACGGCCGGGACCACGATCGCGGTCGCCGCGGCCCTGGCGGCGGCGACGACGGCCGTCGCGGCGGCCCGTGGCTGGCCGCCGCAGGCGCTGGCGGGCGTGGCGCTGGTGGCGGGCGGCGTGGGCGCGGTCGTCTGGGCGTTCGGGCGGGCGCACCGGCGGCGCCGGACGCGGCGGGCGGCCCTGGCTGCGCACCGGGCGGCGCGATCGAGGGCGGCCGCGGCCGTGGCGGACGCCGTGCGCCTGCGGATGGCCGCCGAGCTGCACGACACGGCCGCCCACCGGCTCACCGGCATCGCGGTGGCCGCGGCGTCCGCGTTGCACGTGGCCGACCCGGCGATGCGGGAGTCCGCCCTGCGCCACGCCGGGGACGCCGCCCGGCTGGCCCGCGCCGAACTCGCAGGCGTCCGGGACGCCGCGCGTGACCTGCCGACGACAGACGCCCTGGCCGCCGGCCACGACCTGCCGAAAATAGACGCCCTGGCCGCCGGCCGTGACCTGCCGACGACAGACGCCCTGGCCGTCGGCCGTGACCTGCGGGCGATCGACGCCCTGGTCGCCGGCTGGCCCGCGCCCGGCGCGGACCCCGGCCTGATCGGTTACCGCAGGACGGCCGCCGCCGCCCCGCCCGAGGTCGCGGCGGCCGCCTACCGGGTGGTCAGGGAGGGCCTCACCAACGCCGCGCGGTACGCGGGCGGAGCCCGGCTGGACGTCGCCGTCCTCGGCGAGCCCGGCCGGCTGACCGTCGAGGTGCGCGACACCGGAGGCGCGCGCGAGCACGACGACCTGGGCACCGGCCACGGCCTGTCCGGGCTGGCCACGACCGTGGCGGCCTGCGGCGGCACGTTCACGGCGGGCCCGGACGCCGGCGGCTGGACGGTCCGGGCCGCCTTCCCCGCCCCCGCCGGGCCGCCCCCGTTCCGGCGGGCGTGGTGGCGCGGGCGGCGGGCGTGGGACGCGGCGCTGGCCGGGCTCGCCATCGCGTGGACGATGGGGGCGAGCCTGCTGCCCGGAGGCGCTCCGGCGCCGCGCGAGTTCCTCGTGCTCGGCCCCCTCTTCGTCCTGCACGCCCTGCCTCTGTGGTGGCGGGCGCGGCGGCCCGCGTGGAGCCTCGCCGCGATGTTGTCGATCCATCCGGTGGCGATGGCGGGCCTGACCCCGACCCCCGCGGGCGACCTGTTCCTCTGGGGCTGGTGGGTGGAGCTGGCCCAGCTCTACGCCTTCGGCGCCCACCACCCCAGGCGCCGGGGCGTGCCGGCGATCCTCGCCGTCGGCCTGGCGGGCGGCCTCGCGCTGGCCCTCGGACCGGGCATCAGCGGCGACCGGACGGCCGCCTGGGCGGTGCTCGCCACGGCCGTGGCGCTGCTGTCGGCCCCGGCGTGGGCGGCGGGCGTCCTGGTCGCCCGGGCGCGGGCACGGCGGCGGGCGGCCGCGACGGCCGAACGCGACCTGCTGGCCGGCCGGCTGGCGGACGTCGCGCGCGGCGAACGCGAGCGGATCGTCGAGGGCCTGCGCGGCACGGCGGCCCGGCACGCGGACGAGGTCGTCGCGGCGGCCGGGCAGGGCGACCTGGCGGCGGTGCGCGACGCCGCCCGCGCCGCGATCGACACGCTCCGGCGGCTGCTGGACGAGCTGCGCCGCCCCGCCGGAGCCGACGGCCCGCCGCCGACGCTCGCCGGGCTGGAGCTGCTGGCCGCGCGGCGGCAGGCGGGCGTGCGTCACGTCGGCGACCCGGACGGCCTGCCCCCCGAGCTGGAGGTGGGCCTGTTCAGGGCCGTCGAGGAGCTGGCCGGAGACCGGATCACCGTGTCCTACCTGCCTGACGGCGTGCTCGTCGAGGGCGCGGCGGCCCGGCGCGCCCGCCGCCGGCTGCACGCCCTGGCCGACGGGTACGGCGGGACGCTCGGCACCGGCGGCCCGGACGACGTGCGGGTATGGTTGCCCGGATGATCAGGGTGATCGTCGTCGATGACCAGGCGGTGGTCCGGGCCGGGATCGCCGCGGTGCTGGCCGCCGAACCCGACCTCGAGGTGGTCGGGCAGGCCGCCGACGGGGAGTCCGCCGTGGCGCTGGCCGCCGGGCTGCGCCCGGACGTGGCGCTCATGGACGTCAGGATGCCCGGCCTGGACGGGCTCGCCGCCACCGCCCGGATCACCGCCGGCACGCCGGGCACGCGGATCGTCGTGCTGACCACGTTCGGCCTGGAGGAGTACGTGTTCGGCGCGCTGCGCGCGGGCGCGTCCGGGTTCCTGCTCAAGGACGCCGAGCCGGCGCGGGTCGTGGACGCGGTACGGGTGATCGCGCGCGGCGACGCGCTGCTCGACCCGGTGATCACCCGGCGGCTGCTCGAACGCTTCGCCGCCGCCGCCGACCCCGGCCCGCCCACCCGGCCCGACGGGCTCACCGCCCGCGAGCGCCAGGTGCTCGGGCACGTCGCCCGCGGGCTGTCCAACGCCGAGATCGCCGCCGTCCTGGCGCTCAGCCCCGCCACGGTCAAGGATCACGTGGCGGCGATCCTGGCCAAGCTGGGCGTGCGCGACCGGCTGCACGCGACCATCCACGCCTACGAGTCCGGCCTGATCCGTCCCGGGGCCGGCTGACCCCCGCCGCGTGGCGGGGTCCCGGTTCGGTCGCCGGCAGGAGGAGACGCGGCGCGCGCGTTCCTAACGTTGTGGCACATGAAACGTGTGTCAGGCGCGCTGCTGCTGGCGGGCGCCGAGATCGCCGCGGTCGCCGCCGGGGCTGTGGTCTTCCTGCTCGTGGCGGCCGTGACGGCCGCCGTGCCGCTGTTCGCGGGGGCGGGGGTGCTCGCCGTGGCGGCCGTCACCTGGCTGCTCGGGCGTCCCGCGCTGCGGCTGCTGGGGCTGCCCCGGCTGGTGCCGCCCTACGTGGTGGTGAACACCGTGGCGGTCGCCGCCCTCGCCGGGCTGGCGGCCTTCCGGCCCTTCCCCGTCCCGCCGCCGGCCGCCACGCCCGCCGGGGTCGCGTACTGGCAGCTCCCGACGGGCTCCCGGCTGGCCTACGTCAAGCTCGCCGGATCCGGCACGGCCGGCCGTCCACCCGTGATCTTCCTGCACGGCGGGCCGGGCACGCCGGGGGAGGGGCTGCCGGAGGGCAGCCAGGAGCTGGCCGCCGCCGGGTTCGACGTCTACGCCTACGACCAGGTCGGCGCAGGCCGCTCGACCCGGCTGGCCGACCCGGCCGGGTACACGGTGGCCCGGCATGTCGCCGACCTGGAGGCCGTCCGCCGGGCCATCGGCGCCCCGAAGATCGTCCTGGTGGGCCGGTCGTGGGGCGGCACCCTGTCGGCGGCCTACCTCGCCGCCCACCCCGACCGGGTGGCCAAGGCCGTGCTCACCTCGCCGGGCGCGATCTGGGAGCCCGCCTTCCCCGGCGGCGTCGGCAGCCCGTGGGACGGCCTGCCCGCCCCCCTCCAGGCCAGGGCCGACGCGCTGACGAGCTCCCCGCGCATGCTGGTCCAGTCGTTGCTCCTGGGCGTGAACCCGGCCGCGGCGCGGGCGCTGGTGCCCGACGCCGAGGCCGACGCCCGGATGCGCGCGCTGCTGCTGGTGGCCAAGGACGCCACGGGCTGCGCGGACGCGAAACCCGCCCCCGTGCACGGGAACCTGCCCGGCTTCTACAGCAACCAGGTCACCGCCGAGGACGCCGCCGCCGTCCCCGACCCGCGGCCCAGGTTGCGCGGGGTACGGGTGCCGGTGCTCATCATGCGCGGCCAGTGCGACTACCTGAAGTGGGAGGTCACCTACGACTACCGGCGCACCCTGCCGGACTCGACCCTGGTGTACGTCCCGGGCGCCGGCCACTCGATCGCCAACGGCCGTCCCGACCTCTACCGCGACCTGATCCGCGCCTTCCTCCTCGACCGTCCGCTGCCCGTCCCCGCCTACACCGGCAGCACCGATCCCGCCCGGTCCTAGACGCCGCCGCGCGTCCCGGGACCGGTGATCTTAGGATGCGGGTGACCCGGGCTCCGCCGGGCGGCCGGGGCGGGAGGGGAGATCGCGTGGAGCGGGACGAACGGCTGCGTCACAGCTCGTCATTCGGAGCCGCGGCGGCGACTCACTCGCCGAGACGCTCGCGACAGGGCGGGCATGCCGGTCATGCCCGGCGGCTGTGAGGGCACGGTCGAGCCGGGGCCGTGAAGGGATTTCACCTGGCGATCGATCCGAAAACAACGATCAAGCGGCCTCCCGTCGGACGGTGACGGCCGGGAAGGCGGTGCCGAATGTCCGGAGCGCCGTTGTACGACACCATCGGAGCGGCCTACACCACGACGCGGCGCACCGATCCGCGCCTCGCCGCGCGCATCTGGGCCGCGCTCGGCGACGCCGGGACCGTGCTGAATGTCGGCGCGGGCACCGGGTCCTACGAGCCGCCCGGCCGCTACGTCCTGGCGGTGGAGCCGTCGGCGCTCATGCGCTCGCAGCGCCCGGCGGGGGCGGCGCCGTGCCTGGCGGGGTCCGCCGAGCGGCTGCCGTTCGACGACGGGTCCTTCGACGCCGCGATGGCCGTCTCGTCCGTCCACCACTGGCCGGACGTGCTCGGCGGCCTGCGCGAGCTGCGGCGGGTCGCCCGGCGCGTGGTGGTGTTCACCCATGACACCGGCGCGGCCGGCTGGCGCGACCGGTTCTGGCTGTCTCGCGACTACCTGCCCGAGGTCGCCGGGCTCGTGGCCGGCCGGCCCTCGGTGACCGAGCTGGCGGAGGCGATCGGGGCCCGGCTGGAACCCGTGCCCATCCCGTGGGACTGCGCCGACGGCCTCTTCGAGGCCTTCTGGCGGCGGCCGGAGGCGTATCTGGAGGAGGACGTCCGCCGCGGGATGTCGGTCTGGGCCAGGCTCGGGCCGGACGTCGAGCGGCGCGCGGTGCGCGACCTGCGTGACGACCTCGCCTCCGGCCGGTGGGCCGCGCGCAACCGGGACCTGCTCGACCTGGACGAGGCCGAGCTCGGCCTCCGCCTGCTGATCGCGTAGCCCGGGGCGGCGGCAGGCCGGCGCGGAATGCATGAGAGGTCTTCATGCGTTGTCGCCGCGTGGACGATCTCACCCCCGCGGAACTCCGCGTCCTGGTCGCCGTCGACGGCGAGGGCAGCGTCACGGCGGCCGGCGTACGGCTGGGGCTGACCCAGTCGGCCGTCTCCCACGCCCTGCGCGCGGCCGAGCGGAAGACGGGAGCCGTGCTGTTCCAGCGGGGCCGCGCCGGCGCGCGGGCCACCGCGGCGGGGCGGGCCGCGGTCGGGCACGCCCGGCACATCCTGCGGCTCATGGAGGTCATGCGGGCCGACACGCGCGCCGCCGCCCGCGGCGAGGCCACCGGGACCATCCGGCTGGCCGCCTTCCGCAGCGCCGCCTTCCACCTGCTGCCGCGCGTGCTGGTCCGGTTCGGCCGGCGCCACCCCAAGGTCACCGTGGACGTGCGCATCGTGCCGGACCTGGGCAGGGGCATCGCCGGCGAGGTGGCCGACGGCCGGGCCGACGTGGGCGTCCTGACCCTGCCGATGCACGTGGACGGCCTGGTCTGCGAGGAGCTGTACGAGGAGCCGTACGTGCTGGCCCATCCGCTGGGGCATCCGGAGCCGCGGTCGCTCCCCATGATCGACTGGCACGAGAACTGCTCGGGCGAGACCCGGCGCTGGCTGGCCGCGCAGGAGTGGATCCCGCCCGGCGACATCACGGTCGAGGACGACGGCGTCGTCATGTCGATGGTCGGGCACGGGCTCGGAGCGGCGATCGTGCCCCGCCTGTCCACGGTGGACGCCCCGGCCAAGGTCGCCACGGCCGAACTCGGCGAGGGCGCCCCCCGCCGCCGGGTCGGCTACGTCACCACCCGTGAACTGGCCGGCTCCGCGCTGATCCGCGACCTGCTCGGCGAGCTGCGCACCCTCCGCGCGCCCACGGCGGGCGCTGCCCATCCATGAGCCGCTGCTGACGACCGTTTGGCGGTGCCCTGCCCTGCTCCGGGTACGGTCCCCGGCATGGAACAGGTGCCGCCGCCCACGAACGACATCGTGCGCCGGCTGCTCGGCGCGGCCAACGCGCACGACGTCGAGGCGATGTTGCGGTGCTACGCGCCGGACGCCGTCGTGGTGAGCCCCGAGATGGAGGCGGGCGGTCCCGGGGAGATCGCCTCCTATTTCACCCAGATCTGGGACGGTTTTCCTGACCTGCACTTCACGCTGTGGGAGACCGTCATGCTGGGGGGCACGCTCGCCACCGAGCTGACGGCGACCGGGACGCACTCCGGCCCCTACCTGACGGTCGGGGGCGAGGTGCTGGCCGCGACCGGCCGCCAGATCACCGTGCGGGCCTGCTGGTTCTGGGACCTGCGCGACGGGCTCGTCGCCAGCCAGCGCCTCTACTACGACCAGCTGGAGATCTACGCGCAGATCGGCCTGTGCCTGCCCCTGTCCTTCGAGCCCCCGGACCCCGGGCACACGGGGGCCGCCGGGGTCGCCGGGTGACTCGCCGGACGACGTGCGCGGGCCCGCACGGCCCGATGCGGCCGTGCGGGCCTGCGCACGTGCGGGCGGGCGTCAGCCGGAGCGGTGACCGCCCACCTGGCGGGCCTGCTCGCGGGCCTGGTCGGCGGTGGCGGCGGCCGCCTCCGACGCGCTGTCCTTGACCTGCTGGACGGCCTGCCCCGCCAGCTCCCTGGCGTCCTGGCCGAGCTGCTGCACCGACTCGCGGCCGGCTTCCACGACCGGCTCCAGCACGTCGCCGACCTGCTCGCGGAGCTGTCCGACGGCCTGCTCCTCCGCCTCGGTGGCGGGGATGAGCGTGGCGGCCAGCAGACCGGCGCCGAAGGCGATCAGACCGGCCGCCAGCGGGTTGCCCTGGGTGCCCCGCCTGGCCTGCTCCGGCGCGGCCCGTACGGTCTCGGCCGCCACATGGGCGCCGTGCCGCACGCTGTCGGCCGCCTGGTGGGCGCCCTCCCGCACGGCCTGGCCGGCCTGGTGCGCCCCCTCGCCCACCGAGCCGGCGGTGGCGGCGACGCCGTGCCGCGCCCGGCCGGCGGCATGGGGGACGCCATGGGAGGGGGTTCCCATCACCCGCTCCCGCAACGACCGCGCCGCCTCCCGTACCCGTTCGGTACGGCGGCGCGCGATCCGCGCCGGGCTCGTCCGGTCGGCCAGCCGGTCCACGTCGGCCGCGAGTTCGGCCCTCGTGACGGCGATCTCGTGTCTCACTTCCTCAGGTCGCGTGCCCATTGCGCGTCCTCCTTGAGCGTCTCGATGGTCTGCTCGGGTCTGGGGTTGATCTCGCGCAGCCGGTTGCGGCCGTTGACGTACAGCACTCCGCCGATGACCGCCCAGACGACCGCGAGGACGAGCGCGGCCCAGCCGAGGCCCATCACCTCGCCCAGGCCGAACATGACGGCCAGCGTCACCAGCAGCGCGATCATGTAGCCGGCGAAGCCGGCGCCGCCGAGCATCCCGGCCGCCTTGCCCGCCTTGACGGCCTCCTGGCGGAGCTCGATCTTGGCCAGCTCCACCTCCTGGCGGAACAGTTTGGAGATGTCCTCGCCGATCTCGCCGACCAGCTGGCCGAGCGTCGGTTCCTCGGGCTGCGCGGTCACGGCAGGTCACTCCCGGCGCCGAAGCCGGGCGCCGCGGGAGCGGCGGGGGCGGCCGGCGGCGTGGTGAGCGGCGGCACCGGGCGGGTGTCGTCCTGCCCGAGGGGGTCGCCGAGCGGCCGGTGGAGCGGCTGCGGCGGCGCCGTGCCGGGCCGGGCGGCGCTGGGCAGGGTGGGGTCGGCGGGCGGCGGCGATGTCGCGGGCTGGGACGCCGTCCCGGAGCTGTCGCCGGAGGCCTTGATGACGCGGCCCACCAGGAAGCCCGCGGCCAGGGCGCCGGCCAGGAACGCGGCCGGGCGGCGGCGGGCGAAGCTCTGCACCTCGCCGACCACCCCGGCCAGGCCGTGCCTGTCGAGGTAGTCGGCCGCGCGCCGGCCCTGGTCGGCGGCCTGGCGTACGACGTTGGTCACCGGCGAGTCGGGCTTGGCCTGCTCGTGCATGGCCGACAGGTCCTCCGACCACTCGCGCAGGCTCTGCGCGGCCCGCCGGCTCTGCTGCTCGGACTGGGCGCGCACCCGGTCGCGCAGCTCGTCGACGGCGTTCCTGGCCTGGGCCCTGGCCTCGCCGGCCACCTGGACGCCGGCCTCCTTGGCGGTCCCGGCGACCTGCTGCGCGGCGGCCTTGCCCTGATGGAGCGTTCCCTCCTGGCCGGGGGCCGGCTGTCCGGTCCCGGTCGGGTATTCACTCATGGGTGCCCTCCTCGTGGGATTGATGCCGCCTGTGGCTACCCGGACGGCCCCCGCCAAACCAAAAACACCCCAACGCAGGGCAAAGAACGCGAAAAGGGGTTCGGTTTCACGCGCTGCTCCGGAAGCGCTCCGAGCGTGGTCGTGCGAGGTCGCCAACCGCCCTGAAGTGCGACTATTCGCGTTATACGGCTGAGCATGGGTAGGGAGGCGCCAGACCTGGTCAAACCGTTGTGGCCCTTCCTAAGGAAACAAGCATGAACGAGTCGCACCCGCTCAAGTCCGCCGTGGACAAGGTCGTCGGCGCCGTCACCGATCACGACGCGGTGAAACCGGCCGAGATCCCCGGCGTGCCCAACAGCCTGCCGCCCGAGCTTGAGGAGCCGACCGAGCCGCGGGAACCGCTGCCGCCCAAGCCGGACCAGACCGGGCCCGACACCGTCTCGCCCACCGGGCAGCCCACCGGCGCCTCGCAGGACCAGATGGCGCAGGGCGGCGAGTACCTGACCACCGCCCAGGGGGTGCGGCTGCGCGACACCGACCACTCGCTGAAGGCCGGCCCGCGCGGCCCGGTGCTGCTGCAGGACCACCACCTGCGCGAGAAGGTCATGCACTTCGACCACGAGCGCATCCCCGAGCGGGTGGTGCACGCCCGCGGCGCCGCCGCCCACGGCGTGTTCCAGGCGTACGGCACCGCCTCGAACATCACCAAGGCGGCCTTCCTCGCCGAGGGCGCCGAGACCCCGGTCTTCGTCCGCTTCTCCACCGTGCTGGGCTCGCGCGGCTCGGCCGACACCGTCCGCGACACCCGCGGCTTCGCCACCAAGTTCTACACCGCCGAGGGCGTGTTCGACCTGGTCGGCAACAACATCCCGGTCTTCTTCATCCAGGACGGCATCAAGTTCCCCGACGTCATCCACGCCGGCAAGCCGCATCCCGACCGGGAGATCCCGCAGGCCCAGAGCGCGCACGACACGTTCTGGGACTTCGTCTCCCTGCACACCGAGGCCACCTTCCACACGATGTGGAACATGTCCGACCGCGGCATCCCGCGCTCGTTCCGCATGATGGAGGGCTTCGGCGTGCACACCTTCCGCCTGGTCAACGCGGCGGGCGAGACGACGCTGGTCAAGTGGCACTGGAAGCCCAAGCTCGGCGTGCACTCCCTGACCTGGGAGGAGGCCCAGATCGCCGGCGGCGTCGACCCCGACTTCCACCGGCGCGACCTCGCCGACGCCATCGAGGCCGGCGCGCACCCGCAGTGGGAGCTGGGCATCCAGGTCTTCCCGGACACGCCCGAGCAGATGTTCGAGGGCATCGACCTGCTGGACCCGACGAAGATCGTGCCCGAGGAGCTGGCCCCCGTCCACCCGGTCGGCCTGATGACGCTCAACGCCAACCCGTCGAACTTCTTCGCCGAGACCGAGCAGGTCGCCTTCCACGTCGGGCACCTCGTGCCGGGCATCGACATCACCGACGACCCGCTGCTGGCGGCGCGGCTGTTCTCCTACCTCGACACGCAGATCACCCGCCTGGGCGGCCCCAACTTCGCGCAGATCCCCATCAACCGGCCGCACGCGCCGGTCAACGACATGCTGCGCGACGGCTTCCACCAGACGGCCGTCCACCGCGGGGTGGCCCCGTACCGGCCGAACTCCCTGGACGGCGGCTGCCCCTTCCAGGCCGGCGCCGAGCAGGGCGCCTACGTCGAGGTGCCGCTGGAGGTCGCCGGGCGCAAGGTGCGCGAGGCGCCCGCGACCTTCTCCGACCACTACAGCCAGCCGCGGCTGTTCTGGCTGAGCCTGTCGCCGGTCGAGCGCGAGCACCTCATCAGCGCCTACACCTTCGAGCTGGGCAAGTGCTACGAGCAGGCGGTAAAGGAACGCCAGCTCCGGGTGCTGGCCAACATCGACCCGATCCTGTGCAGGGAGGTCGCCGACGGCCTCGGGCTGCCCGTCCCCGGGCCCACCGTGGCGCTCGCCGACCCGGCGCCGAGCCCGGCGCTGTCGCAGGTCGGCCGGGAGTGGCCGCTGGACGGCCGGATCATCGGCATCGTCGCGGACGAGACCAGCGACCTCGGCGTCGTGGGCGCCGTCCGCCGGGCCGTGCTCGACGGCGGGATGACGCCGCTCGTCGTCGCGCCCAAGGGCGGCATGCTGGGCGGCACGCTGGCCGTCCAGCGCACCTTCGCCACGGCCCGCTCCGTCGAGTTCGACGCGGTGCTGCTGGCCGGGGCGCCGGCCCCGGGCGACGACGCGTACGGCGCCCGCGACGCCAAGGCCGGCGACGGCGGCACCCCGGTCGATCCGCGCGTGCTGCTCCTGGTCGGCGAGGCGTACCGGCATGCCAAGGCGGTGGGCGGCTGGGGCACGGCCGCGCAGGCGCTGCAGGCCGCCGGGATCCCCGCGCAGGCGCCCGGCGTCGTCACCGGCCAGGACGGCGAGGGGGTGCTGCGCGACGTGCTCGCCCTGCTGCCCCTGCACCGGGTCTGGGACCGCTTCCGCGTCCACCCCGACGTGGCCTGAGCCGAAGAGCACGCCCTTCCTCCGCGCGCCGCGACGCCCTGTCGCGGCGCGCGACGCGTGTCCCGGCCCTCTCCGGGCGCGGCTGCCCCCACCCCGGCCGTGAAAGGAGATCACCCCACCGGTGGAGTAAGGGGTGTGACTGCCCATTCGACGGCCCGGCCGACGGTCCGGAACCGCACCGGCCCGCCGGCGGCGATCAGCGACGAGGCCCTGCTGGAGCTCTCGCGCCGCCGCCCCGAGCGGTTCGGCGAGCTCTACGACCGGTACGCCGGCGAGATCCACGCCTACCTGGGCCGCCGGCTCGACCAGCAGGCCGCCGACGACCTGACCGCCGAGGTCTTCCTGGCCGCCTTCAGCAAACGCGCGACCTTCGACCCCCGGCGCGGCACGGTCCGCCCCTGGCTGTACGGCTTCGCCGGCAACCTGATCGCCCTGCACCGGCGCAGCGAGGCCCGGCGGCTGGCCGCGTTGCAACGCAGCGCCGGCGCGCACGAGCAGCCCGAGCACGGCCACGAGGAGCGCGTCGTCATCCGCGTGGACGCCCAGAGCGAGCAGGGGCGGCTCGCCGCCGAGCTGCGCGCGCTGCCCGACGGCGACCGGGACGTGCTGCTGCTCAGCGCGCTGGCCGAGCTGAGCCATGAGGAGGTCGCCCAGGCCCTCGACATCCCGTACGGAACCGTCGGCTCGCGCCTGTCGCGGGTCCGCAAGAGACTTCGGGCCGCCCTCGGCGGCGTCAACCCCTTGCACGGAGGCTCGGATGGATGACTACAAGGCGGTCCGGGACCTGCTGCCCGCACCGCCGCTGCGACCCGAGATCGAGCGGGCCGGCCGCGCCCGGCTGGAGGCCGCCGTCGCCCGGGAACGCCGCCGGCCGGCCGGCCGGACCGCGAGGCGGCGCGCGTGGGCGGTGCTCCTGGCCGCGGCCGCCGCCGCCGCGATCGCCGTCCCTCGGCTCATGCCCCCGCCGGACGGGGCCGCCCGCCCGGCAGCGCTCGCCCAGGCGGACGCCAAACGGTTCCTGCTGGTCGCGGCGGACTCGGTGGCCGCGCTGCCGGACGCGGGCGCCTGGTGGGGCGGCACGGAGGTGCGCGGCCGGCAGTTCCGCGAGCCCGGCGGCCGGTACGTCCTGCGGGAGAGCGAGTCGGTCGAGACCTGGATCCCGGCCGACCCCGAGGGCCTGACCTGGCACCGGACGGTCCCGCAGGGGATCGTGCCGGCGACATCGCAGGACCGGGCCGCCTGGGCCGCCGACGGCTCGCCCACGTCCTGGACCTTCGACCAGCCGGCGGCCGACGGCCGGACCGGGGTCGTGCGGGCCCGGCCCGGCCCGCCGCGCACCTGGTCCACCGAGGACTGGGACTTCCGTGTGCTGACCGCGGGCAAGCCGCTGACCAAGGCCGGCGAGGTGCCCGACACTCCGGAGGGGCTGAGGGCGTACCTCGGCTCCGGCGACCGCGCGACCGTCGACGCGGCGGCGCGGCTGCTGATGTTCGCGCCGGTGACGAGCCGGACCAGGGCCGCGGCGTACCGGCTGCTGGCCTCCCTGCCCGGCGTCGCCGCCGTCGGGCCGGTGACCGACGTGCTGGGCCGCGCCGGTCAGGCGGTCGAGTACGACGCCGGCGAGTTCGCCCCGAACGCCCTCCCGGGCGCGGCCAGGACCCGGCTGGTGATCGACCCGGTCTCCGGCAGCCCGCTTTCCGTCGAAACCCGTTCCGCCGCCGACGGCCTGCTCCTGACGTACGTCGCGATCAAGGACAGCCGCTGGGCGGACGTCAACCCCTTGGAGGAGAACCGATGAGATCCACCCATGCCCTCGCCGCCGCCGCTCTGGCGCTGGCCGCCGGCGTCGCCGTCGCCGCCGTCCCCGCCTCGGCGGACGCGCCCGAGGGGGCGTACTGGCGGGTCGAGGCGATCCGCACCGGCGTCCATCCGCGCCCGGTCGGCAGCGGCTATCACGTGACCCAGCGCAACGTCACCACCCAGTGGACGTCGCCCGAGGGCAAGAGCTGGAACGGCTCCCGCGACCTGGGGGCCAGGCCCGCCACCGCGAAGGACGAGGCGGCCTGGCGCGCCGACGGCTCGCCGTCGAGCTGGGCGTACCGGACGGAGGGCATGAAGATCCGCCTGTCCACCCGCCCCGGCAAGGGCACGCTGAGGGCCGAGAAGCGTCCGCCCGGCTTCCGGCTGGGTGACGAGAAGTACCTGACCCCCCAGCAGCTCCGGTCCCTGCCCGCGGACGCCGAAGGGCTGCGGACGTACCTCACCGCCGACGTCGACGCCTGGATCGACAAGGCGTCGCAGGAGGCCGAGACCACCGACCCCAAGGCGCGCAAGCAGGACTGGCTGGACCACCGCGACCGGTACGTCGCCGCCGAGGCCGTCACCCTGCTGTACGCGGTCCCCGCGCCGGACAAGGTCAGGGCCGCCGCCTACCAGGTGCTCAGGACCACCAAGGGGGTGAACGACCTCGGCGACGCCAAGGACCCGCTCGGCCGCCCCGGCCGGAAGCTGGCGCTGCCGGTCTTCGCGCGCAAGGGCGCGGTGCTGCGGCAGCAGTACGTCGTGGACACCACGGCCATGACGGTCCTGGCCGAGTACACCGACCTGGAGGACGGCGGCAAGCCCGCGCTCGGCAGGTCCGGCGTCACGACGATCACGGCCGCCTGGACCGACGACCGGCTCGCGCCCCCGCGGGTGCCCTGACCGCCCTCCCGGCCCGCGGGAAATCCAGGTGCGGGCGGCGGGCGGGGTGGTGTGTGATCGGGGGATGACGATCGAGACGGGCAGGCCGGGGATCGACGGGCTCGGCGACGTGGTGCGGCTGCTGGGGGAGTGGCAGCGCGACGGGGAGCCCGTGCAACTGCATCCGGGCGACGTGGGATGGTTCTGGCGGTTCGGCGCGCGGCGCACCGCGGCGGCCACCCTGACCTGGAGCCGGTCCGGGGAGATCGTCGCGGCCGGGCTGCTCGACGGCGCCGACCTGCTGCGGCTGGCGTTCGCGCCGGGGGCGTCGCAGGACGAGGAGCTGGCCGGCCGGATGGCCCGCGACGTGTCGGCGCCCGCACGCGGCGTGCTGCCCGAGGGCCAGGCGCACGTCGAGGCCCCGCCGGGCGCGCTGGTCCGGGAGCTGCTGCTCAAGGACGGCTGGGCGACCGGCGAGCCGTGGACGGTGCTCGCGCGCGACCTCGGCGCGCCCGTCCCCGATCCCGGCGTGCCCGTCGAGACGGTCGGGCCGGAGCAGGCGCACGAGTGGGCCGCCGTCGTCCGGGCGTCGTTCGACGGCTCGACCTTCACCGAGGAGCGCTGGCACGCGATGGCGGCGGGCGTCCCGTACACCGGCGCGCGGTGCCTGCTGGCCCGCGACGACCGGGGCACGGCGGTGGCGGCCGTGGCGGTGTGGTCGGCCGGCGCGGGCAGGCCGGGGCTGATCGAGCCGATGGGGGTGCACCGGGCCCACCGGGGGCGCGGGCACGGCCGGGCGATCACGGTCGCCGCGGCCCGCGCGCTGCGGGAGGCCGGCTCGTCCAGCGTGCTCGTGTGCTGCCCGAGCGCCAACACCGGCGGCGTGGCCACCTACCGGTCGGCCGGCCTCGAACGGCTGACGGAAAGACACGACGTGTCCCGCCATCCCGCCTGAGGCGTCCCGCGCGCCGGACGGCGGTCAGCCGGTGCGCAGGGTGCGGAAGCGCTCCGGGTCCGCCGGGTCGCGGTCGGCGACCTGGATCGGGGGCCAGGCCCACTGCCAGACACCGATGCCCGGCGCGCGGGAGAACCGGATCGGCCCCCGGGTGCCCTCGACCGCGACGTGCGGCCAGGCCCCGGCGACGGCCGCCCGGTCCACGCCGTGCGAACGCAGCGCCTCGGCCACCACGGTGACCGTGTCGTAGCCCTCGAAGGCGACGAACGACGGCGTCGCGGCCAGCCGCTCGCGAAGGGCCGTCGCCACCCGGACGCCGAGCGGGCTCAGGCTCTCGGGCAGGTAGCGCAGGAACGGGATCGCGGCGCCGTCGTCGCCCAGAGCCTCGGCCCAGCCGGGCAGCTCCGGCTGGCCGGCCGGCGCGCCGATCAGGGTTCCGGCCAGGCGCCGGTCGCGGCGCACGGCCCGCACGATCGGCACCGCCGGCTCCGGCTGGCCGACCAGGAGCAGCAGCGCCGTCGCGCCGCCGCGGGCGAGTTCGTCGCACACGGCCGCGGGGGTGAGCGCGGTCATGTCGAGCTCGGTGACCGTGCCGCCGCGGGCGGCGAGGTGGCCGCGCAGGACGCCGAGCCCCGACGCCCAGTAGAGGCTCGGCTGCGTGGCCACCGCGACGCGGTCGTGGCCCGCGCCGAGGAGGAAGTCCGCGAAGATCCGCCAGCCGCGCGACTGTGCAGGGGCCAGGCGCGCGACCCACTTCGCGGGCTCGTCGGTGAGCGCGTCGAGGACCGCCGAGGAGCACAGGAACGGCAGGCCGGCGGCCTCGGCGCGGGCGGCGGCGGCGCGGGCGACCACGCTGTGGTACTCGCCGGCCAGCGCGGTCACCCCGAGCCCGGCCAGCTCGTCCACGGCCGCCTCGGCCTGGCGCGGGTCGGCCGCGGTGTCGCGGACCACCAGCTCCAGCGGCCGCCCGCCGATGCCGCCGGCGTCGTTGACGTCCCGCACGGCCAGCTCCAGCCCGGCGAGCAGGTGGCGGCCCGCCTCGACCCAGCCGGGCGGGGTGAGCGGGACGAGCGCGCCGATCCGGACGGACGGCCCGCCGCCCCGCTCGGCCCCCGGCTGCGACGACGGCGTGCTCATGCGCATGATCTCCCTCAGACGATGATCCGGTGGCCCAGTATGCCGGGATCGCGGCGTCGCGACGGCGCCGGGGCCGGGGCGCGGGCCGTCCCCCGCCGGAGTACGGCGATCTTGAACCGCCCGACGCGCGTGGCGTCGTCGTCCCGCGGTTACTCTCCGTTATTTTGCGAGATGGATGAGGGGGATCCGTAGTGACTGATTCGCGTGGGACCGTGTCCCGCAGGTTGTTCGTCAGCGGCATGTTCGCCGCCCTGGGCGCCGTTCCGTCGGCAGCCGCCGGAGCGTCCGCCGGGCCGTTCGCCGGGCCGTTCGCCGGAGCGTCGGCGGGGAGGGCCGCCGAGACGGCCGGCAGGAGGGTGCTGCGGGCCGCGCCCGCCACCGTGTCCCTCGGCGGGCGGACCGTGTCCACCTGGGCCTACGACGGCCTGCTGCCCGGCCCGACCATCCGGGCCACCGCCGGCGGCACGGTACGGGCCAGACTCGTCAACGACCTGCCCGCGCCGACCACCGTGCACTGGCACGGCATCAGGATCGCCGCCGACATGGACGGCGCGCCCGGCCTCTCGCAGCGGCCGACCAGGCCCGGCGGGACGTTCGACTACGTGTTCACCGTCCCCGACCCGGGCACCTACTTCTACCACTCCCACGTGGGCATGCAGAGCGACCGCGGCCTGTACGGCCCGCTGATCGTGGAGGACCCGTACGAGCCGCTCGGGTACGACCAGGAGTTCACGGTCGTCCTCGACGACTGGCAGGACGGCGTCAACGGCACGCCCGACGACACGCTGCGCGCCCTGAGCACCACCCCGCACGACGACACCCTGAGCAGCCACGTCCTCGGCGGCACGTCCGGGCACGCGCGCTACCCGTACTACCTGGTCAACGGCCGCACCGCCGACGAGCCCACCATCTTCATGAGCCGTCCCCGCGTGCGCGCCAGGTTCCGGGTGATCAACGCGGCCGCCGACACCGCCTTCCGGATGGCGCTCGGCGGCCACCGCCTGACCATCACCCACACCGACGGTTTCCCGTGCAAGCCGGTCACCGTGGACACGGTCGTGATCGGCATGGGGGAGCGCTACGACTTCGTCGTCACGCTCGACGCGGGGGCGTTCCCGCTGATCGCGATGGCGGAGGGCAAGGCCGGGCGGGCGTTCGCGGTGGTGCGCACCACGCCCGGCGCCCGCACGCCGTCACCGGACGGCGCGGTGCCGGAGCTCCAGCGGCGGCAGCTCGCCTACCAGGACCTCCAGGCGCGCCGCCGCGACCAGTTGCGCCCGCCGTCCAGGACCGTCACCGTCACGCTCGGCTGGCGCCAGGGCACCTCAGGCAGCGAGTGGCCGCTCAACGGGCACCTCGCCGACGACCCGCTGCGCCTGCGGGTCGACCGGGGCGAGACGATCAGGATCGTCATGCACAACGACACGCACATGTGGCACCCGATGCACCTGCACGGCCACACCTTCCAGGTCCGGACGACCGAGCGCGGCGGGCCGAGGAAGGACACCGTGAACGTCATGCCGTACAAGCGGATCAGCATCGACGTGCACGCCGACAACCCCGGCGAGTGGATGTTCCACTGCCACAACCTCTACCACCAGGAGCAGGGCATGATGGGCCTGCTCGGCTACGGCAAGCCCCCGAAGCGCCGGCACGTCATGACCCACTGACCTGCGCCCGCGCGGTCGTGTCCAGGTAACCGGCGGCGGCGGCCAGCAGCGACGTCCCCCAGAGCAGGAAGACCGGGTAGGTCCCGGCGAAGCCCCAGCTCCCGTCCAGGACGCCGGCGCCGCCGCCGGGCGCGCACCTGCGGGTGACGCCGAACGCGAGGCAGCTCGTCATCATCGCGCCGTACTGGCCGACCAGCATGCCCACGGCCGCCGCCGGGACCGCCGCGAGCGCGCGCGGCACCCGCCGTCCCCCCGCCAGGGGCACCCACCGCGGGACGACCTGTCCCCATCGGGCGATCAGCCCCAGGGTGAGCAGGCCCCCGCCCACCGGCCCGGCGACGAGCAGCACCCAGAACACCGCCGAGCCGCCCAGCTCGGCCAGGCCCGCGCGGGAGCCCTCCGCCACGCCCAGCGGCAGGCCCAGCCCCCACAGCAGGTGCGGCGCCGAGAAGCCCAGCACCGGCAGGACGGCCGCCGTCCAGGTCGCCGCCCTGGCCCAGCGGGCGGGCCGGACCGTCCCGTCGGCCCGCCGCCGGTGCGGCCGCGCGGCGGTACGCGTCCCGAAGCGGACGGCCGCCAGCGCCAGCAGCACCCCGAGCGCGGCGAGCAGCGACTGCCGGGCCAGGGCGGGGTCGTCGAGCTTGCCGAACGCCAGCCGCATGACCAGGTTGCCCGGCGCCACCAGCACGAGGACGGCCGCCGCCGCCCAGCCTGCGGCCAGCAGCGCGGGCCGGGTGAGTGATCTCATGGCCGCCCACGGTAGGCCGGGCGGCCCGCCCGCGAGGTCCCTCCCGAGGGGGAGACGCCTCCCCCTCGCGGGGCGGCGCCCGGCGGATCAGCCGGTGCCCTCCGGCGGGGGGCCGGAGGCGCGCAGGCGCTCGCTGTCCTCCTGGAGCTCGTCGATCAACCGGGACGCCTCGGCCTTGCTCAGCCCGCCGGGCACCTCCCTGCCCGCCTCCCTGGCCAGGGTGTGCAGGTAGGACTCCTGCGGACCGGTCATGGGCTCGTCGCCGGTCGTCCACTCCTCGGGGTCCTTCTCCACCGGTCCGTGACTCATGCTGACTCTCCTCGAACTCACGTTCTCCTGGGTCAGCACGCCATGCCCGGACAGGCGCGCCGCAAACGCCGGTCAGCGGTTTCCCGCCGCCGCCCCCGCGGGTCGATGCCTGGAGGATGTACCGGCTGCGGCGGGAACGCCCCGGTACGGGAAGTTCCTGCCATACTGGCGGGCGTGATGCGCAGGGTCGCGGCCGTGGTCGGGGACCTGGTCGCCGCGTTCGAGCTCGGGATCGTCTGCCAGGTGTTCGGGCTGGACCGCACCGACGACGGGCTGCCCGTCCACGACTTCGCGGTCTGCGCGGCCGAGCCCGGCGCCATCCCCACGACCTCGGGGTTCGCCGTCCACGTCGAGCACGGGCTCGACCGGCTCGCCGAGGCGGATCTGGTGGCCGTCCCGGCCTGGCCGCGGCTCGACGCGCCCGTCCCCGCCGCGCTGCTGGCGGCGCTGCGGGACGCGGTCGGGCGCGGCGCCCGGGTGCTGACCGTCTGCACCGGCGCGTTCCTGCCGGCCGCCGCCGGGCTGCTCGACGGCCGGCGCGCCACCACCCACTGGCAGTTCGCCGGCCTGCTGGCCCGCCGTCATCCCAGGATCACCGTCGAGCCCGGCGTCCTGTACGTCGAGGACGGCCCCGTGCTCAGCAGCGCCGGGGCCGCGGCCGGGATCGACGCCTGCCTGCACCTCATCCGGCTGGAGTACGGGGCCGCCACGGCCAACGCCCTGGCCCGGCGGCTGGTCGTACCGGCCCACCGCGCCGGCGGGCAGGCCCAGTACGTCGAGGCGCCCATGCCGCCGCAGCGCACCCCGTACGAGCTGGCGGAGCTGCTCGACTGGATCCAGCAGCACCTCGACCGGCCGCTGACGGTGGCGGCGCTCGCGGCGCGCGCGGCCATGTCGCCGCGCACGTTCGCCCGCCGGTTCAAGGACCTGACGGGCACCACCCCGCACCGCTGGCTGCTCGAACGCCGCCTTCAGCTCGCCGAGGAGCTGCTGGAGACCACCGAGCTGAGCGTGGACGCCGTGGCCGTCCGGGCCGGGTTCGGCGGCGCCGACACCCTGCGCCACCACTTCGCCGCCCGGCGCGGCGTCGCCCCGGCCGCCTACCGCCGCGCCTTCCGCCGCCTTCCGTGACGGCCGGGCCGCGAGCCTTCCGCCGTCTTCCGTGACGGCCGGGCCGCGCGCCTCGGCGACGGCCCCTACGGCCGCGTCGCGGGCCGGTCCGGCGTGCGGGCGGGGGAGAAGGGGCCGCTCAACGCCGCCCACTGGAGCAGCATGATCGTTTTGGCGTCGGCGATCTCACCCT
Source organism: Nonomuraea sp. NPDC049684 (assembly GCF_044465345.1). NCBI lineage: Bacteria > Bacillati > Actinomycetota > Actinomycetes > Streptosporangiales > Streptosporangiaceae > Nonomuraea > Nonomuraea sp. NPDC049684. The sequence continues at coordinate 171,116 of NZ_JBITLO010000015.1, read as the reverse complement.
GCTCGATCAGGTCGAGTGCGTGGTCGAAGCCGAGCTCCACGACCTCGATGTCCTCGCCCTCCTCCGCGACGCCGCCGCCCGCCGAGGTGCGGGTCGCGGCGCTGTACGGCGCGGCGTAGAAGTGCAGGCGTTCGGTCACCGACCCCGGGCTCATGTAGACGGAGAAGACCCGCTCGACCTCGCCGACGGTGTGGCCGGTCTCCTCGGCGGCCTCGCGCCGGATCGCCTCCTCCGGCGCGTCGTCGTCCAGCAGCCCGGCCGCGGTCTCCAGGAGCATCCCGTCGGGGTGCCCGTTGACGTAGGCGGGGTAGCGGAACTGCCGGGTCAGCAGGACGGTGCGGCGGGCGGGGTCGTACAGCAGCACGGTGGCGCCGTTGCCGCGGTCGTAGGTCTCCCGCTGCTGGGTGCTCCAGCGGCCGTCGGCGTGCTGGTAGTCGAAGGTGGTGGTGCGCAGGACGTACCAGTTGCAGGCCAGCAGCCGCACGTCGCGCACGCGCACCCGCGGGTTGCCGGTCAGGTCGCGTCCCGCCTGGTCCAGGCCGGTACGGCCGCGCCGGTCGGGCACGTCGAGGCCCGCGGTCACCACGACCGTCCACGCCCGGCGGACGCGCCCGCCGCAGGGATGGGGCGGCCGGGCGGGACCGGCCTCTCCGCCGCTGCGCCCGCGCGGGCGGGGGCGGGCTGTCGCGCCGATCGTGCCGTCATGTCGCCCTTTCGTCGTGGGGCCGGAGCCCGGTCATCGAGTATGGCAGGAAATTCCCGTATATGAGCAGTTCTGCCACTGCCTCGCGGTCCCGCTCCCGCGCAGACTCGGGCCATGACCGCAAGCGCGTACCCCCGTTCCCCGCTCGTCCCCTCCTTCCCGCTGCCCGACCCGGGGAAGGAGCGTCACGCCGTCGCCGTCGCGGCGCCCGGCCGCGGGCCGCAGCAGTGGGCCGGCGCGCCGAGCGCCGCGCTCGACGCCGACGGCACGTACGTCCTGGCCTACCGCGTACGCGCCGGCGGCGAGGACCACAACGCGGTGGCCCGCTCCACGGACGGCGAGCGGTTCATCACGGTCGCCGTCCTGCCGCGCGGCGGCGCCGCGATGGTGGAGCGCCCCGCCCTGGTACGCCTGCCCTCCGGACGGTGGCGGTTGTACGTCAGCTGCGCCACGCCGGGGACCAGGCACTGGTGGATTGGCGTCGCGGAGGCCGCGTCCCCCGAAGGGCTGGCCGAGGCGGAGGTCCGGCCGGTGCTCACCGGCGACGCCCGGACCGGCGTCAAGGACCCGGTCATCCGCCACGACGAGGCCGGATGGCGGGCCTGGATCTGCTGCCACCCGCTGGAGACGCCCGGCGCGGAGGACCGGATGAGCACCGCGTACGCCACCAGCCGCGACGGACTGAGCTGGCGGTGGCACGGCACCGTCCTCACCGGCCGCCCCGGCTCGTGGGACGCCCGCGGCGCCCGGCTGACCAGCGTCCTGCCCGACGGCCGGGCCAGCTACGACGGCCGGGCCTCGGCGGCGGAGAACTGGCGTGAACGCACCGGCCTCGCCACGCCGGCCGGCGAGACCGGCGCGACCGGGTCCGGCGGCGCGCCGCTGCTGGCGCCGGTGGACGGGCCGCCGGTGGCCGACGTCCGCTACCTCGACGTGCTCCCGCTCCCCGACGGCACCCACCGGATCTTCTACGAGGCCCGGCTCCCCGACGACAGCCACGAACTGCGCACGGAACTGGTGACGTGACAGGCCCAGGCATCGTTCCTGGCCCGGCCGTCGCCCCGGCGGCCGCTCTCTACAATGGCCGGGTGAATCTGGATCGGGCCGTGTGCGGCACGTGCTGAGCGCGGCGGGGCTGGGCGCGGAGGAGGAGGCCGCCTACCGGCTGCTGGTCAGGACCACCGAGGTGGAGCCCGGCGCGCTGGCCGAGGAGCTGGGCGTGCCGGCCGAGGTGGCGCGGCAGGCGCTCGGCTCGCTGCTGGCCAAGGGCCTGGCGCGAGCCGTCCCGGGCGAGCCCGGCCGGTTCACGGCGGTCGCCCCCGACGTCGCGCTCGCGGCCCGGCTGCACCGGCGGCAGGCCGAGGTCGACCGGGCGCGGCATGCCATGGAGCAGCTCACGGGGGAGTACCTGGCGCACGCCAGGCGGCGCGAGGCCGCGCAGCTCATCGAGGTGATCACCAGCCGGGCGGCGCTGCGCGAGCAGCTCCGGCTGCTCCAGGACGGCGCCCGGCACGAGGTGCTCAGCCTGTGCCGGGCCGGGCACGTGGCGATGAGCTCGCAGGAGAACAGCGAGGAGCTCGCGGCGCTGCGGCGCGGCGTCGGCTACCGCGTCATCTACGAAGGGGCGTTGCTGGAGGAACCCGGCATGCTGGTCAACCTCGCCGACGGCATCACGCTGGGGGAGCAGGCCCGCGCGCTGCCCGTCCTGCCGGTACGGATGATCATCGCGGACGGCGAGCTCGGGGTGCTCCCGCTCATCCAGCACACCGACGGCCTGACCCAGCTCACCGCCGCGCTGATCCGCCCCAGCAGCCTGCTCGACGCCCTCAAGGCCCTGTTCGAGAGCCTGTGGGAGCGGGCCACCCCGGTCAGCCTCACCAACCCGGGCAGCCCGCTCGACGCCGACCACCTCTACCTGCTGTCGCTGCTGGTCGCCGGCGTCCCGGACAAGTCGATCGCCACCCAGCTCAGGATCTCCCAGCGGACGGTGCAGCGCAGGATCGCCTACCTGATGGAGCGGGCGGGTGCGCAGACCCGGATGCAGCTGGCCTGGCACGCCGCCCGCGAGAACTGGCTCTGACCGGTCAGTAGGCCCTGATCACCGTCTGCTGGACGGCGTTGCCGGCCGAGTCGGTGGCGGTGACCCGCAGCGACGGGTGCGGGCGCAGGACGATCGCGTCGTAGCGGCCGCCGCCGAGCGGGATCACCGGCTGCCGCCGCCACGTCGCGCCGTCGTCGTAGGACAGCTCCAGCTTCAGGTCCTTCGCGCGGGCCCCGGTCACGCCCTCCTGATGCCGTACGGCGAAGCCCAACAGACCGGGACGCTCCGGGCGTACGTCATAGTCGACCTGCAACAGCGGCAGCACCCGGTCGCCCGGCTTGGAGCGGAACGTCCAGGCCGTCTCGGTCGCGGTGGCCGTGGTCCACTCCTCCGAGGTGCGCCTGGTGGACAGCTCCAGCCGGTAGGCGGCCTCCTGCGGCGCCGCGGGGAACGCGCCCCAGGCGGCGTCGCGCTCGGCCACCAGCGTGCCGTCGCGGAAGAACCGGGCCGAAACGGCGTCGTTGTCGACGCCCGCGCGGGAGACGTGCCCGGAGGAGTCCACGAACTCCGGGACGCGGATCTCCATCGTGTCGCCCTCCCGGGTGGACGGCTTGAGCCAGCCGGGGATCGCCGGACGGACCACCGGGGCGTGCCAGCTCTCGCTGATCCGCGTGCCGGGCTGGTAGGTGCGCGGCAGCTCGGTCACGCCGTCGAGCAGCCGGCCCATCTCGTCCCAGACGTACTGGTGGTTGACGAGGTGCTGCCAGTAGGAGCCGTTGGCGCTGACGTACTCGGTGCGGCGCAGCGGGGTCCTGACGATCCGCTGGGTCTCCATCTGCTGGCCCAGCGCGTACGACTGCCAGGGACGCCAGCCGAAGCGCTGCTCCTTGGCCCAGCCGAAGCCGCCGTTGTCGGCATAGGACGTGGTGACCCGGGCGGTGTTGCCGTCGGTCACCTCGTGCACGATCTTGTCCGGCACCCGGCCGTCGGAGACCTGCATGACGTCGTAGAGGTAGGGCGAGTCCATCTGGCCCGTGACCTCCAGTTTGGCGTTGCCCTTCCGCATGCGCTCCAGCATCCGCTGCCCGTCGTCGCCGGCGACCACCAGCGCCGGGATCGGCAGGTTGGCGCCGACCGGCCGCCAGCCGTGGTCGAACGCCTCGTCGGGGGCCAGCACCAGGATCACGGCGACCGCGCCCGCCTTGATCGCCGCCCCGGACGGGTCGGACCAGTCGACGTCCTCGCTGCGGATGACCGCGGCCTTGCCCTTGGACCCGGCCGCGCCTTCGGCGAGCCGCCACAGGTGCCGCCCGTCCACGCCCGGCGACCCGCCCAGGAACCCCATCCGGTACGGCTCGCCCGAGCCCGGCACGCGGACGGTGAGCTTCGGCGCGACGAGCTGCCAGCGCGAGGCGAACTCGAACGAGCCGTCCCGCACGGGCTCGGTCGGCGAGACGTTGAGCCCCTCGATGACGTCGAAGTTCATGACGCCCTGGGAGATCTTGCGCGAGCCGAACGCGCGATGGGTGAAGTAGGTGTAGATGCCCACCTGCTCGGCGGGTTCCCTGGTCCTGATGGTCACCGGGGTGGTCCTGCGGAAGTCGAGCACCACGTCCAGGTCGCGGTCGACCTTGAGCTCGGGGATGACGACCATGCCGTCCCGCGGGTGCATGCGGCCCCAGCCGCCGCCCAGGTTGAGCGACTGCGTCATGTAGGTGCCCTCGGACACCTCCACGGTCAGCCCTTCCGGGGGCAGCCAGGTGAACAGGTCGTCCTGCTGCGACGCGCCGAACATCGACAGCGTGTCGGCGCCGGTCGGCCGGCCCGCGGCGTCCACGGCGGTGAAGTGGACCTTGTGCTGCGGTCCCTTCCAGGTCAGCGCCAGCGTGGTGTGCACCTGCTCCGTGCCCGCGGTGGCGGTGACCAGCCCGCCGTACCGGCCGAAGGAGAGCCCCGCCAGGTCCACCGTGACCTTGACGTCGGCGGTGCCGCCCGCCGGGACCGTCACGGACCGGGCGCTGAGCTCGGCCTTGTCGAGGGTTGCGGCCAGCGCCAGCGTGACGGGGGCGGCCGTGCCGTTGGCGTAGGTGATGGTCCCCTCGGCCGTGGTCTGGCCCTGGTCCTGCTGGTGCTTGCCGAGGTCGACCACGCCGGTCGCGGTCACGCCCTGGCGCACCGCGCGGGCCACGTCCAGGCGGCCGGCGCCGGCGTCGTCGATCTGCTGGCCGGGGATGGGCTTGGCCGAGCCGATCAGCGCGTCCTTGATCTGCCTGGCCGTCCAGGAGGGGTGGCGCTGCTTGACGATCGCGGCGGCCCCGGCCACGTGCGGCGTGGCCATCGAGGTGCCGGACGCGGCCGTGTAGCGCTCGTCCACCGGCTCGCCCATGCTGGTGCCCGCCGCGCGGGCCGCGACGATGGCCACGCCGGGGGCGGTCAGGTCGGGCTTGGGGGCGTCGTCCAGGCGCGGGCCGCGGCTGGAGAACTCCGCGAGCGCGTCCTTGCCGTCGACCGCGCCGACGGTCAGCGCCGAGGTCGCCGCGCCGGGCGTGTTGATCGAGTACGTCCCGCCGTCGTTGCCCGCCGCGACCACGAACAGGGCGCCGGTGCGCTCGGTGAGGGTGTTCACGGCCTCGCTGAGCGGGTCGGTGCCGTCGGTCGCGCCGCCGCCGAGGCTCATGCTGATCACCGACGCGCCCTCGGCGGCGGCCCACTCCATGCCCTCGATGACGCCGGACAGGGTGCCCGAGCCGTCGTCGCCGAGCACCTTGCCGACCAGCAGCTCGGCGCCGGGGGCCACGCCCTTCCTGCCGTCGCCGCCGGCGATGGTGGAGGCGACGTGGGTGCCGTGCCCGTTGCCGTCCCGGACGCTCGGCTCGCCGGTGAACACCTTGCTCTGCTTGACGCGTCCGGCAAGGTCGGGGTGGGTGGCGTCGACGCCGGTGTCCAGCACGGCGACTTTGACGCCCTTGCCGTCGAACCCGGCCTGCCACGCCTCCGGCGCGCCCACCTGCGGCACGCTGTGGTCGAGGGTGGCCTTGACCTTGGCGTCCAGCCAGATCTTCGACACGCCCTGCGACAGCGTGGCCCGCTGCCCGTCGAGCGACTTCCACAACCCGCCGATCGTGCGTTTGTCGGCGGCGACCACCCGGCCGTTGACGCTCTCCAGCTCGGGCGCGGACGCGCTCTTCGGCGCGGCGCCGTCGTAGAGGAACAGCAGCGGCAGCTTGTCCGTCCTGGCGTCGTCGTACCCCTGGGCGATCAGCCGGGTGACCGAGAACAGGGCCGGGTCCAGCCGCTTGGCCGCCAGGAGGGGCACGACGTCCTTGGGCAGGACGCGCAGCTCGCCGTTCTCCTCGGTGGTGCTGAACGCCATCCGCGCCCGGCCCGGCCCCGGCTTCACCTCCACCGCCTGCCTGCCCGGCTCGGCCTGCCTGACGGTCACCACGTCCCCGGTGATCAGCGTGACGCGGTGGACGCTCCCGCCGGCGGGCTCGGCCGCGGCCGAGGCCGACGATAACGGGGAGCTCAACAGGGCGGCGGTGGTGACTCCTGCCACCGTCACATGGGCGGACCAGTGCATGGGGGTGAAACCTCTCGTAGCAACAACTAGTGCGTACGAGAGTGGGTGATCGGACACACGGCGCGCCAGGTGTCACCCGTGCCGTTTGTCTGCCATGTCGCGATTGCGACACAGCGACGGGGGTGTAGACGTCCCGGGTTCAGCCGCGCGGGCGGTGGACGACCTTCTCCGTCGAGCGGCCGGGACAGACCACGATCAGGTGCTCCTCCAGCGGCGTGTCGGGGTCGTCCTCGTCCCAGGACGCCGTGCGGGCGTGGACGCGCAGGCGGTAGCGGCCAGGACCGGCGACGGCCAGGTTCGGCAGCGGCCCGGTCGCCCCGCTGTCGCCGCCCTTGGGACAGGCCGGCACCACCAGGCGGCCGCTGCGGCTGACGATGCCCACCTCGACCACCCGGTCCCAGCCGGCGAGCCGCAGCGGCGGGGCACGGTCGAACGCCTTGACCGTCAGGCACATCGGCGCGTTCTTCTCGGCGGTCACGATGGCGGCGCCGCTGCCCGCGGCGTCGATGAACCCGTCCTCGACGGCGCCGAGGATGTCAGCCTCCTCGCTCGCGCTCTCGTCGCGGTCGTCGAAGACGGCGTAGCCGCCGCCCTCGAACAACATGTACGCGGCGATGCCTTGCTCCAGGTCGGGACCGAGTCCGGAGTGGCTGAGGCACACGATGGCCGGCAGGCTGGATGTGCAGGCCCGGCCGGCCGGGGCCGTCATCGTCGTGGACGGGCGCGGGCGTGGAGAGCGGTGAGCTGTCGTTCGTGCCCGGACGAAGCGAAGGGGTACCAGCGGCCGTTGCTCCCGCGGTGGATCTCGATGTCGGCCGCGGGGTCGGTGACGCGGTTGTCGGCGACGGTCAGCGCAGCGCCCGAGTCGGGGCGCAGCGACGTGATCGCTGCGGTGGCCTGCTGGAGGACCTCGGGGTCGCCGGGGTGCGGATGCAGGGTGACGTGCACCCCCTCGGCGCCGGCCAGCGTGTAGGTGTTCAGCAGGCGGCGGAAGGCTTGTGGTTCCATGTCGAGCCGGTGGGCAACGATTTCGGCGCGGTCGGCGGTTGGCAGGGAAGCGGTCAGGCGTAGGTGTCGGCGACCGGGGCCAGCTCAAGCGGAATGTCCTCGGCCAGGAGCTGCTGGGCCTGGTGGGCCGGCCTGGGCCACCAGGTGCCGAGCAGGTGCGGCGAGGGCGTCGGGGCTGGCGGCTCGGGCAGCTCCAGGCATGGAGAGCTCGGGGACGCCAGGTCGCGGTCAACGGACTGGGCGGCCGTCAGCTGAGGGCTACGGAACTGTTGTCTTGCGACGGCTCACGGCGCACAGCGCCCCTTCGTTACATCTGCGGCGGTCACACTTTTCCCACTCGCCGGTCGCGATCGAGTGACTCCTCCGCATGGATCATCTCGCGCATGCTTCTGATCACGACTCCCTGTTCCATGGACTGACAGGAGATCATCATGCCCGGAGCACCCAAGGTGGCGATCGCGCGCGGGGCGGCCGCGTGCCTGCTCCTCTTATCGGCCACCCTGCTGTCGGCGAACCCCGCGGAGGCGACCACCTCTGCGGTGGCCTGCGGTGACGTCCTGACCACCAACACCACGCTCACCGCCGACCTGACCTGTCCGGGCGGCGCCCTGACCATCGGGGCCGACAACGTCGACCTCGACCTCGACGGCCACACGATCACCGGCTCGGGCACCGGCAAGGGGCTGTCGGTCACCGGCCGGCGGGGTACCACCGTCCGCAACGGCACGATCACCGGCTTCACCTACGGGATCTACGCCGACTACGGCGGCTCCACCCTCACCGCCACCGACGTACGGCTGCTCGCCCCCGTCGACGCCTGGCCGGGCACGGTCACCTTCACCGGCACCCGCAAGGACGCCTGCCTGATGTCCGGTCTGCGGCTGGTCGACGGGCTGCTCACGGTCGACCGGTGCACGTTGACCGGGCAGACCGTCCTGGTGCGCAGCTCCGGCTCGACGATCCGCAACAGCGCCCTGACCGGCGGAAGCCTCACCGTCAGCGCCACCGACCGGGGCGTCTTCACCGGCAACGTCTTCGACGCCTTCCCCATGGGCCTGTCCAACGACAGCCGCCGCAACCTCGTGCAGGCCAACGTCTTCAGAAACTCGCCCACCGCCGGCATCAGCGCGGGCGAGACCTTCCTGCCGCAGGACGCGAACACCATCGAGTACAACATGTTCACGGGCAACGACATCGGCCTGCACTCCAGCTCCATGCTGAAGCACGTCATCGTCCGCAGGAACGTGTTCAACGGCAACAAGACGGTCGGCATCCTCGTGGAGAACTCGTACGGGAGCAACCGGGCCGGTCCTGATCCCGTCTCCGACAACGTGTTCGTCGGCAACGGCCACAACCCCAGTGGTCTCGTCGACCGGCAGGGGCAGGTGGTCCAGGGCGGCATCCACCTGACGTCGCGCCTGGCCGTCACCCCGCCGGTCACCTTGCGGAACAACATCGGCACCGGCAACGCCGGTTATCTGATCTGGGCGCCCCCGGGCACGGTCGCCGACGGCGGCGGCAACCAAGGACCCTGCGGACCCACTCCCAACCCTGACCTGACCTGCTGGTGAGGCAGTCGGCGCCGACCCTGCCGCCAAGTGGTGTGCTCCAGTCGCCAGCCGTCGACGGTCGTGACCGGGGCCAGGTGGACCGTCGTTGTGCCGGCCCTGCCTGCACTTCGACGTAGCGGCGCCGGTCGTCGACGGGCGAGCACCCAGCGTGCCGAACTGGCCCCCAGCCCAAGCGGGGAAGAGAGGGGCTGGTTCGTCGTAACTGGATCCGGCACCCTCAGCCCGACGGGTCCGAATACAGACCACTTGATCAACGACTCCTACCAGTCTCAACCCGCGGTCCGCCAAGCGGGCGACCGCACGCACGGGAAGCGATTGATCAGATACGCATCGTTATCTACGCTGTCGTCATGTCACTCCCCACCGAGCCTATCGGCAGCATCCCCCGCCCGCCTGCCCTGCTGGCCATCGCAGCCTCCCAACCGGCCGAGGGAGCGTCCGCGCTGGCCGAGGCCCAGGACCAGGCCGTCCGTGATACCGTCCACCGTCTCCAGGAGCTGGGTTCGCCGGTGGTCACCGACGGCGAGCAGGCCAAGCCCAGCTTCGCCACCTACCCGATCGCCGGGCTCGACGGGCTCGTCCCGGACGGCGTGGTGATCCCCTTCGCCGACGGGCACCAGCGGCAGTTGCCCCGGCTGACGGCCGGACCGTTCCGCTACCAGGTCCACGCCGAGCGCTACCTGCGCGCCGCCCAGCGCCACGCGAGCGTGCCGGTCAAGCAGGCCGTCATCGCGCCGTCGGCGCTGAGCCTGCTCTACCCGGCCGAGGGCATCGACGGCTACCCGCGCGAGGCGTTCCTGGCCGACCTGGCCGACCAGGCCGAGGCCGACATCCGCGGCTGCCTGGAGGCCGGGGCGCACGTGGTGCAACTCGACTTCACCGAAGGCCGGCTCTCGCTCAAGCTCGACCCGAGCGGCGGGGTGCTGGACGAGTTCGTCGCGTTCAACAACAGCGTGCTGGAGCGCTTCACCGACGCAGAACGCGCGCGCATCGGGGTGCACACCTGCCCCGGCGGCGACCAGGACTCCACCCACAGCCTCGACGTCGACTACGCGGCCCTGCTGCCCAAGCTGTTCCGGCTCAACGCGGGTAACTTCTACCTCCAACTGGCCAGCGAGGCCGACCCGGACAAGGTCCTGGCGGTCGCCGCCGAACACCTGCCCGCCGGTGCGCGGATCTTCGTTGGGGTGATCGACCCGGTGGACCCGCGTGTCGAGACCGCCGAGGAGGTCCGCGACCGCGTCCTGAGGGCCGCCCGCCACCTGCCCGCCGACCGGCTGGGCACCTGTGATGACTGCGGGTTCGCGCCGTTCGCCGACGACACCTCCACCTCACGGGAGACGGCGTTCGCCAAGATCCGGGCCCGGCTGGAGGGCACAGAGCTGGCCTCGGCCGAGCTCGGCATCTGATCGTTGTGCCTGCCCGTCCGTGAGAACGGTGCCCAAGGACGAGCAGGTCACCCGCAAGGAGTTGGGCGGGGTGCGGCGCACGGACCGCAGCGTTACCCGCCTACCAAGTGCTGAACCGCGCCGACCGCCATCCTGGCCGTGACCAGTCTGCCCGCTCTCCCGGACGCTGACGTCGACCGCCGCTCGACCCGGTCGACGTCGTCACCGACGTCAGCGACCGGGTCGACCGGTGAGTTGACGGGGGCGTGCTGGGGTGCGGGCAGGCTGGTCACGGCCCTGAAGGTACGCACCCGCGGGCGGCCGCGTGGGCGACTCCCGAAACTCTCGGAGAGCCGATCACCACTGGCCGCGATCCCGGTGGGGTGCCCGGTCGACGTCGTCGGAGATCCCCGCCCCCGGCACCTCGGGTACCAGGGCCACCCCGTGCAGGGGTGCAGGCCGGCGGGGAGGCGGGCGCTCGTCAGGCGGACACGCCTGCGCGGGCCAGGCTCGCAGCGGGTCGTCCGGTTCAGCGTGTCCATGGCAGATGGCACGCATGGCATGGTGTCGAACTGCTCCGTTGTGAAGGCTCCGGGGGGGCGTCGCGCCGGAAGGGGCACGGCCCGCAGGGAGCCTGACGGTGCTTGAGCGGGGCCACCTTCGCCGGCTCCGAGGCGAGGCGCTCAGGAGCGGGAGGGCCAGCGGCCGTCGCCCGTGGACGGGGCCGCCACGGCCGGGGCGTTGAACCCGGCCACCAGGCCGCCGACGGTCAGCACGGCCAGGACGACCGCCGTCTGCGGCCGAGATGGTTGTTGTCGTTGGGCACGTCGAATTCCGTTCGGGAGGTTGGCGCGAATTCTCCGGTAAGCGCTTTCCGTCCGTTTGCTGCGAGTCAAGCACACGCTTCGACGGGGAGAAAAGGCGCGAGACCTCGAAGGCTGCAAACGCGCGCAGCGATGTCGCAGAAGAGCATGCAGTGTGACGTGGCGCGTGGAGATGAGGCGCAGGTCCGGACGTTTTCCCGGGCTTCAGGCCCTTGTCCGGATGTCGGATTTGTCCGATGTAACTTTCACGGCTGCGGGCTCGCGCGGTCGCCTCTTTACAGGCATGGCGGCGCGTGCTTAACTCTGCCCAACTCTCCGGAAAGCGCTTGCCCGCCTGTTCGACCGCTTCGAGCACCTGAAGGAGAGATGACGATGAGACGAGCGATCGCATGGCGGCTCAACACGGCGCTGGCCACAGCGGCCGTCGTGGGCCTGGGCCTGGTCGGCGTGGCGCTACCGGCGTTCCAGGCGTCGGCGGCCGCGGGCGGCGCCACCGGCTTCGCGACCGGCAACGGCGGCACCACCGGCGGCGCCGGCGGGTCCACGGTACGCGCCACCACGGGCACCGCGATCCACCAGGCCCTGTGCAGCAGGGCCAGCAGCTCCACCCCGATCGTCATCCAGGTCGAGGGCACCATCAACCACGGCAACACGACCAAGGTGTCGGGCCCGAGCTGCAACACCAACAGCGGCCTGATCGAGCTCAAGCAGATCAGCAACGTCACGATCGTCGGGGTCGGCGGCGGCGCCGTCTTCGACCAGCTCGGCATCCACATCCGCGAGTCCAGCAACATCATCGTCCAGAACGTGACCGTCAGGAACGTCAAGAAGTCGGGCTCCCCCACCTCCAACGGCGGCGACGCCATCTCCATGGAGAGCGACGTGCGCAACGTCTGGGTCGACCACGTCACCCTGGAGGCCTCGGGCGGCGAGGACGAGGGCTTCGACGGCCTGTTCGACATGAAGGACAACACCCAGTACGTCACCCTGTCCTACAGCGTCCTGCGCAACTCGGGGCGCGGCGGGCTGATCGGGTCGAGCGAGAGCGACCTGTCGAACAGCTACATCACCTTCCACCACAACCTGTACGAGAACATCGACTCCCGTGCGCCACTGCTGCGCGGCGGCGTCGCGCACATGTTCGACAACCACTACGTGAGCCTGAACAAGTCCGGCATCAACTCCCGGGCCGGGGCGCGCGCCAAGGTGGAGAACAACTACTTCGAGGACTCCAAGGACGTCCTCGGCACCTTCTACACCGACGAGATGGGCTACTGGCAGGTCGCCGGCAACGTCTTCGACAACGTGACCTGGTCCGCGCCCGGCGCCGAGAACCACCCGGCAGGCCCCGACCCGCGCTCCACCACCACCGTCTCCATCCCCTACTCCTACAGCCTCGACCCGGCGAACTGCGTGCCGGACGTCGTCCGCCGGACCGCGGGCGCGGGCAAGGGCCTGCAAGTGTCGGACGGCAGCTGCACGCCGACGACCCCCACGGCCACCCCCACCGGCCCCACGCCGTCCGCGACGCCGACGACCACCCCGACGACCGGCCCCACCCCCGGCGGGACGAACCTCAGCATCGGCGCCGGCTCCGACGGCTCCAGCAAGGCCGACGGCACGAGCTACGGCAACGTCCGCGACGGCGACCTGAGCACGTACTGGTCGCCGAACGGCACGACCGGTGACATCTCGATCAAGTGGAGCTCCGCCAGGACGGTGTCCGTGATCGTCATCCGCGAGGCGTCCGGCTCGGCGGGGACCATCGGGTCCTGGCAGGTCGTCAACGGCGGCACCGGCGCGGTGCTGAAGTCCGGCACCGGGGCGGGCGCGATCACGTTCTCCCCGGTCTCGCTGAGCAAGATCACCTTCAGGATCACCGGCGCGACCGGCGTCCCGAAGGTCGCCGAGTTCGAGACGTACGCCGCCTGACCCCCTCCGCCCGTGGGTCCGCCGGGCTCACGGGCGCCGCTTCTGAACTGCACTGCTCCCGCTACCGCGAACCGGCGTGCTGACTCCCGGATCGCACAGGCGCCCGCCCCCTGCGTCAGGAGCACGATCTGCACATTCGGCCCCGAGGGTTCTGCACGCGGCCGATGCGGATGATCATATTCGGCCGTCGCGCCTTCCGGGTGCCCCGCGCCGCGCTGCCGGCGCGGTTAGCATGGGAGGCGATCGGGGATCGTGGCGACACTCGGCGACGAAGCGAGATCTCTGCATGCCTACGCCCCCGCGCAAGCTTCGCAACACCCTGACCTGGTACGCGTTCGGCCTCTCCTGCGCGGTGACGCTGCTGGTCGCGGTGCTCATGGTGTGGTTCGACCCGAAACTCACCACGGCGGCGGTGCTCTCCTCGATCGGCCTCAACCTGATCGCGTCCGTGGCCTTCGCCGTGGTGTTCTCCGTCCTGAGCTCGCAGGTGCAGCAGCGCAGCATGGAGGAGAACATCGGCCAGCACCTGGACGACCTGGCCACGGGCCTGCGCACCGAGGTGGCCTCGATGCACAAGGGCTTCATGCCGACGGCCGTCTACCCGTCCTTCGACCCGGTGGACGGCACGTACGGGGACGCCTTCAACAAGGACATGACGGCGAGCCTGGAGGCCACCGGGTTCTACGCCTTCTGCGGCCCGAGCGCCCGCTACGTCTCGGCCCGGCTGACCCGGTCCCGCCACTTCCCCCAGCAGGTCCGGGTCGCGATGCTCAACCCCGGCGACAAGCTGGCCATCTCGCGCCGCGCCACCGACCGGACCAACTGGACCAGGCTGGCGGGCAAGGACAACTCCACCCTGTCGGAGGAGCTGCGCGAGGAGCTCATCATGAGCACGGTCGCGCTGTTCGACTACCGCCACATCTGCCCGGTGGACCTGGCCTACATCGAGGACACCGCGACCTACCGGTTCGAGATCTTCGACGACGCCATCTACCTCTCCTGGTACCACGGCCCGCAGTCGATCTCCAAGGAGATGCCGGAGTCACTCAGGTTCGCCGCCGAGTCCTTCCTCTACCAGTTGCTCCGCCTCGACCTCATGCGCAGGTTCGAGATCGTCGAGAGCCGGGTGCGGTTCGAGGCGGGCCAGGACGACGCCTTCCTCATCGCCCACCTGACGGACGTGCTCGGCTCCTCGGTGTCGGCCGCCGACCTGGAGCGCTGGCGGCGGCGGTACCGGGAGTACACCGCGGACTTCGCCGGCTACCTCGACACCGTCTACGCCGAGCTCAAGATCTGACGGGCCCCCCGGGACGCCGTCACAGGGCTCCGGCGCGGGCCGCGGCCAGCGCCGCCGCGGCGGCCCGGTCGGCGGCGGCCTCGTCGAGGGGCTCCCCGGTGTTGAGCAGGGCGTAGTACAGGGGCGCGGACACGGCGGCGATCACCCGGCGCGGGTCGGTGCCGGGCGGCAGCTCGCCGCGCCCGATCGCGTCGGTGACGCAGCCGGCCCACTCCTCGATGCGGACGGCGTAGAAGCGGTGCAGCGCCCGGGCGGCCTCCCCGTCGCAGAGCGAGGCGGCGATCAGCGCCTTGAACAGGCGTCCCTGGCGGGGGTCGGTGAGGGTCCTCACCACCAGGCGGGCGTTGTCGCGCAGGTCCGCCTGCACGTCGCCGTTGCGGGCGCGGGGCAGCGAGGTCTCCGCCATGTCCTTGAGGAGGTCGGCGGCGAGCGCGCCGGGCGTGCCCCAGCGGCGGTAGACGGTGGTCTTGCCGACCTCCGCGAGGCGGGCGATGTCAGCCAGGTCGAGCCCGGCGAAGCCCTTCTCGGCCAGGGTGTCGCCGGCCGCCCGCAGCACGGCCTCGCGGACGCGGGCGGTACGCCCACCAGGACGGACGGCACCCGGCGGTGGGACGGCGGCCATACGGACTCCTCCTCGTTCGAACCCTTATCGGAACCCTAGTTCCCTTAACGTCGATCCTGGTGCTACTGTTCTCTCATCTTAACGGAACTAAAGACCCGTTTGCGGCGGCATGCCGACCGGCACGCCCGAGAGAAAGCCCTGCCATGACCACCACCACACCCCTGCCCGCCTCCGCCGCCCAGGCTCCGCCCCGGCGCCTGACCGGCCGCCTGCGCCTCGTCCTCGCCGTGCTCCTGGTCGCCCAGTTCATGCTGGCCGTCGACTTCTCGATCCTGAACGTGGCCCTGCCCGCCATCGGCGACGACCTCGGCTTCTCCCTGTCCGGCCTCCAATGGATCGCCACCGCCTTCGCCCTGTGCGCGGCCGGCTTCACCCTCTTCTTCGGCCGCATCGGCGACCTGGTCGGCCGCAAGCGCATCTTCCTCGGCAGCCTGGCGCTGCTCGGCGCGGCCTCGCTCGCCGGCGGGCTCGCCCCCACCCCCGACGTCCTCATCGTGGCCCGCATCGCCCAGGGGCTGGCGACGGCCGCCGCCACCCCGGCCGGGCTCGCGCTGCTCACCACGTCCTTCCCCGAAGGGCCGCTGCGGCAGAAGGCGCTCGGCCTCAACGGAGCCCTCATGTCCGCCGGGTTCACCGCGGGGGCCGTGCTCGGCGGCGTCCTGACCGACCTGCTCTCCTGGCGCTGGGCGTTCTTCGTCAACGTGCCCGTCGCCCTCGCCGTGCTCCTCGTCGCGCCCGCCGTCATCGCCGAGTCGCGGCCCGCCGGCCGTCCCAAGCTCGACCTGCCCGGCGCGCTCAGCGTGACCCTCGGGCTGCTCGGCGTCGTCTACGGCCTGACGCAGGCCGGCGAGCACGGCTGGACCCACCCGCTCGCCCTGGCCGGGCTGCTGGCCGGCGTCGTCCTGCTCGGCCTGTTCTTCCTGGTCGAACGGCGGGCCGCCGCGCCGCTCGTGCCGCTGCACGTCCTGCGCAAGCCGACCGTGGCCTGGGGCAACCTGCTCGGCCTGCTGGCCTTCGTCACCGAGACGTCCCTGGTGTACCTGCTCACCCTCTACCTGCAGAAGACCCTCGGCTTCACCGCCCTGGCCGCCGGGCTGTCGTTCGGCGTGCTGGGCCTCGGCACCGTGGCCGGCGGCCTGCTCGCCCCGAAGGCGATCGCCCGCACCTCGACCGTGGCCGTCCTGGTCGGCGGCGGGCTGCTGCAGGCGGTCAGCACCGGCGCGCTGCTGCTCCTCGGCGGCACCTCGGGCTCGATGGGGCTGCTGCTGCCCGCCACCTTCCTGGGCGGCGTGGGGAACATGCTGGTCATCGTCGGCTTCATGGTCACCGCCACCACCGGCCTGCCCGACCGTGAGCAGGGCCTGGCCACCGGGCTGGCCTCGATGTCCCAGCAGATCGGCATCACCATGGGCACGCCCATCATGTCCGCCATCGTCACCGCCGCCACGGCCGGGGCCGTGACCGGCGCGGCCGTCCTGCACGGCGTCACCGTCGCGATCGCGGTCAACGCGGCACTCGTCCTGCTCGGCGTCCTGGTCGCGGCGATCTTCCTGCGCGGCCGGCGCGACCGCGCGCACGCCTGACCCGCCCGCCTGACCCGCCCGCCCTCTCTCGTCGCGGAGCACATCATGGATCCTCAGCCCAGTGGCGCGGTGATCGCCGTGACCGGCGGACGCCGGGAGCCGTCGTGGTCACCTCTCGTCCTTCCCGGCTCGCCTCCCGTGCCGGTCCGCATCCATCGGCCGCACGGCCCGCCGCCCGCCGGGCTGCTGGTCTGGGCGCACGGCGGGAGCTGGCAGCGCGGCTCGGCCGCCGGCTGGCACGACGCCACCGCGGCCCTGGCCGCCTGGTCCGGCTGGACGGTGATCAGCGTCGACTACCGGCTCGCGCCGCGCCACCGCCACCCCGCCGCCGTGCAGGACGTCCTCGCCGCCCTCGGCTGGGCCCACGGCCGGGCGGCCGGGATCCCGCTCGCGGTGGGCGGCGACAGCGCGGGCGGCACGCTCGCCGCCGTCGCCGCCCTGGCCGCCCGGGACCGCGGACTGCCGCTGGCCGCCCAGGTGCTGGCCTACCCGCCGTTCGACCCCGCCTGCGCCGGCGCGTCCTACCACCGCTCGCCGTCGGCGTTCCCGCAGGCCGAGCCGCTGCGCCGGGCCTGGCGCGCCTGGCGCGGCGACCGGCCGGCCGCCGTCCGCGACGCCGACGGCACCCGCCTGTACACCACGCACTGGGAGGCGCCCACCCTGGCCGGGGTGGCCCCCGCCGTCCTCGCCGTCGGCCGCGACGACCCCGTGCACGACGACGTCGAGTCCTACGCGCGACGGCTGCGCGCCGACGGCGTCCCGGCACGGCTGCTGCGCCCGCCGGGCGCCGTGCACGGCGACGTGCTGCGTCCCGGCCGTCCCCTTCTCCGGCTGCTCGCGCGGGCCCTGCGCGGGCCGGGCCCGTCCCACCATCGAGAGGACCACCGATGAATGTTCCCCCTGCCCCCCTTGAGGCGCTCGTCCGCCACTTCGCCGACCTGCGCGACGGCACCCACTCCGGGCACGTCACCCGCCGGGGCAAGCAGGACGCCTTCCGGCGGGCCGTCGAACTCCTCGACGCGCCGGCCCGCCGGGTGCTGGCCGAGTTCGACCGGCACCTCCTGCTGGGCGGCGGCGCCGTCGAGGCCACCGGCACGCGGGCCGACGCCGCGGGCGGCAGCTTCGCCGCCTGGACGCTGTCGTGGCCGGCGCAGCGGGCGGCGGGCCTCGCGCCGATCGCCCTGACCGCCCACTACGGCGCCGGGTTCCACCATCCGCACCTGCGGGGCGCCACCGTGGGGGAGTGGCCGCTCAACGTCACGGACGCCGAGCAGGCCGCGGAGCTCGTCCCCGTCCTGCGCGCCATCGCCGCCGCCGACCTGCACAACCTGGTCTTCCAGCGCGACTGGCGCATCGTGCCCGCCCTCCGCCAATGACGGAACTACGCGCCCACCGGCCCGCCGGCCTCCCGCACGGCGTCCATGAAGGCGCGGTACGGCAGGCCGCCCGCGCCGCTCCACATCTTCTGGGCCAGCACGGCGAAGGTGGGCTCGACCAGGTCGCGCACGTCGTCCTCGGTGTAGGGCGCCGCGGTGATGTCGTTCCACACCGCCGACATGGCGCCCAGCAGCCGCGGATCGCCGGGGGCCACGCTCTGGCCGTCGGGGAAGACGTGCGGCGCCCAGTGGTCGTACAGGTACTCGCCGTCCAGGCCGTCGGGGTGGTAGTAGGTGGCGGCCGGGACGATGTAGAGCAGGGAGTCGCTGGTGTTGACGAAGGAGTAGCCGTCCCGTGCGGCCTCGTGCGGGCCGTACCAGACGGTGGCCCAGCAGTTGATCACCACGTCCCGGTCGTAGCCCTCGGGGACGCCGCCCGCCATCCTGGTCAGGCTGCCCCACGCGCGCGGACGTTTGCCCAGCGCCCGCAGGTGGGCCGCCATCGCGTTGAAGAACTCCCGGTAGCGCGGCTCGTCGGCCAGGTACTCGTCGGCCCCGAAGTGCGCGTGCGGGCCGCGGAACCAGGGGACGAACTCGGTGAACACGTCCTTGACGAACTGCGTGGACTCCGGCTTCGACAGGTCCAGATGGTCGTCCCCCAGCCCCAGCGAGGGACGGAACCGGACGAACGCCAGCGAGTGGGCGGGCGCGTCGATCTCGGGCACGAGGGTGACGCCTTCGGCCGCCGCCGCCTCCTCGAAGGAGTCCCAGTCGGCCCGGTCGTAGGCGCCGTCGGCCGAGGCCAGCCCGGCCAGCGCGGGATCCTCCGGCACCAGGCGGAAGCCCGCCTGCACCTGCGACCAGGTTCCGTCCGGGGCCAGGAAGCCGTTGTCGTTGAGGTGCAGCTGCAGCTCGTTGAGCTTGAACCAGCCCATGACGGCCAGCTGCTCGCGGATGAAGCCCGGCGTGAAGAAGCGGCGGCCCACGTCCAGCATGAAGCCGCGCACCGGGTAGTCGGGCCAGTCGGCGGCGGCGCCCACCGGCAGGCCGGCGGTGGTGCGCAGGATCTGCAGCAGGCTGCGCGTGCCGTAGAACAGGCCGGTGGGCGTGGGCGCGGAGATCCGCACCTGCTCGCCGGTGACGGCGAGCAGGTAGCCCTCCTCGGCGAAGCGGGCGCCGCCCGCCTCGCACGTGAGCGCCGGGTCGAGGGTCAGGACGACGTCACCGGCGCCCGCCGGTCCGCGGGCCGCGGTCAGGGTCAGGCCGGTGACCTGCCCGATCTCCCGGACGAGCCGGTCACGCAGGGCGGCCTCGTCGCTCACGACCCTGGCCAGCGCGGCCCGGGGGAGCACGCCGGCGCCGCCGTCCCACTGCTGCAGGCGCGGCACGACGACCGGGCACGGGTTACCCAAGGCCGGCCTCCTCCCGGATCTCCACGACCGGCTCATGGCAGCCGTCCAGTTCGAGGACGACGAGCTCGTTGCCGCCCGCGCGCAGCAGCGGCCAGGGCAGGTAGAGGGTGCGCTGGGGGCCCCGGTCCCAGTAGCGGCCCAGGCAGAACCCGTTGACCCAGACGTACCCCTTGGTCCAGCCGGGCAGGGCCAGGTAGGCGTCGCGCGGCTCGGCCACGGTGAGCGTGCCGCGGTGGAAGACCGGCCCGGTCGTCGCGCCCGTCCGGCCCCACGGCAGCCCGGACACGTCGTCCAGCGGGATGGGCACGGCCTCCCAGTCGTGCACGTACTGCCGCTCGTGCCGCACGCCGCCGACGATGCCCTTGCGGTCGCCCAGCCGGGGGCCGTAGTTGACCCGGCCCATCGACTCGACCAGCAGCTCCACCACCGCCGACGGGCCGGGCACCGCGACGGGCACGCCGGTCAGCCGGTCGCGTTCGAGCACCGCCACCGGCTCTCCGTCCACGAACAGGTGGGCCCGGTCGGCCAGGCCGTCGACGTGCAGCTCGTACGGACCCCGCGGCCCGTGCACGGTGGCCCGGTACAGCACCAGGCCGTGGGCCAGCCCGAGCTCCTCGAACGTCGGCGGGCGCGCCGAGCGGCCCGCGACCGGCGGCAGCGCGTCGAACAGCCGCAACGACTGCGTCAGCTCGACGGCGCCGGGCGGCAGCGTCGGCGGCAGCGGCTCCGGCTCGGGCACCTGGCCCTCCCGGTGGGCGGCCAGCACCTTCCTGAAGGCCCAGAACTTCTCGGTCGGGGCGCCCCGCTCGTCGATCGGGGCGTCGTAGTCGTAGGAGGTGACGGTCGGCTGGTACTCCCCGTCCTGCAGGTCGCCGCCCAGGTTGGCGCCGGCCCAGGTGCCGAAGTTGGTGCCGCCGTGGGCCATGTAGAGGTTGACCGACGCGCCCGCGGCGAGCATGCGTTCCAGGATGCCGGCCACCTCGGCGGCGTCCCGGGTGGTGTGGGTGTCGCCCCAGTGGTCGAACCAGCCGTTCCAGAACTCCATGCACGCCGGCGGGTCCTCGGGCCGGAAGCGGGCCAGCTCGGCGAAGGAGCATTCGGGGTCGGAGCCGAAGTTCACCGTCGCCCGCACGCCCGGCAGGGTGCCGCCGGAGAGCATGTGGTCGATCGCGCCGTCGGAGGTGAACAGCGGGACGTCCAGGCCGCGCTCGCGCAGCCCGTCGGCCAGCCAGGCCAGGTAGCGCCGGTCGGAGCCGTAGGAGCCGTACTCGTTCTCGACCTGGACCATGCTCACATTGCCGCCGCGGGTGACCTGCCGGGCGGCGACGATCGGGATCACCTCGTCGAAGAAGCGACCGACGTGGCCGAGGAAGGTCTCGTCGTGGCAGCGCAGCCGGGCGTCCCGGTCGGCCAGCAGCCACCAGGGCAGGCCGCCGTTGTCCCACTCCGCGCAGATGTAGGGCCCGGGCCGCACGATCGCCCGCAGCCCCTCCTCGGCCGCCAGGTCCAGGAAGCGGCCCAGGTCGGCCCGGCCGGTGAAGTCGAAGTGGCCGGGCCGCGGCTCGTGCAGGTTCCAGGCCACGTACGTCTCGACGGTGTCCAGGCCCATGGCCCGCAGCATGGCCAGGCGCTGCCGCCACTGCTCCGGAAGGACCCGGAAGTAATGCATCGCTCCCGACAGCACCTGAGTCATGCTTTCATTCTCCTGATCTGGTCAGCGGGTGACGATCTCGTAGAGGGCGAGGTTGCCCCAGTCGAGGTTCGCCTTGTGGACGATCAGCCGGATCTTCTGGGTGGACACCGGCGCGGGCAGCCGCATCGTGCTGGTCTCGACGGTGGCGCTGCTGGAGGGCCAGTCGATGAGGTGGTGGTCGACCCGGGTGACCCAGGAGTCGCCGTCCCAGGTCTGGAGCGAGACGTCCGTGACGCCCTGGCCCTTGGCCCAGGCGGTGTGCAGGGTGACCTCGGCGACGGTCCGCGGCGCGCGGTAGTCGACGGTGATGTCGCCGGGGAAGGTCACCCCGGTCGAGGCCGAGGCCCACGGCGTGCCGGGGTCGCCGTCGATCAGGTTCTCCAGCGCGGACGCCGACACGAACGACGAGGTGGCCACCGGCACGCCGCCGGGCGGCAGGTACGGCTCCGCGGCGGCGGGCACGCTCAGCCGCACCTCGCCGATCCGGAAGCGGCCCTCGCCGGTGACGACCAGCCGCACCCGGCGTGTGGTGACCTGCTCGGGCAGCGTCACCGCCTGCTTCGCGCCGCTCGCCCTGGTCCGCCAGGTGCGGCCGTCCTCGGAGGTCTGGACGTCGAACGCGAGGTCCGGCGACCCGCTCACCTCGACCCGGCCGAAGGTGCGGGGCACGGCGTAGGTCAGGTCGACGGCGCCGGGGAACCGCGGCCTGGGCACGCTCTGCCAGAAGGTGTCCGGGTCACGGTCGGCCAGCCGCTCCAGATGGCCCTTGGGCGTGAACGTGCTGCTCACCCGGGGGAGCGGGACGGCCCGCTGGTAGGCCCCGAGGTCGGGCGCCGCGTCCGGGACGGGCGTGCCGGCCAGGTCGGTCACCTGTCCGTGGGCGGGCAGGGTCACGCCCGCGTCGAACACCGGCGAGCCGTCGAGCGGGCGGTAGCCGTCCAGGCCGCCGGAGCCGGGCGAGGCCAGCCGGGGGTCGGCCACGATCGCCTTGTGGTCGGGCCCCGTCGGCGGCTGCGGCGTGCCCCAGTACAGGTTGTGGTCGTAGATCGCGCCGTTCTTGCCGTCGAACCCGGCGCCGGCCGCGTTGAGGAACACGTTGTCGCGCACCGTGACGCCCGCGGCGTCGTTGTAGATCCGCACGACCTTGCCCAGCGGGTACCTGCCGGCCCCGGCCAGCGGCGGCTTGACCTCCACCACCCGGCCGTCGGCGTAGACGGTGTTGTTGTGGATGTCGGTGCCGTGGGTGGCGGTGGACAGCCCGAACACCTCGTAGCCGTCGCTCTCGCTGACGTTGTAGCGGACCACGGTGTCGCGGGTGGGCGCGCCGGCGAAGGACACCGCGATGAAGAACCCGCCGTCGTTGTGGTGGCTGTAGTTGTACTGCACGATGCTGCGGTTGTTGTCGGCGTCGGAGTCGAAGCCGTGCCCGTCGGAGCCCGGCCCGTTGAACCCGGTGCCGCTGACCTCGTTGCGCTGGACGACGAGGTCGTCGTTGCCCTGCCACCAGATGCCGACGTTGCCGCCGGTCGGCTTGGTCCGGCCGGTCACCGCCCGCTCGACCTTGTTCCCCTCGACCAGCGCGCCCTTGGTGTGCATCGGGGTGATGCCGCCGCCGGTCACGTCATGGACGTGGTTGCCGCGGATGGCGACGCCCGTGCTGGGCGTCCAGGCGACCACCTCGCTGTCGGGGATGCCGGTCTCGACCGGGTAGAGGCTGGTCATGCCGTTGCGGCGGGACCAGGTGGACCACATGATGATCCCGTAGGAGCCGATCTTCGAGATCTCGTTGTCCTCGATGACCAGCCGGTCGAACCAGGTCGGCGTCCGGTTGCCCCTGATCGAGATCAGCAGCCCGGCGGTGGCGACGCTGTGGCCGCCGGCGCCGTCCACGTCGTGGATGTCGAGGTTGCGCAGGGTGACGTTCGCCAGCCTGCCGGAGTCCTTGGCGTACAGGTTGACGCCGGTGCGGTAGACGGCCCGGCCGTCGCCGTTGGTCACCTGGAGGCCGTCCACGACGAAGTCGTGCACGTCGGCGATCGTGACGGCGGCGCCGTCCAGCCCGCCGCCCTCGATCAGCGGTTTGGCGCCCTGGCCGTAGGAGCCGACCGTCGCCGGGGCGCCGGGCGCGCCGGCGCCCCTCAGGGTGAGCCGGCCGGTCCAGCGCTGCCCGGCCCGGAACAGCAGCCGGTCGCCGGGGCCGAGCCTCAGCTCGCCGGCCTTGTCCAGGCTGCGCCAGGCGGTGGCCGGGGTCGAGCCGTCGGCGGCGTCGTCGCCGGCCGAGGCGTCGACGTAGTAGGTGGTGCCGGTCGCGGCCTGCGCGGGGGTGGCGGCCAGAAGTCCGGCGAACAGCGTTAAAGCGGTGACGATGACGCGCAAGAGCGGGCGTCCTTTCCAGGTCATTTGCCGATACCGGCCGTCATGCCTTCGACGACCCGCCGGCCGAGCCAGATGTAGAGGATGACCATCGGATAGATGAGGATCACGATCCCGGCGAACAGGCCGCCCCAGTCGGAGCTGTACTGCATGGTCGAGTACAGGTTGAGCAGGGCCGCCGGCAGCGTGCGCTCCTCGGGCAGCGGGGTGATGATCAGGACCAGCAGGGTGGAGTTCCACAGGCCGATCACGTTGAGCACGAGCACGGTGGTCAGGCCCGGCCGGGCCAGCGGCGCGATCACGCGGACGAACGCCGTCAGCGGCCCGGCGCCGTCGAGCTCGGCGGCCTCCTCGACCTCCCTGGGCAGCGACCGGAAGTAGCCGGTCAGGACGAACACCGCGAACGGCAGCGACAGGACGACCTCGAACACCAGCAGCGTGATGCGGTTGTCCCACCAGCCGGTGACCCAGTCCTCCATGAACGTGTAGACCGACAGCTTGGCCACCACGATCGGGATCGCCATGGTCTGCAGCGGGATGCTCAGCCCGACGGCGAAGAACCCGGTGATCGGCCCGGCGATCCGCCGCGACGACCGCGACAGCGCGTAGGCGGCGGGCGCCGCGATCGCGACGATGAGGAACGAGCCGAGCGCGGTCAGCACGACGCTGTTGAGCGCCGCGATCGAGAACTGGCCGGCCTGCCAGGCCGAGTCGTAGTTCTCCCAGGCGGGGGAGTCGGGCAGCGCGAACGGGTGCAGCCACACCTCGCCGGAGGACTTCAGCGACTGCAGGCCGACCCAGGCGACCAGGGCCAGGTTGAAGGCCACCCACGCCCACAGGGCGACGGCGGTCAGCCGGGGCAGCAGCAGATCGCCCAGCAGCCGGGCCAGCGGACGCCTCACCGGGACGGTCGTCATGACAGCTCCACGCTCTCTCGGCGGGTGATGCGGCGCACCAGGACGATCAGCACGATGGTGATCAGGGTCACCACGACGCCCATCGCGGCGCCCGACCCCAGCTCGGGCACGCCGCCCCCGGTGATCACCGTGTACTGCTGCACGGCCACGGTCCTGGCCTGCAACGGCGGGGCGCCGGGCGTGCCGCCGGTGGTGAAGGCGATCACGATCTCGAACACCTTGAGGCTGTTGACCACCCACAACACGGCGGCGACCGCGAACACGTCCCAGGTGAGCGGCAGCGTGATGTGGCGGAACTGCTCCCACTTGGTCGCGCCGCCGAGCACCGCGTCCTCGTACAGGTGGGGCGGGATGCCGTCCACGGCCGACATCATCAGGGCGATGTAGAAGCCGGTGGAGGACCAGACCAGCCCGCCGATGACGCACCGGAAGACCAGGTCGGGGCCGAGCCAGGGGAGCCCGTCGATGCCCGCCCAGCCCAGCACCTGGTTGACGACGCCGCCGGGGTTGAGCAGGAACCCGACCGCGGCGCCGACCGCGATCGCCGAGATGATCATCGGCAGGAAGACGACGGACCGGATGAAGGCCCGTCCCTTCAGGTGGCGCAGCGCCATCATCGACAGGAACGTGATCCCGAAGACCAGCGCGCCGCCCGCGATCGCCAGGAGGAACGTGTTGCCGAACGACTGCAGGAACGCGTCGTTGCGCAGCAGCGCCTGGTAGTTGCGCAGGCCGCGCCACTCCATCTCGGCGCCCGGCCCGGCCCAGCGGTACAGGCTGACCCACACGCCGTAGAAGGAGGGCAGCACGAACAGCAGCGTGTAGAGCGCGAGCGCGGGCAGCAGGAAGGGCCAGAAGGCCCGTTCCCGCGCCGGCCGCAGGATCTTGCCGCGGTACGGATCCCGCGACGGGAGCGCCGTCTCCGCAACGAGGGAGCCGTATGCCATGTCAGCCCTTGTTCGCGAGGTGGTCGGCGGTCTTCTTCTTGCCCTGCGCGACGAACTCGGCGGCGTCGATCTTGCCCGCCAGGAGCTGGTCGTCCAGGGGCAGCAGGAGGTCGACCCAGTACGCCTTGTCGGCGGCCAGGGTGTCGTAGGTCTTGTGCACGGCGGGCGCCTCGGCGATCGCCTTCTGCACGTCGGCGAGGAAGTCGGGGGCGGGGATGTCGGGCCGCGAGGGGATGTTGAGCGCCTCGGTGGAGATGCGGCTCAGGTACTTGCTCTGCAGCGCGAAGGCCAGGAACTCCTTGGCCGTCTCGACGTTCTTGCCCTTGGCGTTGACGCCCCAGCCGAGCGCGCCGACCTCGACGGAGTCCTTGCCGCCGACCGGGAGCTGGAAGGAGCGGATCTTGGCGCCGGGCGGGGTCTTCGCCTTGACCTCGCTGGCCAGCCAGGTGCCGTTGATGTTGAGGGCGGAGTTGCCCTGCGCCCAGTCGTCCTGCGCGGCCGGGTACTTCGTGGCCATGTGGTCCTTCTGGAAGTAGCCGCCCTTGGTGAGCTGCTCGACCTGCTTGGCGGCGGCCAGCACCTCGGGCCTGTCCCAGGCGGCGGCGTCCTTCGACAGCGCCAGCAGGCTGCCGGCGCCGTTGGCGCGGACCAGGGCCGAGTAGAACCAGTAGACGTTGTAGAAGGGGATCGTGCCGTCCTGGCCGATGCCGGTCCGGCCGGCGGCCTTCTCCTTGTCGAGGAAGGCGATCAGGTCCGCCCAGCTGCGCGGCGGGTTGGCGGCCAGCTCGGGGCGCTTGGCGGCGTCGTACCAGACGGCGGTGGAGATCACGGTGTGCGGGAGGAGGCCCATCCCCTTGTCGTCGGAGGCGGCCTGCCTGACCGAGTCGGGCAGCACGTCGCCGACGGTCTTGCCCTCGCCGGGCACCTGCTTGGTGAGCAGGTCGTCCAGCGGGGCCGCCAGGTTCTGGGCCCGCCAGCCGGGCAGGTTGTCGGTCGCGGCGTCGAACAGGTCGGGGCCCTGGCCGGCGGCCATCTCGGTGGGCAGGTTCTCGGTGCCCTTGCGGCCGACGAACTTCGCGTCCACCTTGACGTTGTTCTGCTTGGCGAAGTCGTCCAGAATCGCCTTGAAGATCTTGGCCTGCGGCTCCTGCTCGCCCCAGGAGGAGCGGTAGACGAGGGACTTCTGCTCGGCCTGCCCGGCCGGGGCGCCGCTGTTCTTGTTGCCGCACGCGGTCACACCGAACGCGAGCGCGCCGACCGCCACCAGTGCGGCCGTCCGGGAGAGGACGTTGGTCATGGTTGTCACCTTTCAAGGGGGGAGGGCTCGGCGAGAGTGATCACCGTGCCGGACAGGCGGGCGCGCTCGGCCGCCCAGACCACGCGGTGCGTGGCCAGGCTCTCGTGGCCGCTGGACCGGATCAGCGCCGGGTCGCCGCTGGTCACGGCGTCGAGGAAGGCGTCCATCAGGCCGTCGTCGCCGCCTCCGTGGCCGCCGGCCATCGAGGCCCCGGCGCCGGTCCTGGTGTCGATCTCGGTGACCCGGTCGGTGAGGAAGTCGTGCAGGCGCAGGCGCACGCCGTCGCCGTCGATGGAGCCGTGCGTGCCGAAGATCCGGGTCTTGCGGTGCTCCAGGGCGGCGAAGGCGGTGACGGTGAGCGAGGCGGTGGCGCCGTCGGCGAACTCCAGGTTCACCACCTGGCTGTCGACCACGTCGTTGTCGCAGGCGAACACGCACCTGCCGTACGGGCCCTCGCGCAGCGCGGTCAGCACGCCCTGCTCCGTGTGGTCGGCGGTGACCGCCGACAGCGGCCACCACTCCTTGTCCGGGTCGCCCAGGCAGCCGAGGTAGAGCCGCTTGGCCGAGTACGGGCAGGTGGCCTCCACCGGGCAGTCGAGGCAGTTGGCCGTGGCGCCGGCCGGGGCCTGCTCCTCGCGGAAATAGACGAGATCGCCGAAGGAGGACACCCGGTGCGGCAGACTGCCCTTGACGTAGGCCATCCAGTCGAGGTCGTGGCAGGCCTTGGCCAGCAGCAGCGGAGCCGACTCCGCCTCGTTGCGCCAGTTCCCGCGGACGAAGGAGTGCGCCTGGTGCCACCAGCCGACCTGCTCCAGGTGCTGGATGTTCATGATCTGGCCGACGGCGCCCCGGTCGAGGAGCGACTTGAGGGCCCGCGTGTAGTCGGTGTACCGCATGACGTGGCAGACGGCCAGCATGACCCCGTTGCGCTCGGCGGCCTCGGCGATGCGCGCGGCCTCCTCCTCGGTCGGGGCCATCGGCTTCTCCAGCAGGATGTGGTAGCCGAGGTCGGCCGCGGCGACCGCGGGCTCGGCGTGCATCCGGTCCTGGGTGCCGATGATCATGGCGTCGGCCAGCCTGCCGGCCGCGACGAGGTCGGCCCAGTCGGCGAAGACGTTGCCCGGCGCGATGCCGTGCTCGGCGGCGAAGGCGGCGCGGCGTCGCGGATCAGGCTCGGCGACCGCCACGACCCTCGCGCGGCCGGTCGTCAGGGCCCGGCGGGCGTACAGCGTGCTCCGCAGCCCCGCGCCCGCGACGGCGAGCGTGACGACGGGTTCCGACATCGATGTCCTTCCGGTTTGCCACTTAGTAATTAAAGCTGTTTTTATTAGTCCCTGTTTGTATTGGTCGCCAGGCAGCACTGTCAAGGGGGGTCCATGCGGAAGGTCGCGCTCCAAGGAAGCGACGCACATCGCTTGCGGCGGATCAACATGATCGCGACGCTGCGGGCGATCCGCGCGGCGGGCGTCGTCCCGCTCACCGACCTGGCCCGCCGTGCCGGGCTGTCCAGGCCGACCGTGGAGGGCCTGGTCGAGGAGCTGCACGGGCACGGATGGCTGGAGGAGGTCGCCCCCGAGGCGGGCCAGATGGGCAGGCCGGCCCGCCTCTACCGGTTCCGGGCCACGACCGGTTACGTCGTCGGCGTCGACATCGGCTCATCCAGCGTCCGCGCCCAGGTGACCGACCTGGAGGGCGACCCCGTCGGCCTCGGCTTCACCCGCGTGCAGGCCGACTACGGCCGGGCCGAGCGGCTGGCGGCCGTCCGCGCGACGATGGCGGCCGCGCTGGCGGAGGCCGGCGTCACCGCCGACCAGGTGCTGTCGGTGGCCGTGGGCACCACCGGCGTGGTGAGCCCGTCCGGGACGGTCCGCCTGTGCGTGGGGCTGCCCGAGTGGACGGGCCTGGACCTGGCGGCCGAGGTGGGCCGCGACTACCCCTGCCGGGTCCTGGTGGAGAACGACTGCAACCTGGCCGCCCTGGCCGAACGGTGGGCCGGAGTGGCCCGCGAGGTGGACGACGTGGTGTTCGTGCTGTCGGGCGTGCGCACCGGCGCCGGCATCCTGGTACGCGGCGAGCTGCACCGCGGCGGGCGCGGCATGGCGGGCGAGATCGGCGCGCTGCACCTGGTCGGCTGGCACCGCGCCCCCGACCACCTGGCGCGCTTCGCCCCCGGCGCCGCGCCGGAGGAGGTGGCCGGGCTGGTCTTCGCCGCGGCCAGGGAGGGCGACCCCGCCGCCCGCTGGGCGGTCGAGCAGTACGCGCACGACCTGGCCGAGGGCATCGCCGCCATCGTGCTCACCGTGGACCCCGACCTGGTGGTGGTCGGCGGCGGCGTCTCGCGCTCGGGCGACGTGCTCATGGAGCCGCTGCGCCGGCACCTGGACCCGCTCTGCCTCGAACCGCCCGCGCTGGAGATCTCCACCCTCGCCGACCAGGCCGTCGTGCTCGGCGCCGTCCGGCACGCGCTCAACCACGTGGACGAGCTTCTCTACGACGTGGATCTCCCTCTTGACCTGACCCTCTTCAGGCAAGATATTAAAGCTTGATTAATTAGTAACTCGGGCGCCCGACCGTCACCTCCCAAGGAGTTGCCGTGTTCCGAGTTCTCTTACCGTGCGCCGCGCTGGTCCTGACCTTCGTGGCCGCGCCCGCCCCGGCCTATGCCGCCACCTCCTACTACGTCGACCCCGCGGGCAACGACGCGGCCGACGGGCACTCCCCGTCCACCGCGTGGCGGACCCTCGACAAGGTCAACGCCCAGACGTTCCAGCCCGGCGACACCGTCCGCTTCAAGGCCGGCGGGCAGTGGACCGGGCGGCTCGCGCCGCGCGGCTCGGGCTCGGCCGGCAGCCCGGTCACCTTCACCTCCTACGGCGCCGGCGCCCGGCCGTCCATCGCCGGCGGCGGCGTCGTGGACGCGGCCGTCAAGCTCGCCGACCTGCACGACGTCGTCCTGGACGGGTTCGAGGTGACCAACACCGGGTCGGGCAGCACGCCGCGCATCGGCATCGCGGTCACCGCCACCGACCTCGGCGCCGTCCCCCGGGTCACCGTGCGCGGCAACCACGTGCACGCCATCCAGGGCGCAGCCTCCGGATCGCAGTCGTCCAACCCGTCGGCGGGCGGGATCATCGTCAGCGCGCTGGGCAAGAACACCGCCACCTACTACCAGGACCTGCTCATCGAGGACAACGAGGTCGCCGACTCCCGTTCGTACGGGATCGTCACCTGGTCGCAGTGGATGCAGCGCGAAGGCTGGACGTCCCTGTGGAGCGACCTCATGGGCATCCCCGCCGCCGACTACCGGCCCTGGACGCCGAGCACGGGCGTGGTCGTCCGCGGCAACGACGTGCACGACATCTCGGCAGGCGGCATCACCGTCATGCAGGCCCAGGGCGCGCTCATCGAACGCAACCGGGTCGCCAGGACCGCCCAGAACCACGGCAACGTCGGCATCTGGTGGGCCGGGGCCGACGACACCGTGGTCCAGTTCAACGAGGTGTCCGGGACGAAGTACTGGGGCCTGGCCAGCGACGGCAACGCCTTCGACGCCGACGCCTCCGTCCACCGCAGCCTGGTCCAGTACAACTTCAGCCACGACAACGAGGGCGGGTTCTTCATCGCCGTCTCGACCGGCACCGGACCGGCCGAGGCGACCATCCGCTACAACGTCAGCCAGAACGACGCCAACCAGGTCTTCGCCTTCTCCACCAACTCCAGGAACATCGACGCCTACAACAACACCGTCTGGGTCCCGCTGACGCCGTTCATCCAGAACCATCCGGACCGGGCCTCCTTCAGCCTGGTCAAGGTGTGGAGCAGCTCGGTGAGCAACATCCGGCTGCGCAACAACGTCATCCACAACGGCGCCAACCTGCCCTACAACGACGGCGGCGCCGTCCAGTACGACCGCAACCTCTACCACTCCGGCCCGATCCCCGGCGGCGACAGGGCGGCCCTGTCCGGCGACCCGCTGCTGACCGCGCCCGGAAGCGCCACCACCCTCGGCGACCTGTCCGGATACCTCCCGACGGCGTCGTCCCCCGTCCTGCGGCAGGGCCTCGAGATCGCCTCCGACGGCGGCCGCGACGTCTCCGGCACGGCCCTGCCCTCGGGCATGCCCGACCTCGGCGCCCTCCAGCGGACGGCGGGCGCCGGCCTGTCCGAGCCCGCCGCGACCGTGACCACCTCCTTCGGCAACGGCCAGAGCACCACCCCCGCCGCCCTCACCGACGGCTGGGACTACACGACCTGGGCCAGCCCGTCCTCCGGCGTCACCTATCCGGGCACCGTCACCCTCACCTTCCCCAGCCCCAGGACGGTCGGCGAGGTCGTGCTGGCCACCCACTTCGGCCAGGGCCAGGGCATCACCTCCCTCGACGTCCAGACCTGGAACGGCTCGGCCTGGGTGACCCAGACGGCCGGCGCGGCGATCAGCTGGGCGAGCAACACCGCCACGGTCGAGCGCCGGTCGGTGCCGCTGCCCGCGCCGGTCACGACCACCCAGGTGCGCCTGGTCGTCAAGGCCGCCAACCACACCTGGGGCAACCTGTCCGTCAGCGAGATCACGACCCGCTGAGCCCGTCCCCCGTCGAGGCCGCGCCGGGACTCCCGGCGCGGCCTCCCCGCCGCCGGGTTGACCTCAAGCGCGGTTGAGATTGCACGATGTCCTGGCCCCCTTGACCGCATTCCCGATCAGGACAGGACGTTCATGAAGCTGGAGATCTACGCCGACGTGCTGTGCCCCTGGTGCTACATCGGCAAGCGACGCCTGTCCCGCGCGCTGGCCGGGCACCCCGCCCGCGACGCCGTCGAGGTCGTCTGGCGCAGCCACGAGCTCGCGCCCGACGAGGGCCGGACCCCAGGCCCGACCGCCGCCGAGGCCATGGCGGGCTGGTGGGGGGAGCAGGCTCCCGCCCGCGTCGCCCACATCCGGGAGGTGGGCGCGGCCGAGGGCCTGGCGCTGAACCTGCACCTGGCCAGGCCGGTGAACACCTTCGACGCCCACCGGCTGGTCAAGCTGGCCGCCGTCCGCGGCCGGGCCGAGGAGATGATGGAGGCGCTGCTGTACGCGTACCACACCGAAGGGCTCAACGTGGCCGACGCCGAGGTCCTGCGGAGCCTGGCCGCACAGGCCGGGCTGGACGGCGCGGAGGCGCGCGCCGTCCTGGCCGGCGACGAGTACGCCGAGCAGGTGCGCGCCGACCGGCGTCGCGCGGCCGGGCACGGCGTCACCGGCGTGCCCAGCCTGGTGATCGACGGCCGCCCGCCGGTCTCCGGGGTCCAGCCGGTCGCCGACCTGCGACGGCTGCTCGGGGCCCCGACCGGCTGAGGCCGTCCCGGCCGGTCAGCGACTGTGATCGAGGGCCGGTTCGTCCTCCTTGCGGCGAGTCGCCCACAGGAAGATCAGCGCTCCGGCGAACAGCACGATCGAGGTCCACTGGTTGATCCGCAGGCCGAGGAGCGTCACCGCGTGGTCCACGCCGCCGACCGGGTCGATCCGCAGCCCCTCGATCCAGAACCGTCCGGCGGTGTAACCGGCGACGTAGAGGGCGAACAGCCGGCCGCGGTCCGGCCTCAGCCGCCGGCCGGCCAGGATCAGCGCGAAGCCGAGGGCCGCGTCCCACAGGGACTCGTACAGGAACGCCGGGTGGTAGAGCGTGCCCGGCAGGCCGCCGTGCGCCTGGTCGATCTCCAGGCCCCACGGCAGCGTGGTCGGGCTGCCGTACAGCTCCTGGTTGAACCAGTTGCCCCAGCGGGCGATGGCCTGCCCGAACGCGATGCCGGGCGCGATCGTGTCGGCCACCGGCCCGAGCGGCAGCCCCCGGCGGCGGCAGGCCAGCCACACGCCCACGCCGCCCAGGGCGACCGCGCCCCAGATCCCGAGCCCGCCCTCCCAGACGAACAGCGCCCGGTACGGCTCCTTGATCGCGCGCGGGCCGAAGTAGGTCTGCCAGTCGGTGATGACGTGGTAGAGCCGGCCGCCGACCAGCCCGAAGATCACCGCGGGCCTCGCGATGTCGCCGATCGTGCCCGGCTCGCCGCCACGGGCGCGCCAGCGGCGCTCGCTCAGCCAGATGCCGAACCCGATGGCGACGATGAAGCACAACGCGTAGGCCCGGATCGGGACGAACCCGAGATGCCAGACCCCTTGGGAAGGGCTGGGGATCGAGGCGAGGGGCATGCCGGTGACGCTAGCCGACGAACGGCTCGCGGGTCCCTGCCCGTGACCTGATCGCAAGCCGCGATCAGTCCCGGTGAGTTGCCGGGCCGGTAACGAATCTACATTGTAAAGGCGTCAGCCGCGTGCCCTGGCGCGAGGACCCATGACGTGCCGGCTGAAGGCGGCCAGGGCGGTGTCGATCGGATGGGGGCGGGGCCTGCCCGAGGCGTCCGGCCTGTTCCATCGCGCGAGGTTCGTCGTGATGGACAGTTGCCGCCTGCCGTCGTCGCGGGTCAGCGACATCGTGGTGGCTCCCCACACCGTGCCGCCGTGGCCCCAGCAGGTGCCGCCGCCCGGGATCTCGACCCTCTGCAGGCCGAGGCCGTAGTCGATCATCTCCCCGGTGTGGGCGCGGACCGGGACCGTGCGGTGCATCTCCGCCAGCACGGACAGGCCGACGATCTCGCCGCAGAGCAGCAGGCCGTAGAAGGTGTTGAGGTCCTCCATGGTGGACACCAGGGAGGCCGCCGTCCGCACCCAGGACATGTCGTACACGCTGTAGTCGCGGGGCGGGTCGATCATGCCGAAGAACGACTCGTAGATCCGCGGGTGCGGTTCCTCGATCCGCGGCCCGCCGGGGAAGGCGGTGTTGCGCAGCCCGGCGCGTTCGATGACGTGGCGGGTGACGTACCCCTCGGCCGTGGCGCCGGTCACGTGCTCCAGCAGCCGGCCGAGGATCATGTAGTTGGTGTTGGAGTAGACGCCGGGAGTGGCGCCGGGCTCGCCGGTCGGGGGCGCCGCGAGCCCCATCCTGATCAGCTCGGCCGGGGGGAAGTACGTGAACCGGTTGCCGTCCAGGCTCTCCGGCGAGACGTCCGGCAGGGAGGGGAACCCGCGCAGCGACGGGAACGCGGCGGGAAGATACTCGGCGATGCCGCTGGTGTGGTTGAGCAGCATCCGGACGGTGATCCGCTGCCCGCGCCCGCCCGGCACCAGCCGGGGCAGGTAGCGGCCGATCGGCGCGTCGAGCTGGAGGTCGCCCCGCTCGGCCCGCTGCAGGACGGCGGCCGCGACGAAGGTCTTGGTGATGCTGCCCACACGCTGCACCATCCCGGGCTCGACGGGACGGCCGGTCTCCACGTCGGCGACCCCGGCGGCGCCCCGCCACACCTGGCCGGCGTCGCGCACCTCGGCGTACACGCCCGGCACGCCCGCGCGGCGCACGCCGTCCAGGGCGGAACTCAGGACCTCCGACCTGTTCCGGTCATTCACTGCTGATCTCATGCCCGCCATGATGGTCGCGCCGCCGTCCGGTGGCGTCCTGCCGGCGGAGTGACCTGCCGCTACCGCCGGGGGACCGGTGCGCGGCCGGCTACGCCCCCGGGAGTAGTCCGGGACCGGTCCGCTCGGCTCAGGCGCAGCCCTTCCGCTTCACCGACGTGGACCAGGCCGGGAGCGCGTCGATGAGCTGCGGACGGGTGACGGACCACACCTCACGCCCCTGCCCCGGCACGAGGTCCTGCCCGCCCAGAAGCACGTAGGAGGTCTTGTCGAAGATGAGCGATTCCCGGGAGACGGTACCCCCGGGCCCCAGATTGTCCACCCGGGTCACCGCGATGCCCGCCTTGCCGGTGGCGTCCTTGAGCTCCTCCATCTCGATGCCCGGCAGGGTCGCGGCGATCTCGAAGATGGCCGCCTGCTGCCTGGGCGGGACCGGGCTGCCGAGGACGCTGCGGACGCCGTACCAGGTCCGGGTCGCCGTGTCCTGGCCGGAGACCGTCTCGTTGCCGAGCTCGGCCAGCTTGCGCCGGAGCTGCTCCCGCTCGACCGGCCACTTCCGGAGGTCGGCGTAGGTGGGACGCCCGGCGCCGCGTTCGGGGCACCGGACCAGGAGCTCCTTGTACTCGCCGCCCCGGGGGACGGTCCTCGCCGGCTTGTGCCAGTGGAGCCCTGTGCGGGAGCCGTCCACGGACTCCCAGACCTCGCCCGTGTTGTGCCGCGGAACGACGTTGCGGACCCCCTTCTCGCTGTGCGACTCCGCGATGCGCTCGTAGTGGAGGTACTGGTCGTCGCGGGGTTGCGGCCAGGGCGCGGCGGCCGCGGCCTCGGCCGCCAGGCGCAGGACCTCGGCGGCGCTCGCGGGCGCGGAGGAGTTGACCGTCTGGACGACGATGACCCCCGCGGCCATCGCCGCGACCAGGCCCCCCGCCGGCGCCAGCCGCCACAGCCCGGCCGCCCGGAGCCGGAACCGGCGCTTGGCACGGGCTTCGGCCAGGAGCGCGGCACGGGCGGGGGCGAGGCGATCCGCCGTCGGGTACGGCTTGCCGGCGAACAGGTCACGCAACTCGGTCAGGTCGGACAGGTCGTTCATGAGGTCTGCTCCATCGTGGGGTCGATGCTGCCGAGGACGTCGCGGACGATGGCCCGCGCGCGATTGAGCCGGGAACGAACCGTTCCGATCGGCACGGACAGGGCGTCGGCCACCTCCTCGTAGGTGAGGTCGGCCCAGGCCACGAGTAAGAGGACGTCACGGTCGCGGGCCTTCAGCGAGGCCAGCGCCCGGGCGAGCGGCCGGCGTGCGGCCTGCGCGCTCGCCCGCTCAAGCGCCTGTTCGGCGGCGTCGTCCGCGTCGGGCAGCGCGCCCACCTTCGCGTACGCCTTGTAGCGGTTGATCTCGGCGCGCTGGTGCCGGCGGATGAAGTTGGTCGCGAAGCCGTACAGCCAGGGAAGAGCCTCCGGGCGCGCCGTGTCGTAGTCCCGGCGCTGCCGGAACGCCGCCAGGAACGTCTCGGAGACGACGTCGTCGGCCGTGTCGTCGCCGAGCCGGCGGGCCACGTAACGGTGGATGTGTCCTGCGTGCCGGTCGAACAGCAGGGCGAAGTCCTCGGGATCTCGCCACGACCGTTCGATCAGGGCGGCGTCGGACAGGGTTGTGCTGGGCGGCATGTGGTTGAGCCTTTGCAAGGAAGTAGTGTCGCCCGTCTTTCACACGAGCCGGCGATCGGGTTCACGCGACGCAGCACAGGACCCCGCAGTGCCGGCCCACGGCAGAGCGTCGGCGCAACGGGCCTTGAACCAGCCGCAAGGGCGGCCACGGCCTCGACCGGGGATGACATGCCCCCGCTCGAAGCCGAGCCGCCCTCACCCACCGCATCAGAGCGGCGGCCTCCCCGTCACCCTGACAGGCCGCCCGCGAAGAGCGGCGGCCTGTCCATCACCCTGAGAGGTCGCCCGCCAAGAGCGGCGGCCTGCCCATCACCCGGAGAGGTCGCCCGCGAAGAGCGGCGGAATCCGGTCCCGCCACGGCATCGCCCGTTCCAGGTACGCGGCGACCTGGATCAGCAGGTCCTCGCGCCCGTACGCGGCGGCGAGCTGCACGCCGACGGGCAGCCCGCCCGCGCTCTGACCCAGCGGCAGGCTGATCGCCGGCTGCCCGGTGGTGTTGAACACCTGCGTGAACGGCCCGAACCCGGACAACGTCTCCAGCCATCCCCGCAGCGTCTGGCCGGGGTCGTCGTACCGCAACGTGCCGTGCGGCACCGGCAGACGGCCCAGGGTGGGCGTGACGAGCAGGTCGTATCCGGCGAAGAAGGCCGCCGCCGAACGGGTGATCCGGTTCTGGGCGTCGAAGGCGGCCAGCATGTCCAGCGCGGTGGCCTGCCTGGCCGCCTTCAGGAACTCCCGCGAGACCGCCTCCATCCTGGCCTCGTCGGGCTGCCGTGGCGCGAGCAGGCACGGGGAGGCGACCCCGACGGCCTCGATGATCCAGGCCCTCATGGCGTCCTCCCGGTCGATCGCCGGGCTCGCCTCCTCCACGACGTGCCCCGCCTGCTCCAGCACGCGGGCCGTCGCCACCGCCGCCGCGGCGACCTCCGGGTCCACGTCCGTGCCCATCCAGGAGGCGGTGGTCAGCGCGACCCGCAACCGGCCCGGATCCGTCCCGAGCTCCCGCGCGTACGACCCGCGCGGCGGAGGCGCGGTGTACTTGTCGCCGATCCCCGGCCCGTGGACCGCGTCCAGCAGGCCCGCGGCGTCGCGGACCGTGCGCGTGAGGACGAACTCGTCCGCCATGCCGAGGACCAGCTCGCCGGCGTCCGGGCCGCAGGGGCCGCGCCCACGGCTCAGCTTGAGCCCGACCAGCCCGCAGCAGGCGGCCGGGATCCGGGTAGAGCCGGCGCCGTCGCTGGCGTGCGCGACCGGCACGGCCCCGGCCGCCACCAGCGCCGCCGCGCCGCCGCTCGATCCGCCCGCGGTGCGGCCGAGGTCCCAGGGGTTGCGTACGGGCCCGTAGCGCACGGGCTCGGTGGTGAAACTGACACAGAGCTCGGGCACCGTGGTCAGGCCCAGCGTGACCAGTCCGGCGGCGCGGAACCGGGCCATCAGGTCGGTGTCGCGCCGGGCGAGGACGCCGGGATAGGCCCGGCTGCCCAGCGTGAACGGCACCCCCTCGGCCACCGGCCCGTGATCCTTGATGAGGAACGGCACCCCCGCGAAGGGTCCGTCGGCGGCGTGGTCGAGCGCCGGCGAGAACACCGGCAGCGCCAGCCCGTTCACGTGCTCGTCGACCTGCGCCAGCGCCTGGCGGGCTGCCACCTCGACCTCTCCGGCGTCGGCCTTGCCCGTCCTGATCAGGTCGCGGAGGCCGGTGGCGTCGTACCTGGCGTACTCATGGATGTCCATGGAATGTCCTTCTCCGGGCGCGCTCGGGCGCCCGTACGTCGATCGTCTGAGGGAAGAGTCAGAGAGCTGCCGACAAGGGAGCGACGGCTCCTGGGCCGTCCCCCTGCCGGTGATCGACGTGTTCCTACGCTCGGTACATCACCGGCCATACTCGCAGCGACCAGCCGTACGGTCCACCGAGTTTCCGGCGACCACGGCCCTCACGACCGACACGATCACCTCCCTCAGAACGACACCGCCCGAACGAGAAACCAGAACGACCCTCCACACCAAGCAGCACCCGGCACCCGCATGAACCACGACCGCCCCCCCACAAACTTCGGACGCCCCCGCCGCACGCCCCCGGCCTGCCGTCCCCACTGAACCGGAGACCGAGCCGTGGCTCAGTTTCGGGAAGCCGGGAGTGGGTTGCCCTTGCGTCTCAGGACTGGGTTGACCCGTGAAGGGCACGGAGCTGTTTCCATGGCCCTGCGTGGACGGCGACCGGCAACCACAAACTACGGGCCCCGCTGCACGCCCCCGGCCCGCCGTCCTCCCGCAGCGGAGACCGAGGTCAGTGTCGACCAGGGCCACGCAGTCTTCCCGCGAACACGGGAAGCAGTGCTGCGTCACCGCGTCCAGCCGCAGCGGCCGGCCTGGCTCAGCCTCAGCGGC
Source organism: Nonomuraea sp. NPDC049684 (assembly GCF_044465345.1). Classification (NCBI taxonomy): domain Bacteria; kingdom Bacillati; phylum Actinomycetota; class Actinomycetes; order Streptosporangiales; family Streptosporangiaceae; genus Nonomuraea; species Nonomuraea sp. NPDC049684. Next base: position 133,055 of record NZ_JBITLO010000015.1, on the reverse strand, counting down.
CGGCGCGGCTCAGCTCCTGGGACCAGGGCAGTGGTTGTCCTTGTGTCCCAGGAATGGGTTCGCCCCTGAGGGGCCCGGAGTGGTTCCCGTGGTCCTGACATGATGTGGATCATTTGCGGAAATATCGCCCCTTTGGAGGAACTGTGCGCATCGCGCTTGCCGGGCTCGCCACCAGCCATCCGTACACCGACGCCCGTACCCTGGCCCACCATGCCGAGCTGGCCGTCTGGGAGCCTGATGCCGAGCGGCTGCGGCGCTTCACCGACGAGCATCCCGAGGCGAAGGTGGCGGGCGACCTCGACGAACTGCTGGCCGGAACCCCGGACGGCGTCGTGCTGACGCTCCCCAACCCGCACGTGCCCGCCGCCCTCGGCCGGGTCCTGGAGACCGGCGTGCCGTGCTTCGTGAACAAGCCCGCCGCCGCGACGCGGGAGCAGCTCGACGCCCTGCGCCGGCTGCCGGTGCACGATCGGGTGATGTCGGGCTCGGTGCTGCGTTTCGCGCCCGCCTTCGCCCAGGTCCGCGCCGACGTGCAGGACGTGCTGTCGGTACGGGCGACGGTCCGGCACGACGTGGGCCAGTGGGCCGACGGCTACAACGCCTGGCAGGACACGCCCGGCGAGGGCGGCGGGACGATGGTGACCATGGGCATCCACGGCGTCGAGCCGCTGGTCGCCCTGCTGGGCCCGGACGTGCGCCTGGTAGGGGCAGCCGGAACCAGACGCCACTACCGGACACTCAGGTCCGAGGACACCGGCGTCCTGGCACTGCAGTGGGCGAACGGGATAGTCGGAACGGTCGAAATCCTGGGCGTCTCTGACGAAAACGCCTACACGCTGACCCTCCACGGCCGGCACGGCAGCGAGTCGATCGTGATCGAAAGCGGCCCCGACCCGGTACGCAACCTGGGCTTTGTCCGGACGATGGAGGCCTTCCTCAGCATGGTGAACGGCGCCCCCAACCCGGTGCCCTGGTCCGAAACCCTCGCAACCCTGGACATCCTGATCTCGGCACGAGAACACGCCCCCACCACCTGAAAACCACCACCCCCATCACCCGCCCCCGGACACCGGCCACCAAGCCCTCCCCACGCACCGACCCCGCACTCGACGGCCACACATGGCGCCATCCTCAACCGCGCCCGGACCGCCCGGCTCCCGACCGTTCGCAGTCGTCACTGGTCCGGAACCCCCGCGGAGTGGGGGCCTCGGCGTCTGATTGGCCGGGACTCCCGTGGGGGAGGGGGTACCACCGTTTGGTTGGCCGGGACATCCACGGCGGAGGGGGCCACCGCTTGGTTGGTTGGGACGCCCGCGGGATGGGGGCGTCGCCGTTTGGTTGTCGGGACGCCCGCCAAGTGGGGTCTCGCCGTCTGGTTGGGCGGGATCCCGGGCGTCGCCGTCTGCGCGTGACCGGCCCGGGAGCCGGCGGTCGTCAGCAGTCGCGGAACGTGGGCACGGAGACGCCCAACACGTGGCTTTGTCGCGGTTTGTCGGCGAACACCCAGCGGTTGGTGGCCAAGGCGTCGTCCGGTTCGGGGAGGGGGCCTCGACCGTGCTCGCGGGTGAAGTCGAAGGGCGTACGGACGGTGGTCGACCAGCCCCGCCCCCTCAGCAGCCCAATGGAGTCGGGACGCGGCTTCCTGTCGAACAACGCGAGCAGATCCACGCCGATCTGTGTCTTGGTCGCCGCGTAGACCGGATTGGCGCGAACCGCCGACGACCCCAGCCCGAGCTTCGCCTCGAACGCCAGGACGCTCCCCTCGCCGCTCAGCACGTCGATGGTCCGCTGGAGCCGCCGTTCGACCTCCGGGTCCAGGTAGAGCAGAAGCCCCTCGGCCAGCCAAGCGGTCGGCGCGTTCGCGTCGAAGCCCTCGGCCAGCAGCGCGCCGGCCCAGTCGTCGCCCACGTCGGCCGCGACCACCCGCCGCCGTGCCGCCGGGACGACCCGGACCGGCGCAGCCGGCTCGTCGGCCAGCGAGGCGAGCACGTGCTCCTTGAACGCCAGCACGCCCGGCCGGTCGATCTCGTACACGACCTGCCCTCGGGGCCAGCCGAGCCGCAGCGCCCGGCTGTCGAGCCCCGCACCGAGCAGGACCGTCTGCCAGATGCCCGCCCTGGCCGCGCGCAGCAGGAAGTCGTCGAGCACCCGGGTGCGCAGACCGAAGTAGCGCCCGAGCCTGCCCCACAGAGGGTTGGCGTCGCCGCCGGGCACGTCCTGCGGGCGGGTCGGCCAGGCGGCCGAGGCGGCGGAGGCGCGGACGAAGTGCTCGGCGTAGGGGTCGGCGGCCAGGGAGTCGGGACGGTGGGTCTCGATCGCCCGCGCGGCGGCGACCATGAGCGCGGTCAGGCCGACGCCGCTGTCGATCTCGAGCTGTCGGTTGTCCGGCACGTGCTCTCCTCTCGGGCCGCTCGACCGGCCGCTGACACCGCGGCGGTCTCCTGTTCCGGGATCCACGAGCTGGGGACGTCGTGGGAGGTGAGATGGGCGCCGTAGAGGGCGGCCATGAAGCGCAGGATCTCCGAGTCGGGCAGGTAGCGGCTGGCGGTGCAGTCGGTCAGCACCGTGATGTGGAAGCCCTTCTGGAACGCGGTGCGGGCGGTGCTGTCCACGCAGACGTCGGTGTAAAGGCCGGCGAACACCAGGCGGACGATGCCGCGCTCGCGCAGGTGCCGCTCGAAGCCCTCGCTGAGGAAGGCGTCGAAGCAGGCCCACTTGGTGAAGACCGGCTCCCCGGGCGCGGGCTCGACCTTGTGGAACTGCGCGCCCCAGGTGCCTTCGAGGCATTTGAGGGGTTTGCCTTGAGCCAGGTCGCGCCGCCGCCAGCTCGGCCCCTGATGCTCGGCGTCACCGACGAAACGGACGAACACCACGTCCATGCCGCGGGCTCGCGCCGACGCCAGGGCTCTGGCCGTGTTGGCCGCGGCCGTTTCCAGAGCCGCCGGGTCACCGGCATAACGGGCACGGGCGGTCGCGCCGGTACAGAAGTCGTTCTGCAGGTCAACGACGACCAGAGCCGCACGCTCGGCGAAGTCCTGGCCGTCGTCGCCCAGACCGGCACGCTGCTGTACGGGCGGCCGCTCCTCGACGGCCAGGCCGCCGTGATCCTCGACGGGCGGGCGCTCCTCGCCGCCCAGGCCAGCACGTTCCTGCACCGGCCGGTGCTCCCCAGGGGCCGGGACGACGGCGCGTTCCTGGGATTCCCCGTTGACCTGTATGGAACGTTCCTTGTGAGGCGGTGGTTGCTCGTCGGTCATGAGTCCGCCATCAGTACCGGACGGGCCACGGGCTCCAGGGCGTCGAGGAGGGCGTCGACCACGCCGGTGGTGGAGTGGTGTCCGCCGGCGTCAGGGGTGGCGACGCCGTGACGGTCGAGCGCCATCAGGGCGCGTTCGACCATCCGCACCGCTCCGGCGCACCCCGCGTGCCGCTCGGCGATGGCCGCCGCGGCCCGTACGGTGGCCACCGGGTTGACCCTCCCGGTGCCCGCCAGGTCGTCGGCGGAGCCGTGCACGGTCTGGTACTCGACCAGGCCGCACGCGTCGGGATGGAGGTAGACGTTCTCGGTGCAGCGGTTCTCCTGCCGCTCGGAGCCGAAGCGGTCGAGCAGCACCACGTGCATGATGTCGGCCCACTCGTTGCCCGCGATGATCACCGTGCGGGGGCGGGGGCCGCGTTCGATGAGGTTGCGGTTGACGGTGTCGGGCTGGAACAGGCCGATCTGCACGCCGTGGCGGGCGGCGCTCTCGGCCACCCACTCGTCGAGCGCCCCGTCGAGCAGGTGGAACTTGTAGGCCATGACGATCTCGTCGATGCGGCCGTCGGGCCACTCCTCGCGCGCCCGGCGCACGGCCAGCGCGATGACCTTCTCGGTGATCTCCCTGCTGAAGGTCATCGTGCGGACGAGCGCGCCGGGAAGGTGCACGTTCTCGCCGGTGTAGAAGCCCTGGGCCTGGTCTCTGACCAGCAGCAGCGACGCCCCCGCCGTGGTGATGGCGTCGATCTTCACCGCCTGGAGGCGCTGGCGGACCAGGTAGAGCGACTGGGCGTTGATCGCCGTACGGAAGACGGCAGGGACGCCGGCGGCTGCCAGCGAGCGGCAGAAGCGCGTGTAGTGGTCGGCGTCCTGCCGCGTGCTCTCGCGGATCTCCTCGGCCTCCGCGCCGGCCTTCAAGGACACGTAGGAGTGATAGATCCGCTCAGAGCGGGTGAGGGCCACCTTCGTGCCGCAGGCGTCGGCGATCCCGGCCAGCACCCGCTCGAAGACGGCCGCGAGCTCGGGGCCCGTTCCCCGGCCGATGGCAAGTCCGATGACTGGTTCCACTACTGCTCCCCTTCTCGTCGTCGAAGGCCGGACGCGCCGGCTGTGGCGGCCGTCAGCTGGACTCTCCGAGCAGGAGGTCGCCCGCGATGTCCGCCTTCTCGGGGCTGTAGTACTCCTTGATGCCCTCGGCCCAGACCGGGACCTTGACCTGGTCGTCCTGGGAGGGGCCGAACGCGTCGAAGAGGGTGTTGACGTTGCGCCGCTTGAAGCCGATGGCGGTCATGAGCGCCATGAAATCGGTGCGGTGGATGAGGCCGTCGCCGTCGGGGTCGCCCAGCTCGGCCAGCGCCTCGGCGAAGTCGGTCAGGGCGTCGTCGAAGCGTTCGGGGGACAGGACGCAGGCGCTGTACTCCTCGAAGCTGATGCGGCCGTCTTTGTCCAAGTCGAGTTCCTCGACAAGAGTTGTCCAGTAACGACGGAAAGCGTCACTGATCGCACTCTTGGCGGCTTCTGTGGAACGCGGCGAAGCCGCCAATACGCGGTTGGCCATACGGTCGAAGTCTCCGGCCTCAAGGTAACCGGTGCCGTCGGCGTCGAACAGGGTGAAGATGAGCTTTACTCGGTCGATGGCCGCGTCCTGCATGCCTGTCACCTTTCTCGGCGGGGTTCCGGGTGCAGACTCTATAACGGAACCTGGCACGTGGGTGACCAGGTCTTTGGCGGCGAGGGAAACGTTAAATCCCGCATTTGGAATAATTCGCCAGAAAGCCTCGCCGGGTGACAAAGGTGGAGAACTCATGTGATTTCCACGCCGGTGACGAGCGGGAAGCGCCGGGAACCTGGGGATATTTCCGGTTATATGGGGATTTGCGACTCACGGTTCGAGGGGGCTGTGTTTCCCTATCCCAGGCGCTAGTTTTTCATGTCTCCGGGTGATGATGGGGGAGGAGCGCCCGGGATGGGGATAGCCTTAGCGGCTTTCTGGTGATTGCGCGCGGTGGGGCGTTGTCGTCACCGTCTCGTCCCGGCGGGGGATCTTCGGGCCGGGATCGGCGGGCAGGCGCGATGCTGAGGGGAACGTCCCCTCACTTTCACTTTATAGCGGATCCCCGTCCCTCATGAGACCTCGAAAAGTCGTTCATACTGCCCGTTGCGAACCAACCCCGACGATGGATGGAGCGACGGAATTGGGTTACGTGCTGGAGTTCGGGCAGATCAACGCGGCGAACATCGCCGACGTCGGCGGGAAGGGCGTCGCCCTCGGCGAGCTCTCGCGGATCGACGGCGTCCGCGTGCCGGACGGCTTCTGCGTCACGACCGACGCCTTCCAGCGGGTCGTGTCCGCGGTGCCGTCGTTCGACGCCCAGCTCGACCTGCTGTCGAAGGTGGACCCGGACGACCGTGCGGCGGTCCGCGCGCTGAGCGCGGAGATCCGCGCCCTCATCGAGGGCGCGCCTGTGCCCGACGAGCTGGCGGCGGCGATCGGGGAGTCGCTGGCCCGGCTCGGGGAGGGGGCCGCCTGTGCGGTGCGGTCGAGCGCGACGGCCGAGGACCTGCCGACGGCGTCCTTCGCCGGGCAGCAGGATTCGTACCTGAACGTCGTGGGGCCGGCGGAGGTGCTCCGGCATGTGCGGCGGTGCTGGGCCTCGCTGTTCACGGAGCGGGCGGTGGTCTACCGGCGGCGTAACGGCTTCGATCACCGCGGGGTTCGGATGGCGGTGGTCGTGCAGCGGATGGTGTTCCCGGAGGCGGCCGGGGTCCTGTTCACGGCGGATCCGGTGACGTCGGACCGGAAGGCCGCCGTCGTGGAGGCGGTGTGGGGGCTGGGTGAGGCGCTGGTCTCGGGCGTGGTCGCTGGAGACGTCTACACGGTGCGGGACGACCGGGTCGTGGACGTGTCCGTCGGGGCCAAGGCGCGGGTGGTGCGGGCGTCCCCGGCGGGCGGCACCGAGGAGGCGCCGGTCGAGGACGAGCGGTCGGCCCGGCGGGCTCTGACCGATGAGCAGGCGGTTGGCCTGGTAGGCCTGGGACGGCGGATCGAGGCGTGGTTCGGCCGGCCGCAGGACATCGAGTGGTGTCTGGCCGACGGGGAGTTCCACGTCGTGCAGAGCCGGCCGATCACGACGTTGTTCCCGGTTCCGGTCGCCGACGACCAGGACAACCACGTCTATGTCTCCGTGGGGCATCAGCAGATGATGACCGACGCGATGAAGCCGCTGGGGTTGTCCTTCTGGCAGCTGACGACGTCGCGGCCGATGGCTGAGGCGGGCGGGCGGCTGTTCGTGGACGTGGCCCCGGTCCTGGCGACGGCGGCGGGCCGGGCGAACCTCATCGGGACGCTGGGCAAGTCCGACCCGCTCATCCGGGACGCGTTGCAGACGGTGGTGGATCGCGGCGACTTCATCCGGGCGGTGCCGGAGGAGGAGTCGGGTGTCGCGCCTGCGGCTGCTCCGCCCGCGCCGATCGAGACCGATCCGGAGCTGGTCGCCGAGCTCGTCCGGGACGGTCGCGAGTCCGTGGCGGCGTTGCGGCGCCGCATCGAGGAGCTGTCCGGGCCGGAGCTGTTCGAGTTCATCCTGGCTGACATCGCGGAGCTGAGGCGTCTGCTGTTCGGCCCACGGAGCTTCCAGGCGATCATGGCGGGCATGGAGGCGGCCTGGTGGCTGAACGATCACCTGGAGGAGTGGCTGGGGGAGCGGAACGCGGCCGATGTGCTGACGCAGTCCGTCCCGCACAACGTCACGTCGGAGATGGGGCTGGCGCTGCTGGACGTGGCGGACGTGATCCGTCCGCACGCCGAGGTGGTGGCGTTCCTGCAACGGGTGGCGGCCGAGGAGCGGGAGGGCGACGCTTTCCTGGACGAGCTGGGCGAGCTGCCCGGCGGCCGGGAGGCGGCCGAGGCCGTCCGGGGCTTCCTGGAGCAGTACGGCATGCGTTGCGCGGGGGAGATCGACATCACCCGGACGCGCTGGAGTGAGCGGCCCGCCATGCTCGTCCCGGTGATCCTTGGAAATGTCCGGAATTTCGAGGCGGGTGCCGGTGCGCGGCGTTTCGAGCAGGGACGTCAGGAGGCCCTGCGCAAGGAGCGGGACGTGCTGGCGCGCCTGCGGGCCCTGCCCGACGGGGAGCGGAAGGCGGCGGAGACCGAGCGGATGATCGCCAGGGTGCGCACGTTCGCGGGCTATCGGGAGTTCCCCAAGTACGGCATGGTCTGCCGTTACCTGGCCTACAAGCAGGCGTTGTGGCGGGAGGCCGACCGTCTCGTCCGGGCGGGCGTGCTGCGCGACCGGGAGGACGTCTTCTTCCTGCGGTTCCAGGAACTGCAGGAGGTCGTGCGCACAGGCCGGGCGGACGGCGAGCTCGTCCTGCGGCGCCGGGAGGACTTCCGGTGGCACGAGACGCTGCGCCCGCCGCGGGTGCTCACGTCGGGCGGCGAGGTGCTCGCCGGCCGGTACCAGCGCGAGGACGTGCCGCCGGGGGCGCTGGCCGGCCTGGCGGTCTCGGCGGGGACCGTCGAGGGCCGTGCCCGGGTCGTGCTGGACATGGCGCGGGCCGACCTGGCGGCGGGGGACATCCTGGTCACGGCCTTCACCGACCCGAGCTGGACCCCGTTGTTCGTGGGCATCGCCGGGCTGGTGACGGAGGTGGGCGGCCTGATGACGCACGGAGCGGTGATCGCGCGGGAGTACGGGCTGCCGGCGGTGGTGGGGGTGGAGGGGGCCACCCGGCTGATCCGCGACGGGCAGCGGATCCGCGTCCACGGAACCGACGGGTACGTGGAGCTCCTCGACTGAGCCGCGACGGCCCGGTGGTCTCGGGGTGCCGGGATCAGAGTGCCGGCGCCGGGACGTTCAGCGGCTGCCGGGTGCCGAGGTCGGCGGGGACGGGGTGTTCCGCGGGGGCCTGGAGGCGGCGCGGCTGTTCGGGGGCCGGGCAGTGGCCCTGGCAGTAGCCGTTGACGACGACGAGGCGTCCGCGGGCGGCCGTGTAGTCGCTGCGCTGCCGGCCGGGGAGGACTCCCTTGCAGGTGGGGCAGCAGATGGGCTGGTCGGCTGTCATCAGGGCCTTCCGACGTCGTGGATGTCGTGGGCGCGGGTGCTCCGGGCCGATGGCGGCTCCGGAGCACCGGGTCGGCGGAAGGTGCCGTGGTGGTCTGTGCTCAGGCCACCAGGGGGCTCTTCACCGTGCGCCTTCTGCAGTATGGCGACCGTGCGCGGGGGAGGCGCGGGCGGGGTGGCGTGGCGGGCTGAGGATCGTTCCTCACGGGGTTGTTTCCTTCCTCCCGCTTGTAAGCGGCGACGCCCGCAGGTGGTGTCCCGGCGTCGATGTGGGCGCGGACCGGGGCCGGGCCGCCGGCCAGGCGCAGGTGGTGGCGGAACGGGCCGCCCGTGCCGATCGGCGCGTCGTCGTGCTGCGGGACGCCGGCGCGGCTGATGACGCCGCCCGGCCGGAGTGCCCGCCGGTAGGCGGGCATGTCGCCGACGGCTTCCAGGACGACGTGGGCGCCGTCACCGCCGCGGGTGGCCACGACGTCGGCGGCGCGGAACTCGCGGCCGAGGCCGGTGCGGGCCCGGTGACGTCCCATGAGGGTGGTCTGCTCGGCGCCCAGGCGCCCTCCCGGTACGATCCGGCCGTGTGAATGCGGGCCGGAACCTTCAGGTGGGGACGACCCCGGAGCGGGTCACCGTGTTGCGCGGCGAGCTGCCGTGCCCGGGAGTCCGGGTGGGCCGGGTGGCGGCCTACGAGTTCGACATCCCGGAGGGCAGGTACGTCCGCCCCGGCGCGGACCGTCGGCAACGGGCGTTCCTGCTGCTGGACGAGTCGGTGCAACTCCACCAGCCCGTGGTGTTCAGGCCGGAGCGCGCCGGCTGGTGGTACATCGACCTGGTCGGGATCCGGGAGAGCGGCGACACGGTCCGGGTGGCCGACCACTACGTCGACTTCGTCGTCGGACCGCCCGGCATGCCGTACCGGGTGCTGGACCTGGACGAGCTGGGGGAGGCGCTGACGTCCGGGAGGCTCACCGCGCGGCAGGTCGCGGACGTGCTGGCCGCCGCCCAGGCGTTCGCCGACAGGCACCTCCAGGGTCCGGCGCACCACGGGCCGCAGTGGCCGGACTTCCCGCCGGCCGCGCTGGCGGCCGTGCGCGAGGTGGAGATCCCCCGCCTCTGACCGGCGAAGGGCGGTTCACCTGGCGGCGGGCGGCTTGGTCTTCGTTCCGACGCCGCCGAACAGGGCCAGGCCGCTGACCACGACCCGCGGCGCCCCCTGCCTGCTGTTGACGGCGCCGCGGTCGAACGCGCCGAACAGCCCGAGGCCCTTGACCTCCACCTCGACGTCGTCGGGGACGACGACCTCGGTGTACCCCCACAGGGCGAAGGCGCGCACCCGGATCTCCTGGCCGGCGAAGCGGGCGTCGCGCAGGTCGATCTCGCCGCCGCCGAAGACCGACAGGGAGGTGAACACGCGCGGGGCGACCCAGCGGCCCTTGCGGCTGAACCAGCCGAACACGCTGAAGGCGAAGCGCGAGTGGGGCTCGTCCCGGACCACCAGCGAGTCCGTCCGGGCCGGTTCGGGGAGGTCGCGGCCGGCGTGCGCGAGCTCGCCCTGGGTGCGGGCCGTGTAGATCTCGCCGAGCCGCTGGTCCAGCTCGGCCAGTTCGATCCGGCCCGCGGCGGCGGCCTCCTGGAGTCGCCGGGCCGCCCGCTCGCGCTCCTCGTCGGAGGGGCGTACCGGCCGGGCGGGGATGAGGTCGGGGTGCTCGGGCATGGGCGGTCCTGTCCGTGTGGCCGAAGTGACGGGACCATCCTATTCTCCAAACGGAGAACAAGTCAGCCGGCCGGCTCCAGCCCGGACTCCTCCACCATGTGGGCGCCCATCATCCGCGTGAGCTGGACGCGGAACTCCGCCGCGCGGGCCGGGTCGTCGGGATCGTGGCCCAGGCCCGACAGCCACGACCGGCCGCCGATCGCGAAGCCGTACGCGGCCGACAGGCCCACCAGGACCACCGCCTCGATGCGCGACCGGCTGGGCGCGGGGCGTCCGGCGAGCGCGGCGCGGATCCCGGCCTCCATCGTGTCGATCAGCTCCACCAGCTCCGGCCGCGCGGCGCCCCGGTAGTCGGCGTGCATCTCGGTCCAGACGAACAGGCGCAGATAGCGTTCGTCGGCCAGGGTGTCGAAGAGCACGTCCATCATGCCCGCCGCGGTGGGCACGCCGTCCTCGGCCTGGATGCGCTCGCGTACGCGGGCTTCGATCCGGTCGTTCTCGGCCCGCAGCACCTCCCTGACCAGAACGGCGTAGGTGCCGAAATAGTGGGACACGAGCCCGTGGGCGACCCCGGCGGCCTCGGCGATCTGCCGCAGGCTGACGTTGTCCGGACCTCGTTCCCTGATCAGCTCGGCCGCGGCGGCCAGCAGTTCGGCACGCGATTCCGCAGGGCTGCGCCTGCGTCTGGGTGGCATGACCGGCAGTGTATTGTCCGCCGGTCCACGGGCGGCGGTCCACGGGCGGCGGTCCACGGGCGGCGGTCCACGGGCGGCGGTCCACGGGCGGCGGTCCACGGGCGGCGGTCCGCGCGTGCCGGTCCGCGCGTGCCGGGTCGCTGCGGGGAGTCCGGCGCGGCGGGACGTATCCGATATGTTCTTGTTTGTCAGGTCTTTGCGCTGTCTTGGGGGAGTTGTCGGTGCGCGCACAACCGCTGATCGTGGCTCTCGTGCTGAGCCTGACCGGCTGCGGCGCGATCCCGGGACTGCCCTATCGGCCCGCCGACCCGCCGACGCCGAGCCGGGCCGCCTCGCCCGCGGCCTCGCCGTCCCAGTCGCAGTCGCAGTCTCCGTCCCAGTCGCCGGACGCCACGCCGTCCGCGAGCGCCACACCCGCTCCCTCGGCGACCGCGCAGGCCCTGACCGTCCCCCAGGCCAGGACGGCCATGCGCACGTGGGTGGCCCAGTACAACGCGGCGATCAAGAAGCGCAAGTGGTGGCGGTCGAACGCCCGGCTCGACGCGCTGTTCGTCGAAGGCGCCCTGCACGAGGGCGTGCTCGAACGCAACCGCGAGGGCTTCGGATGGAAGCCGGCGCACAAGCCGATCAACCCGACCGGCACCCCGGCGGTCTATGTGCCCCGGCCGGAGCGGCAGCCGCCGGCCGGGGACTGGTTCATCGCGAAGGCGACCTACCGCGACACCAAGGGCCACAGCCGCCCGCACGTGTTGGCGTTCCTGCGCTCCCCCGGGCAGTCCTTCCGGCTGGCCGTCGCGACCCCGGTGCACTGGGGACAGCGGATGCCCGAGCCGCTGCTCGACGCCGACGGCTACATCGCCGACATGGACGACGAGATGGCGGCCGCCGTCGCCGAGGAGTACCGCAACTTCTGGAACGGGGACAGGAACAAGGAGGGCGACTCGGGCTACCGCCTGGCCAAGGACAGCTACAGCCGCAAGGCGTTCCCCCGGGTCAACAAGGGGCTGTACGTCGGGTTCGCCGGCCGCGGCTCCGTCTTCGGCTTCCGTACCGCGAGTGGCGGCATGTTCTTCCTGTTCGCCCTGCTCAACGACGCCAAGAGCGTCAACAACGTGCTGAGCGAGGCGGTGCTGGTGCCCAAGGGCGGCAAGGCCGTCCAGGAGCTCGGCGGAAGCTGGTTCTCCTAGGGACGCTCCTGCCCCGCGAATGCGGCCAGGCAGGGGTCGACGGGGCCCGGCGCCGATGACCGCGCCCCGGCACGGCGGCCGAGCTCGGGCAGCAGGGACACCACGCCGAGCACGGCCAGCCCGGCGCCCAGCATGGCGATCACCGCGGGGACGCTCAGGTGGGCGAACAGCGCGGACCCGGCCAGGAAGATCGCGTTCAGGACCAGCCCCGGCAGCAGGACGCGGATGGCGTCCATGTAGCGGGTCAGGGCGCGCTTGAACAGCTCGCGCTTGTTGGTGAAGGCGTTGTAGACGCCGCTGCGGTCGAGGCCGAGCGCCTCGCACAGGTCTCTGGTGGAGGTGGACTCGTAGCCGTTCGCCCAGAACGTGCGCATCGCGGTGTCCAGGGCGCGGTCCTCGTCGAAAGATCTCGGCCTCGCTACCGGTTTTGCATCGATTGGTGCAATACGTCGGGCGTGCCGGACGCGGTCCCCCGGGTGAAGGCCGCGCGGTAGGCGGTGGGCGTCAGGCCGGTCCGATGGGAGATGTGCTGGCGCAGCGAGTCCGTGGTGACCAGGCCACTGAGCTGGGCCACCTGGCCCATGGGCAGGTCCGTGCTCTCCAGCAGTTCCCTGGCCTGCTCCACCCGCTGGTGGAGGAGCCATTGCAGCGGGCTGTGGCCGGTCTCGGCGTGGAAGCGGCGGGTCAGCGTGCGCACGCTGGTGCGGGCGTGGGCGGCGAGGTCGGCGCGGGTGAGGGGTTCGTGCAGCCGCTCCAGCGCCCATGCCCGGGTGGCGGCCAGCGAGAGCCCGGTCTCGGGCGGCAGCGGGGAGGCGATGAACTGGGCCTGGCCGCCCGGACGCACCGGCGCGGCCACGACCAGCCGGGCCACGGCGTTGGCCGCGGCGGCGCCGTAGTCGCCGCGCACCATGTGCAGGCACAGGTCGATGCCGGCGGACAGGCCGGCGGAGGTCCAGATGTTGCCGTCCTCGACGTAGAGCACGTCGGGGCGCAGGTCGACGGACGAGTAGCGGCGGCGGAACTCCTCCGACCTGGCCCAGTACGTGGTGGCGCTGCGGCCCTCCAGCAACCCCGCCCGCGCCAGGACGAAGGCCCCGGTGCAGATCGAGGCGACGCGTCTGCCGCTCTCCGCCGCCCGCCGCAGGGCCCGCAGGACCCGGGGGTCGACGTCGTCGCGGGCGCCCGTTCCGGTGACGATGACGGTGTCGGCGTCCTCGACGATCTCCAGCCCGTGCGTGACGGTGACGTGCAGGCTGCCGCCGGTGGCGACGGGACCGGGTTCGGCCGTGCAGATCCGGACGTCGTAGCCGGGCCGGCCGTCCACGGTCATCTCGCCGAGCACCAGCTCCGGTATGGACAGGTCGAACGTCGTGGCCGGCGGGACGGCGATCACGGCCACCCGATGCATGGCCCGAACCTCCAGATACTTGGCATTCGGGCCACTATCGTACTGATCGCCGGCGGTACAGGGTGGACAACCGGTGTCACTGTCCCCCTGTGTTTGGAGAAGATCGTGTCCTTTCATGTCGTCGTCGGCGCCGGAGCCACCGGATCGGCCACCGCCCGGCTGCTGGCCGAATCCGGGCAGCGGGTGCGCCTGGTCACCCGGAGCGGCAGCGGCCCGGCCCATCCCCGGATCGAACGCGTGCCCGCCGACGCCTGCGACGCCGACCGGCTGGCGGAGCTGGCCGAGGGGGCCGCCGTCCTGTACAACTGCGCGATGCCGCCCTACGATCGCTGGCCGGCCGAGTGGCCGCCGCTGGCCGCCGCGTTGCTGGCCGCCGCCGGGCGCAGCGGGGCCGATTACGTCATGCTGGGCAACACCTACGGGTACGGGCCGGTCGAGGGGCCCGTCGCCGACGGGACGCCGATGGCGCCGACCAGCCGGAAGGGCCAGGTCCGGGCGCGGATGTGGCAGGACGCCCTCGCCGCCCACGAGGCGGGCCGGGTGCGGGTGACCGAGGTCAGGGCCGCCGACTTCCTCGGCGCCGGCGCGTACTCGCCGTTCACGCTCATGGTCGGGGCGCAGGTGCTGGCCGGCGCGCCCGTCTCCTATCCCGGTGATCTGGACGCGCCGCACAGCTGGTCCTACACCGGCGACACGGCCCGCACGCTCATCGCCGCCGCGGGGCACGAGGCGTCCTGGGGACGAGCCTGGCACGTGCCCTCCACCAGCGAGCTTCCGGCGCGCGAGCTGGCCCGGCGGCTGGCCGAAGCGGCCCAGGCGCCCGCGCCGCGGCTGGGGCGCATGTCCCTGCGGGAGCTGGAGGAGATCGGGCGCACCGACTCGATCATGGCCGAGTTCCCCGAGATGTCGTACCTGTACGACCGGCCCAACGTGCTCGACGCGTCCTCGACGGTCGAGATCCTGGGCGTCGCGGCGACGCCGGTGGACGACGTCCTGACGGAGATGGCCGCCGTCCGGGCCTGACGAGGGGGACTGTCAGTCGCGGACGAGCGCGGCAGCCGGGACGGCGGCCGGCTCACCCGCGGGCGCACGGCGCTCCAGGGCGGCGGACCAGAACGCCAGGGCGAGCGCCGCGGCGGCGAGCAGCGCGCCCACCCAGTTCGGCGCGGTGTAGCCCAGGCCCGCGGCGATGACGAGCCCGCCCAGCCAGGCCGCGAGCGCGTTGCCGAGGTTGAACGCGCCGATGTTGACCGCGGAGGCCAGCGTCGGCGCGCCGTGCGCCTGGTCCAGGACGCGCTTCTGCAGCGGCGGCACGGTGGCGAAGCCCAGCGCCCCGACCAGGAAGATGCTCACCGCGGCGGCGACCTTGTCGTGCGCGGTCAGGGTGAACAGCGCCAGCACGACCGCGAGGCCGCCGAGGGTCGTGTAGAGCAGGGGCATCAGGGCGCGGTCGGCGAACCGGCCGCCGAGCAGGTTGCCGAGGAACATGCCGACGCCGAACAGCACCAGCAGCCAGGTGACCGCGTCGGCGGAGTAGCCGGCCACCTGCGTCATCATCGGCGCGATGTAGGTGATCGCGGCGAAGACGCCGCCGAAGCCGAGCACGGTCATCGCCATCGCGAGCAGCACCTGCGGGTTGCGGAACGCCGTCAGCTCCGGGCGCAGGCGGGTGCCTCCGGGCCGGGGCATGGCGGGCACCAGCGCGGCGATGCCGAGCAGGCCGACCACGCCCAGCCCCGCGACGATCGCGAAGGTGGTGCGCCAGCCCACCGCCTGCCCGATGAAGGTGCCCAGCGGCACGCCCACGACGTTGGCGACGGTCAGGCCGGTGAACATGGTGGCGATGGCGCCGGCCTTCTTGTGCGGGGCGACCAGGCCGGCGGCGGCCACCGAGCCGATGCCGAAGAACGCGCCGTGGGCCATCGAGGCCACGATCCGGCCGCCGAGCATCACGCCGAACCCGGGCGCCAGCGCGGACAGCAGGTTGCCGATCACGAACAGGCCCATCAGCACGAGCAGCATCGTCTTGCGGCTGATCCGGGTGCCGAGGACCGTCATCAGCGGCGCGCCGATGACCACGCCGATCGCGTAGCCGGTGACCAGCAGGCCGGCGGTGGGGATGGTGACACCGTAGTCGGCGGCGATCTCGGGCAGCAGGCCCATGATCACGAACTCGGTGGTGCCGATCCCGAAGGCCCCGATGGCCAGGGCGAGGAGTGCGAGAGGCATCGCGCGACCCTTCTTACTATTGCCACTGCTTCTTGCAGGCTCCGACAATAGTTGCACACGCGCTATAAAGGCAAACGCTGGCATTCGGCTGGGGCGCGTTGATCTCGCGGACGTCGCGGACGTCGCGGGCGCCTGGGGGAGGGGGAGGGCTCCCGGGTGTCGGCGGCAAGGGGGCGTTGGGCGGTGCGACCCTGCGTCGGGGCGTCGGGGCGTCGGGGCGTCGGGGCGTCGGGGCGTCCCGGCGGCTGGGCGTCCGGGCGGCTGGGTGTCCGGGAGGCCGGGTGGCGCTGTGTGTTCAGGCGTCGGTGCGCGGCTGGGCGGGCCGTGCGGAGGCGGCGCTTGTGGGGCGGGGGCGCGGTGTGGCGGCCCCGGTGTGGGGGCGGCTGTGGTGGCGCGGGTTCGGAGAAGTGTCGCCGTGGGTGCGTCGAAGCGTTGCGGGCGGCGGAGGTGGGGCGACTGAAGGGCCTTGCGGAGGTGCGCGGAGCTGTTGCCGGCGTGCGAGTCGCAGGGGCCCGGCCCTTGGGGTGTGGCGGGTGCGGGGAGTGCCGCGGGCTTGGGTTGTGGCGGTACGGCCGGCCGGTGTCGGGGCTCCGGGCGGCCGTGGTCCGCGTGGACGGATCGGTTCCGTTCGGGTCAGCCGCAGTTGCCCCACGTGGAGCGTCCGCCGATGGCGCGGGCGCCGCTGGGGGCCTCGATGATGGCCGAGTACTTCACGCAGGCGCCCTTGGCGCTGGCATAGACCGGGCCGCCGTAGTACTTGACGGTCTCGCTCACGCCGTAGCTGCTACCGCCCTGGACGGTGAGCGTGACGTTGGTCCAGGTGCTGGTGCCGACGTAGTTGCTCTTGACGACCGTCACGCAGTTCTTGCCGGTGCTGCTGTTGTAGGTCAGGTACACCGTCCCCCAGACCTTAGTGTAGTTGTGCATCTCGCTCTGGTGGACGACCTTGTACCCGTCGCCGCAGTAGACGTCCGCGCTGGCGGCCGTCGGGACCGCCATGAGGGAGGTGGCGGCGACGAGGGTGAACGCGGCGGCCGTGAGGGTCTTCCTGAGCACAGGCATCCTTCAATCTGCTGGCATTTCGGTCATGATCTAACTCCATTTTTTTACCATATGTTCGAATGTCTCAAGATCTCTAAGCCTCGGGGGAGGGGCAGAACTCGGCGGCCAGGGCGTCGTTGAAGACGGTCAGGGGCGCCCAGTCGCCGTTGACCTGCGTGGTGAGGCGGTGCCTGCCGTCGCGGGTGCCCATGCTGTAGTTCCACGATCCGTACGTGGCGCCGCCGTTGCCCCACACGCTGGCGCCGCAGGGCAGCTTCTGTTCGAAGACGCCCAGGCCGTACCGGGTGTCGGGGATCCAGCCCGCTCCCTCGGTGGGGACGGTCGTGAGCATCTCCCGCAACTGCGCGCTCGGCAGGACGCGCCCGCCGAACAGGGCGGCGAAGAAGCGGTTGAGGTCGGCGGTGGTGGAGATGAGGCCGCCGGCGGCCCAGGCGAAGGACTGGTTCATCCGGGTGGCGTCGTAGACGGTGGGCTGCGGGTCGCGGGAGAACAGGATGGAGTAGTGCACGGGGTGCGGGCCCCGGATCCCGGGGTCGGCGCCGGGCAGGGAGGTGCCGTTCAGCCTCAGGGGGCGGATGACGGTCCGGTCGAGTTCCTGCTCGAACGTCCGGCCCGTCGCCTTCTCGACGATCATCGCGGCCAGGATGTAGTTGGTGTTGGAGTACTTGAAACGCCGGCCCGGCTCGCCGGTGGGCGGGTGGGCCAGAGCGATCTTCACCAGCTGCTCGGGGGTGTAGGTGTCGAAGCGGTGCTTGAACCACTCCTCGCTGCCGCCCGTGCCGGAGAACTTCTCGTCGTCGGTGTAGGCGAAGACGCCGCTGGTCTGGTTGAGCAGCTGCCTGACGGTGATCTTGCCGGGTTCGTAGGCGCTGCCGTCGAACAGGCCGGGCAGGCGCCTGTCCAGGGTGTCGTCGAGGCTCAGCCTCCCCTCGGCCACGAGCTTGAGCACCACGGTGGCGGTGAACGCCTTGGAGGTGCTGCCGATGCGGAACCGCTCGTTCTGCCGGCGCTCGCGTCCGGTCTCGGTGTCGGACGCGCCCGCCGAGCCGAACCAGGAGCGGCGGCCGTCGCGGACGTCGGCGACCATGCCGGGCGCGAGCCCGGCGGCCACCGTCCGGTCGAGCACCTGCTGCACCGCGGCGTGCCCGGGAGCGGGGGAGGCGGCGGCGGGCAGGGCCGTGGCGGCCAGGGTCGCGGCGGTGAGCGCCGCCGCTTTCACGGACTTGGATGCGGTCATGTCGGTTCCTTTCCGGGGATGTCGCGCGGCCTATGTTCGCGACAATGGAAAAGCTAACTTGCGTTCGCAAACCTGTCAATCAAAAAGTGCCTGTTCATCAGGCATTAAGCGCCACTTGCAATGGCATGATGATGAATGCAAGCCGGTTGAGTTGCAATGAGATGGAGGCGAATGCAAGACTGCAGCCGTCCGTCGCGCGTACGACCAGGAAGGTGCCGCCGATGCCCGGAGGCAGGCTGACCCAGCAGGACCGCCGGCAGATCGCCGAGGGGCTGGCCGAAGGGCTGACCCAGACCGAGATCGCCGCCCGCCTGAACCGGCCGCTGTCCACCGTCACGCGAGAGGTGGCCCGCAACGGCGGCCCCGACGGCTACCAGGCCGACCAGGCGCACCAGGCCACCCGCGACCGCGCCCGCAGACGTCCGGCGGCCTCCGGGGCGCGCGACCGCCGGTCGGTCACCGATCTGGAGGAGGAGTTCACCGCGGTCATGATCGGCACCGGGCTGACCCGGATGACCGCCCGCGTCCTGGCCACTCTCTACCTCACCGACAGCGGCAGTCTCACGGCGGCCGAGCTCACCCGCAGGCTCCAGGTCAGCCCCGCCTCGGTCTCCAAGGCGATCGGCGAGCTCGAACGGCAGGAGCTGATCCGGCGCGACCGCGACCCGCGCCGGCGGCGCGACCGCTACGTCATCGACGCCGACGCCTGGTTCCGCGGCTGGACGGCCAGCGCCCGCCAGAACGCGCTGCTGGCCGACGTCGCCCGCCAGGGCGCGGCGACGGTCGGAGCCACCTCGCCCGCCGGGATCCGGCTGCAGGACATCGCCGGCTTCTTCGACCACGTCGGCCAGGCCATGCTGCGGGCGGCCGAGGAGTGGCGGCAGGCGTACGCCGCCAAGCAGGCGTCCGGCCGGGGGTGAGCGGAGGCCGCATCGCCTCGCCGGGCTCGACCCCGCGTTCGCAACTGTGCTGATCGAGCCGGGCCGCGCGGACGCCTGCCCGCAAACGGCTCGTGGCAGGAGAGGGTCATTCAGGCGGGCGGGCCGATCGGCGGGCCGTCATTCCTTGCGACACCGCCGCCGGCGCGAAACGCGAGCACGGCAGGGCCCGTCACGTGATTGTTCGCGTCGGACCGGGGGCTCGGAGTCGCGCTTCTCCGCCGGGCCGGTCAGGACGTCTCTTGTGCGGCCTGGTTGTTCGCCTTCGCGTTCGACTGCCGCATGAGCAGGTCGGTCGCCAGCTCCACCTCCACCTCGACCCGCCGCAACGCCCGCAGCGCGTCGCCCAGGTCGGTGAGGTCTTCGCCCAGGGCCGCGGCGGCGTCCCGTACGGGGCGGAGAACGTCGGGGATGGTCTGGCGGTGCTCGTCCATGATGTGACGGTATGACACCGGCGGCCGGGTCGTCACCAGCGAACAGCGGCCCCGGTCGTCAGCGCATCGCGCTCAGGGCGCGTTCGATCCTCTCGCTCGGATACGGCGTCGTCCTGCTGGTGCCGTACAGGTGCCAGTAGAAGTCGTTCACGGCCGCCGCCACGGGAGCGTACCGGCGGATCATCGCGGCCACGGCCGGCGGCGCGCCGGCGGGGTCCGCGCCCTCGGCGCACGCCCGGATGTACGCGTTGCGCTCCTCCGGGACGCCGTTCGGCGCCCGCACCCCGCAGACGTCGGAGACCAGCCAGTTGACCAGCCGCGCCAGCGCGTACGCGGTGTCGTGGGTGCGGTTGCGCGCCAGGAACTCGATCTCCGGCTCCGCCAGGTCGAACCGGGAGGAGGTCGCCAGCCCCAGGTCGGCGAGGTAGAGGCGTTCGCCGTCGGTGAGGATGTTGCCGAAGTGGCCGTCGAAGTGCATCAGGTGCCGGCCGTTCATGAACGCCACGTCGCGCGTCAGGCACGACTCCAGCAGGACGGCCGCCGCCGTCGCCGCCTCCTGACCGGCGGCGACCTGGGCGGCGAGCCAGTGGTTCAGGTCGTGGGGGATGTACTCCTGGAACAGCACGATGCCGGCCGAGGCGCGGGCGAGGGCGTGCAGGCGCTCCCGTACCGCGGGCGACCCCTCCCAGTACTCCACGGCCGCCTCGACGTCGGCGTGCTCGGCGGTGGGCGGCGGCGCGCCCGGCAGCACCCGCCAGTGGTAGAGCAGCGGGAAGGCGGCGCTGTGCCCGGCCAGCACCCAGCCGGTCGTCATGGCGGCGGCGGCGAGTTCCCGCCATGCGCCGAAGCCGGGCGTGCCGATGGCGGCGATCCCGTACTGGCAGAACGGCGGCAGGCCGAACAGGTTCGCGGTGGACATCACGTTGGCCGGACGGCGTTCCAGGTCGGTCAGCGGGATGCGCTTGGCGAAGACCGGCACGCCCTCGACGTCCAGCAGCACCGACGTGCCGCCGATGCCCGTGCCCAGCACCCGCGCCTGCTCCAGCGCCTGGGCGAGCTGCCGGTCGCTGTGCAGCGCCAGCGCGCTCGCGACGTCGCCGTACCGTCCGGCCCGCGCGCTCCGGGACATGTCCGAACGCGTGTCAGGCAGTTCCACCGCCGGGCCCCCTTGATCGGCTTCGTGGGGCCGACCCTACCCGGCGGAGGAGGGCCGCGCGGTGTGCGGTCCGGGGCGTCGCTCCCGGTGCCTGGCCAGCATCTGCCCGCCGACGTCGACATAACCGGCGAACAACCCAATCACGTCCTGCAGCCGCTCCTGCGCGGGACCGGAGCGCACCAGGGACTCGCCCTCGCGCAGCGCGGCGATCAGGGTCCTGGCCCGCGCCTGGCTGGCCTCCAGCAGCGACTCGATCCCCCCGGTGGCCTCCACCAGGAGCCGCCGGCTGCCGGGCTGCGGGATCACCCTGGCCAGGCCCCAGGAGTCGAGCTGCCGTACCGCGGTGCTCACCGCCCCCTTGCTCAGTTCCAGCTCGGCGGCGATGGCGTCCAGCGAGATCGGCTCCTCGGTGAGGAGCAGTAGCCCGTAGACGCGCCCGGTCGCGTGCGGCAGGTTCCACGACGCGAGCAGGTCGCCCACCGAGGTGACGAACGTGTGCCGCGCGCTCATCGCCGCGCCCGTCCCGGCGCGGGGAGCGTGCACAGGAACGCGTCGATCGCCTCGTTGACCGCCTGCGGGTCGTCCTGGTTGGCGATGTGGCCGGCCCCGGGGACGACGATCTCCTCGACGCCTTCGGCGCGGGCCCAGCCGGGCATGGCCGAGGCGATGTTGCCGGTGGTGTCCCGCTCGCCGCGGATCAGGCACAGGGGCACCGGCGTGCGGTAGCCGGGGTCGGGGAAGAGGAAGTCGACGGTGGCCCGCCACACCTGCACGAACTCCTTCTTCGGCACCTGGCCGAAGGCCCGCCGGGCGTCGTCCCGGGCGGCGCGGGTGGTCGCGGAGGCGTCGGCCATCAGCCGCGGCAGCCTCTTGGCGGGGATCATCGTCAGCATCGGCGCGGCCGCCCTGAGCAGCAGGCGGTCCCGCCAGGACAGCGGCGCGGTGTTCGGCGTGGCGCCGATGACGACCAGGGCGCGGGCGAGCCCCGGATGCCGCCGCACGACGGCCTGGCTGAGGTTGCCGCCGAGGGACTGGCCCACGAGCACCGGCCGGTCCAGGCCCAGGTGCTCGACCAGCGCGCACAGGTCGGCGACCGCCTGCTCGGCGGTGAAGCGCACGCCGGCCGGGCGGGACAGGCCGTGCCCGCGCAGGTCCCAGGTGACGACGCGGTACCCCTGAGCCCGCAGGTGGCGGGCCTGGGCGTCGAACATCACGTGGTCGGCCCCGGCGCCGTGCGAGAACACCACCGGCACACCGCCGCCCCCGCTGTCGGCGTAACGCAGGTCGCAACCCCGCAGGGTGAGGACGGACGATAGATTCACCATATTCTGAATATAGCGAACCTCAGGCGGGCCGGGCGACGTACAGGATGCGGTCGTGGGCCTCCTCGTCGGCCGGGTCGCGCACCGACGTGCCCACCAGGCCGTGCGCGGCCACCACGCGCAGCCCGGCCAGCTCGGCGGCCCGGCGTACCGTTCGGTCGGAGTGGTGGCGCTGCACGTGCCGCATCGACAGCCGCTCCCAGCCCTCGCCGGCCCGTTCGAACAGGTCGAACTGGGTGATCACGATCTCGTCGGCCTCGATCCGCGGCGAGTGCGCGAACCAGGCCACGTACCGGTCACCGCGGTCGGCGACCACCGGGACGCCGAACGTGCGCCGGTAGTAGCCGATGGTGTTCAGGTCGAAGGCCACCAGCCCGCCCGGGGCGAGCCGGTCGCGGGCCGCCGCCAGGGCCTGCCGGAGCTGGTCGCCGCTCGTCAGGTACGTCAGGGGCACGTCCACGCAGGCGACCACGTCGAAGCCGGACAGCTCGGGCGGCGGGCTCAGGAGTGAGCCGACCAGGAACGGGATGCCGTCGGCGCCGGGCCGCCGCCGCGCGGTCGCCACCATCGCCGGGGACAGGTCGTAGCCGGTCACCTCGAATCCCCGCTTGCTGAAGGCCGTGCTGCTGCGGCCGGTGCCGCAACCGGCGTCCAGCAGCCGCCGCCCCCCGTTGCCGTGCCGCTCCACCGCCTCGGCGAAGCGGTCCACCAGCGCCTCGGTGTCCATCTGCGCGTTCAGCTCGTCGTAGCGGGCGGCGACGCCTTCGTAGGCCGCCAGGGTCTCCTCGACCTGCGACATGGGTGCCTCCTGAACGGCCGGCGGGCCGGGGACCGCGCCGGGCCCTCGGCCCGGCGCGGCCGCTCGGACTCGGTTACCAGATGTACCAGGCCTGCCGGTTGACCCGGCGGCCGGTGACGCGGCGCAGCAGCTTCCTCATGGGAGATCACCTCCTTCCTCGACGAACCGCTGGTGGTCAGGTCTGGCGTGCCGTGCGGCGCAACTGGAAGGGCGGGGGCGTGATGATGCCCTCGACGTGCGGCCGCCCGGCGCCGCCGCGCACCTCCAGGCGGGCGGCGTCGGTCAGCGCGGCGAGCAGGTCGGTGGCCAGCGCCTGCGCGACGCCCGCTCCGGCGCAGGTGAACGGGCCGCCGCCGAAGGGCAGGTAGGGGCCGCGCGGCTCGGGGCCGTCCCAGCGGCCGGGCCGGAACGCGGTGGCCTGCGGCCAGTGCCGCTCGTCGCGGTGGAGCAGGTAGGGGCATACGGACACGCTGTCGCCCGGCTCCAGCGCCACGCCGCCGACCTGGTGGGCCCTGCGCACCGGGCGGCCGAGCAGCCAGGCGACCGGCCACAGCCGCAGCGACTCGCGTACGGCCGACTCGGGCGGCACGGCGGCCAGGTCGACGCCGTGGGCCGCCGCCGACAGCAGCGCCCAGGCCACCGCGTGGCCCACCGGCGCGATCGAGGTGCGGAAGAGCAGCAGGTAGACCTGCGCGACGTGCTCGGCGGGCGTCTCGGGCGGGGTGGCGCCCAGAACGGCGTCCAGCAGGTCGCCGGGCCGCGTCTCGTCCGCCGGCGCGCTCCGCCGGGCGCGCGCCTCGGCGGCGATCGTCCGCACCACGCGGGCCCACAGGGCGCGCCGCGACAACCGCGCGAGCCGGCCGGCCGGACGGATCAGCACCTCTCGCCGCACGACGTACGCCATCAGCTCGCGCAGGGCGGGCGGGCTGTCCGGCCGCAGCAGGGCGTCGGCCAGGAACCGGTGCACGGCGGCCCGCCCGGCCGACGGCCACTCGCTGACCTCGCCCAGCTCCGCCACGACGGCGGGCAGCAGCTCGCGCCGGGCGGCCACGTGAGCGCGCAGCGTCGTGCGGGCCGCCCGGCCGATCGCCACCTGCGTCGCCCGCGGCCCGAGCAGCCCGCCGCCGACATGGAAGAACCCGGACACGTCGGCGTAGTCGCCCGCCTCGTCGTGCAGGATCCGCAGGGCCTGCGCCGGGTCGGCCACGCACAGCGACCCGTCGTCCGGCAGGCGGAACACCGGCCCGCGCTCGGCCGCCGCCCGCTCCACGAACCCCAGCGGATCGCGGCGGTAGTGCCGCGCCGCGCCCGGCGGCCACGGCCGCCCCTGTTCCGGCACGACCCGATCCGGTTTCCCGACCGTCGTCATCCCACCTGCCCCATGCCATCCGTGAATCGGGTGTACACGCAGGCGGCGCAGGTGCGCCCCCCAGGAGAACGGTGCCGCACGGCCGCGTCGGCCGGGCGTCACGAAAACCAGGAACAGCGGCAGTGTATAGGCCGGGTCCCGGCGCGCCGGGGGCCGAGTGATCAATGGGATCAGCGTGATCACATTGACCAATGTCACCGGCGCGACGGCCCCGGGCGCTCAGGCGGCCTGGTCGCGCAGGCTGTTGATCAGGCCGGCGGCGGTGGGGGCGTCGCGGCAGGACACCAGGAAGTCGGTGCCGTCGGCCAGGCGCAGGGCCAGTGCGGGCCCGGGCAGCAGCAACATGCCCGCCCCGGCGCCGTGCAGGGCGCCGTTCAGCAGCCACCGGTCGGCCGGGACGTCGACCGCGTCGGCGCGGCGCACACTGCCGACCGCGACCTGCCGGCTGATCGGGCCGAGCGCGACGGTCACCGCGCGCTCGTCGATGGCCAGCCGGTAGGAGCGCATCGGCAGCAGCACGACGGCGACGACCACGACGGCGGCCCCGGCCCAGCCCGCGGGGCCGACGGTGAGGACCAGCGCCGCCGTCATGGCCGCCCCGGCCAGCGCGAGAGCGGCCACGCCCAGGTCGACGGCGCGGAGGACGCGCCGTTCCTGCCAGGAGACCTTCTCCTGGCCGCGCAGGGGCAGCCGGGGCGCGTCGGGGGCGAGGACGCCGGTGGCCCGGCCGGCGGGGGTGCGGCGGCCGGCCAGCAGGAAGGCGGCGAGCGCCCCGGCCAGCGTGGCCGCGGGGACGAGCACGCCCATCGCCGCGGGCGAGGGCGCGCCGGCCTGGGCCGCGGCGGGGGCGTCCAGCGCCGCGTGCAGGATGACCAGCAGGGACGTGGCCGGCGCGACGGCGACCGTGACGACCGCGACAAGGATCGCCGTCCGGATCGCATGGGCGCGCGAGGCGGGCGCGCGACCGGCCAGCGCGAACGCGGCCAGCCCGGCCAGCCAGAGCGCCGCCGGGACGCCGAGCAGCAGGATGGACACCTGCTCGACCGTGACGGCGGAGCCGTGGGCCGCGCCGCTCCGGCCGGGTAACGCGGCGGGCAGCCGCTGACGCCAGGCCAGCACGGTCAGCGCGGCGCCGCCCAGAACCGTCGCGGGCAGGGCGACCGCGCCCGTCAGCCATCGGACCTTACCGATCATGTGAACTCCTTCCCCACCAGCGACATCAGCTCGTCGCGGTTCAGACCCGCGCGGCGGGCCACGGTGACCAGGTGCCGGACGGTCTGGACGAGCTGTGCCCGCTCGCGCGGATTCGTCCGGGTGACGGTGGCGCCGCGGCCGGGACGCAGCTCGATCAGTCCCTCGTCGCGCAGGTCGGCGTAGGCGCGCAGCACGGTGTGCATGTTGACCTCCAGCGAGGAGGCCAGGTCGCGGCCGGAGGGCAGCCGGTCGCCGGGGGTCAGCAGCCCGTCGGCGATGCCGCGGCGGACGCATCCGGCGATCTGCTCGCTCAACGGCGTGCTGCTGCTCGGGTCGACGCGATAGAGCATGTTCTAATCCTGATAGAACAATGCGAGTTTCACAAGCCCTACGCGCCTGGCGCGCGGCTCGGGCGAGAGGGCCTTCCCGGCCCGGCTCCAGCCCGGCCGCGGCGCGGTGGGCGGACGGCTCTTGACCCTGGGGGATCGCGGCGGACAGGGTGATCGTGCGCATCCGGCCCGATCCCACCCCCGCAGGAGGCTCTCGTGGACGACGACGTCATGTGGAAGGACTACTCCCCGGGACCGCACGGCACGCCCTCGCCGGACCTGGCCCGCCGGCTGGCCTCCGACCCGGTCGGCACGGTGGTCCTGCCCAGCGGCGACACCGTGCCGATGGCCGTCCGGTACGACGACGTGCGGGCCATCCTGTCCTGCCCGCACAGCAGCCGCACCGGGCTGAGCGAGCCGGGACGGCCCCGGCTGTTACGCGGGCTGAGCGTGGACGACGTGCCCGGCGTGCTGCTCAACATGGACGACCCCGAGCACGCCCGCCAGCGCCGCATCCTCGCCGGCGCCTTCACCCTCGCCCAGGCCGAGCGGTGGCGCGGCCGGTGCCGGGCGATCGCCCACGAGCTCATCGACTCCTTCTCCGAGCGGCCCGATCTGGTCGCCGACTACGCCGCACCGCTGTCGGCCCGTCTCATCTGCACGGTGATCGGCATGCCCGGCACCGACTACGACCGGTTCAAGCAGTGGTCGGAGGCGTTCCTGAGGGCTTCCCCGTCCGGCGCCGAGGCGCGCATGAGCGCCTTCGCCGAGCTGGCGCGGTACATGGGCGACCTGGTCGCCCGGCGCCGGGCCGAGCCGGGCGACGCCCTGGTGGACGTGCTCATGCAGGCCACCAGCCGGGGCGACCGGCTCTCCGACGAGGAGCTCGTCAACGTGCTGCTCATGCTGGCCGTGGCCGGACACGAGACGCCCGCGATGATGATCGCCCGCGGCCTGTACACGTTGCTCCGCCACCCCGGCCAGTACCGGGCGCTCGTCGCCGACCCCGCGCTGACCGAGCCCGCCGTGGAGGAGATCCTCCGCTTCGACGGGCCGGGCACCAACGGCCTGCTGCGGCGCCTGACCGCCGACGTCGAGCTGCCCTCCGGAGCGGTGCTGCCCGCCGGCACCGTGGTGCTGCCGAACTCGCACGCGGCCAACCACGACCCGGCGGCCTTCCCCGACCCCGGACGGTTCGACATCCGCCGCCACGCGCCGGGCGGCACGGCCCGCCCGCACCTGGCCTTCAGCCATGGACCGCACTTCTGCCTGGGCAACCACCTGGCCCGCGTGCAGCTCCAGGAGGCGGTGCGGGCCCTGGCCGAACGCGTGCCGGGCCTGCGGCCGGCCGAGGACCCGGGCGGCCTGCCCTGGACGGAGGGGAACCTGGCCTACCGGCCCGCGCGGCTGCCGGTCCTGACGGCGTAGGCGGTGTGCCGGCCGGTCAGGGGGCGGCCACGACCGACTGCCTCTGGCGGCCCAGGCCGTCGATGCCGAGCTCCATCCGGTCGCCCGGCCGCAGGTAGACGGGCGGGTCGAAGCCCATGCCGACGCCCGCGGGCGTCCCGGTGTTGATCAGGTCGCCGGGTTCGAGCGCCATGAACCGGCTCAGGTAGCGCACGACGAAGACCGGGTCGAACAGCATGTGGGCCGTCGAGCCGGTCTGGCGGCGCCGCCCGTTGACGTCGAGCCACATGTTCAGGCCGGTCACCTCGCCCAGCTCGTCCGGCGTGACCAGCCAGGGGCCGCAGGGGTTGAAGCCGTCGAAGTCGGCGACCACGTCGGACACGTCGACCGGACGTTCGGCGCCGGCGGCGCCGATGCGCATGAGTCTCATGGGGAGGTCCAGATTCTGCTGGGAGGGCGGATCAAAGCTGCGCGCCGGCCGGGAGGGTGACGGTCTTCCCCGACTGGATCGACTCGTAGGCGGCCTCGACGACGCGCATGGCGTACACGGCGTCGCCGGAGTCGATCAGCGGCGGGCGTCCCTCCACCAGGGCGCGCACGTAGTCGGTCACCTCGGTGATCACGGACTCGTAGTGCCAGCCGCCGGGGTGCCAGGCGTCGGGGCCGAAGGGCACGCCGGCGACCGCCTCGCCCCGGTAGTCGTGCTGGCCGCGGAAGATCTTGACCACCGGGTCGGAGATCTGGTCCACCAGGATGCCCCCTTCGGTGCCGTAGAGCTCCAGGCGCTCGCTGTGGGGGACCTCCGACACGGAGGTGAAGCCGCACGAGAAGTGCGCGCCGCTGCGCATGCGGCCGTACACCTCGGCGGCGCCCTCGTTCGGCAGCCGGTGCACGGCCTGGTAGGCCGCGATGTACCGGCTGTTCTCCGCGACCATGAAGTGCACGCCGGCCTCGGCCGCCCGGCGCTGGATGGCCGCCGACTGCTCGTACGTCGGCGCGACGGGCTTCTCCAGGATCAGGTGCTTGCCGGCGTCCAGCACCGCCATCGCGGCGTCGTAGTGCAGGTGGTGGGGGAGGATCAGGTCCACCACGTCGACCCGCGGGGCGTCGATCAGGTCCTGGAGGCCGGTGTAGGTCTTGGCGCCGAACTCGGCGGTGAAGGCCGACGCCGCCTTGGGGTCGACGTCGCTCGACGTCAACCGCAGCACCGCCCTGCGGCTGCTCGCCGAGCTGGTCGCCACCGGGTACGTGGCCCGCAACGAGGCGACCAAGCGCTACACCATCGTCCCGGCCAAGTTCTACGGGCTCATCCAGGCGCCGGAGACCGACTGAAGCCAGATCATCGACCCGGTGCTGGCCTCGATCCGCGACGAGTGCGGCGACGCGACGATCCTGGCGGTGCCGCCCAAGGACACGATGGTCTACCTCGCCTTCTTCCCCACCCGGCACGTGGCGGCCGTCTCCGAGCAGTCAGGGACGATCCGGCCGATGCACTGCTCGGGGCTGTGACCCCCGGCGGGCGCGGTCAGGCACCGAGCTCCAGTTCCCCGCCGTCCTCGGGGGAGCGGCGGGCGAGCATCAGCGTGCCGATGAGCCGGTCCGTCGTGTTGTCGGCGATGACGTAGTCGCCGGGGCCGGACGCCGCGCCGCCGGCGAGCACCGTGTCGAAGCGCCGCTCGACCTCGCTCCTCGGCCGCGGGCCGCCGATGTGAGCCTGCACCTCAGGATCGGTGGAGAGCTCGACGAAGCCCTCGCGGTCGGCCTCGCGCAGCGCGCGGCGCAGCAGCAGCCGTTCCGAGGTGATGTCCGCCGCGGACAACGTGGGCATCTGCTTCATGAGCGCCTGATCAGCCGGGCCGGGGCCGCCCCTCAGAAGCGGTAGTGCTGGACGGCGGTGCCCTTGCGGGACAGGGACGTGCTCCAGGCGGTCAGCCGGCTCGCCAGCCGGGTCGTCCACGGGTAGCCGGCGACCTCGGGCTCGCGGGTCAGGAAGATCTCGCGCACCAGCCTCAGCCGGGGCTCCAGGCGCACGATGTCCTGCGGCGTGTCGTATCCGGGGGACTTCAGGAAGGGGGCGACGGACCGGGTGCCGGGGTACTTCCTGGCCGCCCACACGTGGAACCTCGTGTAGCCGTTGAAGCAGATCTCGCCGGCGGGGAAGTGGCGGATGAGCCGGTCGAGCAGGGTGGCCAGCTCCTCCTGCGACAGGAACCCGATCAGGCCGTCGGCGACGATCACGGCCGGCCGGTCGCGGGGCACCTCGTCCAGCCAGCGGGGGTCGTTGAGGTCGCGGCCGATGACGTGGGCGTGCGGACGATCCGGCAGCAGACGGCGCCGGGCCTCGGCCACGCCGGGCAGGTCGACGTCGTACCAGTCGACGGTGGGGGGCGGGTCGACGCGGTGGACGCGGGTGTCGAGCCCGGCGCCCAGGTCGAGCCCGACCGCATGGGGACGGCCGGCGACGAACCGCCGCACGATGTCGTCCATGACCAGGGAGCGGTGGGCGATGCCCACGACGGGGCTGACCGAGAGCTTGAACCGGGCGGTGTCGAGGTCGAGCTTTCTGGCCAGGTCATAGGCCGTCCGGTCGCGCAGGATCGGGTGCTCGGCCCGGTAATCGAGCGCCTTGCCGGCCAGGGTGAGCCAGAGCGTGTTCTCCAGCGGGGTGAGGCCGGGGAGGGGCGTGGTCATCGTGTCAGTCCTCTTCGTGAGGTGAGTCGTCGAGGGCGGCCCTGGCCGCGTTGAGGGCGGCGTCGTCGGTGAACAGCCCGTGGGTGTAGAGCTCCAGCGTGGGCAGCGCCAGGCGGCGCAGCACGTCGGGGCCGAACTGCTCGTGACCCAGCGCCCGCGCCAGGGACGGCGGCATGGTGAGCGTGGCCACGCTGTTGAGCACGGTCAGCACCGCCAGCGCCCGCACGTCGCAGGACGGCCGCATCGAGCCGTCGGCGATCCCGGCCCGCAGGACCTGCTCCGACTCCGCCACCAGCGTCTCGACGAACGTGGCCGCGGCGGGCGTGTCCTCCTCGATCGCGCGCAGCATGTAGCGCACCTGGAGGCGGTACTCCTCCGGGTTGGACAGGTACTCGCGGAAGAGGTCCTGCATGCCGCTCGGGCGGGCGCCGCCGGCCTGCCGGACCAGGATGGCCAGGACGTGCTCGTCGCAGGCGCTCCGGAGCTTCTCCTTGCTGCCGAAGTGGTGGATGACCAGGGCGGGGCTCACCCCGGCGGTCGCCGCCACGGCGCGCAGGTTCGTCCTGCCGAAGCCGTCGCGGGCGAAGTGCGCGATGGCCGCGTTGCGGATCTTGGCCTGAGCGGTCAGGTCTGAACACATGTTCAGTAGACTAAACAGATGTTCAGCGTCTGGCAAGCGGCACGGGAGAGCCCCGTGCCGGAGACGGCACGGGGCTCGGGGCGGGCGGCGGACCTAGTTGCGGCGGGTGAGCACCCACTGCCAGGTCTCCTCGCCGCCGCGGTCGCGGCTGCCGGTGAGCTGGATCATCCGCTCGCCGTCGGCGCTCGCCAGCGCCAGGCCGTTGTCGAACTCGTTCTTGCACGCGCCCGCGCAGCCCAGCACCACCACGTTGTCGTCGTCGGCCCAGGCCAGGTGCTGCAGCACGAGCTGCCGGCCGGGCACCGACGGCGGCAGGTCGCGGTCCAGCGTCAGCCTGCCGTCGGGCGAGACCTTCGACCAGCCCGAGTAGTCGATGTACCGGTCGCCGGGCGGGCCGTCCCGGCGGGCGCCGTCGAGACCGAGCCACAACCTGTCGGGCATGGTGTCGGTGGGCTCCCAGAGCATGGACCCGTCCAGGCTCCAGCCGAGGTCCTGGCGCGCGTTCATGTTCCCGGGGTTGCCGACGCGGTCCAGCGACGGCAGCGGGTGGTAGGCGGCCTGGCCGGTGGCGACGTCGATGACGTAGAAGCCGATCCGGGGCTGGACGAGCTCCTCGACGGTGTAGGCGTCCTTGCCCACCCGCTTCCGGCTCTGCTCCGGATACTTCGAGTACGCCGTGGCCAGCACCCTGGTGCCGTCCGGCGACCAGACCAGCGAGCCGACGTCGTGCTCCAGGTCGATCCAGGCCAGGGCCTGCCGGGTGTTCATGTCGACGATCCCCACCCGCCTGCCGATCCGCTCGCCCTGGAGCACCGCCGCGAGCTGGAGCCCCGGCGCCACGTCCAGCCAGGCCCACGGCGTCCGCTCGTAGCCGTCGGAGCGGGGGTCGTACAGGTACCAGGTGCGCCGCATGCGCTCGCCGCCGTCGTCCGCCTTCTCCAGCCAGGTGGTGAAGTAGGCGGACACGGCCACGTTCCCGGCCGCCACGAACTTCTTCGGCGGCGCGTTCTCGACGTCGGCCCGCACGTCCGTGGACGTCACCGAGGGATGAACGGGCACGGTCACCCCGTTCGCCGGGCGCACGGTCGTGCTCCGGCCGTGCAGCCCGGCGGCCAGCACCGCCACGACGACCGCCAGCCCGGCGGCCAGCGCCACCGCCATGACCGGCGGCCGGGCACGCCGCCGTAGCGCCCGGTCGGCCAGGTCGTGCGGCACCCGCACCTCGCCGGCCCACTCCTCCATGGTGTCGCGCAGCAGCCGGTTCATGTGGTGACCTCCAGTTCCGCAGCCAGTTCCGGGGCGATCTGCCGCAGCCGGGCGAGCGACCGGAACGTGGTGCTCCGCACCGTGCCGACCGAGCAGGACAACAGGGCGGCGATCCGGTCCTCGGGCAGGTCCTCGAAGTAGCGCAGCACCAGCACGGCACGCTGCCTCGGGGTGAGCCGGGCCAGGGCGGCGCGCAGCACCATGCGCAGGTCGCTCTGGTGCGTGCCGTCGGCCCCCGGCCGGTCGGGCGGCTCGGCCTGGACCACCTCGCCGCGCCGCCCGATCGCGCGCCACCAGCTCACCTGCTGCCGGTACATGATCTGCCGGACGTACGCCTCCGGCGCGTCCACCTGCCGCCACCGCGCCGCCAGCTTGGCCAGCGCGGCCTGCACGAGATCCTCGGCCGCGTGCTGGTCGCCGCCGCTGAGCATGAACCCGAGCCGCATCAGGGCAGGCGAGCGCGCGGAGACGAACTCGCGGAAGCCTTGCTCGTCCGCAGGGTCCACGACCACCTCCAAACGTGTGAATGACACCCCTGAGACGCGCGCGGGGCACTCCCGCTATGCCTGTCCGGCCGGACGATTCCCGGGCCGCCGCCCACGCTCAGCGGCCGGCCGCCTTCAGGTCGATCACCACCTGGGTGTCCTGCGCCGTCCGGAACCAGACCACGTCCTCCTGGGTGTGCAGCGTGGGCGGGGCCTTCTCGCCCCGGCGCGTCGGCACGGGGAAGAGCAGGCCGGTGCGCCCGGCGGCGACGTCGTGCAGGGCCAGGGCGCGGCCGCCGCCCGCGTCCCCCTGGTTGAGCAGGACGAAGCGGCCGGAGATGAGCGTTGTCGAGGCGTTCCCCGGCAGGTCGCGGCGGTCCGTCCCGTCGCGCCGCCAGGCCGTCGTCCCATTGATGCACCACACCGGGCCGCAGTCGGTCCACGACGAGCGCTTCCTGGCCGCGACCGCGTTCCTGGACCGGCCGGTGAGCACGTTCTTCAGGTGCTCCAGCGGCCGGGCGACGGGATGGTCGACCCCCGGGTCGCGCACCGGCCATCCGGCCCACGGCCACTCGACCAGGTAGTAGCCCTTCGTCCCGGTGATCAGGGACACGTTCCCGCCCTTGAGCGGGGCCCGGTAGACGCCCCCGTCGGGGGGCGACCACACGGCCATGCCGCCCGCGACGGCCAGCTTCCTGATCCCGCTGTAGGAGTTGTCGCTGGACAGCACGGCCCTCAGCGCCGCGATCCGCTGCGGCACGCCCCCGGCGACGGGCACCGCCCAGATCTCCGACCGGTCGTCCCGGACGGCCGACCACACCAGGTAGCCGTCGCCGAAGACCAGCGGCTCGTTCGCGACCTTGACGTCCTGCAACTGCGCGACCTGGGTGAACGCGCGCTTGTCGAGGTCGTACGACCAGATGCCGTCGAGCCGGTTGCCGGTGAGCCCCCGGCCGGCCACCACCCGGTCGGCGACGAACACGTCCGGCTTGAAGACCCGGCCGCCGGGGCCCGTCACCGGGATCTCGTGCACCGCGCCCGGCCACACCTGCCGGACCGGCGGCGACAGGCGGCCCGCGGCGGCCGCCGGCGGGGCCGCGGCGGACGGCGGCGCGGAGCCGATCGTCCGGGTCCCCAGGACGGTGACGCCCACCACGGCGGCGGTCGCGGTCGCCACCGCCACCGGCGCCCACCACCAGCGGGCCGCCACCCGCCCCCGGCGCGGCGACGGCGCGGCCCTCGGCAGCCCGTCGTCCTGCACGGTCTCGGCCCTGGCCGCCATCGCGTCCCTGAGCCGGTCCTCGATCGTGGTCATGCTCGGCCTCCCAGCTCGCGCTCAAGCCGCTCCAGGGCTCTGGAGGCGGTGGACCGTACCGTGCTCTGCCGCAGGCGCGTCGCCTCGGCGATGTCGGCGTCGGACAGGTCGAGGTAGTAACGCAGGACGAGAACCTCGCGCTGCCGTGCGGGCAGGCGGCTGAGCGCCGCCAGCATCTCCTGCCGCGCCTCGCCCAGGAGCGCGGTCGTCTCGGCCGAGTCCACCGGGTCCTCCCGCCGCCGCAGGAACGCCCGGGCGGCGACACTCCGCCTGCGCAGCAGCGAGCGCGCGGCGTTCAGCACGCAGACCCGCACGTACGACAGGGTGAGCGTGGCCGGGCTCTTGCCGTGCAACCTGGAGAAGACGTCCTGGACGACGTCCTCCGCGCTCTCCCGATCGCCCACGAGCAGCAGGGCCAGGCGGACGAGGGCGAGCCGGTGCTCCCGGTACAAACCGGCCACCACCGCGTCGGCGGCGCCGGCCGGCGGCGGGGACGCGCGGGCGACGATCTCAACATTCATGCATAGGGAACGCGCGCCCGCCCCGATCCGCTGCGCGACGGGCACGCCCCGGTTCAGGCCGGGGCGGAGCGGCCCGGCAGGTACGGCCCGACCAGGTCGGCGACCCCGGCGGACTGGCGGCGTCCCTCCAGGTAGACCCGCCCCCACCGGCTCCGGTCGCCGAGGTCCGGGCCGAACGCCTCCAGCGCCGCCCGGTCGGGCACGATCCGCACGCCCCGCTCGACCTCCGGGCCCGGGAACAGGTGCCCGAGCGGCTCGACCAGGACGATCGCGCCCGCGCCCGCGGCGAGGTGCGCGTTGGACCCGCCGCCGAGCGCACCGTCCATGTACCGGCGGGCGCCGACGGTGATCGGGACGGCGTGGCCGGGCGCGGCGCTGCTGGCGGCGACCGCGGCGTGGAGCGGGACGCCGCTGTCGCCGCTCCAGACCACCGGCTCGCCGCTGACGGCGTCCACGGCGGTGATCAGCAGCGGGCGGCCGGGCCAGGAGCCGGTGCCGACGAGCCGCCGCATGGCGGTCAGGTGCTCCTCCTCCGGCAGCGCGTCGGCCTCCAGGGCGAGCGCGCCGGCCTGGCGCAGCGCCTCCCGCGGGTCGGCGCCGGGCGCGTTGAGCATCTGCAGGACGCGCGGCATCACGGTCGGGTCCCCGGCCCGCCGGCCAGGGGGCGCGGGCGGCAGGTCGGCGAGCTCGTCCAGGTCTCGTCCGGTGGCCAGGGCGGCGGCGGCGATCGCGCCCGCCGAGGTGCCGACGAGCAGCTCGGCGTCCGGCAGCTCCACGCCCGCCGCGCGCAGGCCCGCCGCCAGGCCGAGCAGCCAGGCCGTGCCCACCGGACCGCCCGGCCCCAGGACGACGGCGACGTCGGACGCGCTCGCTGTGAAGATCATGCCCCCGATGCTACAAGGCGGCGTCCGGCGCGGACCGTGCCGTTCCGGGGGCCGGCCGGCTAGTCCCGCGAGGCCGGCTCCCACTCCTGGGCCAGGAGCCCGAGCAGCACCTGGTCCAGGAACTCGCCCAGCACCCAGGCGGAGGAGCGCAGCACGCCCTCGCGGACGAAGCCATTGCGCTCGGCCGCACGCAACATCGCCACGTTGTCGGCCAGCGTCTCGATCTGCAGCCGATGCAGGCCGCGCAGCACGAAGCCGTAGTGGCACAGCACCGCCACCACGTCGGTGCCGTAGCCCTTGCCCCGGCAGGACGGCAGCAGCCCCAGCCCGATGTGCGCGGACCGGTGGTGGGTGTCGATGCCCCACAGCGTCGCCGTGCCGACGAGCCCGCCGCCGTCGAGCTCCACCACGGAGAACGGGACGACCGCCGCCACGGTGTCGTCCACCACCAGCCGAGAGTCCTGCGTGCCGGGCGTGACCGGCCGCCACGGACGGTTCCCGGCCCGCGAGGAGTAGACCGGGTCGTCGTGGAGCTCGGCCCGCAGGATCGGGATGTCGTCCTCGTGGCGGGCCCGCAGCCCGACCTTGCCGCCCTTCAGCATCTGAGCTTCCTATCCGTCCGGGCCGGGCGGGCGCAAACGATTTCGCGCGGGCGGGACGGCGGTCAGGCGTCCAGGTCGTACCAGCCGCGGCGGGCCGCCAGCAGGCCGGCCTGGAAGCGGGTGCGGGCGCCGAGCCGGTCCATCAGCTCGCTGACCCTGCGGTGCACCGTGCGCAGGCTCACCCCGAGCTGGCGGGCGACCGCCTCGTCCTTGAGCCCGGCCGCGAGCAGCGTGAACAGCTCGGGGTCCGGCATGTCGGCCGGGCGGGAGCTCGCGTCGTAGAGCGGGAGCGGCAGCGCCGCCCGCCACAGGACCTCGAACAGCGCGACCAGCGCGTCGAGCAGCGACGAGGAGTGCACGATGACCGCGCTGCCGGAGTGGGCCGAGGCGTCGGCGTTCAGCGGCAGGATGGCGGTCCTGCGGTCGGCGATGGCCAGCTTCATGGGCACCTCGGGGCTCACCCTGGCCTGCTCCCCGGCCGCCGCCGACTCCTGGGCGAGACGGAGCTTGCCGGGGATCTCCAGGGCCGAGGCGTCGTAGATGCCGCGCACCACGAGGCCGTGCGCGAGGCGTTCCATCTCGGGGGCGTTCTGCTGGGAGGGGTCCTGGGCGTACGGGGGCCGGTCGAGCACCAGGAGCTCCTCGGTCGCGGTCTGCTGCAACTGGGTGAACCGCTGCACCACGGCCGCCTGCCCCTGGACGACCTCGACCAGCTCCTCGGGGGCCAGGTTCTCCGTCCGCGGCGTCTCGGCCAGCAGCGCGAGCGCGGCCAGCCTGGCCTGGGCCAGCCCCTCCTCGCGGCGGGAGATGAGGGCGGCCACCGCCACGTCCGGCCTGGTCGGGACGTACCGGACCGGGCGGCCGGCCATGCGGCTGACCAGGCCGAGCGCCTCCAGCCGGGAGCACGCCCGGCGCAGGGCCACGGTGGTGCGGCCGGTGTGCGCGGCCAGCTCGGGCAGCGTGGTGCGCGGCCGGCGCAGCAGGGTGCGGTAGATCTGCTCGTCCTCGGCGTCCACGCCGACGGCGGCGAGGGCGTTGTCGTCCGCGTTCATGATCGAACAGTTTGTCAGATACCTGCCATGGCGTGAACCAGCCGCGGGCAGACCTAGCCTGAGCATCGCATTCACCGATAGGAACGAACGCGTACCAGATTCCTGTCGGGGAGGCAGTGTTGAAGAAGGCGTTCACCATCGGGCTCGCGACCGCGTTGACGGTCCTGTCGGCCGCCGCGCCGGCCATGGCGAGGAGCACCGGCGAGGGTTTCGACGGCACGGGCTGGAGCCGGCCGGTCTGCCAGACGGTCGCCGGTGACGGCTCTGTGACCTACGCGTGGAACGACGGCAAGAAGATCGCGTCCACCAGCAAGGTGCTCGGGCCCGTTGTCTACACCACCGGGCTGGTCGCGCTCGACCGTCCGAACCAGTTGCTGGCCATGTCCAACAGGCAGTTGCTGGCCTCCAAGGACGCCGGCTGCACCTGGAACGCGGCCGGCGAGGTCAAGGGTTCCTTCGTCGAGCTGGTCGCCGCCCAGGGCGGCCGGGCCTACGCCTGGGACCGCGACGGCAACCTTGCGCTCGCCACGCCCGAGGGCGTCACGCCGCTCACCGGGCCGGGCGGCGACCTGATCGGGATCGGCGTGGACCGGGGCGACGGCGACCGCCTGCGGGCGTCCGACCTGCAGGGCCAGCTGCACGAGTCGCGGGACGGCGGGCGCACCTGGCAGCCCGCCGGCGTGCCGGCCTGGTCACCGAGCGACACCCGCATGTCCTACACGGCGGTGTTCGACCCGCAGAACCTGGACCACGTGGTGCTCGGCGCCTCCGACACCGGCGCCCGCGTCACCTTCGACGGCGGCCGCACCTGGGCCTCGGCCGAGGGGCTGGCCGGGAACGGCGAGCGGGTCAACGTGTTCAGCGCCGCGATCTCCCCGGCCGCCGGGAACGTCGTGTGGGCGATGGGGCTCAACCTGGCGGAGCTGGACGCCGGCGTGCCGTCCGGCGGGCGGCACATCTACCGCTCCGACGACGGCGGCCGCACCTTCACCCCCGCCGTGGACCAGGACGCGGTGGTGACGATCCCCAACGGGCCGCTGCTCGCCCCGCACCCGAAGGACGCCGACGTCCTCTACTTCGACTTCGGCACCGGATGGTCGGCGATCGGCACGGACATCTACAAGTACGAGTCCCGCAAGGACCGCGTCACCGTCAACCACAACGCCTACGACCGGGTCACCTCCATCGCCTTCAACCCCGCGCACCCGAGCGTGATGTACATGGGGGTCTCCGAGGAGGCGTAGCGGCCGTCCCCGCCCCTCGCGTCCCATGGTGGTCCCGCGACCATGGGACGCGAGGGCGGGGGTCACTCCGCCTGCCGGGCCGCCGGCTGGAGGGCGGGCGCCACGTTGCCGCCGGAGACGATCGCCACGACCGGCCCGTCCGGCAGCAGCGACTGATGGGCCAGGTAGGCGGCGGTGGTCACGGCCCCGCTGGGCTCGGCCCGCTCGCCCAGCCGGTCCCACAGCAGGCCGGCGGCGGCGTCGATGTCGTCCTCGCCGACGGTCAGCATGTCGTCCACGTACCGGTGGATGTGCTCCCAGGCCAGCTCGCCCAGGACGGGGCCGCGCAACCCGTCGGCCCTGGTGCGGTAGGTCAGCTCCACCGGCCAGGCCGTACGGCTGCCGCTGCGGAAGCTGGCCGCGCCGTCGGCGGCGAGCTCGGGCTCGACCCCGATCACGGTGATCGCGGGGTCGGCGGCCTTGGCCGCCACCGCGACGCCGGCCAGCAGGCCGCCGTTGCAGACCGGCACCAGGATCGTGCCCGCCTCAGGAAGGTCGAGGACGATCTCCGCCCCGGCGCTGGCGTGCCCGGCGATCACGTCGAAGTCGTCGGACCGCACGACGGTCGCCCCGAGATGGTCGGCCAGCGCCAGGCAGGTGATCTCGCGCAGCGCCGGCGGCACGATGACCACCTCGGCGCCGAGCCCGCGGGCGGCCTCCACCTTGAGCTCCGGCGCGGTGTCGGGCAGGACGACGGTGGCCCGCAGGCCGTGCCGGGCGGCGGCGTAGGCGATGGCCTGAGCGTGGTTGCCCGAGGACTGGGCCACGACGTGCGTGATGCCCCGCCCGGCCAGCCGGGCCACCGCGTTCGCGGCGCCGCGCACCTTGAACGAGGCGGTGGGCTGCCGGTTCTCCGGCTTGAGCCACAGGCGTTCGCCGGGCAGCCGCAGCAGCGGCGTGCGCCGGACGAACGGGGCGATGCGGTCCGCGGCGGCCCGCACGTCGGACGCGGATACCAAGATCATCCGTTCAGCACCTTCTCCTGGATCGCGTTCAGGTCGGCGGCGGCCTCCGAGGGCGGCGCCGCGTCGGGGATGAGGTCCTCGATGTGGTGCAGCTGCCGGTGACGCAGCCCGAGCAGGCCCCAGACCACCAGCAGGACGCCGCTGGCCAGCAGCACCGCCGCGGCGCCGCCGCCCGGCCGGGAGGTCAGCGGCTGCGCCCACTCGGCCAGCGGACCGGCCGACAGGAAGCCCAGCGGCTGCATGGCCGTGGCCAGCATGACGTTCACCGCCAGCACCCGGCCCTGCAGGTCCGGCCCCACCTTGGTCTGGATGACCGACAGCCAGTGCGCGTTGCCGATGCTCATGCACGCCAGCCGGACGAACAGGCCGACCGCGACCAGCCCCACGACCGGCCACGCGCCCATCAGGACGACACCGACCCCGGACCCGATCACGAAGGCGATCATGCCGGTCGCCCGGCGGCGGCTGCCGCCCCACACCAGGATCACGCCCGTGCCCGCCGCCACGCCGAGACCTCCGGCGGCCGTCACCACGCCCAGATCGGCCGAGCTGCCGATGGACAGCACGATCGGGGTGATGAGCACCCACATCAGCGCGGTGCAGAAGTTGACCACCGCGAAGAAGACCGCCATCACCAGCAGCGGCCGCCGCCGCCGGATGAAGCGCCATCCGCCGCTCAGCGCCGCCCGGAAGCTCTCCTCCCGCCGGTGGAACAGCCGGTCCGGGAACCTGACCGCGAGCAGCGTCCCGACGCCGATCGCGAACGTGGCCACGTCGATGGAGATCACGGCCGACAGCCCGAACAGGCCGATCAGCGCCCCGCCCGCGAGCGGGGCCACCACGTTGCCCGCGCCGAACCCCAGGTTGGCCATGGCGTTGGCCTGCGGCAGGTACGGCTTGGGCACCAGCTGCGCGATCGCGGCCAGGTAGGCGGGCTGATGGAACGCCGTGACCATCGAGGTGACGGCGACGATGAGACAGACGTTCCACAACTCCAGCCGGCCGGTCGCCATCAGCAGCACCAGCGCCCCCATCGCCACACCCGACAGGGCGTCGCAGGCGAGCATGATCCGCCGCCGGTCCACCCGGTCGGCCAGCGCGCCGCCGAGCGGGGTGAGCAGCACGGCCGGGATCTGCGCCAGCATCGTGACCAGCGCCAGGTCCAGGATCTCGCCGCTGCGCTGGTAGGCCCAGATGCCCAGCGCGAAGGCGCTGAGCGCGTTGCCCACCGCCGACGCGAACTGACCGCCGGCGACGGTGTAGAACGAGCGCAGGCCGGTCCGGTCAGGCGCGCGCACCGGATCCGGGAGCTCGCCGTCCGACCAGCGCCGTAGCTGGTCGAACAGCAGGGCGGCCAGCGGCTCGGCCTGATGGCGCAGGAAGTAGTGACCGGCCCTGGGCAGCACCGCGCGTCCCACCCTCGTCGCGAAGGCGCCCCATTCGGCGTAGCGCTCCTCGTGCAGCTGGGTGGCCCGGTCCCGCTCGCCCACCAGGCACAGGATCGGCGCGGCCAGCCGCGGGCCGCCGGCGGCCAGCTCCCGGGTGAACCACTCCTGCGCCTGCGTGGAGTCGTGGCGCATGGCGCGCACCGCGGTCGCCTTGGCGGCCTCGTCCATGTCGTCGAGCAGGCCGCCCGACGCCCGCAGCGCGTCGCGGAACAGCCGGTCGGAGACCAGACGGTCGCCGCGGAACAGCTTCCTGGCCAGGCCGGGCAGCCGCGCGGACGGGAGACTGCCCGCCGCGATCACGCCCAGTACCGGCACGCCGTCGGCCTCCAGCCTGCGGGCCAGCGCCACGGCCGGCGCGGAGCCGACGCAGTGGCCGTACACGGCCACCGGACGGCTGGTCGAGGACTTCGCCACTTCGGCGGACAACGCCTCCACCAGGTCCTCCAGGGGCAGTGGCAGCTCCTCGGGCCTGGCGGGGTCGTGGCCGGGCAGCTCGACCGACAGCACCTCCACCCGGTCCCCGAGCGCGGCCGCCAGCGGCTGGTACACCGCCGCGGAACCGCCGCCGTACGGCACGCAGAGCAGGGTGAACTCGCTGGCCGGGCCCCCGCCGAGCCGGTGCAGCAGCCCCGCGCCGCCGTCCTGGCCGAGGAAGGCGGCCAGCTGGGCGACGGTCGGCCGGGTGAACAGGTCGATCACCCGCAGGCCGCGGCCGATCTCCTTGACCGCGCGGACGGCGGCGAAGGAGTCGCCGCCGAGCGCGAAGAAGTCGTCGTGGGCGCCGATCTCGGCCACGTCGAGCACCTTCGCCCACGCCTGGGCCACCAGCCGCTCGGCCGCCGTGCTCGGCGGCACGAAGGCGGTGACTTCGGGCTTGGGCTCGGGGAGGGCGGCTCGGTCGATCTTGCCGTTGGGGTTGAGGGGGAGGTGGTCGAGGGTGACGATGTGGGCGGGGACCATGTAGTCGGGCAGCCGTTCGCGCAGCGCCGAGCGGACCGCCGGGACGTTCGGCGTGGCGGGGGTGACCCAGGCGGCCAGTTGCCTGGCCTTGCCCTCGCCGACGGGCAGGACGACGGCTTCGGCGATCTGGGGGAGGGCTCGCAGGGCGGTCACCACTTCGCCGAGTTCGACGCGGTAGCCGCGCACCTTGACCTGGTCGTCCACCCGGCCGCGGAACTCGATCTGCCCGTCGGCGGTGAGGCGGAGCACGTCGCCGCTGCGGTAGCAGCGTCCCTGCCCGGTCAGCGGGTCGGGGACGAACCGTTCGGCGGTCAGCTCGGGCCGGCCGATGTAGCCGCGGGTGACCCCGGGGCCGCCGACGACCAGCTCCCCGGGCACGCCGGGCGGCACCGGCCGCATTCCGGCGTCCACCAGGTGGCCGTACACGCCGGGCAGCGGACGGCCCAGCGGCACGATGCCGGTCCGCCGGTCGGCGGGGATCTCCTCGGTGTCGCACACCAGGCAGATCATCGTGGACTCGGTGTGGCCGTAATGGCTCTGGATCCTGAGCTCGGGACGGGCGGCGCGGGCCCGCTCCACCAGGTCCCACGGGCACGCCTCGCCCGCCAGGACCAGCAGCCGGCCCGGCAGCACGGCGGCCAGGTCGCCGCCCGAGGCCAGCAGCTCCAGGTGACTCGGGACGCACTTGACGACGTCCACCCGGTGCTCGGCCAGGTATCCGGCGAACGCGGCCGGGTCCATCGCGGTCTCGCGCGGCACCAGGTGCACCGTCCCGCCGGTGGTCAGCGCGCCGAACACGCAGGTCAGGCCGAAGTCGGCCGCCGGTGTGGAGACCACGGCGAACGACCCGCCGGGGACGTCGATGCGGGGCAGCATCCCGTTGAGGTAGCCGAGCACGTTGCGGTGTTCGGCGGCCACGGCCTTGGGAGTGCCGGTGGAGCCGGAGGTGAAGATGACGTGGTGCAGGTGTTCCGGTCGCACCGCGCTTTCCGGCCTGGTTTCCGGGAGGTCGGGCAGTCGGTCCAGTTCCAGGACCCGCACGTCCGGGCCGAGACGGTCGGTGAACTCCGACATTGTGATCACGGCTCGGACTCCGGCGGCGTCGAGCATCGCGGCGATCCGCGCCGCCGGATAGGTCGGATCCATCGGCAGATATCCGCCGCCGGACTTCTGGACGCCGAACAGCGCGCTCGCCAAGGAGGCGCCGGGCTCCAGCAGCACGCCGACGGGTTCGTCCGCGCGCACCCCGGCCTCGATCAGCCAGTGCGCGATGCGGTTGGCGGAGGTTTCCAGTTCGGAGTAGGTGAGGCTGCGGTCGGCGCCCACGACGGCGGGCGCGTCCGGGGTGGTGTCCACCCAGTGTTCGATCAGGTGGTGCACGGCCTGGCCGGGCGCGTCCACGGGCGTGGGTCCGGCCAGGACGGGCCCGGTCACCGGCTCCAGCGGCACCGCTCCGACCGGCGCGTCCAGGTCCGACAGCATCCCGTCCAGCAGGGCGAGGTACCAGTCCACCAGCCTGCGGACGGTCGCCTCGTCGAACAGGTCCGTGCGGTAGCCGAAGCCGCCGCGCAGAGGCGACCCGGGGCCGCTGTCGAGCACGTACAGGTCCAGGTCGAACTTCGCCGTCCGCTCGGGGAGCTCGATGGAGGTCGCCTCCAGGCCGGGCAGCTCGGGACGTCCCTGGTCGGGGATGTAGTTGAGCATCACCTGGAACAGCGGGGTGGCGGCCAGGTTGCGTTCCGGCCGCAGCCGGTCCACCACCCGGTCGAACGGCGCTCCCGCGTGGGCGAGCGCGCCCAGCGCGGCCTCCTTGACCCGGTCCAGCAGCTCCCGGCCGGTCGGGTCGCCGCCCAGGTCGGTGCGGACCACGACGGTGTTGATGAAGCAGCCCACCACGCCCTCGGTGTCGGGATGGTCCCGTCCGCTGACCGGCACGCCGACCGCGATGTCGTGGACCGCCGACAGCCGCGCGAGCAGCGCCTGCAACCCGGCCAGCAGCACCATGAACGGCGTCATGCCCGGCGCCGACCGCACCTTGGCCGCCAGCTCCCCCGGCAGCTCGACCTCCAGCGAGGCCCCCGCCGGGTCGGCCACCGCGGGCCGGGGACGATCCGTCGGCAGGTCGAGCACCGGCGGCAGCCCCCGCAGCCGTTCCGCCCACCAGTCCAAATCGGCCAGGGCCGGGACGGGCGCCACCTCCGCGTACTGGGCGAGCGGCGGGCCCGGCGGCGGGCGCAGTCCCAGCCGGGCGGCGTACAGCGCCGACAGCTCCGACTGCAGGAGGCCGCGCGTCCAGGCGTCCGTGGCGATGTGGTGGAAGGTGAGGGAGAGCACGTGCTCCGCGTCGCCGACGACGAACAGGACCGCCCGCATCGGCGGCTCCCGGTCCAGCGCGAACGGCGTGGCGAGCTGCTCGGCCACCGCCCGTTCGACCTCGGAACGGTCGATGGTCACGGTGGTCACCGGCACCTCCGCGGCCGGTCGTACCTCCAGGACCGGTTCGGCGCCGGTGGCGACGATCACGCTGCGCAGCACCTCGTGCCGCTCGGCCAGGTCCCTGACCGCGCCCAGCAGCGCGTCCGCCCGCAGCGGCCCGCGCAATCCCAAGGTCATCGGGACGTTGTAGGCCGTGCCGTCCGGCTCAAGCTGGGCGAGGAACCACAGCCTGGCCTGGGCGCCGGACAGCGGCGCCGGGCCGTCCACGCGCTCGCGTCGCGCCACCGCCGCCGAGGCGGGACGGGGCAGCGCGGCGGCCAGGTCGGCGAGCACGGAGTGCTCGAAGAGCAGCCGCACCGGTACGGCGACGCCGAGCTGCTCGCGCAGGCGGCCCGCCACCCGGGTGGCGGCGAAGGAGTGCCCGCCCAGCGTGAAGAAGTCGTCGTTCGCCCCCACCTGCTCCACGTCGAGCACTTCGGCCCACGCCTGGGCCACCAGCCGCTCCGCGGCCGTGCTCGGCGGCACGAAGGCCGCCGCCTCCTGCTGCGGTTCGGGGAGGGCGGCTCGGTCGATCTTCCCGTTCGGATTGAGGGGAAGCCGGTCGAGCGCGACGACGTGGGCGGGGACCATGTAGTCGGGCAGCCGTTCGCGCAGCGCCGAGCGGACCGCTGGGACGTTCGCCGTGGCGGGGGTGACCCAGGCGGCCAGT
Source organism: Nonomuraea sp. NPDC049684 (assembly GCF_044465345.1). Classification (NCBI taxonomy): domain Bacteria; kingdom Bacillati; phylum Actinomycetota; class Actinomycetes; order Streptosporangiales; family Streptosporangiaceae; genus Nonomuraea; species Nonomuraea sp. NPDC049684. Next base: position 88,999 of record NZ_JBITLO010000015.1, on the reverse strand, counting down.
TGCCTGGCCTTGCCCTCGCCGATGGGCAGGACGACGGCTTCGGAGATCTGGGGGAGGGCTCGCAGGGCGGTGACGACCTCGGCGAGTTCGACGCGGTAGCCGCGCACCTTGACCTGGTCGTCGACCCGGCCGCGGAACTCGATCTGTCCGTCGGCGGTGAGGCGGAGCAGGTCGCCGCTGCGGTAACAGCGATCGTCGCCGGTCAGCGGGTCCGGGACGAACCGCTCGGCTGTCAGTTCGGGCAGCCCGATGTAGCCGCGGGTGACGCCGGGACCGCCGACGACCAGCTCGCCAGGGACGCCCGGCGGGACCGGCCGCAGCCGCGAGTCCACCAGATGGCCATGGACACCCGGCAGGGGACGGCCCAGCGGGACGATCCCGGTCCGGCGTTCCGCGGGGATCTGGTCGGTGTCGCAGACCAGGCAGATCATGGTGGATTCGGTGTGGCCGTAGTGGCTCTGGATGCGCAGGCCGGGTTTGGCGTTCTGGGCTCGTTCGACGAGGTCCCAGGGGCAGGCTTCGCCGGCGAGGATGAGAAGTTCGCCCGGCAGGACGGCGGTCAGGTCGCCGCCCGAGGCCAGGAGTTCCAGGTGGCTCGGGACGCATTTGACGACGTCCACCTGGTGGTGGGTGAGGTAGTCGGCGAACGCGGTGGGGTCCATCGCGGTCTCGCGCGGCAGCAGGTGGACGGTTCCGCCGGTGGTGAGCGCCCCGAACACGCAGGTGAGCCCGAAGTCGGCCGCCGGTGTGGAGACGACGGCGAACGACCCACCGGGGACGTCGATGCGGGGCAGCATCCCGTTGAGGTAGCTCAGGACGTTGCGGTGTTCGGCGGCGACGGCCTTGGGGGTGCCGGTGGAGCCGGAGGTGAAGATGACGTGGTGCAGGTGCTCGGGCCTGACGTCCACGCGGGGTCGCTCGGCGGGCAGGTCGGGCAGTCGGTCCAGTTCCAGGACCCGCACGTCCGGGCCGAGGCGGTCGGTGAACTCCGACACCGTGATCACGGCTCGGACTCCGGCGGCGTCGAGCATCGCGGCGATCCGCGCCGCCGGATAGGTCGGGTCCATCGGCAGGTATCCGCCGCCGGACTTCTGGACGCCGAACAGCGCGCACGCCAGGGAAGCCCCGGACTCCAGCAGCACGCCGACCGGCTCGTCCGCGCGCACCCCGGCCTCGATCAGCCAGTGCGCGACGCCATTGGCGGCGGACTCCAGCTCGGCGTAGGACAGGCTGCGATCCGCGCCCACGACGGCGGGCGCGTCCGGGGTGGTGTCCACCCAGCGTTCGATCAGGTGGTGCACGGCCTGGCCGGGCGCGACGGTGGGCGTGGGTCCGGCCAGGACCGGCCCGGTCACCGGCTCCAGCGGCACGGCCCCGACCGGCGCGTCCAGGTCCGACAGCATCCCGCCGAGCAGGGCGAGGTACCAGTCCACCAGCCTGCGGACGGTCGCCTCGTCGAACAGGTCGGTGCGGAATTCGAGCACGCCGTCGAACGCGTCCCCGCGATCCTCCAGCGTCAGGTTGAGGTCGAACTTGGCCGTCGGCGACGTCAGCCGTTCGGCCACCACCTCGACCCCGGGCAGGCTCACCGGCGTGACGCTGTCGTACACGTTCAGCATCACCTGGAACAGCGGGGTGACCGACAGGTTCCGCTCCGGCTGCAACCGCTCCACGATCCGCTCGAACGGCGTGCGGCTGTGGGCGAAGGCGTCCAGCGCGGTCGTGCGGGCGCGGGCCAGCAGCTCGCGGCCGGTGGGGTCGCCGCCGACGTCGGTACGCAGCACCAGGGTGTTGAGGAAGCAGCCCACCACGCCCTCGGTGTCGGGATGGTGCCGTCCGGCGTGCGGGACGCCCACCGCGATGTCGTCGCTGCCGGCCAACCGGCCCAGCAGCGCCTGCAACCCGGCCAGGAAGACCATGAACGGCGTCGTCCCGGCGGTGGCCCGCACCCTGGCCGCCAGCTCCCCGTGCACCTCGAAGCCGACCGTGCGCCCGCTCCACGCCGGCACGGCGGGCCGTGGCCGGTCGGTGGGCAGGTCGAGCACCGGGGCCAGCCCGGCCAGCCGCCGCGTCCACCAGTCCAGGTCGGTCTCGCCGGCCGTCTCGTGCGCGTTCTGGCCGGCCTCCCAGGCGGCGACGTCGGCGTACTGCAGGGCCGGCGGCTCCGGCCGGGGGCCGGCGCCGAGCCGGGCCGCGTACAGCGCCGACAGGTCGCGCAGCAGCACCTGCTCCGACCAGGCGTCGGTCACGATGTGGTGCAGGACCAGCACGAGCACGTGGTCGTCGGCGCCGAGCCGGAACACCGTGGCCCGCATGGGCGGCTCGGCGTCCAGCCGGAAGGGCCGCCAGGCCTCGGCCCGCAGCTCCCGCTCCAGCGACTCGGGGGTCACCTCCACCACGCTGACAGGCACCCCGGCGGCCGGCCGCACCCGCCGGCCCTCGACGACGCCGCGCAGCACCCAGTGCCGCTCGCCCACGTCGGCCAGCGCGCCGGTGAGGGCGTCGAGGTCCACCGGCCCGCGCAGCCGCAGCGCCTGCGGCACGTTGTAGGCGGGGGAGTCCGGCTCGAGCTGGGCCAGGAACCACAGCCGCTCCTGGAGCGGGGACAGCGGCATGTCGGCGGCCGACAGAGCCGGAATGCCCGCCGGAGCGGCCTCCTCAAGGGTCTCGGCCGCGGCCCGCGCCGCCGCGAGCCGGGAACGGAGCAGGTCGGCGACCCGGTCCCGCTGCACCTCGGTCATGCCTCCACCCCGCCCGTCAGGTCGGCGAGCAGCAGCTCTTCCAGGCCGGCGGCGAAGTCGGCGAGCACCGGACGGTCGAACAGCAGCCGCACCGGCACGGCGAGCTGCAGGACCTCGCGGAGCCGCCCGGCCACGCGGGTGGCGGCGAAGGAGCTGCCACCCAGGGCGAAGAAGTCGTCGTCGGCCCAGACAGCCGGACGGCCGAGCACCGCCGACCAGATCGAGGCGACCATGATCTCGGCGTCGGAGGCGGGCGCGACCCGTTCGGCCCGCGGGCCGTCACCGGGCTCGGGCAGGGCGTCGCGGTCCACCTTGCCGCTGGACAGGGTGGGCAGGGCGGCCAGCGCCACCCACCGCCGCGGCACCATGTGGTCGGGCAGCCGGGCGCGCAGATGTCGTTCCACCGCCGCCGGATCGGCCGTCTCCGGCGTGACGTAGCCGACCAGGTGGGCTTGGGCGCCCGTGCCGGACACGGTCACCGCGCCCTGGGCCACCTCGTGCAGCACGGCCTCGACCTCGCCCAGCTCGATGCGGTAGCCGCGGACCTTCACCTGGTGGTCGCGGCGGCCGTGGAACTCCAGCGTCCCGTCGGGCCGCCGGCGCGCGAGGTCCCCCGTCCGGTAGCACCTGCCGCCGGGGACGAAGGGATCCTCCACGAATCCGGACAGCCCCGGACGGTTCCGGTATCCCCGGGCCACGCCCGCGCCGCCCAGCAGCAGTTCGCCCACCGCGCCCGGCGGCAGCAGCCGCAGCCGCGAGTCGACGACGTAGGCCCGCTCGCCGGGCATCGGCGAGCCGATCGGCACCGGGCCGGGCTCGCCGGCGGACACGCGGTGCATGGTCGAGGTGACGGTGGCCTCGGTGGGGCCGTAGGCGTTCCACAGCTCGCCGGCCCGCGCCAGGATCTCCGCCGCCAGGGCCGGGTCCAGCGCCTCGCCGCCGGTGACCGCGCGCAGCTCCGCGTCGCCGGTCCAGCCGGCCTCGATCAGCATCCGGTACGCCGTCGGCACCAGGTCGAGCACCGTGGCCTTGGCGGCCGCCTCGGCCAGCGCGTGACCGTCCCTGGCGGTGGCCCTGTCCACCACCACGCTGGTCCCGCCGCAGGTCAGGACCGTCCACAGCTCGGAGGCTGCGGCGTCGAACGTCAGCGGCGCCACGGCCGGCTGCACGTCGTCCGGGCCCACGCGCAGCGCGGCCGCCGTGCCCGCCACCAGGGCGGCCAGGTTCGCGTGGGTGACCTCGACGCCCTTGGGCGTGCCCGTCGAGCCGGAGGTGTACATCACGTACGCCAGGTCGCCTGGCCGGACCTCGGGCAGCTCGGCGCGGCCGTCCAGCTCCAGCCGGTCGAGGTCCAGGACGTCGAGCCCCGGCACGCCGCCCCTGGCCAGCACGACGCGGGCCCCGGCGTCCTCGGCCAGCAGCCGCAGCCGCTCGGCCGGGTGCTCGGGATCCATCGGCAGGTAGGCCGCGCCCGCCCGCCACACCGCCAGCAGGACGGCGGGCATCAGCCGGTCGCGCGGCAGGCAGACGCCGACGACGTCCCCCGGCGCCACGCCGCGCTCCAGCAGCGTCGCCGCCGCCCGGTCGGCCCAGTCGTTCAGGTCGGCGAAGCTCAGCGACGTGCCGTCGGGGCCGACCACGGCCGTTCCCGTGGTGTGGGCCGCGATCGACCGCGGCACGGTCGGCAGCGGCCGCGGCAGCTCCGGCCCGGCGGACAGCGCCAGCAGCGCGGCCCGCTCGTCCGGGGTGACGAGCTCCAGCTCCCGGCCAGGGTCCGTCATGGCGTGCCGGAGCATGGCGATCAGGCGGTCCGCGTACGCCTCGGCGCGGCCTCGATCGAGCAGCGCGGTGGCGTACTCCAGGTGCAGCTCGCCGCCGGAGGCGGTGCGGTTGACCAGCACGCTGAGCTCGTGACCGGCGGCTCCCGAACCGAGTTCGGTGAGCAGTTCCAGGCCGTCCACGCGCACGGGGACCTCGCTGTGCTGCATGGCCAGCAGCACGGCGGCGCGGGGCAGCTCGGCGGGCGGGATCTCCTGGTGGATCAGCGCCCGCGTGGTGGCGTCCGCGGCCTGGCGCACCAGGTCGCGGAAGGTCGCGGCCTCGCCGGTACGCAGCCGTACCGGCACGGTGTCGACCAGCGGGCCGACGACCTCGGCGAGCTCGGCGCCGGCGCGGCGCGCCGCGACCGCGCCGATCAGCGTGTCCGGCTCGGCGCCGGCCAGGGCGAGCCCGGCCAGGTAGACCGCGAACGGGGTCGCGCCGCACCGCCTGGCCAGCGCGGACACGCCGGTCACGAACTCCTCCGGCAGCGGCCTGGTCACCCGCGCCGCCGTCAGGTCGGCGGGCGCAGGAGGCGTCACCGGCGCGCCCGACAGCTCCCGCTGCCAGAACTCGCGCAGCCGCGGCAGCTCCGGATGCCCCTCCTGCTCGCGCACGGCCACGTCGCCGACCTGGACCGCGGGCCCGGCCACCGGACGTCCGGCCAGCCCGGCGGCCAGCTCGTCCATCAGGACGCCGACAGAGCCGCCGTCGAAGGCGAGGTGATCGGTCACGACCACGAGCTCGGCAACCGCCTCGCCGGTCCAGCACAGCTCGGCACGGACCAGCGGCACCTCGGCCGCCACGTCGAACACGTACGCGCCCGCGCGCCTGGCCACCCGCTCCGGGTCGGCCTCGGGGCCGTGCTCGCCGAACGGCACCGGAACCGGCGGATGCGTCACGGCGTACGGCACGCCGTCCTCGGCCACGGCGACGGTGCTGCGCAGCACCTCGTGCCGGGCCACGACGGCGTCCAGCGCCGCCCGCAGCGGCGCGGCGTCCCGCAGGCCGCTCACCCGCAGCCGGACCGACACGGTGGTGACCGGCTTGCCCGGATGGAGCTGCCGCAGGGTCCAGAACTCGCGCTGCATGCCGGTCAGCGGGTACATGCTCCGGCCGCCGTCCCGCCGCACCGGCTCCTGGACGGTCTCGCGCAGCCGGGACGCCAGCCCGGCCGCCGTGGGCTCGGTCAGGAACGCCGCCGGCGGCACGGTGTGCCCCAGCCGCCGCGACAGCTCGTTCACCACCCTGACCGCGGCCAGGGAGTGTCCGCCCAGGTCGGCGAAGCGGTCCAGCACGCCGATCCCGTCGAGGCCGAGCACCTCGGCGATGACGTCGGCCACCAGCCGCTCGTCGTCGGTCCGCGGCGCGACCGGCGCGGCGGCGACCAGCCGCGTGGAGCCGAGCCTGGGCAGGGCGGCGCGGTCGACCTTGCCGGTGGGGGCCAGCGGCAGGCTCTCGCCGACCCCGATCCGGGCCGGGACCAGGTGGCCGGGCAGCCGGTCGCCCAGCCACTCGCGCAGCTCGGGCTCGCTCACCCCGGTCGCGGCGACGTGGCCGACCAGGTGGGCGGTCCCGTCGTCGCCGGTCTGCGCGACCACAACGGCCCGCCGCACCGCGGGGTGGCCGCCCAGGACGGCCTCCACCTCGCCGAGTTCCACCCGGATGCCGCGGATCTTGACCTGGTCGTCGGCCCGGCCCGCGTAGCGCAGCTCGCCGTCCACCCGGCGGACCAGGTCGCCGCTGCGGTAGACGCGGACGCCGTCCGGGCCGGAGCCGAACGCGGGGGAGTCCACCCCCAGGTATCCGCGGGCCACCACGGGCCCGCCGATCCACAGCTCGCCCAGCTCGCCGTCCTGGACGGGCCGGCCCTGCGCGTCGCGCACCGACAGCACGGCCCCGGCCAGCGGCTCGCCGAGGGGCGGCTCGCCGTCGAAGTCGCGTCCCGCCTCGAAGAAGGTGCAGGCGGTGCTGCACTCCGTCGGGCCGTACATGTTGAGTACGCGCCGGACGCCCGGGTTGGCGTAGATCTGGCGGATCAGCGCGGCGGTCAGCGGCTCGCCGCCCGACACCACCGTACGCACCCCGGCCGGCAGCGGGTCGCGCAGCAGCACCGACAGCGCGGAGGGGACGCCGAAGACCGTCCTCACCTCGTCGCGGGCGGGCAGGGACGGCAGCGCGAGCAGGTTCTCCGCCATGATCACCGTGCCGCCGGCGACGAGCGGGACGAACAGCAGCATGATCGAGGCGTCGAAGCAGATCGACGCGCTGGCCAGCATGCCGCCCAGCTCCTCGGCGGTGTACGCCGACGCGCCCCAGGCCAGGAAGTTCATGGTGTTACGGTGCTCCACGACCACGCCCTTGGGGGTCCCGGTGGAGCCGGAGGTGTAGATCACGTACGCGGCGTCGGCGGCGTCTCCCGCGACGCCGGGCGCGTCCTCGCGCGGCGCGACGTCGTCCACGTGGACGACCTCCGCTCCCGTGAGGGCGGCCGTCGCCGCCTGCGCGGTCGCGGAGAGCACGGCGGTGACCTCGGCGTTCGCGGCCATGAACCGTAAGCGTTCGGCGGGGTAGGCGGGGTCGAGGGGAACGTAGGCCGCGCCCGCCTTCCACACGCCCAGGATCGCCGGGAGCAGCCATTCGCCCTGGTCCAGGCAGACGCCGACGTGGTGGCCGCGTCCGATGCCGCGGTCGAGCAGCGTGTGGGCGATGCCGTTGGCCGTGCGGTCCAGGTCGGCGTAGGTGAGGCGGGTGGTGCCGGCTATGACGGCGATGCTGTCAGGACTTTTCCTGGCTTGGGTGGATATGGCCTCGTGAACGCGTGTGCCGGCCCCCGGGCCTTTCACGTCGTCGGTCATGGTGTCTCCCCGTAAAACCCACCGCGATTGGCGGCAAATACGTACAAATTGCGCGATGAAGCATAATCCGCATGATCGCTTTGTCGAGAGCTTTCAGGGGCGCAGTTTGTTCGTCAGCGTGAATGACGTCAGGTAAGGGTTTCCGGTCAAAGTTCGGGGGATTCTGTGACTCTCGGTAGTGGGTGATCTCCGGGTGGCGAATTCGTGATCTGGGCTCGCGGGAGAAAGCCTGAGCCATGGGGTTGCGTCCGCCCTTTGGGCCTGCCGATGGCCTCCGGCGTGCGTCGGTAGGGGCGTACCGGCGAGGTGGCAGGTGTCGCGCCGATGAGGCCGTGGGATGCCGAGCCTTCTCAGGCAAGGTTCTGAGGGCTGCGGGCGTCGAGGGGTTCATGGCTGCTGAGGAACGACCGGCCCCGTGGGGTCGGAGCGGTCGAGGCCAGACATCCGGCGAAGAAAACCTGCGACCGAGCGTCCCGGTGGGTGGCGGCGTAAGGGCGGCCCCGGCAGAGGGGACGGGCGGCATGACCAAGCGGTACGGCGTGTAAGGCGGCGGCGGAGCGCGCGGTCGGCCGGCGCGGTGCGGCCCGGCGGCGCGATCGGGCGGTACGGCCGAGCGGGCGGGGATGTTGGGCGGCGCGGCGGCGGTATGGCAGGGCGGGGATGTCGAAGTGGGGCGGTGCGATCTGGCGGTGCACGGGTGAGCTGGGGGCGGGTGGCATGGCCCTGCGAGGAGCTGGTGCAGGTGTGTCAGGCTGGCGTGCCCCTTGCTGCCCCTACTCTCGCCGCGCCCGACGTTGGCGCACCCGTTTTTGCTGCACTGGCCGCGCACACCTTCGGCTCGCCCGACGGCCGCATGGAGCGGAGGTTCCCGCTCACCGGTTCTCGATTCTCCGCCCCTTGGTCCCCGCTCCCTGGCCCGCCCGCTTCCGGTTTGCCCGCCCCTGGGCCGCCCGGACTCCCTGTGCCGCCAGACTCCCCGACGGCCCTCGCGCCCAGGCTTCTGACCCCGCTGGCCTCCGAGCCTCCGGGTCCACCTGGCTCGCCGGGCTACCAGGCCCGCCTGGCGTCCGGGTGTACCGGTCCATCGGGCCACCGGGCCCGCCGAGTCCCTGCCTCCCCGGCCGCCGCCCGGGGGTGAGGTGTTCGGGTGCGGTGATGGACTCAAGTGATCTGGCGCCATTGTCGTCTGGGATCAGGGTGCGTTGATTTTTCGCTTTGTTGAGGAATTCGCCGAAGGGGGCCTGGGTATTCGGAGGGAAATGGTGCTTGGGAAATCGGTTCAGGGTTTTGTGGGGGGATTGTTGGAATTCAGGAGGTCGGCCAGGCGGTCCAGGCCGCCTTTGACGAGTCGGCCGTATCCGTTGTCGCCCAGTGCGCCGATTCCGGCTCGGGCCTGGTCGAGGTGGTGGCGGGCGCGGTCCAGGTCGCCCAGTTTGCGGTAGCACTCGCCCAGGTTCAGGTGCAGCGACGGGTACAGCGCCACCACCGGGAGCGCCACCCCGGCCTGCGCCACCTGTTCGTCGGTGACCCGGTCGGCGGCGGCGAGCGCGCGCAGGTCCCACACCAGCTCCTGGTCCACGTCGTCCTGGACGTCGGCCATCGAGTGGGCCAGAACGCAGACGTGCAGCGGATCGCCCTGCTCGCCGCCGATGTCGTCCCAGATCTGCGCGAACAAATCGCGAGCGGCTTCGGGCCGGCCTTGGTGGTGGTGTAAGTCCACCCCTTGGCCGATCCTGGCCATCGTCGGATCGGCGGTCATCGGCGCTCCTTCACTGTCGCGGGAAACAGCGGTCAGCGTACTTGTCGGGACCGAACCGGAGGGCCGTCGAGCCGGGACCGCGGTAATTCGGACGCTTTCACCCGCGCAGGAGACGTTCGAGGTGCGGCAGTTCCGCCTCGTGCGGGCGGCCTGGCCGGGTTTCCAGGAGCCGCCATCGGGTGGTGACCCCGTCCGGGCCGTCGAGCGTCCCCCGCGCCAGGGCGGCGTCGATGCGGGCCCGCACGTCGGACTCGGCCGCCGCCTCGGCCGCGAACAGGACCCGCACCCGGACGACGTCGCCCCGGCGGTCGGCGGCCGTGTGGTGCGCCGCGATCGGGCAGGGCGGCTCGTGCTCCCAGTGCCCGCACAGCGCCACGGTGATCGCCGCGCCGGGGGCGCGCACATCGCCGTCCGCGTCCATGACGATCGTCGCCTCATGGGCGAAACCAGTACGCACCCCTCCATGATTCACGTACGCGGACGGCGGGTCCAGCGCCCGGCGCCGGTCTCACTCGGGCGCGTACTGGGACGCGTACTCCTGCGAGGGCGGGATCGGCGTGATCACGTCCACGAGGACGCCGTTGGGGTCGGCGACGATGAAGTGCCGCTGGCCGAAGTCCTCGTCGCGCAGCGCCAGCTCCGGGGTCAGCCCCTCGCGCCCGACCAGGCGCTCCCACTCGGCGTCGACGTCGGCGACCTCGAAGTTGAGCAGCAGCCCCGCGACCGGGCGGCGGTAGGCGGCGGGCAACGTCGGGTGCCGGTGGTCGAGCAGGGCCAGCTCGTACGGGCCGCGGCGCAGGCTCACGTACCAGTCGGCCTCGAAGGTCACCTCGTATCCGAACAGCCGGACGTAGAAGTCCTTCGACGCGGCGAGATCGGCCGTGCACACCACCGGATACACGCTGCTCAGCTCCATGTGGTCCTCCTCATCAGTTTCACGTACCAACGGTATGTGGGCGTACACTATTTGGGATACCGTCGGTATGTCAAAGGGGACGCAGTGACCAGGTCGGAGCAGAAGGAACGCACCCGCCGCACGTTGCTCGCCACGGCGAGGCGCCTGTTCGCGACCAGGGGCTATGCCGGGGTGGGGCTGGCGGAGATCGTCGGCGAGTCCGGCGTCACCAAAGGCGCCCTCTACCACCACTTCGAGGGCAAGCCCGACCTGTTCCGGGCCGTCCTGGAACAGGTGCAGCGCGAGGTGGCCGACCGGGTCGCCGCGGCGGCCGACGCCGAGGACGACCCGTGGGCGCAGCTCAAGGCGGGCTGCGCGGCGTTCGTCGCGGCCGGGGCCGATCCCGACGTACAGCGGATCATGCTGATCGACGGGCCCGCCGTGTTGGGCTGGAACGAGTGGCGGGCGATCGACGAGGCCACCAGCGTCCGGCACCTGACCGAGGCGCTGGCCGCGCTCATCGCGGCCGGCGCCATCCCGGCCCAGCCGGTCGCGCCGCTGGCCCGCCTGCTGTCCGGGGCGATGAACGAGGCCGCGCTGTGGCTGGCGCAGTCGGCCCCGGACGAGCTGGCCGACACCCAGGCGGCACTGTCCCGCCTCCTCGACGCCCTGCGCGCCTGAAGCGGCGCACCCCCGCCACCGAGAGCACGCGCTCGCCCCGAGCCCGGCCGGCCGGGGCGGACGGCCGGTCGAGCTCGCCACAGCGGCCCGTCAGGTCAGCCCGGCAGGCCGGGGGCGAGGGGGTTGGGCTCGGCGGGGAGGGGCCGGGGGCGCCCATGTCGTCCCCGCCGAGAGGCTGCGAGCTGGAACGTCAGCCGGTGGCGCAGGTCTGCCCGTTGAGCGCGAAGCTCAACGGCGAGGGCGGCGCGCCGCCGGCGTACGCGGCGGTGAACCCGACCTGGGTCTGCGAGCCGACCCCGATGACCTTGTTCCACGGCTTGTTCACGCCGGCCACGCCCGCACCGGCCTGGGTCCAGGTCGCGGACCAGCCCGAGACGAGCCGCACGGCGGCCGCCGCCGGGTAGCCGACCGTCAGCGTCCACCCGTCGACCGGGGCCGTGCCGGTGTTGCGCACGACGAGCTCGGCGTCCAGCCGCGGCCCTCCCGTCGTGGCCCGGTACGTCACCGTGCACGGCGCGCCCGACGACGGCGTGGGCGACGGCAGCCCCTCCCTGGCCAGCGCGGACAGCGGGTCCGACGGCGCGCTGAGGTTGCCGCCCGCGTCCTCGGCGACCACGACGTACGTGTAACGCTGCCCGGCGACCAGGCCGGGTTCGGCGAAGTTCAGGCTCGGCGGAAGGACCGTGCCGACCCTGCGGTACGCCGTCGCCGTCTCCCGGTACACGTCGTACGACGTCACCGCCACGTTGTCGGTCGACGCCTGCCAGCAGAACGTGACGCCTGGATAGTCCTGCAAGCAGGCGTCGCGCAGCCCGGTGGGCCTGGACGGCGGCACGTGGTCGCCCGGCAGCGGGCTCGGCGAGCCGGTCGGGGTCATCCCGAGCGTCGCGGGCACCGTGATCAGGGCGGACGGCGGGCTGAGGTGCCCCGCCAGGTCCCTGGCCACGACGTACATCGTGTACAGGCGGTTCAGCTCGCCGGAGAAGCCGCCGATCGTGCTGGTCGTGCTGGCGGCGAGGACGAAGCCGTCCGGGTCCAGGCGGTACAGGTCGTACCCGGCGACGCCCGTGTCGTCGGAGGAGGCCGACCAGCAGATGGACGCGTAGCCGGTCGGGTTGGCGGCGAACGGCACCGGACACGGCCGCAGCCCGCCGGGGCGGGTCGGCGGCGCGTCGTCGGCGGCCCCGGAGACGCCCGTCCCGGGGACAGCGGCGGCGGGGACGGCCGCGTACGCGACGTCGTGCGCCGCCGGGACGGAGGCCAGAGCCGTCCTCCCGGTCGGGCCGATCGCCAGCGCGGCGAGGAACAACGCCAGAGTGAGGAATCCGAGGGTGAGGCCAACCGCTCCCAAGGATCGTCTGCCAGGCCGCATAGGGCCCCCTTCTGATCGAGCCTGCACCCCCTCGCAGTGATCGTGAACGAGCTTTCATGTTCCGTAAAGCCGCGAACCCGCCGGGCCGGACCGGCCGTGTTACCTTTCCCCGCCGCCACTCGTCATGGGGGTGACGACCGAGAACGAACGGTCGTCGGACCCACGAGTGAATCGAGAGCAGGATGCTGACCACCATCATGTACACGACGGTCTACGTCACCGACCAGGACCGGGCGCTGGAGTTCTACACCGCGGGGCTCGGGCTGGAGAAGCGCATCGACGTCCGGGGGCCCGAGGGCCGCTTCCTCACCGTCGGCGTGCCGGGAAGCCCGGTCCAGATCCTCCTGTGGTCGTACGCGCCGGCCGCCGGACAGCCGGGCGACGCGGGCGGGAGCGGCGCGCCGGGCCCGCTGATCCTGGAGTCCGACGACCTGCGCAAGGACTTCGAGGTCATGCGCGGGCGGGGTGTCACCTTCAGGGAGTCCGAGCCCGTGGACTATCCGTTCGGCGTCCGCGTCGAGGCGGTGGATCCGGACGGCAACCGGATCTCGCTCCGTCAGCAGCGCAGGCCGTGAACGTGCACCCGTCCGGCCCGGTGGCCGAGGCGTTCGAGGCCCAGCGCGATCGGCTGCGCGCCGTCGCCTACCGCGTGCTGGGCTCGCACGCCGACGCCGAGGACGTGGTCCAGGAAGCCTGGATACGGCTGGTCCGCCAGGACGTGAGGGCCATCGGCAACCTGGCGGGCTGGCTGACCACCGTGGTCGGCCGCCTCAGCCTGGACCTGCTGCGATCCCGCCAGAGCCATCCCGAGACGGCGTACGGGCAGGACTTCACGGACCTCCTGGTGACGCCCGACGACGAGCCTGCGCCGGACGAGCAGGCGGCGCTGGCCGACTCGGTCGGCCTCGCCCTTCTCGTGGTGCTGGACTCGCTCACTCCGAGCGAGCGGCTGGCGTTCGTCCTGCACGACCTGTTCGCGGTCCCGTTCCATGAGATCGGCCACATCCTGGGCCGGTCCGCCGACGCCGCCAAGATGATCGCCAGCCGCGCCCGCCGCAAGGTCCGGTCCACGGACCGGGCGGCGGGCCCCGGCCGCGAGCACCGGGAGGCCGTGGACGCCTTCCGCGCCGCCGCGCTCGGCGGCGACTTCGAGGCGCTCCTGCGGGTCCTCGACCCGGACGTGAAGCTGACCGTGGACACCCCCGGCGGCGTGGTCGTCACCCTCGGCGCGACCGCCGTCGCCGCCGGAGCCCGCATGTTCTCCGGCGAGGTCGCCGGGCAGCGGCCGGTGCTGGTCGACGGGCTCCCCGGCCACCTGTCCTGGCGCGCCGACGGCACCCCGCTGTCCGCCATCGCCTTCACCGTCGCCGGCGGCCGGATCACCGGCATCCACATCATCGTCGACCCGGCCAAACTCACCACCCTCGACCGCCCCACTCCCGCCTGACCCGGTCCCGGTGCCGTCGGGGCCCGCCCAGGGCCTGCAAGTCGTGCCGGGTCCGGGGGCGGCAAGGCGTGCAGGCTGGCCCGGGCGCGGCGGGGTGGGTCGGGCGGGCCGGGTGGCGTCGTGAATGTCGCGTCTGGACCGGTTGAAAGGCGGCCCCTAGCATGGGCGCGTGCGGCTGAACGTCCTCGGGCCCATGGAACTCGTCGTGGCCGGGCAGGCCGTACCGGTCGGGCCGCCCAAGCAACGGGCCCTGCTCGCCCTCCTCGCGATGCACGCCGGCCGCGTGCTCCCCGCCGACCTGCTGGCCGACCGGCTGTGGGCCGGCGACCCGCCGCCGAGCGTCCAGGGAAGCCTGCAGGTGTACGTCTCCAACCTGCGCCGCCGGCTGGAGCCCGACCGGCGGCCGGGCGCGACCCCGGCCGTCCTGGTCAGCGCCGCCGACGGCTACGGCCTGATGACCGGCGGGCTCGTCCTGGACACGACCGAGTTCGGCACGCTCGTGTCGGCCGGTTCCGCCCACCTGGCCGCGGGACGGCACGAGCAGGCGGCGGCCGACCTCGCCGAGGCGCTCGGCCTGTGGCGCGGCGACCCGTACGCGGACGTGCGCGCGCAGGAGTGGGCGCAACCGGAGATCGGCCGCCTGGAGCAGGTACGGCTGGACACGGTGGAGGCGCTCGCCGCGGCCCTGCTGGAACTGGACCGCCACACGGACGTGGTCGCGCGGCTCGACCCGTTCGTCCGCGAGCACCCGCTGCGGGAGCGCGCCTGGGAACTGCTGGTGCTGGCCCACTACCGCGCCGGTCGGCAGGCGGCGGCCCTGGAATGCATGCGCGGGGTGCGCGCCCTGCTCGCCGGGGAACTGGGCATCGACCCGGGCCCGCGGCTGCGCGCGCTCGAAGCCGCGGTGCTCCGCCAGGACGCCGCACTGTTACCACCTGCCCGTCCCGCCACCCCGCCGCCCGCCACCCCGCCGCCCGCCACCCCGCCGCCCGCCACCCCGCCGCCGCCGTCAACGCCGCTCGCCACCGCGCCGCCGTCAACGCCGCCCGCCCCGCCAGGAACGCCGCCAGGAACACCGCCAGGAACGCCGCCAGGAACACCGCCTGGAGCGCCGTCGCCCACGCCGGTGCGCCCGGCGGCGCCCGGTGCGGGCGAGTCCGCGCCGGACCGGCACGTGTTCGTCGGCCGGGAGAGCGCGCTCGCGTTCCTGACCGAGGCGGCCGCGGCGGCGTCCGCCGCCGGGCAGGTCGTGCTGGTGGACGGCGAGCCGGGCGTCGGCAAGACGAGCCTGCTGAGGCGGTTCCGCGCGACCGCCGGCGTGCCGGTCGGCTGGGGGGCCAGCCCCGACCACGAGACCGCGCCCGCCCTGTGGCCATGGGAACGCGTCCTGCTCGACCTCGCCGCCGCGGCCCCGCAGGCCGCCCTGCCCGGCGAGGTGGGCACGTTCCTGTCGGGCGGCCCGGAGGCGGTCCCGGCCTCCGACGCGCAGGGGGCGCGGCTGCGGTTCTTCGAGGCCGTCGGCGCGTTCCTGGCCGCGGTCGGCCCGGCGGTCGTCGTGCTGGAGGACCTGCACGCCGCCGACGACGCCACGCTGCGGCTGCTGGTCCACGTGGCCGCCACCGCCCGGCCGGGCCTGCTGCTGGTGGCGACGTTCCGGCGGCACGAGGCGTCGGCGCTCACCGCCACGCTGTCGGCGCTGTCCCGGCTCGGCGCGCGCCGGCTCGGGCTGGACGGGCTGGCCGCCGAGGAGGTCCGCGCGCTGGTCAAGGAGATGTCCGGCCGCGATCCGGGCGGCCACGGGGCCGAGGAGCTGCGCTGGCGCACCGCCGGGAACCCGTTCTTCCTCGCCGAGCTGGCAAGGGCGGGCGGCGGGCTGCCGCAGGGCGTCCTGGATGTCGTGCTGCACCGGGTGGCGGGCCTGGGGGAGGAGGCGGCCCGCGTGCTGGAGCTGGCCGCCGTGATGGGCGACGAGTTCGAGGCGGTCGTCCTGGCCCGGGTCGCCGGCGGCACGGTCGGCGACCTGCTGCCGTCGCTCGACGCGGCGCTCGGCGCGGGGCTGGTCCGGGAGTCGGCCTACCGGCTGGGCGGCTACGAGTTCGCGCACGCCCTGGTGACCGACGCGCTGTTGTCGCGCCGGTCGCGGCTGTGGCGGGCGCGGGTGCACGAGCAGGTGGCGGCCGCACTCACCGCCGTGCACGGCGACCGCGACGTCCGCGACGACCGCGCGGCGGTGATCGCGCGGCACTGGCTGGCGGCGGCGGAGCTGGGCGCGGAGCCCGCCCGCATGGCGATGGACTACGCGGCCCGCGCCGCGCGGGCGGCCCTGCGCCGGCACGCGCCCGACGACGCGGCCGTGTCCTGGCAGGAGGCGCTGGCGGCCGCCGAGCCGGCCGGCGCGAGCGCGGCCGAGCGGTTCGAGCTGGCCGTCGGGCTGGCGGAGAGCCGTTACGCCGCCGGCCGGTTCGACGAGGGCTACGAGGCGGTCGAGCAGGCGCTCGCCCTGTCCGGCGACGACCTGGACAAAGCCGTCAGAGCCGCCGACATCGCGATGGGCCACGGCATCTGGGTGCCCTTCCGGTACGGCGTCGACGTGGCCGCCGTACGCGACGCGGCGGACCGGGCCGCGCGCGGGCTGCCGCCGTCCACACCCGCCTGGGCGACGGCGCAGGCCGTCAGGGCCGTCGTGCTCGCCCAGACCGGCCGCGAGGACGAGGTCGGCGCGGTCTCCGCGCGGGCCGTGGCGGCGGCCGAGCGCCTGGACGACCCCGCCCTGCTGCGGCGCGTCCTGCACCTGCGGCTCATCGCCCTGCAGGGGCAGGACTTCGTCGAGGAGCGCGCCGGGACCGCCCGCCGCCTGCTGGCCGAGCCGGACCTGTCGCCCCAGCTCAGGGTGATCGCGCAGCTCCACCTCGTCGCCCACCACGTGGAGCACGGCAGGGTGGCGCAGGCCCGCGACCTGCTGGCGGAGATCGGCACGCTGCTGCGCGACCTGCACAATCCCACGCTGGCGCTCCAGGCCGCGGTGACGCACGTGGGGCTCGACCTGTTCCAGGGCGTCCCCGGCCCGGCCCGGCACTTCGAGCCCGTCAGGGCGACGTTGTCGTTCGCCGACCTGGCCTACTTCGAGCTCAGCATGCTCGCCGGACGGGCCGAGACGATCATCCAGGAGGAGCGCCTGGGCGAGGAGGCGGCCTGGATCGAGGAGATGGCCCGGCACACCGGCCTGGCCGGGCCCGCCTACGCCCTGGCGTACGCGCTGGCGGAACTGGGCGAGCCCGAGCGCGCCCGGCGGATCCTGCGCGAGACGCCCATGCCGCCGCGCGACTACCACTGGGCGATGGCCGCCATGTGCCGGCTGCACGCGGCGATCCGGCTCGGCGAGCTGGACGTCGTCCGGGAGGTCTACGACGCGTTCCGTCCGTTCGCCGGGCTGCTGCACGTGAACGGCGCCTGCACCACCGTCGACGGCGCGTACGACGGCCACCTGGGCGAGGCGCTGCTGGCGCTCGGCGACCGCGAGGGGGCGCGGGCCCACCTGAGCGAGGCGGTGCGCCAGCTTGAGCGGGCGGGGGCGGCCTACTGGCTGACAAGGGCCCGCCAAGCCCTCGCCAAGTGCACGTAGAGGCCCGGCGCGCACGCTGTTCCCGACACGTGAGGGAACAGACTGATGATCACACCAGAACACCTGACCGGCTTCCTGATGATGCACGCCGGTTTCCGCGCCGAGTTCGGCCGCCTGGCCGAGGCGTGCGGCGACCCGCGTGACGACGCGCACGAGGAGCTGCTGGAGGAGCAGCTCGCGCTCGTGCTGGACATGCTGCACGCCCACCACGCGCACGAGGACGCCACCCTGTGGCCCAAGCTCACCGTCCGCGCCCCGCGGGCGGCGGACGCGCTGGCCGAGCTGGAGTCCGAGCACTCCCTGCTGGACCCGCTGATCGAGGCCGCCGCCGACCGCGGGGCGCCCCTGGCCGGGCGCGCGCCCGTCCTGCGGCGGCTGCACGAGCTCGTCAACGAGCACCTCGACCACGAGGAGCGGGTCGCCGTGCCGCTCATGCTCGCCCACCTCACCCCCGGCGACGTCGAGGCCGACCGGCGGCAGGCGATGGACGACTTCGGCCGCCGCCGGGTCCCCGTCATCCTCGGCTGGCTCGCCTCCGGCGCCGACGCCCGCCTGCTCGCGGCGTCGTACGCGGACCTGCCGGTCGTGGCCCGGCTGATGTTCCGCCTGTTCTGGTGGCCGGCCTACCGGCGGCGCTTCACCCGCCTGTACGGCACCACCCCCGCCGACCTGATCCTGGAGCCGTGATGACCGCATCCGCACCGGCCCTCTCGCCGCGCCTGGCGGCCGAGGTGTTCGGCCGCGCCCTGGTCTGCGAGTACGCCTCGCTCACCCGCGACGGCCGCCCCGTCACCTGGCCCGTCACGCCGTACGCCGGGGCGGGCGGCACGCTGGACGTCAGCACCGGGCTCACCTACCCGGACAAGGCCGAGCGCGCCCGCCGGGACCCGCGCGTCGCGCTGCTGTGCTCCGGCGCGCAGGGCGGCCCGGACCGGGAGCCCGTCGTCCTGGTGCAAGGCCGGGCGACCGTGCGCGACGCGGACCTGCAGGCCGGCACCGACCGGTACGTCCGCGAGTCCCTGGCCAAGACCGGCGCCGGGTTCGCCGGGATGCCGTGGTTCCTGGTGAGACGGCTGGGCTGGTACTTCGCCCGCATCTGGGTGGAGGTCACCCCCGAGCGGATCGTCTGGTGGCCCGAGGGCGACCTGTCCAGGACGCCGGAGATCTGGATCGGCCCCCCGGACGTCGCCGTGCCCGCCTCCGACCCCGCCCCCACCGGCCCCCGGCTGCCGAGCCGGTCGGCCCCGCCGGCGGACTGGCGGCCGTTCGCCGCCCGCGCCGCCCGCCTGGGCGAGCCCGTCGTCACCATGGTGGCCGACGGCATGCCGCTGGCCGTGCGCACCCGCTCGGCCGTACGGACGGAGGCGGGCTTCGACCTGCGGCTGCCCGCGGGCGTCCAGGCGGCCGGCGGGCCGGTGTGCCTGACCTTCCACCGGCACGGCCCGGCCATGGAGTGGCAGGAGAACGTCGTGCTGGTCGGGCGGGCCACCGGCGCGGGGGACCGGTTGAGCGTGCGGGTCGAGCGGGCGCTCAACGACTGGAGCCTGGCGGGGAGCCGCCGGGAGCGCAGCCGCTCGTTCCTCGGCCAGGGCAGGCTGCTGAGGAAGCGGCTGGAGGCCGAGGCCGCCCGCCGCGGCCAGCCCGTCCCCCGCGTCCGCCGCCCGCGCGACTGACGCCGCCCGCCGGTCCCCGGCCTGCGGCGTCCCTACGGGGTGAGGATGCTGATGCCCAGCATGCGGGCGCCCGTCTCGGTGCGCGGTCGATGCGTGCTGCCCGGCGCGAACACGACGTAACTGCCCGGCCCGAGCCGCCGCCCCCGGTCGATGAACTCGCCGGAGATCACGTAGTAGCGTTCCTCGCCGTCGTGCACGTCCGCCTCGGGCCATTCGGCGCCCGGGGCGAAGTCGTACATCCAGCCGCGGGCCCGGTCGGTGGCGGGCAGCCGCCGCCGGACGATCCCGGGGACGACCTCGACCGCCTCCACCTCGTCGACGTGCAGGATCTGGACGTCGTTCGCATCTTGCGTCATGACCCCATCGTCGCGGCGGACGCCGTCCCCGCCCAGTGTCTGGATTGACGCGTGGCGGTATTTTCCTGCCATGACCGTTCAGCGAGTGGTGGCGCTGGTCCTGCCGCCGCAGTCCACGTTCGAGCTGGCGTGCGCGGCGGAGGTCTTCGGCGTGCGCCGGCCGGGGCTGCCCGCCCGCTACACGTTCCAGGTGTGCGCCGAACGTCCGGGCGCCGTGCCGACCCTGGCCGGGTACGACATGGCGGTGGGCGCGGGCCTGTCGGCGCTGGAGGCCGCCGACACGGTGGTGATCCCCGGATGGCACCGCCGCGACGACCCGGCGCCGCCCGCCGTGGTCGACGCGATCCGGCGGGCACACCGGCGAGGCGCCCGGATCGTCGCGATCTGCTCGGGAGCCTTCCTGCTCGCCGAGACCGGACTGCTCGATCGCCGCAGGGCGACCACCCACTGGCGGCTCGCCGCCGAGCTCGCGGACCGCTTTCCCGGCGTACAGGTCGAACCCGACACGCTCTACATCGACCTGGGCGACCTCGCCACCAGCGCCGGCACCGCCGCCGGCATCGACCTGTGCCTGCACCTGGCCCGCGCCGACCACGGCGCGGCCTACGCCGCGCACATCGCCCGCCACATGGTCATGCCGCCGCACCGCGAGGGCGGCCAGCTCCAGTACAGCACCGCGCCGCCCACGGACCGACGGCCGGAGTCGCTGGCGCCGCTCCTCGACTGGGCCGCCGAACGGCTGCACGAACCGCTCACCCTCGACGACCTCGCCGCACGGGCCGGGGTCTCCCCGCGGACCCTCGCCCGCAGGTTCGCCGGGCAGCTCGGCGTCAGCCCCGGCCGATGGCTGCTCCAGCAGCGCGTCACGGCGGCGCGGGCCCTGCTGGAGGAGACCGACCTCCCCGTGGAGACGATCGCGGCCAGGGTCGGCCTGTCCTCGGCCGCCAACCTCCGCAGGCGTTTCCACTCCCTGGTGCACGCCACGCCCGCCGCCTACCGCCGCTCGTTCGGCGATCACGACGGCGGCCTCTCCCGGCGACCGTGACGGTCAGGGGCGGGGTTCGTCCCCCCAGGCCACCGGCGTGACCTCGCCGGTCTCCCAGTCCGAGCGCAGGATCGCGTAGCCGACCGAGTCGTACAGTCGTCCGTCGCGTCCCGGCCAGGCCCGGCGGTAGTGCGCCTCCTTCGCGAAGCCCGCGCCGCGGAGGACGGCACGCATGGCCAGGCTGTCCTGCCGGGTGGTGCCCTCGATCCGGGTGATCCCCGGCAGCTCGGTGAACAGGTGGCCGGTCAGCCGGCGCACCGCCCGGCCGCCGAGGCCGCGGCCCCGGTGGGCGGCCCTGATGCGCAGGTCGAAGACGGGCCCCTCGTCGGCGAGGTCCTGCAACCTGATCAACCCTGATCCAGCCTTCTGCCAGATCCCCGCGACCGGCCGGATCACCGGCCCCGCGCCTCCCCGGCGACGCGCTCGACGGCCTGGACGGCGACGCCGGGCTCGTCGACGTAGATGTAGTGCCCGCTGCCCGCGGCCGTGCTCAGCCTGCTGCGGCCCGACAGCGCCAGCCACTTGCGCTGGCCGGCCGCCCACGCCCGCTCCAGGCGCGGCCCGTACTCGGGCAGCGCCTCCAGGTACGGCTTGCCGTGCCGGACGACCTCGACCGGGATGTCACCGGCGGAGCGGACCTCGCCGTCGGCGATGACCAGCTTCTCCGGGTTCTGCCCCTGAAAGATCGCCAGGTTCTGCGCGCGCAGCTCGGCGGCCGGGCCCTTGGCGGACTTCGGGATCGCCTTCTCGATGTCGCTCATCATGGTGGGCGGGGTGGCGTCCAGCAGGACCAGCCCCTTGACCCTGTCCTGGTGGTCGGGGGCGTACCGGGCGGCGATCAGCCCGCCCAGCGAGTGACCGGCCAGGACGACCGGGGTCTTCCCGGCGACGCGGTCCAGCACGCCGGTCAGGATCCGGCCGCTGCCGGCGAGGTCCTGCGGGCCGTCCGGCTGGTCGCTCGCGCCCGCGCCGAGCCGGTCGTAGGAGCAGACCCGGTGCTTGCCGCTCAACGTCTTCTGCAGGGACGCCATCTTGTCCAGCCCGTCGCCGCCGCCGTGCATCAGGACGACGACCGGACCGCCCTCGACCGGCTCGCCCGAGCAGGACACGTTCACCGACCGTCCCGCCACGGTGATCTTCTGGGTGCCGGAGATCGGAGCGGCCCCGGACGTCGGCGCGGCGGAGGTGGAGGCGGCGAAGGGATCCCACTTCTCCATCGCGTCGCCGTCGCAGCCGGCCACCCCCGCCCCGAGACCGACGCAGCACAGCGCGGCGGCAAGGGGTGTCCTGATCTTGGCGAGCATGAAGTCCTCCAATGGGCCGGCCGCCGCGAAGGCGATGCGCACGGCGGGGTACGAGCGGGAAAAGGGCCGGCGGAACGCCGTGGCCGCCCCGCAACGTTACGGAGCGGCCGGCGCCTTGATCGTCACCGCACGGTGGACATTCCCCGGTAGCTCGCACGGGGGACAGAGCATGCTCATCCCGCACGGCCGCGCTCCCGCGTCGAGCGCGGTGCGCGGGCGTGCCGGGGGAGGGTCACAAGGAGGCGGAGTCCAGGGGGATCGGGCGGAACATCTCCGGCTCGTCGTCGGGGGTCAGGGCCGTCGGGCCGAAGATCCAGTCCACGAACGCGTAGTCGTGGACGTCGCGCTCCCGCAGCAGGGCGTTGCGCTGCAGTCTCCGGACGCCCTCCAGGTGCCACAACGCGCCCCACGCCCGCGCCGTGCCGACCACCCGGCGGCAGTGCTCGGGCCGCACCGCCTCGTAGGCGGCCAGCGCCCGGTCCCAGTCCACCGCCGGGCGGCCCTCGGCGCGCTGGGCGGCGACGTGCTCGCCGAGCACCCAGCCGTCCTCGATCGCCATGATCGCGCCCTGCGCCATGTACTGCAGCGGCGGGTGCGCGGCGTCGCCGAGCAGCGCGATCCGCCCGGTCACCCAGGTCATGATCGGGTCGCGGTCGAACATCCGCCACCACCGGTCCCGCCACATCAGCGGCAGGCCCTGCTGGACCTGGTCGCAGGTGCCCGCGAACGCCGCGTCCAGCTCGTCGGGGGTGCCCCAGTCGTCCTCGCCGGCCAGCGCCTTCGGCGACTCGAACACGGCCACCTGGTTGAACGTCTCCGCGCCCCGCAGCGGGTACTGCACGAAGTGGCAGCGCGGTCCGACGTACACGACGACGTCCATGTCGTGCACGTCGTTGCCGGCGACCTGCTCGAACGGCACCGCGCAGCGGTAGGCGACATATCCGGAGCTCACCGGCTCGTCGTGGACCAGCAGTTCGCGGGCGATCGAGTGCAGTCCGTCGGCGGCGATCACCGCGTCCGCCTCGTCCACGACGCCGTCGGCGAATCGCACGCGGGCGCCGCCCTCGACGTTCTCGTACCAGGTGCAGCGGGCGTCGGTGAGCAGCTCGACGCCCGCCCGCTCGCAGGCGCGCAGCAGGATGCCGTGCAGGTCGCTGCGGTGGATCACCAGGTAGGGGTAGCCGTAGCGGCGCTCGACGTCGCGCAGGTCGAGCCGGGTCAGCTCGGCGGCGTCCAGGGCGTCCTTCATGACCATGCTCTCGGGCAGCACGCCGAGCGCGGACGCCTCGGCCAGCAGGCCGTAACGGTCCAGGATGCGGGTGCAGTTCGGGGCGAGCTGCAGGCCGGCGCCGACCTCGCCGAACGCCGAGGCCTGCTCGTACACCCGGACCCGCAGGCCCTGGCGGACCAGGGCGAGGGCGGCGGACAGACCGCCGATGCCGCCCCCGACGACGATCACGTCGGCACGGGTGGAGGGGAGGGTGCCCATAGGATCTTCCTTCTCGCCACAGCCACGGAGTTCTCGCCACGGCCACGCAGTTCTCGTCACAGCCACGGAGGCAGGGTCGGCGGGCGTCCGCCGTCGGCGGCCGTCACCCCGGACGCCGGGCGTCCGGCCAGGTAGGCGGTCACGTCGGGCAGCGACCCCTCGACGTCGGGCACCGCGCCGGGCCCGCGCTTGGCGCGGATGTCCTCCCGCAGCTCCCGCAGGAAGCCGTCGGGAAGGTCGGCGAAGGTGAGCCCGGTGGCCAGGTCCACCGCGTGCACCATGACCTCCCGGCTGCGCATCCAGGGGATCTCGCTCGCCGGGACGGTCCGTCCCTGCGCGGTCACCACCTCGGCCCGCCACGCCTCCTCGGGCAGTGCCGCCATGGCGGTGGCCAGGGTCGCGGCCGACTCGGTGAACCACCGGGCCAGCTCGCCGGCGTCCAGCAGGGCGCCCCGCTCGATCCCGGCGGCGCGCGCCTGCGGCGAGGCGTACATCGGGGCCGGCTCGCCGGTGCGCGCCCAGCGGACCAGGTTGCCGATCGCCTCGGCGTTCGCCGCCAGGTGCGCCACGACGTGCTTGCGCGTCCAGCCGGGCAGGGCCGACGCGGCGTCGTACTCCCGCTCGGACAGACCGGCGATCGCCGACGCGCACAGGCCGGTCCCCGTCTCGACCCACGCGAGCGTGGTGGCCAGGTCGCGGGCCATCACGCGCCCTCGGTGACGACGCGGTTCTCCAGCCTGCCCAGCCCCTCGATCTCGGTCACGACGAGCTCACCGCCGCGCAGGAAGACCGGCGGCTTGCGCGCGTGGCCGACGCCGCCCGGCGTGCCGGTCGCGATCACGTCGCCAGGGTTGAGCCGGACCATCGTCGAGACGTAGCGGACCAGGTGGACCGGGTCGAAGAGCAGGTCGCCGGTGTTGTCCAACTGCATCACCCGGCCGTCCACCTCGCACCGGACGTCGAGCGCCGGCCGCGGGCCGGTCTCGTCCGCGGTGACCAGGAACGGGCCGATCGGGGTGGTGGAGTCCCAGTTCTTGCCCTGCAGCCACTCCCGGGTCCGGAACTGCCAGTCCCGGCAGGTGACGTCGTTGAGCACGGTGAACCCGGCGATCGCGGCGACCGCCCGCTCCTCGTCCGCCCGCCGCACCGGCCGGCCGATGACCACGGCGAGCTCGGCCTCCCAGTCGAACTGGTCGGTCTCCGCCGGACGCCGGATGTCGTCCGCGGCGCCGATCAGCGTGTCGGCGAACTTGGCGAACAGCGTCGGGTACTCCGGCAGGTCGCGGCCCATCTCCTTGATGTGGTTCTGGTAGTTCAGCCCCACGCAGACGACCTTGCCCGGCCGCGGCACGACCGGGGCGAGGTCGGCTCCGGCGAGCGGGTGACGCGGGCCGTCGGCCGTCGCGGCGGCGTCCAGGCCGCCGGGCGCGGCCAGCACCGCGCCGACGTCGGTCCGGCCCACCTCGACGAGCTCGTCGCCCTCGACGCGGACGGCGGCGGTGCGGTGGTCGTCCAGGCGGACGGTGGCGAGCTTCATCGGCTGTTCTCCTCGGTGTGGCTGCGGTACAGGCCGAGCCTGGTGAAGATCGGGGCGTCGCTGAACTGGAACAGGTCCAGCGCGCCGGAGTCGGAGTCGGAGGCCGACGCCTCCGAGCGGATCGACAGCGGCTGCCAGGACGGCACGACGAACAGGTCGCCGCGGCTCACCCGCCAGGACCGGTCGCCGACGGTGACCTGGCCGGACCCGTCGAAGACCTGGTAGACCGACGAGCCGGTCTCCCGGTACGGCGCGGTCTGCACGCCCGTCGTGATCCGGTGGAACTGCGCCCGGATCGTCGGGAGCACGTCGCCGGCGGTCGTCGGGTCGATGTAGCGGACCAGGGCGTGGCCGGGCTCGACCGGGCCCGCGTGCCCCTCCCGCTCCAGCGCGAGCTGGTCGGTCAGCGCGGCGTCGGTGTCGGTCCAGCGGTAGCAGAGCAACGGCGTGCCCTCGTGCCGTCGGAGCTGGGAGACTGGGGCCAGGCCGGGGTGCCCCCAGAGCCGTTCGGCGCGCGAACGGTCGGGGGTGGCGTGCTCCTCCTCGGTGAGGGTGTCCCGGCCGAAGTCGAAGAACTGCGCCTCGACGCCGTACTGGAAGGGGATGTCGAGGCCGTCGATCCAGGCCATGGGCGTGTCGGCCGCGTTGTGGTGGGCGTGCCAGTGCAGGCCGGGCTGGGGGAGGAAGTCGCCGCGGCGCATCGGCACCGGGTCGCGCTCGACCACGGTCCACACGCCCTCGCCCTCGACGACGAAGCGGAAGGCGTTCTGGCTGTGCCGGTGCTCGGGGGCGTTCTCGCCCGGCATCAGGTACTGGATCGCGGCCCACAGGGTCGGCGTCGCGTACGGCTTGCCGCCCAGGCTGGGGTTGGCCAGCGCGATCGCCCGGCGCTCGCCGCCGCGGCCGACCGGGACCAGCTCACCGGCGCGGCCGGCGAGGTCGAGCAGCGTGCCCCACTCCCACCGGTGCGGCTGCGCGGTGGAGCGCGGGTGCGGCGGCATCAGGTCGCCGATCTCCGTCCACAACGGGACGAGCAGCGCCTTCTCGAAGCCTCGGTAGAGGTCCTCCAGCTCGGGGCTGAGCGAGGGCTGGTCCGGCCGGTCCACGGCGGCGATCTTGACCGGCGAGCCGCCGGCGTTCACGTGGGGCATGGCCCCGACTATCCGCGCAGGCGACCGGGCTGGAAAAGAGGATTCTGCACAGCGGAATTGATGTGCCAGGATCGATTCCATGGCCAAGCCCATGAAGACGCCGCCGGCCTACGCGCCCAGCAGCGTCGACCATGCCCTGCGGCTCGCGCAGATCCTCCAGCTCGACGGGGTGATCACCGTCTCGGCCGCCGCCGATCGGCTCGGCGTGGCCCGCTCCACGGCCCACCGGCTGCTGACCGCGCTGGTGTACCGCGATTTCGCGGTGCAGAACGACGACCGCAGCTACCGGGTGGGCCCCGTCCTCGCGCTGGCCGAGCGCGCGCAGTCCGACGTCGGCGCGCTGCGGGCGGCGGCGCTCGGCGAGATGCGGGCGCTGGTCGACCGGATCGACGAGACGGTGAACCTCAGCATCCGCACCGGGCGCAACGTGCGCTTCATCGCCTCGGTCGAGTGCGGGCAGGCCCTGCGGGTGGGCAGCCGTGAAGGCATGGTCTTCCCGGCCCACCAGGCCACCGGCGGCCTGGTGGCGCTGGCGGCCCTCTCGGACGAGGAACTGGCGCAGCTCTACGCCCCCGACGACCGGGCCGATCCGGCCGAGGAGCTGCCCGACCTGGCGCGGCTGCGGCGGGACCTGCGGTCCGTACGGCACAGCGGCGTCGCGCTCAACCTGGAGCGCACCGAGCGGGGCGTGGTCGCGCTGGGATGCCCGGTGAAGGGCCGCGACGGCGCGACCGGCGCGGCGCTGTCGATCTCGATGCCCAGCGTCCGCTACTCCCCGAAGGAGATCAAACCCCTCGTCACCGCGCTCACCGCCGCGGCCGACGCGATCAGCCGCGCCCTCTCGGCCACCGGTTGACCGGAGGAAGTCGCGCCCTCTCGGCCACCGGTTGACCGGAGGAAGTCGCGCCCTCCCGGCCACCGGTAGACGGAGGAGGTCGCGCGCTCTGTGCCGCCGGTTCACCTCCGGCCGGGCCGTCGCCTCACCTCAGGAGGTCGCGCCGGGTGAGCGTGCTGCCGAGCGCGGCCGCCGCCGCGCGTACCGCGGCCACGTGCCCCTCGGGCCGGAACCGGCCGGTGGGGCCGGCCACGCTGATCGCGGCCAGCGGCTCGTCGCCGCGCCCCAGCACCGGCGCGGCGACGCACACCAGCCCGACGGCCGACTCCTCGGCCTCGAACGCGACCCCGGTCTCCGTGACGCGCCGCAACTGGCCGCGCAGGATGCTCGGCACGACGACGGTGTGCGGCGTACGCCGTTCCAGCGGCCCGGTCAGCACCTCGCGCCGCAGGTCGGGCCCGGCGTAGGCGAGCAGCGCCTTGCCGATCGCGGTGCAGTGGAGCGGCATCCGGCCGCCGGTGCGCGAGGGCGCCCTGGCCTGGCGGTGGCCGCCGATCTTGGCGACGTAGACGACGTCGTGCCCCTCGCGCACGCCGAGGTGCACGGTCTCGTGGGTGCGTTCGTAGAGGTCCTGCAGGAACGGCATCGCCAGTTCGAGCAGGCTGCGTTCCAGCGAGGCGAGCATGCCCAGCTCGAACAGGCCGCGGCTGAGCCGGTAGCCGCCGTCGGCGCGGTCGAGCAGGCGGTTGGAAACCAGATCGCCCGACAGCCGGTGGACGGTCGCCTTGTGCAGGCCGGTGCGCCGCACCAGCTCGGCGAGGCTGACGACCCGGTCGTCGGGCCGGAAGGCGCGCAGGATCGTCACCGCCTTGCCCAGCACGGTGTCGAGATCCGCCCGATCGGTCACCCGCACAGCGTATCGCTGAACGAGACGATGTGCTGGTTGGGACGGCATCCTGCCTGCACAGTGGGGGGATGAACGAAACCAACGGGCCCGCCGCCGCGAGCCCGTCCGACATCGCCGCCGCGGCCGGGCGGCTGGCCGGCGCCGCCGCGTCCGGCGTGCCGTGCGCCCCCGTGCGGGATCTGATCGGCCGCGACGACCTGGCCGCGGCGTACGCCGTCCAGGCCGCGCTGGCCGCCTCCCGGCTGGCCGCCGGCGCGCGGATCACCGGACGCAAGATCGGCCTGACGTCGGAGGCGGTGCAGCGCCAGCTCGGCGTCGACCAGCCCGACCTGGGCGTGCTGTTCGATGACATGGCCTACGCCGACGGCGACGCGATCCCGGTCGGCCGGATCCTCCAGCCGCGGGCCGAGGCGGAGATCGCGTTCGTGCTCGGCGCCGACCTGGACGACGGCCCGCTCGACGCCCTCCAGGTCCGCGCCGCGATCGAGTACGCCGTCGCCGCGCTGGAGATCTGCGGCAGCCGGATCGCCGGCTGGGACATCTCCTTCGGCGACACGGTCGCCGACAACGCCTCCGCCGGCGCCTACGTCCTCGGGACGGAACGCCGCACCCTCGGCGAGTTCGACCCCGTGGACGTCGCCATGTCGATGAGCATCGGCGGCCAGGAGGTCTCCACCGGCACCGGCGCGGCCTGCCTCGGCGACCCGATAGAGGCGGTCGTGTGGCTCGCCCGCATGGCCCGCGACCTCGGCGAGCCGCTGCGCGCGGGCCAGGTCGTCCTGTCCGGCGCGCTCGGCCCCATGCGGCCGGTCGCGGCCGGCGACACCGTCACCGCCACCCTGTCCGACCTCGGCACGGTGACGGTCCGCTTCACCGAAGGAGCAGCAGCATGAGCAGGACGAAGGTCGCGATCATCGGCTCGGGCAACATCGGCACCGACCTGATGATCAAGGTGTTGCGCGGCTCGCGCCACCTGGAGATGGGCGCCATGGTCGGCATCGACCCGGCGTCCGACGGTCTGGCCCGCGCCGCCCGGATGGGCGTGCCGACGACGTCCGAGGGCGTCGACGGGCTGATCGCGCTGCCGGGCTTCGACGAGATCGGCATCGTCTTCGACGCCACCTCGGCCAAGGCGCACGAGGTGAACGCCGCCAAGCTGCTCCCGCTCGGCAGGCGGCTGATCGACCTGACCCCGGCGGCGATCGGCCCCTACGTCGTCCCGGCCGTCAACCTCGACGAGCATCTCGACGCCCCCGACGTGAACATGGTCACCTGCGGCGGCCAGGCCACGATCCCGATCGTCGCCGCCGTCAGCCGGGTGGCGCCCGTCGAGTACGCCGAGATCGTCGCGTCCATCGCCTCGAAGTCGGCCGGGCCGGGCACCCGGGCCAACATCGACGAGTTCACCGAGACCACCTCGGCCGCCATCGAGCAGATCGGCGGGGCGCGCCGCGGCAAGGCGATCATCATCCTCAACCCCGCCGACCCGCCGCTGATCATGCGGGACACCGTCCTGTGCCTCGTCGCGGCGCCGGACCCCGCCGTCCACGACGAGATCCGCCGGTCGGGCGAGAAGATGGTCGCCGACGTCGCCGCCTACGTCCCCGGCTACCGGCTCAAGCAGCAGGTGCAGATCACCGAGGTGCCCGCCGACCAGCCGGTGGAGACGCTGCTGGCGGCCGGCGCGGCGCGGCCCACCCACCAGGTGTCGGTGTTCCTCGAGGTCGAGGGCGCCGCGCACTACCTCCCGGCCTACGCCGGCAACCTCGACATCATGACCTCCGCCGGCCTGCGGGTCGCGGAGCGCATCGCCGCACGGAAGGCGGGCCTTCGATGACCATCCCGATCTTCGTCCAGGACGTCACCCTGCGCGACGGCATGCACGCCGTCCGCCACCGCATCGGCCTGGAGGACGTCAAGCGCATCGTCACGGCGCTGGACCGGGCCGGCGTCGACGCGATCGAGGTCGCGCACGGCGACGGCCTGGCCGGCGGGTCGCTGAACTACGGTCCCGGCTCGCACACGGACTGGGCGTGGATCGAGGCGGCCGCGTCGGTGTTGGAGCGCGCCCGCCTGACCACGCTGCTGCTGCCGGGAGTCGGCACCGTGCACGAGCTGAAGCGCGCCTACGACCTCGGCGTGCGGTCCGTCCGGGTCGCCACGCACTGCACCGAGGCCGACATCTCGGCCCAGCACATCGCCGCGGCCCGCGAGATCGGCATGGACGTGTCCGGGTTCCTGATGCTCTCCCACATGGCCCCGCCCGAGGAACTGGCCCGGCAGGCCAAGCTCATGGAGTCCTACGGCGCGCACTGCGTCTACGTCACCGACTCCGGCGGCCGGCTCACCATGAACGACGTGGCCGCGCGGGTGCGCGCGTACCGGGACGTGCTCGACGCCGGGACCGAGATCGGCATCCACGCCCACGAGAACCTCTCGCTGTCGGTCGCCAACTCCGTCGTCGCGGTCGAGAACGGCGTCTACCGGGTCGACGCGTCGCTGGCAGGTCACGGCGCGGGCGCGGGCAACTGCCCGCTGGAGGCGTTCGTCGCGGTCGCCGACCTGTCGGGCTTCGAGCACCGGTGCGACCTGTTCCAGCTCCAGGACGCCGCCGACGACATCGTCCGCCCGTTGCAGGACCGTCCGGTGCGGGTCGACCGGGAGACGCTAACCCTGGGGTACGCCGGCGTCTACTCGTCGTTCCTGCGGCACGCGGAGGCCGCCGCCGCGCGGTACGGCGTCGACGTGCGCGACATCCTGATGGAGTGCGGCCGTCGCCGGCTGGTCGGCGGCCAGGAGGACATGATCGTCGACATCGCCCTCACGCTCGCCGCCGCGCGCGAGCAGCAGCCCGCCTGACCGTCAGCCGCCGGGCGCGCTCCGGCGGCCGGCGAGCAGCGACTCGCCGATCGCCACCAGGGCGTCGGCGAGCTGCTCCATGAACTCCGCGATCGGCTTGCCGTCCCCGGACTGGAGCGAGACGAAGGCGCCGTCGAAGCCGGCCATGCCGAAGTGGGCGAGGGCGTCGGCGACCGCGTCCGCGGCCTCCTCGCCCTCGCCGGCGAACGACGAGCGGATCATGTGCCGCATGAGGTCGCGGCCCTCGCCGCGGACGTCGACGACGGTCCGCGTCGCCTCCGGGGCCTCGGCGGCCTCCTCGCTCATCACCAGCACCAGCAGCAGGCGCAGGAACTCCTCGCGGTGCACGAAGACCTCGCCGGTGCGGCGCAGGTACCAGCCCAGGCGTTCGCGGGGGGTGCCGCCCGCCGGCGGGTCGCGGTGGGCCTCGCGCATGGCCTCGAAGAAGCCCCGCGCCCCCTGGGCCATGACGGCCGACAGCAGCCCCGCCTTCGACTCGAAGTGGTGGTAGAAGGCGCTCTTGGGCAGGCCCGTCTCCTTCACGAGCGTCGAGATCGACGTCCCGGCGTAGCCGCGCACGGACATCACCCGGGCGGCCGCGTCGAGGATCTCCTGCCGGGACCGGCGGCCGCGGCTGTTTCCGGTGTGCGCCTCCTGCGCCGACTTCTCCACCAGCCGAATTCTAGGGACCGCGGAACAGCGGTCCGGCCGCGGTCTGAGTGACCGGTTCGTGAGCAGGTCTTGACACGTCGCCGCAGGTCGTTGTTACTCTCCACGCAATTGGACCGAACGTTTGGTCCAAAAGTGCCGCATCGGATCACCGGCGGCCGAGAACGGAGTCAGCGCATGACCGACAGCTACGACGCGGACGTCGCGATCGTCGGGTACGGCCCGACCGGCGTGATCGCCGCGCTCACCCTCGCCAGGTACGGCGTGTCCGCCGTCGCCCTGGAACGGGACACCGACATCTACCCCCGGGCACGGGCGGTGACCGTCAACGACTGGACGATGCGGATCTTCCAGGACCTCGGCATCGACGAGCGGATCGAGAAGAAGATCGACCCCCAGCGGGCCCTGCGCTGGGTCACCTACGGCGGCCGGGAGATCATGCGGATCGAGCACCCGCCCTCGACGCTGGGCCGCAAGGCGCGCTTCTACAACATCTACCAGCCGACCATGGAGGCCGAGCTGCGCGCGGCCGCCCAGGAGCACGGCGACCGCATCACCGTCCACCACGGCGCCGACGTCACCGGCGTCGCCCAGGACG
Organism: Nonomuraea sp. NPDC049684; assembly: GCF_044465345.1. Classification (NCBI taxonomy): domain Bacteria; kingdom Bacillati; phylum Actinomycetota; class Actinomycetes; order Streptosporangiales; family Streptosporangiaceae; genus Nonomuraea; species Nonomuraea sp. NPDC049684. Next base: position 57,383 of record NZ_JBITLO010000015.1, on the reverse strand, counting down.
CCGACGGCGTCACCGTCACCTCCACGGACACCGCGACCGGCCGCACGCGCACCACCCGCGCCCGGTACGCGATCGCCGCCGACGGCGGCGCCAGCACGATCCGCGGCGAGGTGGGCTGCCGCCTGCTGGGCGACACCAACGACGTCACCTGGGTGGTCATCGACTGCCGCGTCAAGCGCTGGTGGCCTGACCGCGACTTCCTGACGTTCTGGTCGGACAGGGAGCGGCCGGTCGTCGACATCGCGCTCTCCGCCGGCAACCACCGGTGGGAGATCCCGCTCAAGCCGGAGGAATCCCCCGCGGACTACCCGACCAGCGCCGAGGTCTGGCCGCTGCTGAGGGCGCTGGGCGTCACCGAGCAGGACGTCGAGATCCACCGGCACGCCTTCTACAAGCACCACGTCCGCATGTGCGACGCCTGGCGCCAGGGCCGGGTGTTCCTGGCCGGGGACGCGGCCCACCTGATGCCGCCGTGGGCCGGCGCCGGCATGCAGTCCGGCATGCGCGACGCCCACAACCTGGGCTGGAAGCTCGCCCGGGTGATCAGAGGCGAGCTGCCCGAGAGCTGGCTGGACACCTACGAGGCCGAACGGCGTCCGAACGCCGCCTTCTACACCGGCCTCGCGGTCCAGCTCGGACGGGTCATCAAGCAGGAGCTGTCCGAGGAGGAGCAGGCCGCGATGAACGCCGTCCCCCAGGACACGGTCACGCCGTACGAGCCGCCGCTCTCCGCGCCGCCCGTCCTGGAAGGCGGGTGGATCAGGGGGCCGCTGGGCGACGCCAGCATCGTCGGCCGGATGGTCCCGCAGCCGGTCGCCGGCGACGCCACCGGCCGGATGGCCCGCCTGGACGACCTGCTCGGCGACGGCTTCGTGCTGCTCGGCGACGACGTCGACCCGGCGACCCTGCTGACGGCGCAGGAGAGGGCCGGCTGGGACGCGCTCGGCGCCCGCTACCTCGCCGTACGGCCGAAGACGGCCTACACGCGGGGGCCGGAGGAACTGGTCGACCTCGACGAGATCCTGCTGCCCTGGCTGCGCAGGTACGGCGTCCGCGCCGTGGCCGTCCGTCCCGACAAGTTCGTCGCCGCGGCCGACGTCAGCGGCCTGGCCGTGCCCGCCTGAACCGGTTACCCGAGAGGAGAACAGAGATGTCCGGAGTCAAGGAGCTCGGTTACGTCGTCTACGAGGTCAGCGACCTCGCCGACTGGGAGCACTTCGCCGTCGAGCTGCTGGGGATGTCCTTCGGCGAGAAGACCGACGGCGGCTTCACCCTGCGCACCGACGAGAAGGCCCACCGCTGGATCGTCACCGGCGGCCCCGCCGACGACCTGGTGGCCACCGGCTACGAGGTCTCCGACGCCGCCGCGCTGGACGCCCTGGTGGACAGGGTCCGCGCGGCCGGCGTCGAGGTCACCCAGGGCGACGACGCCCTCGCCGCCGCCCGCAAGGTCGAGCGCGTCTTCGTCACCGCCGACCCCATGGGCAACCGGGTCGAGCTGGTCACCGGCCTGGCCGACGCCGCCACGCCGTTCGAGTCGCCGAAGCTGCTCGGCGGGTTCGTGACGGGCGCCGGCGGCGCGGGCCACCAGGTCCTGCCGGCCCACGGCGTCTCGCGGGAGGAGTACCTGCGCTTCTACATCGACCTGCTCGGTTTCAAGGTCAGCGACGTCATCGTCGAGGAGCTGGCCCCGGGCGTGGTCGCCGACCTGATCTTCCTGCACTGCAACGGCCGCCACCACACCGTGGCCTTCGGCGACCTGCCCTCGCCGAAGAGGACCCACCACTTCATGGTCGAGGTGACCGACATCCGCGACGTCGGGCTGGCCTACGACCGGTGCATGGACGCCGGGCAGCCGTTCGAGATGACGCTCGGGATGCATCCGAACGACCACATGTTCAGCTTCTACGTCCACACCCCCTCCGGCTTCAGCGTGGAGTACGGCTGGGGCGGACTGATCATCGACGAGGCGACGTGGGAGGTGAAGACGCTCGACAAGCTGCACAGCTGGGGCCACCGCCCCCCGGGCGTCGTCGCCGGACTGCTGGCCGCCGCATCCACGCCCAACGGGGAGGACCACTGATGGCACTCGACGCCAAGGACATCGCACGCACCGTCCGCACCAAGGACTGGAAGCTGCGCTACTACGAGGCCGGCTCCGGCCATCCGGTCGTGCTGCTGCACGGCAGCGGGCCGGGCGCCACGGGCTGGAGCAACTTCGCCGGCAACATCGAGGCGCTGGCCGAGCGCTTCCACGTCTATGCCGTCGACATGCCCGGCTGGGGCGAGTCCGACCCGGCGACCGTCGACCGGCTCGACCACGTGGAGGCGGCGATCCAGTTCCTGGACGCCCTCGGCATCGAGCGGGCCGCGTTCGTCGGCAACTCGATGGGCGGGCAGACCTCGCTGCGGCTGGCCACCGAGCACCCCGGCCGGATCTCGCACCTGATCACCATGGGGCCGCCGGTCGGCCGGATCCCCACGCTGTTCGGCGCCGGCGACGGCCCGTCCGAGGGGCTGAAGGTGCTGATCGAGGCGTACCGGGACGCGAGCCCGGAGAACATGCGCCGGCTCGTCGAGATCATGGTCTACGACAAGGCCAGGTTCGCCACCCCCGAGCTGTGCCAGGCCCGTTCGGACGCCGCGCTCGCCCGCCCCGACCACCTGCGCAACTACGTGGACGGCCTGCCGAAGGGCGCCCCGCTGCCCAAGTGGGTCAGGCCGGAGCTGCTGCCGGGGATCCAGGCTCCGACTCTGCTCATCCACGGCCGCGACGACCGCGTCGTGTCGTTCGAGACGTCCCTCTACCTGCTGGCCAACATCCCGGACAGCCGGCTGGTGCTGCTCAACCGCTGCGGGCACTGGGCGATGATCGAGCACGCCGACGAGTTCAACCGGCTGGTCGCCGACTTCATCGCGAACAACTGACCCCCGGGGGCGCGGGCCGCTGCTCGCCCGCGCCCAGGACGGAGGCCGGCGAGAGCCGGAGACCGAGGACCACGGACGGACCGGAGGCCGCCTTCATGCCGGCTGTACGTGCCCCTGACCCTGCTGTTCATCCACGAGGTGACCGGCCTGCCCAGGACGACCGCCGGGCTCGGGGTCACCGTGGCGGCGGTCGTGGGGCCGCCGGCCAACCCGGTGGCCGGGCTCCTCGTCGACAGGTTCGACGCGCGCCGCGTGCTGATCGCCACCTACGTGCTGCGTGCGCTCAGGGAGCGGCTGTACACCCTGCTCGCCACCGCCTGGCGCGCCGCCTGCCGCCCGACGCCGTCGGCCCGCCCCGCCCGAAGCCTGAGGCGACCCGCCGATCGCCGTCATGCTGCGCGTACGTGCGAAAGCCGCCGGTGGCGGCGTCGTGGAGCCTTCACGGGGACGCCGCACGGTGGGCGGTGGCCAGTTCGGCGAAGGCGACGGCTGCCGGGAGCGGGTCCGCGGGCAGGACGAGCAGGACGGTCCGCTCGGCGGCCGGCTCCAGCGGGATCGCGTGCACGCCGCTGAGGTGGGCGGGCAGCGCCAGCTCGGGGACGATGCTCAGCCCGAGCCCTTCGGCGACCATGGCGAGGATGCTGTTGGTGTCACGCACCCGGTAGTGACATCTCAGGCTCGCACCCGCCGCCCGCGCGATCGCCGTGATCAGCGGCTCGCACCCGCCCGTGGACATGATGAAGGGGTGCCGCGCCAGTTCGGCCACCGGCAGCGAATCGCGGACGCTCAGCTCGTGACCGCTGGGCAGGACGGCCAGCATGCGGTCGGCGGCCAGCGGCCGCGCCACCGACCCGGCGGGCAGCGGCCGCGCCACCGACCCGGCGGTCAGTGAGACCGCACCGGCCGCGGCCGACACGGTGGCGAGGTCGGCCGCCCCGGTCTCCAGCCACTCCAGGACCTCGTCGTCCGCGCCCTCCATCACCGCGAGCCGCACCCGCGGATGCGCTTCGGCGAACCGGCGCAGGAGCGGCGGCAGCAGCCGGGCGTTGGCGCTGGGGATGACGCCGACGCGCAGGCTGCCGCGCTCCTGCCCGCGGATCGCGGCCACCTCCTGCTCCAGCGCCTCCGCCTGGGTGAGGATGAGCGTCGCGCGGCGGCACACGGCCCGCCCGGCCGCCGTCAGGCGCACCCCGTGGCTGCCTCGTACCAGCAGCGCCACCCCGAGCTCGCTCTCCAGCGCGCGCAACGCGTGACTGACGGCGGACTGGCTGGTGGTCAGCTCCTCGGCGGCCCTGGTCATGTTGCCGGTCCGCGCGACCGCCTGCAGGACCCTGAGCTGGGTGAACGTCACAGCGCCGCACGCAGCAGACCGGCCACCAAGGGGTGTGGCTCCCCGGGACGCGAGCGGGCCTGCGGCACGAACAGCGTGGCCACGTAGTACGGGTGCCCGGGAAGCTCCAGCACCCGGGCCTCGCCGTCGCCGTCCACGCCGGTGACCAGGAAGCCGCCGTCGTGCAGGATCGCTTGCCGGCCGGGGGCGAGGCCGAAGTTGCAGTAGTACTCCTCCTCGACGTCGGTCCGCCCGTACAACGCGGCCACCCGGGAACCGGCATTCAGAGCCACGGGCATGGTCTTGCCCGCCAGCGAGCAGGTCAGCTCCGAGACGAACAGGGTCGAGGCGTACGGGTCGTACTCGGCGTGCTGGGCGTCCTCATGGCCGAGCACGTGGCGTGCGTACTCGATGACCATGTGCTGGCAGCCGCCGCACGTCCCCAGCGTGGGGACGCCTTGCTCGCGGCCGTGCCGGAGCGCGGCCAGCGCGCCGGCCAGGCTGCGGTACGGGCTGCCGGGCGCGCACCACAACACGTCGGCGGCCTCGACCTCGGCCAGGTCGGACTCAAGCGGTTCGGTGGCGAGCCAGCGGACGTCCACGTCGATGCCGAGGTGCGCGGCGGCGTGGCGCAGCGCGTCGTCGGTGGCCAGATGCGGAGGAAACGCCGGATCTCGGTCGCCGATGACCGCGACGCGCAGGGATCGGTCCATGGCCCTCACTATGCGACGCCCCCGTCACGAGCGCCAATGCCGAACACCGCCCCTGCCATGAGCGATCACTCATGCTGACAAAGCAGGTGGGGCGATGGCCGAGCGCGGCTTCGACGACTCTGTGGATCGCGGGTGACTCACAGGGCACGAAGCCATTGATCGAGGACTGCGAAGTCCCCGTCGGCGAGCCCCCTGCGGGCCTCCACGTGCTCTTCCCGCGTTGTCGCCCAGACAAGTTCGCAGGGCAGCGCTGCCAGCCGACTCCCCAGCTCGGGGGTGAGCCGAACCAGGCGCGAGCCCGGCCGTGGTGCGCGGTGCGGGTTGTCGCCGAAGGGGAGAAGGGCCCGTCGACGTCGAGGAAGAGCAGCGGGCGTTCGGTTTGACTGGTCATGTCTGAAGTGAGGAGGTTCAGTGGGCTGCGGGCGGATCGAGATGGCGGGTGTCGCCGAGGCTGGCGACCGTGCGGTTGTGGAAGTAGTCGTCCTCGCGCAGCGTGGTGATGCTGCCCGGCGGAACCCGGAAACTGGCGTAGCCGATCGCGTTGATCGGCATCTTGATCCAGGACGTCACGACGCATGTCAGGGAGCCGCCATGAGTCACGATGATCTGGTGTTCGCAGGGGCGCTGCAGGATCTCGCCCATGGCCGCGTAGACGCGCCGCGCCAATGCCGCCTTGGTCTCGGCGCCCGCCACGCCCTCGTCGTGCTCCAGCCGTTCCCCGACCGCCGGTGGCGGGATGAATCGTCGGTCCAGCCACTCCTGTGGCCTTCCCCCTGCCTCTCCATAGGATTTCTCCCGAAGTCGGCGGTCCAGGACGGGCTTCACGCCGAACAGCTCGGCGACCTTCTCGGCGGTTTGCCGGGTGCGCTGGAGATCTGAGGAGAACAGCTCCACGTCGGCGCCAACTGGGATTCGAGCCCGCAGGGCCCGCGCGATGGAGACCGCCGCGCTGAGGCCGGCCGGTGTCAGCCGCGAATCATGCCAGCCGCCGACGACCCTCTCGACGTGGTGCGTCGCTTCCGGATGGGTGACGGCGTAGATGGTCCGCATGCGTAACGTCCTCTTGTTGGGGCTTTTGAGGGATCTTAAGAGTGGAGGGGGCTGGCCGGGCACGGCGCGGGTTTCGGCCCCGTACGGGTGTGCCGGCGTCACGGCCGTGGAGACGCGATGGATCTTCCTGTCTCAGGAGACGCGGATCTCCCCTCCCTGGTCGGCAGCGGCCTCGTGCGGACGTGCGGCGCCTGGCGGACCGTGCTGACGGTGACCGCCCGGGGGCGCGTTGCGGGAACCTGGGCCTCACGGCGCGGCCGGCCGGCGCCTGCTCGGGCGCCGGCCGGCCGTGCGAGTCGCGGGTCAGGGGTTGTCGTAGCCGATCCACTGGATGTACCAGCCGAACTGCTGGGCGGTGCCCGGGGACAGCGCCGACGCGTCACGCCATTGCACGTAGACGCGGAACTTGGTGGCGGTGGCGTCGTAGACGGCGCTGGGACCGACCAGGTTCCACTGGTTGCCGCCGGTGCTGCTGATGGAGGTGACGTAGACGGGACGCCCGGAGAAGTGCGCGGAGCCGGTGTCGACGTCGATGTAGATGCCGTTGGAGCCGTAGGCCTGCCAGCCCTGTCCGGGGTTGGTCTGACCGGCGGCGATGCGGGCGGTGGGCATGGGGGGTCCTTCCGTCCAGGGAGTTTGTCACGCTCAGTATTCGATCCACCACAAAAAGTGTCGAGGTCAGGAATGCTTGGCCCCGCGGGCACAGGAATCGAGCCCGAAAAGGGTCTGGCCACGTGCCGGGACCCGTGCGCTCCTCCACGACGGGACTGACGGCGACGGCGGCCCGGCCGGGACGACGGAGCTCGTCTCGGCCGCCTACCGGTCGCCCGACGGCGGATGGCACCCGTTGCCCGGCTCCCAGCCCGAGACCGCGGCGTCCGGCGACACCGGCCATGCCCATGGCGATCCTGAAGCGGCACAGCAGGCCCAGACCGGCGGGGTGTAGGCGCGCGCCCGGCTTCAGGCGGGTGGGGTGTAGCCGCGGGAGCGGACGAAGTCCCGGGTGAGCTCGGTGAAGGCGCGGGCAGCCGCGCTGCGGTAGGCGCCCTCGCGGTGCAGCAGGGTGACGGTGCGGCTGGGCAGCGGCGGGTCGAGGGGGACCGGTGTGAGGTGCGGATGGTCGTGGGTGACGGCGTCGGGCAGGACGGTGGCCAGCGGGGTGCGGCGCACGATCTCGGTGAGCGCCTGGATGGAGTTGGCCTCGACCGCGATGCGGGGCGCGGCCCGGTGGCGGGCGAAGTAGGCGTCGATGTGGCCTCGGGTGGCGAAGTCGCCGCTGAGCAGGGCGAGCCGCTCGTCCTTGAGCGCGCCCACCGGGAGGGGGACGGCCGGCGTCCGGGCGTGCGGGGTGCCGGTGACGAGGCTGAGGGTCTCGGTGAACAGCGCGGCGGGGGTGATGCCGGGCAGGTGGGGGCCGGCGAAGGCGATGCCGAGGTCGAGGTCGTCGGCGAGCAGGGCCGCTTCCATGCGGTCCTGGGGCATCTCGGTCAGGGTGAGGCCGACGGCCGGGTGGCGCGCGTACAGCTCGGCGGTGAGCGGGCCGACCAGGTAGGCGGTGAAGGTGGGGGTGACGCCCAGCCGCAGATGGCCGCGGGACAGGTTCTGGACGTCGTGCACGGCGCGTTCGGCGGCGGCCAGGTCGCGAAGCGCGCGCCGGGCGTGGTCGGTGTAGACGGCCCCGGCGTCGGTGAGTCGCACCGCGCGGCCGGTGCGGTCCAGCAGTTGCACGCCCAAGGTCCGCTCGAGCTGCCTGATCTGCTGGGAGAGCGTGGGCTGCGAGATGTGCAGCTCCTCGGCGGCGCGGGTGAAGTTGCCGTGTTCGGCCACGGCGAGCAGGTAGCGCACGTGACGCAGTTCGAGAGCGGCCATGGACAAACTATAGACGAGAGCAATGCCTTTCAGACGGAACATCTCTTGGACACTATATGCCCAGGTCATGCATGCTGGATGTCAGCAGCCCGAAAGGGCCGGCCACCGCCGAAGGGAGTGACCATGCAGAACCTCGCCGAGGGCGTCGCCCGTTTCCAGCGGGACGTCTTCCCGGCCAAGGCGGAGCTCTTCGCCCGTCTGGCCACCCATCACACACCGCACACGCTGTTCATCGGCTGCTCCGACGCCCGCGTCGTCCCCGAGTTGATCACCGGCACCGAGCCGGGTGACCTGTTCGTCATCCGCACCGCCGGCAACCTGGTGCCCGCCTACCGCCCCGAAGCCGACGGGGTGGCCGCGAGCATCGAGTACGCGGTCGCCGCGCTGGGCGTGCGGGACGTCGTCGTCTGCGGCCACTCGGCGTGCGGCGCGATGACCGCGCTGGCCGAGGGGCACGACCTCAGCGGCGCCCCGACCGTCGCCGCCTGGCTGCGGCACGCGGACGCCTCCCGGGCCCGCACCCCCGCCCACGGTGACGTGCCGGGCCTGGTGCGGCAGAACGTGCTCGCCCAGCTGGCGAACCTGGCCACCCACCCGTCGGTCGCCCACGCGCTGGCGGCGGGGAAGGTCGCCCTGCACGGCTGGGTCTACGACATCCCGACCGGCCGCGTCGAGGAGCTGACCGCCGCGGGCGCCGCGCTCACCGCCTGACCCGGCTCCGGGGTTCCCGCCCGCGACCTGCCCGCGGGGAGCCCGCAGCCATTCCGACACCACCCGAAGAGAAGGACGTAACCAACCATGGTGCACGCACAGTTCGACCCCACCGCCCGCCAGGCCCTGGCCGCCGCCGCCGTCGAGGCCAAGACCCGCAAGGACCTGACCTGGCAGCAGATCGCCGACGCCGCCGGCCTGTCGGTGGCCTTCACCACCGCCGCCGTCCTCGGCCAGCACCCGCTGCCGGAGAGCTCCGCCCGCGCCGTGGCCGAGCTGCTGGACCTCGGCGAGGACGCGGCGACGCTGCTGCAGACCATCCCGGTCCGCGGCTCGATGCCGGACCGGATCCCGACCGACCCGACCATGTACCGCTTCTACGAGATGCTCCAGGTCTACGGGACGACCCTCAAGGCCCTGGTCCACGAGCAGTTCGGCGACGGCATCATCTCCGCCATCAACTTCCGGCTCGACGTGAAGAAGGTCGCCGACCCCGAGGGCGGCGAGCGCGCCGTCATCACCCTGGACGGCAAGTACCTGCCGACCAAGCCCTTCTGACCGGGCCTTTCCGACAGAACCCTTCCGGCAGGGCCCACCGACAGGGCCCTGCCGACCACTTCCGGAGGACTTCATGGACTTCGTCCAGCGCACCATCGACCTCGCCCGCCAGAACGTCGCCGAGGGCGGCCGCCCGTTCGCGACCGTCATCGTCAGGGACGGCGAGCTCCTGGCCGAGAGCGCCAACAAGGTCGCCCAGACCGGCGATCCGACCGCCCACGCCGAGATCCTCGCCATCCGCGAGGCCTGCACCAGGCTCGGCACCGAGCACCTGACCGACGCCACCATCTACGTGCTCGCCCACCCCTGCCCGATGTGCCTGGGGGCGCTGTACTACTGCTCCCCGGCCGAGGTCGTCTTCCTCACCACCCGGGACGCCTACGAGCCCCACTACGTGGACGACCGCAAGTACTTCGAGCTGGGCACCTTCTACGACGAGTTCGCCAAGCCCTGGCAGCGGCGCCGGCTGCCGATGCGCCACGAGCCGCGCGCGGACGCCGTCGAGGTGTACCGGTTCTGGCAGGAGCGCAACGGCGGCGAGCGCCGCGTCGCGGGCGCGCCCACCACCGCGTAGGGCGGGGGAGCGGACCTCAGCCCGGCTCGCCGGTCCCGCCGAGCGAGAGCGGGCCGAGCTCGGCGGCGGTCCTGGCCAGCGCGCGTACGGCGGGACCGTCGGCGGTGGACGACCAGACCAGGGCGAACCGGAGAGCCGGGGCGTCGTGCAGCGGCACGAAGACGACGCCGGGCGGCCGGTTGTAGCGGGCCGCGATCTCGCCCAGCGGATGGACGCACTGCCCGGCGGCGACCAGGGCGAGGATCTCGTGGAACGTCCGCGCGACCGGCCCGCGCGGGATACGGCGGCCCAGCGGCGTGCGGGTGGGGACCATCGACGCCACCCAGTACTCCGGAGCCGCGGGGCCCAGGTCGACGACATGCTCGTCGGCCAGGTCCTCCAGCGACGCGCCGCCCCGCCCGGCGAGCGGATGCCCGGCCGACACCGCCAGCACCCGGCCGGTGACGAGCACGGTAGGGCCCACGGTGAGGTCGGGTTCGGCCACGGGCAACCACAACACGTGCGCGTCGGCGTCCCCGGCGCGCAGGGCGGCGAACGGGTCGCCGCCGGTGACCTCGCTGAAGCGGACCTCGGCGCCGGGATGGCGGGCTTGGAAGGCGTCGACGAGCGGGCGCAGCTCGTAGCCCGCGTGGCCGAACACGCCCAGGCGCAGCGTGCGGCCCGCGCCCACCCCCGCGGCCTCGGCCCGGGCCAGCCCCTCCTGGAGCAGGTCGTAGGCCTGCCGCAGATCCTCCCGCAGGCGGCGGCCGACGGGGGTCAGCGCCACCCGCCGGCTGGTGCGGTCGAACAGCGCCACGCCGAGACGCCGTTCCTGCCTGCTGACGGCCTGGCTGACGCGGGCCTGCGAGACGCGCAGCCGCTCGGCGGTACGGCCGAAGTGCAGCTCCTCGGCGAGCGTCAGGAAGATCTCGACGTCCCTCAGCTCCACAGATAACTCCCATGTTATGGATCGCCCCACGAACCCTACCTTGTTCGGCCTCCGACCTGCCCCGATGCTGGACGCACCACCTGAGGGGGAGATCCACATGACCGACCTGCAAGCCATGGCCGACCGCGTCGAGATCGAGGCGCTGCGCGGCGAACTCACCGACGCGGTGCTGACCCGCGACTACGACCGCGTCGAAGCCCTGTTCACGCCCGGCGGCGTCATGCGGTGGCCGCACATCGGCAAGGAGTTCGCCGGACGGGAGGCGATCCGCGCCGGGATCGAGTGGGGGCAGGGCCTCTGGGAGTTCTTCGTGCAGAACGTCCACCCGGGCGTCCTCCGGATCGACGGCGACGCCGCGACCGGCCGGACCTACATCCACGAGTTCGGGCGGATGCGCGACGGCGGCTCCCACACCAACCACGCCGTCTACCACGACCGCTACCAGCGCACCGGCGACGGCTGGAAGTTCGCCGAACGCGTCTACGAGGTCAGATACCTCGACACCAGTCCGCTGCCGGGCTCGGCCCCCGCCGGCGACCAGGAGCGCCCGGCATGACGACCAGCCTGCGCGCCCTGACCGGCGACTACGTCCTCGACCAGGCCCGCACCCGGATCGGCTTCGTCGCCCGGCACACCGTCGGCCCCGCCGTGCACGGGCAGTTCGACCGGTTCGCCGGAACCGGCCACCTGGACGGCGACGACCCGTCCAGGTCGCGCGTCGAGCTCACCGTCCAGGCGGCCAGCGTCCGGACCGGCAACCCGCAGCGCGACCGGTACCTGCGGGGCAAGTACCTCAGGGACGCCGACCACCCGGTGATCACCTTCACCTCGGACCGCGTGGAGCGGACCGGTGAGGCGGCCTTCCGGGTCACCGGGGACCTGAGCATCCGCGGCGTGCGCAACCCGATCACCCTGGAGCTGGAGCTGACCGGCGACGGGGACGACCTGCGGCTCAAGGGCGGCGTCACGATCGACCGCACCGACTGGGGCGTGAAGTGGACCGCCGCCGCCGGGCTCGTCGCCAGGAAGGTGGCGCTGGAGCTCGACCTCGCCGCCACCCGGCGGCCCGCCCCCACCGGGGACTGATCACCCGCCGAGCTGCTGGGCCAGCCCGACGACGATCCCCTCGGGGCCGCGGACGTAGCACAGCAGGTAGCTGTCCTCGAACCGCTCCAGCGTGCCGACGAGCTCGGCGCCGTGCCGGCGCAGGCGTGAGACGACGTCCTCGACGTCGTCGACGGCGAACATGACGCGGCGGATGCCCAGCGTGTTCGCCGGCGGGTCCGCCGGCTCGGGGCGGATCGGCTGCGGAGTGTGGAACATGGCCAGCTCGATCCCGCCGGAGCCGCCCGGGATCCGCAGCATCGCGACCTCCTGCCGGACGCCGTCGAGCCCGATGACCCGTTCCGCCCAGCGCCCCTCGATCGGCCCCCTGCCCTCCAGCTCCATGCCGAGTTCGAGGAAGAACGCGATCACCGCGTCAAGGTCTTCGACGACGATGAGCACGTTGTCCATCCGCTGGATCGCCACGCCGGGCCTCCTTCGTCAAATGCGGCCGCTCGCCGGCCGCCGATGTTCCCAGGACGGAGCCGGCGCCGCGTTCTCGACACGCCGCCGGCGAAATGCCGGTCCCACCTTGTCCCCCCGGGCGGGCCGCCCACCAGATGCCGATGTCATCAGACGGCCCGTGAATCCTGCAGATCCGCCTGTCAGGCGCTCGCCAGGGGCCCGAAGAACGCCCGCACGTCCGCCGCCAGCAGCTCCGGCGCCTCCAGCGCCAGGTACGCGCCGCCGCGGTCGAGCTCGGTCCAGCGCCGGACGTCGGCGTCCCGCTCGGCGAAGCGCCGGATCGTCACGTCGTCCCTGGCCAGCAGCACGGCCGTGGGGACGGTCACCCGCGGCTTGGGCCGTAGGCGCCCGGGTCGTGGCCGACCTCGAAGTAGAGGTTGGCGACCGACCCGGCGGTGGCGGTGAACCACATGAGGCTGACGTCGGTCAGGACGCGGTCGCGGGCATGATCTGTTGACCCCCAGGCCCTCCCGCATGAAGGTCTGCATGATGCCCAGGCGGCGCTGCTCGTCGGCGGTGAACTCGTCCTCGTCCGGCGAGGGGAAGGCGACCCAGGCGTTGACGGTCCATGATCTGGTTCGACGGCGACCGCGACATGGCCTGGCGCACCGCCGAGCAGCTCGACGCCCTCCAGGTGCCGCCGGACGACCAAGTCGTCCCGGTGCACCGGCTGTCGCGCTGGTTCATCGCCATGGCGCTCGGTCGGCCGGCCGACGGGCTGCCGCCCCTGGCCGAGGTGGTGGAGTCGGCCCGCGCGCCGGCGAAGGCCGACCGCCGCGTGCTGCTGCTGATCGGCGGCCGGGGCCTGGCCGACTACGACGCCCGCACCCACATGCTGGCCTCCGCGGCCACCGCCACGATCCGGGCCGAGGGCATGGTCGGCCTGCTGCCGCAGGCGCTGACGTTCCTCTCCCGCGTCGAGTACGCGCGCGGCCGCCACGCCGAGGCGCGCAGCCTGGCCACCGAGGCCGTGGCCATCTCCGCCGACACCGGCCAGCCCGCGTGGGCGCGCCAGGCGGCCGGGCTGCTGGACCGGTTCGCGGCCGTCCGGGGCGAGGCGCTCCGATCCGGCCACCGCCCACCCGGGCGCGCTCGCCCTGCTCCACCTCGGTCAGGGACGTTCCGAGCAGGCCCTGCTCAGCCTGGAATCGCTCGTCTACGGGCGCTCCCGCAACCGCATCCAGGCCATGCACCACGTGCCCGACCTGGTCGAGGCCGCGCTGCGCAGCGGCAGGATCGCCCGCGCGGCGGAGCAGTTCGCCCGGCTGGAGTCGTGGGCGGCGACGCTGGGCCGGCGCTGGGCCGACGCCCTGGTCCTGCGCTGCCGGGCGCTGCTGGACACCGCCGGCGACCCCGGCGCGCACTTCCGCGCCGCGCCGGCCGCGCGCACGCGTACCGAACTGGGCGCCACGGGCTGGAGCGCGCCACGCCGCACCGGCGCGGCCCGGTTCGCGCGGCTCACCCCGCAGGAACGGCAGATCGTGCAGCTGGCCGCCACCGGGCTGTCCAACCGGGACATCGCCGCACACCTGTTCCTGAGCCCGCGCACGGTGGGCCAGCACCTGTACAAGGCCTTCCCCAAGCTGGGCGTCACCGCCCGCGGCCAGCTCGCCGGCCTCACGCTCGACGAATGACCCCGCCGGACGGCGGTCTTGACCGGCGTCCCCGCACGGGGAAGGATCCAGGACTCGTGACCGAACACACGCTGCGCCCGGTCGGGCGCGTCGAGTCGACACTGACCGATCGCGCGGCGGCGCCCCGGCAGCCCGACGAGGGAGCCCCCGACGCCTGGCTGGTCTTCGACGACCGGTACGCCCCCGCCCTCGACGGCCTGACCCCGGGCACCGACGTCCTGCTGCTCACCTGGCTCGACCGGGCCGACCGCGACACCCTGGCCGTCCACCCGCGTGGCGACGCCGCCCGGCCGCTCACCGGCGTCTTCGCCACCCGCGCACCCGACCGGCCCAACCCGATCGGCCTGCACACCGTGCACATCCTGGCCGTCGAGGGCCGGCGGGTGCACGTCCGCAACCTGGAGGCGCTCGACGCGACCCCGATCCTCGACGTCAAGCCCCTGCTCACGCCCGACCGCTGAGCGCGGGCGTCCTGCGCTAACCCTGGTCGCCGGCGGACGTCCGGGGGGACAGCGGGTGGCCGGGGCGGACGAGGCCGGCGTCGTACGACACCACCACCACCTGCGCCCGGCTGCTCAACCCGAGCTTGGCCATCAGCCGGTTGAGATGCGTCTTGACCGTGCCCTCGCTCACCGACAGCCGCTCGGCGATCTCCTTGTTCGACAGCGCGTGCCCGACCAGCCGCAGCACCTCCGTCTCGCGCCCGGTGAGCCGGTCGAGTGAGGGGGCGGGCAGCGGGGCGGGCGGCTCGGCGAACGCCTCGATCAGCCGCCTGGTCGCGGCCGGGGCCAGCAGGATGTCGCCCGCCGCGACCGTGTGGATGGCGGCGATCAGGCGTTCGGGCGGGGTGTCCTTGAGCAGGAACCCGCCGGCGCCCAGGCGCAGCGCGTTGTAGACGTACTCGTCGAGGTCGAACGTGGTCAGGATGAGCACCTTGGGCGGCGGGTCGTGGGCGGCGGCCAGGATGCGCTCGGTCGCCGTCAGGCCGTTGATGCCGGGCATCCTGATGTCCATGAGGATCACGTCGGGCCGCAGCGTGGCGGCCAGGCGCACGGCCTCCTCACCGTCGGCGGCCTCGCCCACGACCTCCAGGCCCGCGGCGCGCAGGAGCGCGGCCAGACCCGCGCGGATGAGCACCTGGTCGTCGACGACGAGGACTTTGATCTCGCACCTGCTTCACGGTCGTCACGGCGGCCGATCGTCGGCGCCGGGCACGGGGAGCGGGAAGGTCGCCAGAACCTCGAACCCGCCCTCGGGCAGCGGCCCGGCGATGATCGACCCCTGGTAGAGCCTGACACGTTCAGTCATGCCGATCAACCCGTGGCCGCCGGTGGGCCCGTCCTCCGCCTGGACGGCGGTGCCGTCGTTGCTGACGCGTAACGTCAGCGTGGTCGGCCCGTAGCCGATGTGGATCTCGACCCGGCCGGGGTCGGCGTGCTTGAGCACGTTCGTCAGCGACTCCTGGACGATGCGGTAGGCGCACAGGTCGAGACCGGACGGCAGCGGCCGGGCCCGGCCCTCGACGACGAGCTCGGTGGCGACGCCCGCCCCGCGCATGCGCTCGACCAGCGGATCGAGGGCCAGCAGGCCCGGCGCGGTGGCGTAGAGGCCCTCGTCGTCGTCGTGGGCCTCGATGCGCAGGATCGACAGCAGCCGGCGCATCTCGGTCAGCGCCTCGTGGCTGGTGTCGGCGATGACGCCCAGCGTGGCGTGGGCGGTGGCCGGGTCGCTCAGCGCCACGTAACGCCCCAGCCCGGCCTGTACGGAGATGACCGACATGTGGTGGGCGACGACGTCGTGCAGCTCGCGGGCGATGCGCACCCGTTCGCGGGTGACCGCCCGCCGGGCGGCGGCGCCCTGCTCCGCGCGCAGCTGCGCGGCGAGGTCGGCGAGCTGCGCGGTGCGCTCCGACAGCAGCCGCACGCTGGTGCCCGCGCCTGCGCCGCAGGCCGCCACGATGCACGACTGCGCGGCGGCCGACCACAGCGCCAGGCCCGGCTGCTGCACCGAGGCGTAGGTCCACTCGACGACGATCAGCGCCGCACCGGCCGCGCACCACGCCCACGACCGGTGGGCGGCCACGGAGTAGAGCGCCACCAGCGGCCCGATGCTGTTGAGCCCGTGGTGGTAGCCCAGCACGTGGTAGACCAGCGAGGCGCCCACCGACACCAGCAGCACCGCCACCGGCGTCGCCCTGCGCAGCGCCAGCGGCGCGTTGACCAGCACGGTCAAGGCCGCCGACAGGGCGTCGCCCGGCCGGCCCCGGCCCGGCTCGAACATCTCCCACAGCCAGGTGCCGACGACGAGCGCCAGGGCCACGGCGCCGTCGAGCAGCAGCGGGTGGACCGCGAACACCCGCCGGACGATGGACGGGGCGGTGAAGGGCACCCGTCACGCTAACCCCGGCGCCGCCGCGGGCGCATCAACCCGGAGGTGGACATCGGCTGCCGCGGAAGTTGCAGACCCCCGCGTCCCGCCCGCGACTGATTTCCGCATCACCCTCACGACTGATGAGACCGGGCCGGGCAGCGGCCACGATGGAGCGATGTCGCGAACCTCTCGTCACGAGGAGACAGCCGATGGGGAACGGTGCGGAGGGCTCGGACAGCACGGCCCGGACGGCGGGACCGGCGAGGAGGGCGTGCGGTTCCGGGTGCTCGGGCCGTTCGAGATCGTCGGCGCCCGCGGCCCGATCAGCCTCGGCGGGCCACGGCAGCGCGCCCTGCTCGCCCGGCTGGTGGCCGCCGCCGGGACGGTCGTGTCCACCGACACGCTGATCGAGGACCTGTACCGGGGCAGGCCGCCGGCGACCGCCGTGGGCTCCGTCCACGTCTACGTGTCGAACCTGCGCCGGGTGCTGGAGCCGTCACGCGCGCCGCGCACGCCGCCCCGGCTGCTGGTGGCCCGCCGGCCCGGCTATCTCCTGGCCACCGCGGACGTCGACGCGCTGCGCTTCGGCAGGCTGGTCGCGGACGCCGAGCCGCGCCCGCCCGCGGAGGCGCTGCCGCTGCTGGAGGAGGCACTCGGGCTGTGGCGCGGCGTCCCCTACGGCGAGTTCGCCGACGAGCTGTGGGCCGCCGCGGAGGTCAACCGCCTGAACGAGCTGCGCATGAACGCGATCGAGTCCCGCGCCCGGGCGCTGCTGGACGCCGGCCGCCCACAGCCGGTGATCCACGAGCTGGAGTCCGAGACGGCGGAGCACCCGCTGCGGGAGCGGCTGTGGTGGTTGCGCGCCCTGGCTCTCTACAGGTCCGGGCGGCAGGCCGACGCGCTGGCCACGTTGCGCAGGGCGCGGCAGGTCATCGCCGATCAGCTCGGCCTCGATCCCGGGCCCGAGCTGCGGGAACTGGAGAAGGACATCCTCCGGCAGGCGCGGTCGATCACCCCGCCGCCCGAGCCGGCCGGTGAGGACCCGTCCCCGCGGCCCGGCCAGGCCCGGCGCGCGGTGCGGGGACGGCTGATCGGCCGCGAGCGGGGGCTGGCGGAGCTGGCGGCACTGCCCGGCGCGACGCACCACAACGGCGTCGTGGTCGCCGCGGTCAGCGGCGAGCCCGGCATCGGCAAGACCCGGCTGCTCCAGGCGTTCCGCGACGACTGCGCGGACCTCGGACATCTGGTGCTGTGGGGCCGCTGCCGCGGCGGGGAGGGCGTGCCGCCGCTGTGGCCGTGGCTCCAGGTGCTGCGTGCGCTGGCCGCCGCCGTGCCGCCCGCGCAGCGCCAGGCGCTGAGCGGGCTGCTGGACGACGACTGGCCCACCGGCGCGCCGGCCTCGCCGCACCGCAACCGGGCCGTCGCCCGGTGGCTCGCCGAGGCCGCGCGCGCCCGCCCCCTGGTGATCGTCCTGGACGACCTGCACTGGGCGGACTCCGCCACCCTCGAACTGCTCAGAGACGTCGCCGTGCTGTCCGAGGCGTACCCGGGCGAGCGCCCGTTGCTGCTGGTCACCGCCTTCCGCGACGCGGCGCACGACGACCGGACGGCGACCCCCGCCGCTTCCTTCAACCTCTCGGTGGACGAGGTCCTGTACCAGCTCGCCCGCTACGACCTCGTGCGCATCCGGCTGAGCGGCCTCGACGCCGCCGACGTCGCGACGCTCGCCCGGGAGATGGGCGTCCCGGTGGACGGCTCCACGGCCGAGCTGCTGACCCGGCGGACCGGCGGCAACCCGTTCTTCGTGCGCGAGAGCCTCCGGCTGATGGCGCAGGGGCAGGGCCTGGAGGTCGTGCCCGACGCGGTGTCCGACCTGATCCGCCGGCGGCTGGCCGTGCTCGGGCCGCGCGCGACGGAGATACTCCAGCTCGCCGCGCTGATCGGCCGCAGTTTCGATCCCGGCCTGGTCGTCGAGGTGTTCCGGGCCTGCGCGTCGTGGCCGGAGCAGACCTACGAGCTGCTCGACTGGGCCGCCCAGGCGGGGCTGGTCACCAGCGGCGACGGGGTCATGACGTTCGTCCACGACCTGGTCAGGGAGACGCTGATCGCCGGCGTCCCGCCGCTGCGCAGGGGCGTGATCCACCGGGAGGTGATGCGGGCCCTGTCGGCCAGGCCGAGCACCGACGTGACCGTCATCGCCCACCACGCCGTGCAGGCCGGGCCGCTGGCCTACCGGGAGACCGCGCACTGGGCCCGCGCCGCGGCCGGGCAGGCGAGCCGGCGCATGGCGCACGAGGAGGCCGCCGCCTGGTGGGGACGCGCCGTCGCCGCGCACGGCGCCTGCGACGGCGACCCCGCCCAGCACGTGGAGCTCCTGCTGCACCAGGTGCGCGCCCTGCTGGACGCCGGAGACGCGATGGGCGCGCGCGCCCTGCGGGCCCAGGCCCTGCGCGTGGCCCAGCGCGCCGAAGCCGATCCCGCCCTGACCACCCGCGCGCTCACCGCACTGGACGCGCCGGCCATCTGGACGCTGCGCAACCCGTACGAACCGGTGGAACTGCGGCTGGTCGAGCAGTTCGAGGCCACGCTGAGCGCGCTGCCCGAGACCGACAGCGTCGAGCGGACGCTGCTGCTCGGCGGCCTGGCGCAGGAACTGTACAACGGCAGCGACGACGACCTGCGATGCCTGTCACTGTCGGCCGAGGCCGTCGCGATGGCCCGCCGGATCGCGGACCCCCACCTGCTCATGCGGGCGCTGAACGCGCGCGCGTTGTCCGTGCCGCAGGCCACCCACGTCGCCGAGCTCATGGAGATCGCCGAGGAGCTGCACGGCCTGGCCGCGCGGACCCGGACGCCGGGGTTCGAGCTGCTCGCCCACATGATGGACACCCACTACCGGCTGGAGATGCACGACCTGGCCGGGGCCGACCTGGCCGCCGCCCGCTGCGAGGCGCTGCTCGACGGCCTCCAGCTCCCGTGGCCGCGGTTCCAGCACACCATGTGGCGGGCCAACCGGCTCACCCTGGCCGGCCGGTTCGCCGCGGCCGACGCGCTGTACGGCGAGGCCGAACGGCAGGCCAAGCGGATCGGCATGTGGTACGCGGGCGCCGTCGCGGTGAACGGCCGCCTCATGCTGTACTACCAGCGCGGCGCCATGGCCGAGGCGGGGCCGCTCATCGACCTGATCAGCGGCATCCACCCCACCGTGGAACACGACGCCCGGGTGCTGGAGCTGTGCGCCCAGGGGCGCCGGAGCCAGGCCGTGGCCCTGGCCGGGCAGGGGTGGCCCGCTCCGCCGATGGACTGGTCGTGGCTGACCATGACGTGCCTGCAGGGCGCGGCCCAGGCCGCCGCCGGCGACGTGGCGGCCTGCTGGACGACGTACGAGAAGCTGCTGCCCTACGCCGGGCGGATCTCCGGGGGGTCGGCGGTGGCCTGCATCGGGCCGGTCGACCACTTCCTGGCCGTGCTGGAATCCGCGCTGGACGCCGGCACCGACGCCGCCGGGGCGTGACGGGCCATCGGTCACCGGGTGCCGTCGTGCCAGCGGCCGACCAGGTCGGCGTACAGGGGGGAGCGGTCGATCAGCTCCCGGTGGGTGCCGGGTGAGCACGGTGGTCCCGTCCATCAGGAGCACCTGGCGGGCTCTGGCGGCCGAGCTGATGCGATGCGCGCATCTCACGCCACAACCTCATGCTGATCGGATTCGAGACGTTCCCGGTGGCCGCGGCGGCGGCCGGGCGGGCCGCCGCCGTCAGGCCGATCAGTAGAAGAGGCTGAGCGCGAAGCGCGAGCCGGACACCTCGCACCGGAAATCCTGGACGATGCCGCCGCTGGTGACGGCGCTGAAACCGGCCCGCACGCACTGGTCGCGGTACTGGTAGTACCCGGCGAAGTGCCACGCCCCGGAGTCGGCCGATGCGGACGCGGCCGATGCGGACACGGCCGATGCGGACACGGGGGGTGCGGACACGGCCGACGCGGGCATGGCGAAGCCGGCCACGGCGCCGAAAGCGAGCCCACCCGCGACGACGGCGGCCGCGGTCAGACGTCGAATGCTCATGTTTCCTCTTCTCCTCAGGGAACGAACGGCGTTCTGCCGTCAAGATGTGCCAGGAGACTTGGGAAACACTTGTGGGCCGTCCTTAAGGCTGCGGCGGCCTCCTTAACGCGGCCTTCAGGACGTGTCCCGTCCGGTCCGCAGGCCGTCGAGGATGAGCGCGAGGTAGCGCCGCCACGGTTGCGCGGCGCCGTCGGACGGCAGGTCCATCACCGAGTCGATCATCGAGACGATGGGCGCGATGTCGCCCACCGTGATGTCGGCGCGCAGCGTTCCCTGTTCCTTGGCGCGGGCGATGAGGCGGGCGCAGGACTCGGCGATGCCCTCCCTGGCGCGCTCGATCGGCTCGCTCTCGCCCGCGCCCCGCCGCATCAGCTCGCGCAGCCCGCGGTCGGTCGCGGCCTGTTCCAGGGCGTGCTCGATGAAGGATCTGAGGGCTTGGTAGGCGTCCTGCGCCGCCTGTGCGGCCTGTGCCGCGGCGCGGATGTCGTCGAGCTTGCCGGCGTAGACGGCCTCGGCCAGGACCTCCTTGTTGGGGAAGCGGCGGTAGACGGTGCCGACGCCGAGCCCGGCGTGGTGGGCGACGTCGTTGAGCGTGGCCTGCAGCCCGCGCGCGGCGAACACCTCCCGCGCCGCCGCCAGGGTGCGCTGCCGGTTGTGCTCGGCGTCGCGGCGCAGCGCCGGTGTCTCTTCGCTCATGGCATCCCGTCCGGTCGGCTAACTGGATACATCATATCCGCTTCGTGTTAGGCTCCACGACGTAACCGGATATGCCATATCCACTTCGGTGGATGTGCCGGCGAGAGCGGGTGAACATGCAGACCGGGATCATCACTGGCCTACCTCGGCCGTTTCGTGCTGAGCCACGGCCTGCACGACGTGCTGCGGGCCGCCCGGCGTCCGGTCGTCATGAACGTGGGCTCGCCCGGCGTGCCGCTGGGCCCAGCCGAAAGCGATCGAGCCCATGGCCGCGCTCCTGGACGACCCGCCTGCCGACCCCTTCACCGCCCACTGGGGCAGCCGCCGGCCGGCGCTGGACGGCCGCGCCTTCGACCGGGACGACGCCCTGCGCCTCCATGAGCTCATCCGGTAACTGATCTCGCGCTGACACCAGCGTCCCGACCGAAAGGAGACGAACACCGATGACGTCGAACGACATGACCGGCAGGACCGCCCTGATCACCGGCAGCACCGGGGGGATCGGCATGGAGACCGCGCGCGGCCTGGCCAGGCTCGGAGCCTCCGTGATCCTGGTGGGGATCGACCCCGTCCGGGCGCAGCGCGCCGCGCGGGAGATCCGCGCCAGTGCCGGACACGACCGGGTGGACGCCCTCGCCGCCGACCTCACCGGCCTCCACGGCCTGCGCCGGATCGCCGCCCAGGTCGCCGAGCGCCACGACACGCTGGACGTCCTGGTCAACAACGTCGGCCTGAACCGGCCGCGCCGCGAGCTGACCGACGACGGCGTGGAGAAGATGTTCGCCGCGCACGTCCTCACCCCGTTCACCCTCACCCACCTGCTGCTGCCGCAGCTCAGGCGGGCCGGCCGCGCCCGGGTCGTCAACCTGACGGGCGGCATCCCCGGCGGCCCCATCGAGCACGACAACCTGCTGGGGGAGCGGCGCTTCATCGGGTGGACGTTCAGCCACTACAACCACACCAAGACCATGACGATGGCGCTGACCGTCCGGCTCGCCCGGGAACTGCGCGGCACGGGCGTGACGGCCAACGTGGTCTACCCCGGGCACGGCTACACGCCGATGAACAGGGCGACCCCGATCGGCGCGTTCCCGCGGCTCTACCGGCCGATCGCGCCCCTGGTGCTGAAGGTCGTCGCGCCGCTCTTCCTGTCGGACCTGACCCGATCGGCCCGCTCCAGCATCCATCTGGCCGCGAGCGCGGAGGTGGAGGGCCTCACCGGCGCCTACTTCGACGACCGGTGCCGCCGCAGGCCGCTGCCGGCCAGCGCGCTCGACGAGCGCAACCAGAACGCGGTGTGGGACCTGTGTTCCCGGCTGAGCGCCGGCATCCTTAGCGAATCTACAATGTAAAGGCGGTCTCCGGGCTTCGTTCACAATCCCCGCCCGGCAAAACCAGGCGCCGACAGACCTAGGCGTCGCCGGGGGCCGCTTCTATGCTCCGTTCGTGGCGGACATCAGCTACTTCGACGCGTGGGGGTTGTGGCTGCACGGCAGGTCCACGCTCGGCACCGATCTGCTCGGGCTGCCGATGATCTGGTGGGGCCGCTTCGGCAAGATCCTCTCGTTCGTGTCCGGCGCGGCGGTCGTCGTCGACCTGGTGGGGCCGGAGCGGCTGACCCGGTATGGCGCGTGGTTGTCCCGGTTCATGGCGAGAAGGCCCAGCGGGGGGCCGTTCATCGCGGGTCTTGCCACGGGGGCGGGCGTCGCGGCCGTCGTCGTGCCGCTCGACGTGCCGTGGTTCCTGGGGGTGCTGCTCGGGTCGATGCTCGGTGGCGCCGCGGGCCTGCTCGCGGTCAGGGCCGGGCGGACATTGCAGGATCCGGAGCTGCCGATGACGTTGAAGTGGGTGTCCTTGGGGTTGTTCTTCGTCGGTTTCCATTTCGACCTGCTCGCCTCCTAGTGCCCGGAGGAAGCGGGGGTTGGCCAGAAGGCCGAAAAGGCGTCCTTCGCAAGTCGGAGGTCGCCGGCGCGGAATCAGGGTTTCCGTAGGGGATTACTCCGACGCCGTGCCGCCCTCCCGTGCCGGATCTTGGTACGGCGGAGGCCGAGAGCCGGGCTCCGTGAATCGGAGGGCAACGTGAGGGGAAGACGCGCCGGCGCGGCCGTCGTGGCGTGCTTGACCGTGTCGTTGGCGGCAACGCCTGCCGTGTCCGCCGCTGCGGCGGCGGACGGGAGCCGGAGCGGTCGGCCGGCTTTGCAGGCGATGCTGGACAAGGTCGTCGCTGGTGGTGCGGTCGCCGCGATCGCCGAGGTGCGCGACGGCGACAGGACGTGGCGGGCCGCGGCCGGCAGGGCGAGGGTGGACAGCGCCCGGCCGGCTCCGGTAGACGGGCGTTTCCGGGCCGGGAGCGTGACCAAGTCGTTCACGGCGACCGTGGTGCTGCAACTGGTGGGCGAGGGGAAGCTGCGTCTGTCCGACAGTGTGGAGCAGTGGTTGCCGCGGCTCGTGGACGGGGGCGCCGGCATCACGGTCAGGCACCTGCTCCAGCACACCAGCGGCCTGCCCGAGTACACGACGGGCATGATGGACGAGGCGGGCATCCCCAAGGAGCGTTTCCGCACCTGGTCGGCGCGCGAACTGGTGGAGAGAGCGGAGAAGCTGCCGCGTGACTTCCCGCCCGGGTCCGCGTACGGGTACTCCAACACCAACTACATCGTGCTCGGCATGCTGATCGAGCGGGTCACCGGCAGGCCGTACGCGACGGAGGTCAGGGAGCGGATCCTGCGGCCGCTCGGCCTGCGGCACACCCGCGTGCCGGGAGCCTCGCCGGAGGTGCCCGGCCCGCACGCCCACGCGTATGTGCCGGTCACCAGGGGTGGCGTGGTCGTCCCTGTCGACGTCACGCGGTTCGATCCCACGATGGCCGGTGCGGCGGGGGAGATCATCTCCACCACCGGGGACGTCAACCGGTTCTATCGCGCGCTGTTGCGGGGGAAGCTGCTCCGTCCTGGTCTGCTGGCGGAGATGAAGGATCCCGGCACGACCGAGGGGTACGGGCTGGGGCTTGAGCTGGCGCCTCTTCCGTGCGGGACCGCGTTCGGCCACGGCGGCGGTGCTCCGGGCTACCTGACGGTGGCGTTCAACTCGGCCGACGGTTCGCGGCAGGTCACAGTGTCGATCACTCCGTTGTCCGGCGACCCTCATCAGGCGGCGATGGCCCTGCTGACCTCTGCCCTGTGCCCTTAGATCGAGGTCAGCCGGTGGTTCCGGGGAGGAACGCGGCGGTGGCGGCGGACAGGAGCGGCCCGAGGATCACCAGGCCCGTCTGCAGGTCGGTCATGAGGTTGTGGTCGACCTCCAGGATCTGCTCCAGTTTCGCGCGTTCCTCGGCCCGGGCGACGACCGTCGCGGCGTCGTCGGCGTCCCCGAGGGGGAGGAGGCCGTCGCAGAGGCGGGTGGCGGCTTCCCGTAGCGCGGCGCGGGCCGGTGCGTAGGCCAGGGCCACGAGCAGTGACCCGTTGCCGCCGAAGATCAGGACGACTCCGGGAGGCGCGGGTGCGGGGGCGGCGCCGAGGGCGAGCGTGGCCAGCGCGACCAGCAGGCCGAGGGCGCCCAGCAGTCGCCGCAGCAGCCGGCGGAAGCTGATCAGCGTGGCCACGCGCGTGCCCGGGCCGCCCTCCAGCGCCCCGGCCGACCGGCGGATTCCTGACATGGTGGCGGCGGCCGGGAGGGCGCCCAGGCAGGCGATCGCCGACAGGGCCCAGCCTCGCCAGCCGGCGAGCGGATCGGGGGACAGGAGCAGGGCGAGCACGACCAGCAGCAGGGCCACCAGCGCCAGGGCGCCGAGCGGCCGGAGCGCCTCGCCGACGCGTGCGGGACGCAGGGCCGTCAGCTCTCTCCAGCGCTGGACGCCGTAGGCGAGGACGGCGCCCGAGGCGGCGGTCAGCGCCAGGGCGAGGGCCGCCCACACCTCCCACCGGGGGGCCGTCCGGTAGGCGGAGGTGAGCACGATCGCCAGGCCGAGTGCGAGCGCCGTCACGACGGCGACGGTTCGGAGCACGGGTTCCCCCTGACCGCGGGGCCGGAGCCGGACGGCGATCGTGTCAGATGCCCCGGCCGGTGTCCATCCTCATCCCTCGATGCGGTCCAGCCAGGCGTCCTGGGTGTCGGCCAGCTTCTCGGTCAGCGGTAACGGGACGAAGCGGCACGCGAAGTCCATGCCGGCGTCGGTGCCGTCGCCGTACACCCGGTGCTGCCAGGCGTCGGCGCTGTCGGGGGCGGCGGTGAGGTGGAAGAACGTCGTGTGCCGGGGCCGGCCGTTGTCCTCGCGAGGTTTGTGGTCGACCGCGATGGGCCCGACGACGGTGACGTCGGTCAGGCCGGTCTCCTCCGCGACCTCCCGCAGGACGGCCTGTTCCAGGCTCTCGCCCGGCAGGACGCCGCCCGCCGGCACCTGGGTGCCGGCTTCGGGCGCGTGGACGTGATCGAAGACGAGGAGTTCCGGGGTGGTCCGGTGGCGGACGACGTAGGCGGCGACGCGGATTCTCGGCTCGGGCATCCGTTCATGGTCGCAGACGCCGAGCCGGGAATTCCGTGCGGTCTACGAGACGTACAGCAGCCAGTAGGGGGGCTTGGCGTAGATGCTGTTCAGGCGGCAGGCGGCGGTCTTGCCGGCGGCGGTGTACGGGGCGGCGGCCCGGGCGCAGGCGTCCGAGGTGGGGTAGACGCCGACCAGGACGGGGGTGGCGGAGGTCTGCGCCGTGGCGGCCTGGGCGGCGGCGGGGAAGGCGAGGGCGGTCAGGACGAGTCCGGCGCCGGCCGCGGCGCGGCGGAAGGTGTTCGTGGTGATAACCATGGGCCGAACGGTAGGAGTCGTCCCCTGCCGTGGTCGTCAAGGCGGTCCTTGATCGCCCGTCCTCCTGGGGGATGATTTCCGCGGCCGGGACGTCGTCCGCCCGGCAGGGTGGAGTGTGGTCGAATCGCTGCCATGACGATCGAGTACCTCCCCGTCTCCGGTGACGGCCGCCTGTGGGCCGAGCAGGCCGGCGACGGGCCTGCCGTGGTTCTGCTGCACGGTTCCGTGCACGACAGCCGTCTTTGGGACGGCGTCTTCGCCGAGCTGGCGCGCCACCGCACCGTGATCCGGTACGACGCGCGGGGACTGGGCCGTTCGACGCCGCCGACCGCGCCGTTCCGCTACGAGGACGACCTGCTCGCGGTCCTCGACCACTTCGGCGTCGAGCGTGCCGCGCTGGTGGGGTTGAGCATGGGCGGCGAGGTCGCGCTCGACTTCACGTTGGAGCATCCGGAACGGGTGCGGTCCTTGACCTTGGTGGCGGCGTCGGCCGGTGGCCATGACTGGCCGCGCTCTCCCGAGCTGGACGCCTACGCGGCGGCCGACCGCGGGGACGACCCCGGCCGCCTGGCCGAGATGGAGCTGACGCTGTGGGCCTCGCTGGGGGACCGGGCGCCTGGGTACGCGGCGATCCGGGACATGGTCACCGAGAACGCCCGGCTGCGGGTGGCGGCCCAGAAGGGCCATGTCCGTTTCGCGGAGGTGGGCGCCGTCGAGCTTCTCGGCCGGGTCGCGGTGCCCACGACCGTGGTGGTCGGCGACCACGACCATCCGGAGATCGGCGTGATCGCCCGCCGACTGGTCGCGGGCGTTCCCGGCGCGCGCCTGGAGATCGTCGCCGGGGCCGATCACTACCTGCCGTTGCGCGCGCCGGAACGGCTCCTGGACGTCCTGCTCAACGACTGACCGGCGCGCGGAGTCGGCGAGGCGACCCGGTGCGCGGAGCCGGCGGACCGGCGCGCAGGCGGCGGCCCGGCCGCCGGGCATAGGGTGATTTGCATGGCATTGCGGCTGGTTCAGGTGAACTTCAAGGCCCGGGACGACGCGGCGCTCGGCCGGTTCTGGGCGGACGCGCTCGGCTGGGGCGTCTCCAGCGAGGGCCCCGGCGTGACCAACGTCGAGCCCGTGGGTTTCGCCTGGCCCGATCCCGGCGCCGTCTGCGTCGACGTCGTCACCGTCCCCGACCCGGAGACGGTGCGGTACCGCGTGCATCTCGATCTCGCCACCACCTCCGAGGCCCATCAGGCGGAGCTGGTGGCGCGGCTGGAGGGGCTCGGCGCGAAGCCCGCCGACGTGGGCCAGGGTGACGTGCCGTGGGTGGTGATGGCCGATCCGGAGGGCAACGTGTTCTGCGTGCTGGAGCCCCGGGAGATCTACCGGGACACCGGGCCGATCGCCGCGGTGGTGGTCGACTGTTCCGACCCGCGGGCCATGGCCCGGTTCTGGGGCGAGGCGGCGGGCTGGACGGTGCACGAGGCCGGCGACGATCACGCGCGGCTGCGTGCGGCCGAGGGGGTCGGGCCCTACCTGGAGTTCCTGCGTACGACGCCGGGCCCGAAGACCGTGTGGAACCGGGTGCACATCGACCTGCTGCCGCACCGCGGCGCCGACCAGGCGGTGGAGGTGGCCCGCCTGGCCGGGCTCGGCGCGACGTCCGCCGACGTGGGGCAGGGCGACGTGCCGTGGGTCGTGATGGCCGATCCGGAGGGCAACGAGTTCTGCGTCCTGGGCGCGCCGCGCTGACCCGCCGGCGCTCAGTCGTGGGCGAGGAGCCGGCCGACCTGGCGACCGCCGCCGCCGGTGCGTTCCTGTCCGGCCCGCACGCCACGCTCGCCGGCCCGACCTTCCGGGGATGGCTCGACGCCCAGCCCTGATCCGGCCCGCCCTTGTCCTCGGCGAGGCGCTGGGGCAAGGAGTTGCTGGTGCGGGCGTCCACCGGGAGAGGGCGGCTGCCCGCCGTCCGGACGATCTTCGAAAATTGTCCGTGCCCTCCGCCATGATGGCACCGCTCGTCTCCGAATGAGGGATCTTGAAGGAGCTGTCATGACCGCACAGGAAACCCCCGGCTGGTCCGATCTGGGGTGGCACTCCTGGACCGACCTCGCCCTGGTCCGCGCCAGGCTGGCCGCGGGCGCCGACCCCGACGAAGGCGCCCGCTTCCACGGGCCTCCCCTGCACGCCGCGGCCGAGCGCGGTTCGCCGGACGTGGTCGCCGAGCTGGCCGGCCGGGTCGCCGACGTCGACGCCGAGTGCGAGGGCCGCACCGCGCTCTGGGAGGCGGTCTTCCACGACCAGCCGGACAACGCCCGTGCGCTGGTCGCCGCCGGAGCCGACCCGTGGCGGCCGATGATGGGCGGCTGGTCGCCGGGCCGGCTCAGCCTGGCCGGTCCGACGCCCGGCCTGTTCTTCCCGTTCCCGCCCGGCCACGCCCGGCTCACCGAGGCCGAGACGGCGGCCGTGGCCGAGGCCGCGCGCCTGGTCGGCGTCCTGGAGGGCATCGACGGCGACGGCTTCAGCCTGACGTGCGTGCGCGGTGTCAGCGCGGCCGAGGCGGCGCGCCTGCTGGCCGCCGAGCCCGCCACCGAGGAGGAGCTCGAAGAGGTCGAGGAAGATCCGTTCGACGACGACGCGATGCAGTTCGTCGGCGTCACCGACGTGCCCGGCGGCTGCGTCGTCTTCCAGGACTGGGGCTACATGGCCGCCACGCCCGGCGTCATGAAGGCGCTGTCGGCGGGCACGGTCGCCTACGGCATGTACGCCAATCCCAAGAGCGGCAACCAGGGGAGCGTCTACCGCGACGGCGAGGTCGCGGAGTGGGACACCCATCCGGGCGGCGGCGACGCGTCCCCGGAGGACTCGCCGGAGGAGATCCTGCGCAAGTTCCTGTACGACGGGTGCGCCGAGGCGTACTGCTTCGCCGGCGCGGGGCTGCGTCCTGCCGACGACCGCTCGCTCACGGAACCGGCTGCCTTCCTGCGGCTGCCCGACGGCGACCACTGGGCCTGACCGTTCTCCCTCCCGGTCGCCGGTGCCAGCGTTCTGCCAGCCGGGTGACAGCCCCGGCGGCCAGTCTGCTGTCTCCACCAACGTGAAGGCAGGGCGGGATGGGCGGCAAGAAGTCGATGCGGTGGCACAGCACGGACGTGACGTCGAAGGACGGCACGACGATCGCCGTGCTCAGCGCGGGCCGGGGGCCGGGGCTGCTGGTGATCCCCGGGAACAACCGGCGCGCCCACCACTACGGGGCGCTGGCGCGAGCCCTGTCCGGCACGCACAGCGTGCACGTGATCGAACGGCGCGGACGCGGCGGCAGCGGCCCGCAGGGCCCGTCGTACGGCGTGGACCCCGAGGTCGACGACGCGCTGGCCGTCATGGACCGCACGGGCGCGCGCCTGGTCTTCGGGCACAGCTACGGCGGTCTCGTCGCCCTGCACGTCGGGTTGCGGCGCAGGGTGGCCGCGCTCATGGTCTACGAGCCGGGCGTGAGCATCGACGGCTCCTTCCCCGCCCGGTGGCTGCCGGCGTTCGAGCGGCTGCTGGCCGAGGGCAGGCACACCGCGGCGATGGCGGCCTTCCTCAAGGCCACCCGCCTGGTCCCGGTCGGCGACGCGCCGGCGCCGGTGTTCCGTGCGCTGGCGTTCCTGATGCTGCGCGGGGCGGAGGGGCGCGACATGCGGGCGATGATGGCGACCACCCCCGCCGAGCTCGGCGAGATCGTCCGCCTGGACTCCGACGGCGCCAGGTATGCCGGCGTCGGCTCCCCGGCGCTGCTGCTCGGCGGCGACAGGTCTCCCGGCTACCTCACCGCCGTGCCGGCTCGCCTGGCCCGTCTCATGCCCGACGCCCGGCACGAGATCATCGCCGGGCTCGACCACAACGCCCCCGACCTGAACGCCCCCGAGGTCATCGCCGAGCGGATCCGGGCCTTCACGCGGTCGCGCGTCACGGGGGCCGGAGGAACGATTTCGCTGAGCGGCGCCGCTGAGCCATGGCATTCCGACAACTGAATCTTGCCGGTCACCGGGAATGCGGTTTCGGTGTGGCGTCGAAGAGTGATTCGTGGCAAGTGTAAACATCGTACCGGTCTAGATGCCCTGATCGGCGTGCGGAAAGGCCGCATTCCGGTCTATGGGTTCGGATAGCGACTACGGGCTGCATTCCGAAAGGAACGGTACATGTTCTCACCCAATATACGAGCAAATGCCCTCAGCAACCCCACCCGGCCGACGGCGTCTCGTCTTGGGCGGACCATGACACGAGCGGCCGTGCGCGGCTCGCTTTCGACGGCCCTCGTCCTGGCCATGACCCCCGCCGTGACCACGGCCGCGCACGCGGACGGCGACGGGCGGTGCGACCCGCACACCTTCTTCAAAATCCGTTCGCTCTCGCCGAGGAACTTCTTCATCCCCCGCACCCGCTACATTGACGGCCCCGGCGGCACCATCACGGTGACGGTGACCCGGGAATACGAGGTGAGGGCGTTCCGGGAGACGGAGAACGAGCAGCAACTCGTGATCACGACCGGAGATCTGGTGCGCAACCTGCGCAAGATGGGCGTGCCGCACCTCGAAGAACGGCATATGGTCTTCACCGGCCATGAATACAGCCGCACTATCACTAAAGGGATGTACGGCAATATGTGGTACCGCGTTTTCGGTTACCGCATCGGCTGGGCGGCTTGGTCGGTGCTCGGCACGTGCAAGCAGGTCGAGGTCGGTTCGGGGATAGCCAACGTGCCGGCCAGGGTGGAGGGCTGGCGGTACTGGGAGACCAGGCACCCCACGTTCAAGGGCCGCATCCTGTCCCTCGACGGCGCCGACCCCGGCGACGACAAGGGCGCGGGGCCGGGGTCGGGGGCGGCGCGGCCGCGACCGCGGCCCCGGCAGTGGCAGGGGCCGGCGCTGGCGCCCCTTGCCAGGCCCTCGTTGCCGCGCGAATCCGCCACGACCGAGAGGACCGGGACCAGGCAGCGCAGACGCTGAACCCCGATCACCCGCCCCCGTCACCGGCCCCCGCCATCCGCCCCGGCCATCAGCCCGCCCCGGCTCACGCCTCCGGCGTGGCCTCGGGGGCCGGCCGGTGGCGCGGGGCGGCGAGGTCGTGGGCGGAGCGGGCCAGCCAGATCATCATCAGGACGCTCGACACCACGCCCAGCGCCTCGGCCGCGCCTTCCTCGCCGCTGAACGGCAACGCCACCGGCACCAGCACCAGCGGCGTCACCAGGGCGGCGACGCCGTAGGCGACGGTCGCGGTCCGCCAGCGGTCGTCGGCGCCCTGGGCCCGCAGGACCAGCGCCGTCCAGAGCAGCGCGGCCAGGCCGCACACCAGCTCCACCCCCTCCGGGACGGGCCGCTCGAGGAGGTCGAGCACGCCGATGACGGTGAATCCGCCGTACCCCAGCAGCCCGGCGCCCCGCATGTACGGCCGCCCGCGGCCCAGCAGCCGCATGAACAGCACCACGAGCACGCACATCACCGCGGAGTCGACCACCGTCGTGTCGAGCCGGATGGACGCGGTGAGGTAGAGCAGGAACATCGTGGCCGCCGAGGCGTACAGCGCCAGGCGCAACCGCAGGATGTCGGGATCCGGCGCGGTCGGCGGCCCGCGCAGGATCTGCCAGATCCCCCAGGACCACGACAGCCCGGCCAGGACCAGGAACAACAAGCTCGGCCCGGTGGCCGTGACGCCTTCGGCGGCGGCCGAGAACAGCGTCACCCCCCACAGCGGGCCGACCTCACCGGAGACCAGGGCGACGACGACGGCGACCGTCAGCGCGGCACCGTACACAACGGCGACAAGCAGGGCGAGCACGGCCGAACGGTGACGACGTAACACAGGACGCTTCCCGAAGGGGGAGGAGGATGAATGCCTCACTCTACAATTGATCATGAGCAGTGACGCCAGACGGCGGCCCGCGCCGCGGGTCACGATCCCCCCTGATGAAAGGCGCGAACGTGATGTCCGCCCTCACCGCCGGCGACGACTGGGAGTCGTCGCTGAGGCAGGCCTTCGGCGTCCTGCTGGGCCACCCGCTCTCCGGTTTCGACCCCGAGGCCGAGTACGCGGCCTGCTACACCGGCAACTGGCTCGACGAGACGGGGTTCAACAGGGATCCGGCCTGGCTGGAGCCGGCCGCCCTCGCCGGCCGCGCGACGACCTCCAGCGAGGACCTGCTGCTGCTCGACGAGGTCGGCTACCCCGAGCTGCGGTTCGACCCGAGCCGGTCGCTGTTCGAGATCGACGCTGCGGCGGGGTTCCCGCCCGCATTCGGGGAAGAGCTGGTGGCCGTCAGGCTCGCCGGTTCCGACCGCTGGCCCCAGGTCCGCGGCGCCGAGCTGGCGCGCCTGACGGCCCGCCACGGGGCCGGCCTCCCGTCCGGGGCCTGGTCCGTGACGAGCGCCACGATCGCCTCGGACGGCACCCTCCTCGACGCCCTCCGCGTCGCCACCGGCATGGGCGACGGCTTCGACAGCCTGGTCCCGTACGAAGGGGGCGAACCGGAGACGGCGGCGGCCCTCGCGGCCGTGCGGCACGCCGGGCTGCGGGCGCACCTGCGCGCGTTCTGCGACCCCCGCTCCGACGAGCTGGCCCTGTGCCGCGAGGACATGCGCAGGGCCAGGGAAGAGGGCGGCACGCTGGTGGCCCGGTGGGAGGGCGCGGTGGACCAGTACGAGATCACCGTGCGTCGAGTGAGCCCCTGACCGGCCACCCGGTCCCGGGCCCAGGTGCGGATCGACGCCCCCGTCACCCGCTGGCGGGGCCTCTGGGAGCGGGCCAGGGTGCCGCGATGGACGAAGGTCATGACGTCTCCAGGGCTCGCCGGTGGTTGCGGACGAACAGCAGGCCGGCACGACGGCCAGGACCAGGGTGTGGACCAGCAGCCAGGGCAGCGTGCCGCCGGTCCACAGCCCGGCCGGGGTGCCGCCCTCGAACAGAGGCCGGTTGAGGGCCTCGACGCCCTGCGTGGTGGGCAGCAGCCGGGCCGCCGCGGCCAGCCAGTCCGGATACCGGCCCAGCGGCAGGAACGACCCGTTGAGCAGCAGCACCAGCGAGGTTAACGGCGTCTGCAGGGCGCCGATCGCGGGGGAGACCAGGGCGAGGGCGGCCAGCAGGAAGGTGAAGGCCGGCGCGTTGACCCCGAGCAGCGCGGCGGGCAGGAGCGCGGCCCAGTACCTGGGCCGGATCTGCGGGCCCATCGCGCTGGACAGCGGGCCGGACGCCGTACAGGAGTCAGGTCCCGGATGCGCTGGGCCCGGGCGAGCTTCCGCCGGGGCTGGCAGGGCTGGGAGCCCCTCCGGCGGCGGGACGTTCGGGGGATGCCGGTACAAATGGCGGCAAACAACCCCCTAAGGTCTCAACCGTGAAAAAGATCTACCATGCGGCGCACATCTACATGATCGTCGGCGTCGTCACCGGCCTCTACTATCGCGAGATCACCAAGCTCAACGACTTCACCGGCGACACCCAGCTCGGTGTGGTGCACACCCACCTGCTCGCACTCGGCATGCTGTTCTTCCTGATCGTGCTGGTGCTGGAGAAGGTGTTCACGCTGAGCGCCGGCGGCAAGCTGTTCACCTGGTTCTTCTGGGTCTACAACGGCGGGCTGGCGCTGACGGTGGCGATGATGATCGTGCACGGCACCCAGACGGTGCTGGGCGCCGAGACCAGCCCGGCGATCACCGGGCTCGCGGGGCTGGGCCACATCGTGCTGACGGTCGGACTGATCCTGTTCTTCGTCAACCTCGGCAAGCGCATCCCCGCCAAGACCTGACCGCACCCGAGCGGGGGACGAGCCGGCGCGCGGATCTCCACCCGGTTCTCCACCGTTCGTAGGTGCGACTCCACCCCGCTCCCTTCCTACCGTCGAGCCATGGACAAGCTGCTCTGGGTCTTCCGGAGAATCCTGGACTCGAACGGGGGCAAGATGAACGGCAAGGTCATCATCAGTCTGGCAGTCGCCGCCGTCGTGGTGGTCGTGGGGTTCATCGCCTTCCGGCTGCTGATGGTGGAGATGGTGGTCAATCTGAGCAGGGGGTCGCACTAGGTGTGGGGCAACGTCCGCCGGCTGCTGTCGGCGGACGATCCTGAGACGGGGCAGCTGATGCGGTTCGTGATCACGCTGCTCCTCGGGCTGACCCTGGCCACGGCGACGCCCGCCGCCCAGCCCGTCCTGGTGTGGACGGCGCTGGGCGGGTCGCTCGCCTGCTGGCTGGGGTTCGTCGTGCTCGACCGGCGCGCCCACCGGGCGGCCCTCACGCTGCTGGCCGCGGGGACGGTCCTGGCGGCGGTGACCGTCGGCCCCGGCGACAGCGAAGGGGCGATCTTCCTGTTCGCCGAGCTGACGCTCTTCGCGGCGCACCTGACGCCGCCCGTCCGGGTGATCCTCGGTGTCGCGGCGGTGGACCTGGCGCTCATGGCAGGCGGCATGGCGCTGTCCGGCCGGACCCTCGCCTCGATGGCGGCGCTGGCGTCGGTGCTGGTGAGCGCGCTCATGTTCGCGCTGCACCGGCGCCAGTACCGGCAGGGCAGCCTGGACCGGGCCAGGGCGGTCGCGCTCGACGAGCGCGCCAGGATCGCCCGCGAGCTGCACGACGTGCTGGCCCACTCCCTCGGCGCGCTCCGCGTCCAGCTGGAGGTGGCCGACGTGCTGCTCACCGAGAAGGGCGACGTGCAGGGCGCCGCGCAGCGGGTCAGGCGCTCGCTGCGGCTGGCCGCCGACGGCATGATCGAGGCCCGCGCGGCCGTGGCCGCTCTCCGCGAGGACGTCCCGCCGCTGCCCGAGGCCCTGTCGGCGCTGGCCGACGCGCACCGCCGCGACCACTCCGCCAGGCTCGCGACGCGCACCGCCGGCGTCTCCCGCCAGGTCGCCCCCGCGGTCGAGGTGGGCCTGCTGCGCACGGCCCGCGAAGCGCTCACCAACGCCGCCAGGCACGCCCCGGGCGCCCCGGTGTCGCTGACCCTCGCCTACACCGCCACCATGGTGACCCTGACCGTCCGCAACCCGCTCGGCGCACCGCAGGCGGGGCTGCCCGGTCACGGCCTGACGGGCATGCGGGAACGGCTGGCCCTGATCGGCGGCACCCTCGACGCGGGGCCGGACGGCGACGACTGGCTGGTGAGAGCGGAGGTGCCCGGATGAGGGTGGTGGTGGTCGACGACCAGCAGATCATGCGCGAGGGCCTGGTGGCGCTCATCTCGCTGATGGACGGCGCCGAAGTGGTGGGCGACGCCGCCAACGGCGAAGAGGCGCTGCCCCTGGTCGCGGCGGAACGCCCGGACGTCGTCCTGATGGACCTGCGGATGCCGGTCATGGACGGCGTCGAGGCGACCCGGCGCATCACCAGGGACCATCCGGACGTCGCCGTGCTGGTGCTCACCACCTACGACGACGACCGGTCGATCACCTCGGCGCTGCTGGCGGGGGCCCGCGGCTACCTCACCAAGGACGCGGGCCGGGCCGAGATCGCCGCGGCGCTGCGCTCGGCCGCCGCGGGCCAGTCGACGTTCGCCGAGCCGGTCTCCAGGCGGCTGGTCCAGGCGCTGTCGCGGCAGGGGCCCGAGCCGGTCACGCACCTGCCGGACGGGCTCACGACCCGGGAGGTGGAGGTGCTGCGGCTGATCGCCATAGGGCTGAACAACGGCGAGATCGCGGCCACCCTGGTCATCGCGGAGACGACGGTGAAGACGCACATCAACAACGCCTTCGCCAAGATCGGCGTCCGGAACAGGACCGAGGCGGCGAACTACGTCCGCGAGCGCCTCTGAACAGGTCCCGGGGCGACCGCGTCAGGCCGGGCAGTCGCGGGGGTCGACGCCCGTCCGCGCCCCCACGACGGCGATGCGGGCAGGGCTGCCCGGCAGCGCCGCGGCCGTGCACACGATCTGCTGCACGGCCAGGGGGGACAGGTCACCGCCCGGCGTGGATGGGGTCAGCGTCATGCGGCCGCGCGCCTTGTCGGTCACCAGGAACGGGTCGGCCTCCGGCGGCACCTCGGTGCCGAGCCCGAGCGCCCGCTCCTCCGGGGTGGGCCCGGCCGCCAGCAGCGCGAGCCTCTCGGTCCGGAACAGCGGACGGGCGCTCGGCCGCGTCACGGCGCTGAGCCGCCCGTCCTTCACCAGGTAGAGGACGATCGTCGTGGTCAGCGCGACGGACCCGACCGGCGGCGGGCCGACGGCGATCACGTCGCTGGGACGCACGCCGCAGCCGGTCACGGTGACCAGCGCCGCCAGACCCGCGGCGAGCGCGCGGCGGGGGAGTGCGGCGCTCATTCGGCTGCTCCGTCCTGCTCGGGGGCCCTGCGCGGCAGGCGCAGGGTGAACAGGGCGCCGCCGTCCGGGGCGTTGGCGACGGTGAGGTCGCCGCGGTGCAGGCGCGCGTTCTCCAGCGCGATGGCCAGGCCCAGTCCGCTGCCCTCGGACCTGGCCCGCGCCGCGCTGGCCTTGTAGAACCGGTCGAACGCGTGCGGCAGCACCGCCTCCTCCAGCCCCGGACCGTGGTCGCGGACCTCGACGGTGATCCAGTGCGGGTCGGCGGACAGCCGCACCGACACCGGCGGCTCGCCGTGCCGCAGGGCGTTGCCCACCAGGTTGGCGAGGATGACGTCCACGCGGCGCGGGTCCAGCCTGGCCGTCACCGAGGGGGGCAGCTCGGTGCGCACCGCGTCCGACCAGCCCCGGACGCGCAGGGTCGCGGGCACCAGCTCGGCCACGTCCACCTCGTTCAGCGACAGGGCCGCCACGCCGGAGTCGAACCTGCTGATCTCGATGAGGTCGTTCACCAGCGCGGTGAGGTTGAGCGTCTCCTGGCTGACCAGCCTGGCCGCCCGGCCGGCGGGCTCGGGCAGCTCGGCCGCCTCGTCGTCGAGAACCTCGGCGACAGCGGCGAGCGCGGCCAGGGGGGTGCGCAGCTCGTGCGAGACGTCGGCCACGAACCGGCGGGCGTCGGCCTCCATCGCACGCAGCTGCATGACGTGCCGTTCCAGCTCCGCGGCGGTGTCGTTGAAGGTGCGCGCCACGTCGGCCAGCTCGTCGGAGCCGCGGACCGCGACCCTGGTCCGCAGCTCGCCCTCGCCCAGCAGGCGGGCCGCCCGGCCGAGCTCGCGCACCGGGCGCAGCACGCTGCCGGTGGCCAGCGACGCCACGACGACCGCGAACGCCATGGCCGCCGCGCCGCTGAGCCAGGCGCGGGTGGCCAGCCAGTCGATGCTGCGCTGCTCGGGAAGCAGGCTGCGCGTGGTGTAGACCTCGATGCCGGACACCCGCCACCGGCCGCCCTCGCCGATCAGCAACGGCGCGCCGATGATCAGGAACGGCCTGCCCTCCCGCACCACCCGCTGCCAGGCCATCTCGCCTCCGGCCACTTTCCGCCGCAGGCTCAGGGAAAGCGTCTGGGGCCGCAGATCCTCGGACCTCAGGGCCGGCCCGTTCCCCTCGCCCCCGTCGCGGCCCGGCGGCGGGTTTCCCATCAGGCCCGGCGGCATGTCGGACGGCGGCCCGGCCTGCGCGTACAGCTCGCGGTAGACGGCGATCGCGTAGCTGTCCCGCTCGGCCATGGTGGCGGCGATCCTGCCGAGCTCCGTCCGGTCCGGAGCCGGGGTGCGCAACGGGAAGAGCGCCTGGATGCGCGCTCTCGTCGCCTGCAGCGCGGCATCCTGGGCCCGTTGCAGGATGTCGGTGCGGGCCTGGACGTAGAGCCCGCCGGTCACCGCCGCCGTGGTGACCACGCACAGCAGCGCGAAGGCGAACAGCAGCCGGGCCCGCAGCCCGAGGCTCGGCCCGGACGTCACCGCCCGGCTCACACCGGCCCGAACCGGTAACCGAACCCCCGCACCGTCTGCACGTAGACGGGGGACGCCGAGTCGTCCTCGATCTTCGCGCGCAGCCGCTGCACGCACGCGTCCACCAGCCGGGAGTCGCCGAAGTACCCGTGCTCCCACACCGAGTCCAGCAGTTGCTGGCGGCTGTGCACCCGGCCCGGCGTGCCGGAGAGCTCCAGCAGCAGGCGCAGCTCTGCCGGGGTGAGCCCGACCGGCGTGCCGCGCTTGGTGACCACCAGCCCGGCCCGGTCGATGGTCAGCTCACCGTGCCGCTCCAGTTCGGCCTGGTCGCGGCCGATCCGCCGGAGCACGGCGCGGATGCGCGCTTCGAGCACCCTGGGCTGCACCGGTTTGACCACGTAGTCGTCGGCGCCCGCCTCCAGCCCCGCCACCACGTCGATGTCGTCGCCGCGCGCGGTCAGCATGATGATCGGCACCTCGCCGATGGCCCGGATGCGGCGGCAGACCTCGAACCCGTTCATGCCGGGCAACATCAGATCGAGCACGACGACGTCGGGACGGTCGGCGCGCAGCCGCTCCAGCCCCTCCTCGCCGGACTCCACGGCGCCCACCCGATGCCCGTGCCGGGTCAGGGCCAGCTCAAGGCCCTCCCGCACGGCCGGGTCATCCTCGATCAACAACACTCGCGACACGCCGCCGAGCACCACAGCACGCTCCGAAACCTCGTTCGCCGGTCAACTCCGTCCACTGTCGGCCGGTCATGTCCCCGCCTTGTCAGCGCCATGTCATCGTTGTGTCACGGTGATGCCGGTCTGGTGCCGGTCTGGTGGCGGCACGGTGGCCGTCGACAAACGGTGACATTCGGCAGACGACCCACTCATATTCGGCGCCAATCGTAGTTCGTCATGAACGAACCACGCACCATCCCAGCTCGGCCCCGAGATCGGCTGTTCGCCGTGGTGACGCTGGTCCTCGCCGTGCTCCTGCTGCCCGCGGCGCTCGTCCGCCGCCCCGGCCGGGCCCGCGAGCTGGCCTGCCAGTGGGCGTTACGGATGCGCTTCCCCGCCGAGGACCTGACCGGGCTCACCGACGGCGCCCTGGCGGCGTTCACCGCGGCGCGCACCGAGGCGCTCTGGCGTCACGGCCAGCTCCTGGGCCTCACCTCGGGATACCGTGATCCGCTCGTGCAGTCGCGGATGTTCGACGAGGAGGTGCGCCGCACCGGCTCCCCGGCCCTGGCGCGCATGCTCGTCCTGCCGCCGACGGAGTCCAACCACGTCAAGGGCATCGCCCTGGACGTGCGTCCGCACGAAGGGGCGCGCTGGCTGGAGGAGCACGGCGCCCGCTACAACCTCTACCGCATGTTCGACAACGAGTGGTGGCACTTCGAGCACCACCCGGAGTACGGCGGCACGCCTCCCCGCCAGCGGCCCCACCCCGGTGTGGGCTACGCCGAAGGGAACGCGCACCCGTCGTGATCGCCGGGGTTGCCGATGCCGACGTTGTTCCGCAGGGTGACCGGCGGCGTGAGGGCCGCGCGGGAGCTCAGATGGATGCCGCCCTGGACCGGGTGCCCCTGGCCGTCGACCAGGCCGCTGGGGTGGTGGCCGTTGCCGACGAACACGTTGTCGGAGACGGGGTCCGGGCCGGCGCGGTTGGGCCCCCACGGGTTGTCCACGAAGATGCCGACGGTGTTGTTGCCGTTGAACACGTTCCTGCGCACGATGATGTGCCGCAGCATGGAGTCGGACCGTAAGCCGATGTCGTTGCCGGTGAACGCGTTCTCCTCGATGGTGTTCGCGTCCTGCGGCAGGAAGGTCTCCGCGGCGCCGAGGCCCGCCGTGGCCGAGTTCTTGAAGACGTTGGCCCGCACGAGGTTGCGGCGGCTGTCGTTCGACAGGCCCATGGGGAAGGCGTCGAAGACGTTGCGGGTGAAGGTGCCCTGGTCGGTCGCGCTGACCGTGAGGCTCCCGCCGGTGAGCGCGCTGTTGCGAATCGCCGAGCCGCTGCTGCGCACCATGACGGTCTGCTTGGTCACCGTGCACCGGTCGATCGTGATGAGCCCGTCGACCAGCCGCAGACCGGACATCAGGCAGGCGTCCTGACGGGTGCCGGTGAAGGTGATCGTGCCGGGCCAGGCGTCGATGGGCGCCGCCAGGAGCCGCACGTCGGTGGCGGTGACGTCGGTGCGCGGCATGCCGGAGACGGACGAGAGGTAGATGCCGTATCTGAAGCCGCTGATCGTGCCGTTGCGGAGGGTGAAGCCGGGTCGGCTGATGGCCGTCAGCCCGTTGCCCGTGCCTGAGCCGGTGATGGTGTGGCCGTTGAGGTCGAGGTCGACGTCGTCGGCGCCGATGGTCAGGGCGGTGCCGGTGCAGGTCAGGTCGGCAGTGAGGGTGGTGTCGGCGGTCAGGACGTCGCCGCAGGCCACCGAGAGTGCGTCGGCCCTGGCTGGGGCGGTCGACGCGAGGGCCGCCGACAGGAGGAGCAGGCACGCGGCGAGACCGCGGGTGTGGCCGTCGCACGTGTAACGTGCCCGGACGGATCGGATGTGATCTACATTGTAAAGGCGGTGGGCTGATGCAAAAATCTTGACCCCTACTAAGGCACGGGCTTCGCCCGTACTCATCCACCAAAGAACCGAGCTGTGCTCGGTTGGGGGTGTTCGGCCTGCTCCTGGGTCTTTGGGAGGCTTTTGGAGGTCATGTGGAGCCTGCGCATACGATGTCCAGATCATGGTCTTCATCAGGGTTCTGGGCGCTCTCGCGGCTGAGGTCGGCGGCGAGCCGGTTCCGCTGGGCGGGCCGCGGCAGCGGGGTGTGCTGGCGTTGCTGGTGGCTGCGCGTGGGCAGGTCGTGCCGGTCGATCGGATGATCGAGGATCTGTGGCGTGGGGAGCCGCCGGCTCGGGCGTTGTTGTCGTTGCAGGCGTACGTGTCCAATTTGCGGCGGTTGCTGGAGCCTGGGCGTCCGCCGCGTGCGCCGGCGCGGTTGCTGGTGAGCGCGGCGCCGGGTTATGCGTTGCGGTTGCCGTCGGAGGCGGTGGACGCGTGGCGGTTCGAGGGGTTGCTGGGTCAGGCGCGTGCGGATGTCGATGTGCGGGCTGCGCGGGCTCTGCTGGGTGAGGCGTTGGGGTTGTGGCAGGGGCCGGCGTTCGCCGAGGTGGCGGATGAGCCGTGGGTCGCGGCTGAGACGGCCCGGTTGAACGAGTTGCGTTCGGTGGCTGCGGAGCTGCATGTGGCGGCGGGTCTGCGGGTGGGTGATCCCGCTGTGGTGGTGGCCGAGGCGGAGCGGCTCACTCGTGAGGAGCCGCTTCGTGAGGAGGGCTGGCGGCTGCACGCCTTGGCGTTGTGGAGCAGTGGCCGGCAGGCGGATGCGTTGGCGGCGCTTCGTCGTGCTCGGGGCGTTCTTGCCGAGGAGCTCGGGCTTGATCCTGGTCCTGAGCTGGTGGCGTTGGAGGAGGCGATTCTTACTCGGCGGATGGATGTGCTGCGCGCGTCCGTGCCTGGGCCGGTCGCGCCGCCTGGTTTGCCTGCGCCGGTCGCGCCGTTGTCGCGGGTGGCCGTTGTCGAGGGGGCGGTTCCGGTCGCCGGGGCGTCGTTCGTGGGGCGTGAGGCGCAGTTGTCGGCGCTGGTCACGGCTGCCGGTGAGGCGGTGAGCGGTGGGGTTCGTGTCGCTTGTGTCACCGGGGAGGCGGGGCTCGGCAAGTCGACGTTGCTGGATCATTTCGGCAGGCGGCTCGAGGGTGAGGGGTGGCTGGTGGCCGGCGGCCGTTGTCCCGAGGTCGTGGGTGCGCCGGCTGCGTGGGCTTGGGCGGAGGTGCTGGGTGCCGTCGCCGCGTCCGTGTCGCCGGGTGAGTTCGCGGGTGAGTTGGGGCCGTTGCTCGCCGATGCCGGGCCGGTGGAGGTCGACGCCACTGCTGGGCTGTTCCGTCTGCGCCGGGCGGTGTGGAGGTGGTTGGCGGCGGTGGCGTCGGGGCGTCCGGTCGCCGTCGTGCTGGACGATTTGCATTGGGCGGATGCCACCACGTTGGAGTTGCTCGGCGGTTGTGTGGGGGTGCGGGCTCCGATTCTGGTGGTGGTGGCCTACCGTGCGGACGAGGGTGGGCGTTTGGGGGAGACGCTGGCTTCTCTGGCGCGGGTGGGGCCGGTCCGTGTGGCGTTGCCGGGTTTGGACGAGGAGGCCGTGGCGCGGCTTGTGCGGGCTGAGTGTGAGGCTGATGACGAGACGGTGGCGGGGATCGCCGAGCGTACGGGTGGTAATCCGTTCTATGTGCGGGAGAGTGCTCGGTTGTTGAGTGGTGAGGGCGCGCTGGTGGCGTTGTCGGAGGTTCCTGAGGGGGTTCGGGATGTGTTGCGTCGTCGGCTTGCGCGTCTGCCGGAGGGAGGGGTGTCGGTTCTGCGGCTGGCTGCGGTGGCGGGCCGGGAGAGTTCGGTGGATGTCCTGGTGAAGGCCGCTGACGTCACCGAGGACGGGGTGTTGGACGCGTTGGACGCGGGTGTCGTCGCCGGGCTTTTGGATGAGCCTGGTCCGGGCCGTGTCCGTTTCGTGCATGCTCTGGTGAGGGACACGCTGCTTGCTGATCTGAGCAGGTTGCGTGCGACTCGGATGCATGGCCGGATCGCTGCCGCTCTTGTGGGGAGTGGTGATGTGGCGGCGTTGGCTCATCATTTCGCGCGGGCGGGTTCGTCGGAGGCTGTCGGTTATTGTGTGCGGGCC
This sequence comes from Nonomuraea sp. NPDC049684, assembly GCF_044465345.1. Lineage (NCBI taxonomy): Bacteria > Bacillati > Actinomycetota > Actinomycetes > Streptosporangiales > Streptosporangiaceae > Nonomuraea > Nonomuraea sp. NPDC049684. The sequence goes on along the minus strand of NZ_JBITLO010000015.1, from coordinate 15,097 downwards.
GCTGAGCTTGCCGAGGCGCGTTATGCCCATGATGTGGCGGTCGACCTTCTGGCCGACGCGGTTGCTCTTTCGGCTGGGCCGGAGGAGCGTGTGGAGCTGCTGGGCAGGCTGCTGCGGGCGCAGGTGCGGGCGGGTGCGGTCGCTGCGGCGCGTGAGACGCGGTGGGCGGCGGTGGAGTTCGCGGAGTCGTTGGGGCGTGAGGATCTGATGGTCGCCGCGTTCACGGCGTGGACGGAGCCGACTCCTTGGCAGGCGCGTACGTACGGCACGGTGGATCGGCCTGTTGTCGATCGGCTGGGTCGGTTGTTGGAGCGTGAGTTGGCTCCTGCGGTGCGGTCGCGGCTTTTGTCGGCGTATGCGCATGAGCTGGTCGGTGAGGATGATCCGTCTGTGGTGGAGGCGGCGCGGGAGGCGCTGGATCTTGCGACCGAGCCCCGGTTGCGGGCGGCGGCGCTTGAGATTCTGAGCGAGGTGCTGGGTGATGCGGGGCTGTGCCGGGAGTTGGTGGAGATCGGGGTTGAGCATGACCTGCCGGTCTATCGTGTCTCCGGGTTGCTCAATCATGCCGGTGTCGCCGCTGCGGCCAATGATCCTGTGACGTTGCGTCGGGTGATCGGTGAGGCTTTGGAGCTGGCGCGTGCGTATCGGATGCGTGAGGCGATCGCCGTCGCGGAGATCACGTTGGCGGGTCTGGCGCTCATCGAGGGGCGGTTCCGTGACGCCGAGGCTCTGTATGTGGAGGCCGGTGAGGGGATGCGGCGGATCGGGTCGGTGCATGCTGCGGGTTTTCTCCAGCTGGCGCTGGCCACGGTCTGGTTGAACGAGGGCACGTTGGGTGGGCGTCTGGAGGAGGTGCGTGCTCTTCACGCCGTGCTGGGTTCCATGACGTCGGATCTGCTGGCGCTCGCGCTGCATGCCAATGGGCTGGATGACGAGGCTCGGGAGGTTCGCACGCCACCTGGCCAGATTCGTCGGGATTTCTTCTTCACGTTCCTGACCACGTTGCGCGCGATGGCCGTCATGGCCCTGGATGACCGGGACGCCGCCGAGGAGATCTACGAGGTGCTGCTCGCGCACCGCGACGGCCCTCCGGCGGGTGCGGAGAGCCTGTCGATGGCGCTGCGCCCGGTGGCCCACACGCTCGGTGAGCTGGCCGTCTTCCTGGGCCGCACCGAGGCCGCCGCCGCCCACTTCGCCCGTGCCGCGGCCGTGGCGGACCGTTGGAACGCCCCTCACTGGGCGGCCGAGTCCCGCTCGCGGACGACCGCCTGACGTAGCCGAGGATTTTCTGATGAGCCGGTTCATTCGGCGGCCGTCCCGACGCCCGCCGGCGGCGACGGTGACCGGGGGACGCGGCAGAGTCTCCGGCGCTGTCAGGCGTTTCGGACGGCCTGGCTCACCTGGGCCGGGGAGGTGCGCCAGGGGGCGCCGTGGCCGGGGAGCACCCAGGAGGCGGACAGTCCGGCGAGCCGGTCCAGGGAGGACAGGGCGGTGGCGGGGTCGTCGGTGAAGGGGGCGGGCTGCGGGCCGGAGCGTCCGGTGAGGACGTGCCGGGTGGTCAGCGCGTCGCCGACGAAGACGGCGTCGGCGAGCGGCACGTGGACCGCGACGCTGCCCGGCGAGTGTCCCGGCATGCCCACGATCACCGGCTTGCCGGGCAGGTCCAGGACGTCGCCGTCGGCGATCTCGGTGACTTCGCTGACGTAGCGGGTGCGCAGGCCGTTCTTGCGGATGGCGTGGGCGAAGAAGCCGAGGGTGGGGCCGAGGCGCATGGGGCCGAGCGCGGTTTTGGGCTTGTCTCCGGTGCGGGCGCGGACGGCGTCGTCGGCGTGCACGAAGACGGGGACGCCGTGTTCGCTGCGCAGGCGTTCGGCGAAGCCGAGGTGGTCGGAGTCGCCGTGGGTCAGGACGAGTCCGCGGATGTCGTCGGCGGTCTTGCCCAGGGTGCGGAGTTCGGCCTGCAGGTCCTGCCAGTGGCCGGGCAGTCCCGCGTCGATCAGGGTGATGCCTTCGTCGGTGTCGACGAGGTAGCAGGCCACGACGTCGTTACCGAGGCGGTGGAGGTGGGGTGCGAGCTTCATGGGTTTCCCTAGGGTGACGTCGCCGAAAGACAGGGGTGGAGCGGCACCCTCCCATTGCAGGGCGTTGCTCCGTTATGAGAGCAATGCTCTCGCGGATGGCTGCTCCATGTCAAGAGCACTGCTCTCTTCCTGATGTGACGGGCGCCTCAGGTCTGGACCTTGTGAGCCGACCTGACGGCTGCCCGCCCGAGGTCTTCTTGGCCGGAGGGAGCCGGCTCGGTGAGAATCCATCGTCATGATCCGTGTGCACTTCTCCGACGCCGACCTGCGCAAGATCACGTTCGCTCCGGCTCCCAACGCCTTGTGGGAGACGGTGCTGAGTGTTCGCCTCCTGCTCGGCGCGCCCACGAGCAGGAGCTGGACGCGTCCCGGAGTGCGCCGGCTGGTCCGGCAGGTGGGTGGGAGCCTGGCCGAGCGGGCGGGGGTGCTGGCCCCTCTGGTGCCGCCGAGGAGTTCGGTGCCGGCGTTCCTGCTCCAGCCGGACGCCGGTGACTTCGCCGCCGGCGTCGAGCTGGCCAGCCGGACGCCGAGCTCCTACCTGGAGGTCGATCTGGGCGCGTTGTCGCCCGCCCAGCGGGCCGGGCGCTGGGCGCGGGAGCTGGCCGGCGGCAGCCGCGGGGCGCGTCAGACCCTCGCCGACGACCTGCGCGGCTTCTTCGGCTCCTCGGTGGAGCCCCTGTGGTCGCAGATCCAGGCGGAGGCCGGCGCCGACCGTGCCCTGCGCGCGGAGACGCTGCTGCGCGGCGGGGTGGACGCCCTGCTGGCCACGCTGCATCCCGGCTGCCGCTGGCGGCCGCCGACCCTGCACATCCCGATCGACGGCGATCATGACGTCGCGCTGGGCGGGCGGGGGCTGCTGCTGATCCCGTCCTACTTCGCGCCCCGTCCGATGGTGATGTATCGGCCGGACGCGGCCACGGTGCTGGTGTATCCGATCTGCGTCACGGGCCGGTCCGCCGGCGCGGACGACGTGCTGGTGCCCCTGCTGGGCCGTACCCGCGCGGCGGTGCTGGCCACGTTGCGCAGCCCGGCCACCACCACGTTCGTGGCCGAGCGCGTCGGCGTGTCCCTCGGCTCGGCCAGCCAGCACACGACGGTCCTGCGCAACGCCGGGCTCATCTCGACCGTCCGGACGGGCAGCTCGGTCCTGCACGCCCTGACGCCGCTGGGCCAAGCCCTCCTGAACGGCTCCCCGGACGCCGGGTGACGGCCATGCCGCTCGGCTGGATTCAACGTGCGCTCAACGCATCCTCAACACCCGCGGTCATACCTTCGCGGTCGACCACCTGATTCGACCTGCGAAAGGCAGCCGCCGATGCGTCCCACGAGAACCGCCCTCGCCCTCGCCGCCGCCGTCTCCGGCCTGGCCGTGCTGACGGCCGCCCCCGCCGTCGCCGCGCCGGCCGCGCACAGCCAGGCCACCTCCCAGGCGGGCACGGCCCAGGCCCGCACCGCCCTGGCGAGCTGGCACACCCAGCGGCACGAGGTGCTGGGCCCGTACAAGGGATATTTCTCGACCGCGGCGTGGAGCCGGCCCGCGGGCGTGCGCGTGATGCAGGTCAAGGCCCGCTGCTGGGGCAACGACACGGGGATCAAGGTCGATCTGTGGTTCCTGCGCCGCTGGGGCGGTGGCGAGAGGGTCGCCAAGTCCGGCACGTGGCGCTGCAACGGCAAGTACGGCATCGTCCGCATCGGCAATGCCGGTCACTCGAAGTACTGGGCGACCTTCTCCCTCGACAAGAAGCACACGGTCGAGTATTGGGTGCAGTACTACAAGTGACCTTCACCGGCTCGCGGCCCTATCCTCGTGGGATGGCTCTGCGTGATCGACTCGCCGTCGTGGACGCCCTCCTGGCCCGCCCCTTCCCGGCGACGGAGGAACGGGAGGGCGCCTCGCGCGAGGCGTGGGAGGGTTACCGTTCCAGCGGGCCGGACCACCATGTGTGCTTTCTGATGGCCAGCCGCGACTTCTGGGACGACCGTGGCGAGGAGGTCGTCGAGGCGGCCGAGGCGGAGATCGACGCCGCCCTGCGGGAGCTGGCGGGCGCCCTGACGACGCGCTGGGGCTCCCCCGGGGTGGTCGATCTGTGGCCGTACGCGGAAGGCGAGGCCGCGGCGCCCGCGCCGCTGGACGAGCTCGGCCAGCTCACCGGCACGATGCTCGCCTGGCGCCGGCCGGACGCGGGCCGGTGGGTCGCGCTCGCCGTCGGTCAGGCCGATCCGGAGTTCCCCGTCCTGTTGCTCGCGGCGGTGGGCAGGACACCGCTGGACTGACTCGCCGCGCAGCCGACGCGACGAGGTCTTCGGCGGGGTTTCCCGGGCGGTTCGGTGCTCAGTGCGTCATCGACGCGGGCATCGGTGATGACGCACTGAGCCGTCAGAGCCCATGGCGCACGCCAGTGCCCTCGACCCTGGGGTACGCGCTCTTGTCGAACCCCCTGCCGGTGCGGGCACGCCCTCGGAACGGCGGCGTGCTCAGCGAGAAGGGGGGCCGGTCAGTCCGTGCTCAGCCGCAGTGGACGTTGTCGAGCTTGACGCTGGTCCACGACGGCGAGATGCCCTCGACGTCGATGCACTGCCCGGCCGCCGAGACGTACACGGGGCCGGCGTAGTACTGGTAGTTCCCGGCGTCGCTGTCCTTGCCGCTGCCGTCGCCCCTGGAGATCACGACGCCCTTCCAGCTCGTGGTGTTGGCGTAGGGGCCGTCGCCGTAGGTGAGTGCGCAGTTCTTGCCGGTGGCGGAGCTGTAGTACACCTCCAGGATGCCGGTGCGGTACCCGTACTTCTCGATGCCGATGCTGTAGACGCCGACCCGGCTGTAGCCGCTGCCGCAGGGTCCGGCCGCGCCGGCCGGGGTGGCGGTGGCGGCCAGGGTCGTGGCGGCGGTCAGGGCCGCGGCGGCCAGGACGGTCGCCAGCTTGCGTGCTCGCACGAAGATCCCTTCGATTGCCCAGTGTTGTGATCTTGAGTACCACCGGCTCACTTCTGCTACACGCGACTCGTGATCAATGTGATTGTTCGCACAAATCGGGCCCGAGACGCCGGCCCAGGCGGCCCGAGGGCAAGCGTGACGAACCCGATCTGACGGCGACCGCGGCGAGTGGGGATGCGATCATGATCAAGGTGACCCCGCTCGGCGGCGGCCCCTGGCAAGATCCGGATGGAACTTTTCTCCCGCATGCGGATAAGAACCGGCGTGACATCCCTTCCACACGATGAACCCGTTCTGGCAGGTCCGGCGGACGCGCGAGCGCCGCTTCGGGCCGGCGTGTCAGAACCGGTCCAGCCGAAGGCCCCCACGGCCTTCGAAGTGCCCGCCCAGGACTCGGCGGTCATCGCGGCCTCGCTGATCGAGCCGGAGCGGTTCGCCGAGCTGTTCGAGCGGCACGCCGCCGTCCTGCATCGCTACGTCGTCCGGCGGCTCGGCCCTGATCAGGCCGAGGACGTGGTGGCCGAGACGTTCACCAGGGCGTTCGAGAAGCGGCACACGTACGCCCTGGATCGTCAGGACGCCCTGCCGTGGCTGTACGGCATCGCCACGAACATCATCGGCACCCACCGGCGGGCGGAGACCCGCGGATACCGCGCGCTCGCCCGGACCGGGGAGGACCCCGTGGCGGTGGCCTTCGACGAGCGGGTGGTCGCCCGCCTCTCCGCCTCGCAGACCCGCAGGGAGCTCGCGGCCGCCCTGGCCGAGCTGGGCAAGGGCGAGCGCGACGTCCTGCTGCTGATCTCCTGGGGCGACCTCAGCTACGAGGAGACGGCGCAGGCGCTGGACGTGCCCATCGGCACGGTGCGGTCCCGGCTGTCCCGCGCCCGCCGCAAGATCGCCCGCGCGCTGGGCGGCAGCAACCCCACCGACGTGATCGAGGAGGTCTGATGAACGATCTGGACATGGTCCGCGACCTGCGTTCCGAGGTGCGGCAGAGCCGAGCGGGCGATCTGGAGCACGCCCGGCGGCGGATGATGGCCGCGCTGGCCCCGGAGCCGCCGGCCCGCCGGGTGCGGCGCATGGTGCTGCGCGTGGCGGCCGTGGGCGCGTTCGGCGCCACGATCGCGGCGGGCGTCACGGTGGTGCAGAGCCTGGGCACGGACGACCGGGGGACGCCGGCCGCGGGCGCCCCGGCGTGGCTGCCGGTGGCCAACGCGGAGACCCTGGCCAAGCGCGCGACGGCGGCGGCGGCCGGCCGGCCGGACGTCTACCCGCGAGCCGACCAGTGGGTCTACGTCAAATGGGACACCTACACCTCGCCCAGGCTGCCGGCCAAGGCCACCGCGCGACCAGCCGGCGCGGGCAGGACCCGCTCGCGCGAGACCGTCGAGCGGTGGACGCGGGGGGACGGCGAGGAGCGGGCCATGCGGGACGGGAGCAGCGGCACGATCCAGCGGCGCCGGGGCGGCGCGGACCCCCGTCTGCGGTTCGACCCCGCCTATCTGCGCTCGCTGCCGCTGGAGCCGTCCGCCCTGGCCGAACGCCTGAGGGAGGACACGCGGGAGATCTCCATGCCGCAGGCGCGGGCGGTGTCCCACCAGATCCTGAGCATCCTGGAGGAGGGCGCGCCGGGGGCGCGCCTGCGGGCCGCCCTCTACACCGTGCTGTCCCGGCTGGACGACGTCGGCGTGGAGACGGTGCGCGACCTGCTGGGCCGGCCGGGCGTGGCGATCTACACGCGCGACGACGACGGGGTCCGCCAGGAGGTCATCATCGACCCGGACACCTTCGACCTGCTCGGGGCACGCCGCGTCTACGTCGGCGGCGCCAAGTCGCCCGACCCGTACTACAGCGGGTTGCCCGAGGGGGAAGTGATCACCTCCAGGGCCCGGGTGTCGGCCGGCATCGTCGAGGACGCGGGGGACCTTCCATAAGGAAACCCCCTGGCCGGTGCCCGTGACGAGGGCCGGGCACCGGCCGCCGGGGCTCACCGGCAGGAGGAAGGCGCACGCTGCGGGTCCTTGCCTCCGAACCCCCTTCCCGACTTAGTAATCGGTACCGTATCGTTTACTAAGTGACTGACACCGTGCTCATCGCGGGCGCCGGCCCCACCGGGCTGGCCCTGGCCGTCCACCTGGCCCTGCACGACATCCCCGTCCGCGTCATCGACGCCGCCCCCGCCCCCGCCACCACCTCCCGCGCCCTCGGCCTGCAACCACGCGGCACGGAGGTCCTGGAACGCATCGGCGCGCTCGGCGACCTGCCCCAGCGCTCCCGGCCCTCGCTCACCATGTCCTACAACGAGGGCAGGCGCACCGTGCTGCGCCTGCACGTCGGCCAGTCCGTCGCCGGCCGGCCGAAACAGGCACTGCTCATCTCGCAGGCCGAGGTCGAGGGCACGCTGCGGCGACGTCTGGCCGAACTGGGCGGCCAGGTGGAGTGGGACACCCGCCTGGTCGCGGCCCGGCAGGACGCCGACGGCGTCACCGCCGCCGTCCGCGCGGCCGGCGGCGCCGAGCGCCGCATCGAGACCCACTGGCTGGTCGGCTGCGACGGCGCGCACAGCACCGTGCGCAGGCTCGCCGGCATCGGCTTCCCCGGCCGCACGCTCCTCGAACGCCTGCTGATGGCCGACGTGCGGGCCACGTGGCCGCTGGACAGGAACGGCAGCACGACCTGGATGCAGGCCGGTCACATGGTGTCGGTCACCGCGCTGCCCGACGACACCTGGCGGGTGTTCACCGAACCGCCGCCGCAGCTGCCCGACCGGCTGTCCGAACGCGAGATCGGCCAGCGGGTGCTGAGCGAGTTCGCCCGCCGCAGCGGGATCGGCCTCGACACGGTCAGCGACGTGCGCTGGGCCTCGGAGTTCCGCATCCACCGCCGGCTGGCCGAGGCCTACCGGCGCGGCCGGATCCTGCTGGCCGGCGACGCCGCGCACATCCAGAGCCCCACCGGCGGCCAGGGACAGAACACCGGGCTGGGCGACGCGGAGAACCTGGCCTGGAAGCTGGTGCTGGTCGCCCGCGGCCGCGCCGACCGGCGGCTGCTGGACACCTACGAAGGCGAACGCCGGCCGCTGGCCCGCAAGGTCCTGCGCGCCACCAGCACCGCCGTGGGCGTCATGCTGCCCGGCGCCCCCTGGAAACGCCTGCTGCGCGACCACGTCGTCCTGCCGGTCGTCCGGCTGCCCGCCGTGCAGCGCCGGCTGTGGCTGGCCGCCTCCCAGCTCGGCATCAGCTACCGAGGGGGACCGCTGGCCGCCGCCGAGCGCCGGTGGATGCCCGGACTGCGTCCCGGCGACCGCATGCCCGACCTCGCCTGCCGGCGTCCCGACGGCGGCGGCACCACCCTGCACGCCGCCGTCGGCGGACGGTGGGTCGTGCTCGCCGGCGACCGGCACGCCGCCGCCCGCCACGCCGAGGCCGCCGCCGCGCACCTGGGCGCCGACCTGATCGTCGCGCTCACGCCGATGCAGCCCGGCTCGCCCGACGTGACGCTGATTCGCCCCGACGGGCACATCGGTTGGCGTCACCATCCGGCACCCGACAGACTGGCCACATGGCTGAACCAGGTGCTGTGGCCGGCGTAGAACGCCACGGCCGTCCCCGCGATCCGGAGCACGACGCCGCCATCCTGGAGGCGGCGCTGGACCTGCTGATCGAACGCGGCGCGGCGGGCACCAGCATGGAAGCGGTCGCCCAGCGCGCCGGCGTGGCGAAACTGACCGTCTACCGGCGCTGGCGGGCCAAGGAGGACCTCCTGATGGCCGCCTTGGAGCACGCCCGCGCCCCGGACATCGACGCCGCCCCGGCCGGGCAGTCGATCGACGAACTGGTCTCCTCCGTCGCCGAGCTGCTCAGCCGTCCCCGCTTCCGCGCGCTGATGGCCCGCGTCATCGGCGCCTCGGTCGACCACCCCAAGCTCGTGACCGCCTACCGCGAGCGCTACCTGCGGCCACGGCTGGAGGCCGTGGCCCGGGTCGCGCAGCAGGCCGTCGAGGCCGGGCGCCTTCCGGAGGGCACCGACCCGGGCGTCGTCCAGGACATCCTGGCCAGCTCGATCGGATCCGTCCTGCTCCAGCACACCGGCGAGGTGAGCGCCGCCCAGATCGAGCACCGGCTGCGGGCTCTGCTGCGCCACATCGGATACCGGGCCTAAACGGCGCGCGGCGCTCCTGCCGTCACGGCGCAGGCGGCGGCCGAAGGGAACGGGTCTCAGCGCGGCAGCTCGTCGCGGCCCACGAGCCCGTTCTCGTAGGCGTGGATCACCGCGTGCACGCGGTCGCGCAGGCCCAGCTTGTGCAGGACGGCCCGGACGTGCGACTTCACCGTGTTCTCGCTCAGCACCAGCTCCGCGCGGATCTCGGCGTTGGACCTGCCGCGGGCCAGCAGGCCGAAGACCTCGACCTCGCGCGGGGTGAGGCCGGAAAGGGCCGCCGTCCTGCGCGTCGGCGTCTGCCGCAGGAGGCTCAGGATCGTCGCGGCCACCCCCGGGGCCAGCGCCGCCGTGCCGGACGCGACGTCGCACACCGCCTGGGCCAGAGCCGCGGGCCGCACGTCCTTGGTCAGGTAGCCGCTCGCGCCGGCCCGGACGGCCGCCACGACCAGCTCGTCGTCGTCGAACGTCGTCAGCATGAGCACCCGGGTCGCCGGAGCGATCCGCACGATCTCCGCCGTGGCCGCGACGCCGTCCAGGCGCGGCATGCGGACGTCCATCAGCACCACGTCGAGGCGGTGCCGCCGGACGACCTCGATCGCCTGGCCGCCGTCGGCCACGTCGTGGGTGACCTCGATGCGCTCGTCGGCCGACAGGACCGTGCGCAGCGAGGCCCGCAGCAGCTCCTGGTCGTCGACGAGCATGACCTGGATCGCGTTCATGCCCCCTCCTTCGTGGGCAGCCGCGCCCGCAGCGCCCACCCGTCGTCCCCGTCCTCGATCGACAGCGTGCCGCCCGCGGTGCGCACCCGTTCCTCGATCCCCATCAGGCCGGTCCCCTGGCCGCGGGGTCCGCGAAGCGCGCTGCCGCCGTCGTCGCGGACCTCCACCACCAGCTCGGCCGGACTCCAGCGCAGGCCGACGCGCACCGCGACCGGCGGTTGCAGGTGGCGCAGCGCGTTGGTGACGCCCTCCTGCACGGTCCGCACCGCCGCGACCTCGGCGCTGAGGCTCAGCGGCCGCCGCTCACCCGCCTCGGCGAACGTCACCGCGTGCAGCGGGCTCGCCGCCGAGGCCACCAGGCCGGGCAGCACGTCGAGCGAGATCGGGACCTGGCCGGGCCGGGATCCGGCGCGTTGTGCCACGGAGGCCGCGCCCCCGGCAGCCGGGCCCGCCGGGCCCGCCGGGCCCGCCGGGGGCGTCGGGCCCAAGGTGGCCAGCATCGCGCGCAGGCCCTGGTGGGCGTCCCGGCCGGCCTCGGCGATGTCGCCCAGTTCGCGCCGGGTCGCCGCGTCCGCCGTCGTCACCGCCGCCGCCTCGATCCGCGCGACCATGACGGTCACCGTGTGGGCGATCACGTCGTGCAGGTCGCGGCGGATGCCGGCCCGTTCGCCGGCGACGGCCGCGGCCAGCCGTTCGCCCTCGGCCCGCCGGGCGGCCTCCTGCCTGCGCCGTGCCAGCAGGGCCGCCAGCCACACGCCGCCGACCACGGCCATCAGCAGCCCGCCCTCCAGCAGGCGGGTCCACACCGGGTCGGCGGGCAGCCGTGCCCACTCCACCAGCTCGGTCACGACGATCCCGAGCGCCGCGACCGCCAACGCCGATGCCGAGGCCCTGACCGGGACCAGGCCGGTCAGCCGCCACAACGCGAAGGGGAAGCACACCGCCGAGGGCAGCAGCCTCAGCGACCACCCCGGGAACGGCGTCAGCACCAGGACGAGCATGGCCAGCGCACCGGCCGCGTACCCCGCCCACGGCCGCCGGGCGGCCGCCGACGCCCCCGCATGGAGCAGGACGGCCGCGCCCGCCGCGGCCAGGACCTGCCACCACGCCGCGCCCAGGTACCCGGCGCCCACCAGGACGATCGACGTCAGAAGCGACAGAACCGCGTGCGCCGCCACCGTCGCACCCGGCCGGGCGCTGCGGCGCTGAATGGCTGTCACGGTCGGTCGTCGCCTTCCGGTGGGCTCGTGGTGGGGGAGCCGTGCCCGGCTCGACCTGCCACAGGATAGCCAGCCCAGCGACCCTCGGCACCGGACCGGCGCAGCGCCCCGCCGCTCCCGGAGCCCACACATGCATCACGAATTTGGACATTCGGCAGATACGCGCAAGCACGCGTGGATAGGCTGCCACAACTTGATCACCGACGAGGGAGCATGGTGGCCGCGCGGACACGACCAGGACGTGTGATCGGCGGACGGTACCGGCTGGAGTCCGTTCTGGGCGGCGGAGGCTTCGGACGGGTCTGGAAGGCGCACGACGAGTCGCTCGACGTGTCCGTGGCGGTGAAGGAGGTCTGGCTCCCGTCGGCCACCTCCGAGGAGGAGCACGCGCAGCGGCTGCGCCGCGCCGAGCGGGAGGCGCGCAACGCCGCCCGGCTGCGCTCCCATCCGCACATCGTCACCGTCCACGACGTGGTGATCGAGGACCAGGCGCCGTGGATCGTCATGGAACTGGTCGACGGCGGCACCCTCGCCGAGCTGATCGCCCGCGACGGCCCCCTGCCGCCCGCCGCCAGCAGGCTGACCTGGCCGCGTCGTCCGTCCCTCGCACATCAGGCGGAGGCCGCCCGGCCACCGGCCCCGCGGGGCGGCGATCAGGGGCGCTTGCGGTAGACGGCCATGGCCCAGCGGACCGGGCGGTTGGCGTCCTGGCCCCAGATGCCGGCCCCGACGGTGACGGTGACCCGCCTGCCCTGCGGCACGGCCAGCTCGGTCAGCGCCATCGGATAGGGGCCGCTCGTCCACTGGGCGCAGGTGGCCGTCCCCACCTCGCCGCCCTCGACCCGGTAGGTGAACCACATCCGCCCGGCCAGGTCACCGGCGCAGAGCGCCTCGATGCCGACCCTGCCGCCGTCGCCCCGGACCGTGACGGTGGCCGTCGCGTCCTGCGGCCAGACCCGGTCCCGCGTCGCGCCGGCCAGCTCCCAGCTCGCCAGCCGCTCGGGGAAGGCTCTGAGCGGTTCCGGATCGACCGGCCGCGCGGGAGGGGTCCACTCGTAGACGGCCAGGCTCCAGACCGCCTTGACGGGCTCGGGGGTCACGCACGGCGCCCCCTTCTTCGTCCGGCTGCACCCCCCGCCCCTGGTGGTCGTGTCGAACGTCACCGTGACCTGTCCGGCCCCCGCAGGCACCGTCAACGGGACCAGCTCCATGCCTTTCGGGCAGGGGGAGAAGGACGGCCAGGCGCCGGCGGCGCGGCCCGCCACGGAGATCCTCGGCGCCGTGGCGCCGAACGAGCCGTCGCACAGCGCGGCCACGTCCAGCGGCCTGCCGGTGACCGGGATCGTGACCGACGTCTTCCTGGCGCCGTCCGTCCTGATCGTCGCCGTGGCCAGCCGCCGGTAGCCGGTGCCGTCGCGGGCGGTGAACCGTTCCGGCAGCTCCCGGGCGGGGGCCACGGCGGACGCCGAGGTGGCGGGCTCGTGCCGCGTCACGGCGCCCCCGGGAAGCAGGGACAGCACGGCCGCGCCCGCGGCCACCGTCGCGGCGGCGGACGCCAGGACCCTGCGCCGCCAGGTGCGCCGCACGCGGCGGCGGACGAGCTCGTGGCGGTCCGGGATCGCCGGCGCGGGCCCCTCGGCCCGCTCCCGCAACATCTCACGCAGGTCCTGCACGCTCATCGGCACTCCTTCACGATCGACTCGTCCACGCGCAGCTTGGCCAGCGCCTTAGCGGTCTGGCTCTTGACCGTGCCCTCATGGCAGCCGAGGATCCTGGCCACCTCCTGCACCGGCAGGTCCTCGTAGAAGCGCAGCACGATCACCGCGCGCTGCCTGACGGGCAGCCGTCCCACCGCCTCCCACAGCTCCTCCCGCCCCGACCGCTCGGCGTCGGGCCTCCCCTCCTCGGGCAGCGTGCCGCTCGGCACCTCGCCGCGCCATCGCCGCCGCCACCACGAGGTGCAGGTCGTCACGAGCGCCCGCCGTACGTACGCCTCGGGCTCCTCGATGCGCGGCCAGGCGAACCACGCCTTGGCCAGGCACTCCTGGAGCAGGTCCTCGGCCGTTCCCCAGTCGCGGGTCAGCAGGTACGCCGTCCGCAGCAGCCGGTCGGAGCGCGAGGCCACGAAGTTGTCAAAGAGCTTCCTGTCTGGCACACACGTACTGACGCGGTGTCGGCGCGGTCAGGTTGCCTCGCCCTATGATCATCCGATGCGCTTATCGAGGATCGCGCCGGCCCTGCTCGCGCTCACCCTGACGGCCGGGTGCGGCGGACCGGACGCGACGGCGCCCCGCACGGCGGACGACCTCATGGCGCCGGTCGGCGTCGGCGAGTACAGCGAGAGCCGGACCACCGGAATCGTGCGCCTCGGTACGGCCGCCTCCGACCTGACCACGACCTTCCACTGGACCGACGTCCCCGAAGACCTGAAGAACCTCGTCCCGGACGACCTGTCCGGCATGACGACCAGGGCGATCTCCATCGGCGGCTCCGACACCTACGAGCAGCGCGCCGACCGCAAGGACGTCCCCGCCGGCAAGAGCTGGCTGCACCACAGCAGCCCCGAATGCGGGGCGGCGGAGCGCCTGGCCGGGATCCTCGACGCGCGGGCGGTCCTGTCGCCCGAGGTGCTGGGCAGGCTCGCGGCGCCCGCCCCCTCCTCCGGCGGGGTCATCGACGAGGTCGCCACCGTCGTCCATTCCGGAAGTGCCGCCCAGACCGAGTTCAGCGGCGGCCCGGCCCAGGGCGGCGACCCCGCCATGGCGGCACAGCTGCGGGATCTCCACCACTCGTCGCGGGTCTCGTGGCAGTTGTGGGTCGGGCCGGACCGGCTGCCCCGCCGGGTCCGTCTCGTCAGGGGCAACCCCTTGGCCGCGGAGGGCGTGCCCAGGAGCGTCGTGACCGAGATCGACTTCACCGACTGGGGCAGCGACGTGTCCGTCGAGCCGCCGCCGAAGGACCAGGTCCACGAGAGCGAAAGCTGTCTCGCCCCGGAACCGCAGTGAGCGTCCGGGCCGTGCCGCATGCATCCCGGGCGTGACGTTTCCGTCCGGTGTGAGTGAGACGGGGGTCACGGGGACGCGGGCGCAGGTTCCGGTCGCGCCGGATGGCGGTGACGCCGCCGCCCTCATCGGCCGTCGCCGAGCCGGTCGCCGCCGGCCGATCCCGCCCTTCAGTGGGCCCGGAATGCCGGACTTTCCCTGCCCGATTGTCCGGCATGACGGCCGATTCTCGCACGTGGATGGGTGTGACCAGCGGTAACAGAAATGTCGGTATGCCTACCGATGAACATACGTATTTTCGCGCAGTCAACCAGCGCTTAGCGTCTGGCGGCAACAAGGCGAAACGGTCCACTTGCTGTATCCGTCACCCTTTATCACCCCCCACATCCCCCCTCACGCCCCGCGACCCAGGACACCCCTGACCGCGCGGCGGCCCGCGCACGCCCACAAGACGGCAACGGCCGGAGGGAGCCCGCCGAAAGGAGCACCACAGCGTGAAACGCAAAGCCTTACTCGCCGCGGTCGCCGGCCTGGCCACAGCAGCATCCCTGACTCTGCCCGCGAGCGCCGCCCCGCCCGGAGCCACCCCCGCACAAGACCCCGGCAGCACCGCGCGAACGGCGGCAGACCCCGCCTCCCTCGCCGCAGCGGTCGCCGACAGGGCGGTCTCCAGCCAGCTCGACAACCTCAGCAGAGGCCCCGACGAGGCCTACAGCCGCACCAGGGTCACCCCCGGCGCCGGCGACATGTTCTACGTCGCCTACGAGCGCACCTACAAGGGCCTGCCCATGATCGGCGGCGACGCCGTCGTGGTCACCGACGCCGCCGGGCACGTCCGCGACACCGTCTCGGCCACCGGCCCCACCACGCGTGACGTCGCCACCAAGGCCACCGTCAGCGCCGGCAAGGCCACCGCCGCCGCCAAGGCCCGCCTGTCGCGCGTGGACGACAGCGCCGCCCCCCGCCTGGTCGTCCTGGCCCA